>JAKEEU010000309.1 GCA_022616415.1 Candidatus Zhuqueibacterota bacterium | reverse complement strand
TTGCGTTTACGACAGCTAAAAAAGTTACTCCCGGCATCCATGCTGCCATTTATTTCACCTCAAACTTTTTTAAAAAACCGGTATTTCCGGACAGACACTAGCTACCCTGTCGTAGAAAAGAAGACGAGCAGGATTAGTTTTGCTGACGGCGGCGTATTGAGGCGCTTTAAGAATAATCGGAATTTTGTGAAGATAATTCAGGACAAAGTTTTGCCATGGCAATTTATGCCTTGAATCCTGAATATATCTCAGGCCTTGTTCGGTGAAATAATATTTTTCTCCAAAATAATCGGTTCCCGAAAAGATAATCGTCTGTCTTTTCGGAACGCCGTCAACGATGATCTCAACTTGCTGGCCACGCTCGGCGTAGTCAACGTGCTTGAGACTGTAAATGTTCGCGCTTGCCAATTTTACCCCGCGAAATTGTCCGTCCGGAACCACCGCGTTTCGTCTTGAGAATATAAGCAGATTCAATTTGCCATGCAAGCCTAAAAACCTTAGAAGACGAAATCCTCTTGACTTTTTCATCTAAAACGTGCTTATTGAAACACCTTCCCAGCCAAGCATAAGGAGAGATAATTTATGAGCGAGCACAATCGCAACGAGACGGCGAAGCTGGCCCAAGGGGCCAAATGGGTGATTCGCCAACTGTTATTGGAAGTGGAAAGCCGGGGCACTGAGATCGAGCTTTTCGACGCCGTTCCTGGCGGCTACGTGATCTTCTATCGTTTGCTGCAAGGCAACGAGGCGGTGGTGGAGGAGTTCGCCCAAAAGCTTTCCATCGGCAAGACGGGCAATCGGCTCGAGGTGCAGCATGGCTAAAATAACCGGTGGGATTTCCTGGATTCTTTTGATCCTGGTGGTTATTGTGGCCATCGTCGTCGGCACCAGCATTTGGTATTCCCTGCGCGATACGCGCGCGGCTCTCGACGAGCAAAAAAAGAAAGTGGCGGAATTGACCCGCGCCGACTCTTTGATGCGCGCGTACGTGGACAGCTTGGACGGTGTTCTGGCGGAACTGCAGCAAGAAGAACAGAAATGGCTGGCGGAGCGTGAGCGCCTGCAAAAAGAATTG
Source organism: Candidatus Zhuqueibacterota bacterium (assembly GCA_022616415.1). Classification (GTDB taxonomy): domain Bacteria; phylum Zhuqueibacterota; class Zhuqueibacteria; order Zhuqueibacterales; family Zhuqueibacteraceae; genus Zhuqueibacter. The sequence continues at coordinate 40,412 of JAKEEU010000309.1, read as the reverse complement.
GACAAGCTCCAAGTCAAATACAGCAAAATTCTAGCGCGGCTTGATACACTTTGGACGGCCGGCTCAGTCATTCGCGAGCTGGATAACGCTTTTCCCCATTGGAAGGGCCAGATTCGAGAAGCCACCCGGGCCGACGGCGTTCACGCCTTGATCGCGCCGCGTTTTTTCGGGGCGGACGTTGCCGAGACGAAAGCCCGATTCGACAAGAGCATGGAAGAGCTCAGCCTGAAAGACAGCACGATCGCGGTGCTCGACAGCACACTGGCGGTCAAATCCGAGCAGGTCAAAACGCTGCTGTTCAAAGCGGACACTTTACAAAAATCCTATGATCGCGTTTGGGAAGAATATAAAATCCTGGATGAAAAATATCGCAAGCTGCTCGTGCGAAAATGGTTTACGCTGCACCTCGGCCCGGGGAATATTATCAGCGCCGGCGTTGGCGCCACGGCGGGCTATCTGATTGGGAGGCAAACCAAATAATTCCCGAACTTTTTTGCTGGGAGATAAAGCAAATCTTTTGATGCAGCTTGTATCAGCATTCCATAAAACTTTTTTTTGCTCGGCAAGTCCAACTTGGGCACAACGACTTTTGAAATTTAGCATAATCTCGCTGCCCAAGTTGGACTTCGTCCGTTTCAGGCGCGGTTAAAAGGCAATGCCAAATTTGAGCAGTTCCACGTCGATATAACCCTTGCCGTTGAGCAAATCAATGCCTTGAATCTGCTTGTCCGTGCCGGTGAAATAACGGCCCACGGTCAAGCTGGTGCCCCAATAGAGTCCGCTGCGGGAAAAATAACGATAGCCGATGCCGAAGCCGGCGCCGAATTTGTGCAACGTAATCTTGTCTCCATTTGTGTCAACGCTAAAAAAGGGAATCTCGTCAGTGTCTTCGCGGCCGCGGAGATATTGGTAACGCACGCTGGCGCTCAAATAAAAGCCGCCTTGATGCCGGCCCAAAAAGTGGCGATAGTGGCTATCAACGGAGAAAGTGATGGGATCATTATCGGCTTTGCCGGCGTCCCGGAAAAAGATCGGAAAGGCGATTTCGGCGTTGCGATTGGCGCTGAACCAAGACAAGCCGCCGCTGATCACGAGCTGGTCATCCGCGCTGGCCAGCAACAGATAAGCCGGATTGAACTCCACGCCGGCGGTTTTGCTGGCTAACGGATCAACGTACTCAACTTCCCGATAAATTTTGTCGAGCTTGGTCATCATGGTCTTTTGATTCGTGAGCACCGTGTCGATCTTGGTCTCTTCTTGCGCCAGCCCAATGCTCGCCATGATCAAGAGGCTGCACAGGAAACCGAGCACGGCCGTTTTTGGGGAAAACCTTTGCTGTAACATAATTTCCTCCATCATGACTGGAAAAGTTATTTGAACCATCATCGGTTGCTGTTTTAATTTCACTAAACGATTAAGGGACAATAAACATGCCATTCTAATTTGCGTCGCACCCGCTCGAACTCCATGCGTCAAGCTATTGTTTTTTAAAACAAGATTTCTGAGGGGTGAGTAACTTTATAACAGTTGAAGAAAAAATGGTGGTAATAAAGTTATCACAGTAGTGTTCATGCTATCGTGTAAAATTGCGGTTCTACCGGTCAGTCCTCGCGCAGCAAATCCGTAGCGAAAAGGCAGAATGATGATTCGGCAGAATAATTTTTTAATCATTCTGCTTCGGCGGGACCATTATTCTGCCTTTCAAAATCTTCGCAGCCGCATTAATTTTGCACTTGCAGTTCCGCAACGGAGGGAGGCTTGAGAAATGCCAAGGCCTATGTAGCACGTCATGTACTGCATAGGCCTCGGAGCGAGAGGTCCAAATTTTAATCGGGGTTCAAACGATCTATCTCGCCAGCCGCTTCAGCTCACCCAGAAACAAGTCGCCGACGAACTTGAGGCCGCGGACGTGGATGGCGCATTCGCCGTCGCCCAGCTCGATGGTGAATTCGCGGCTAATATTTTTCTCGCTGTACGACTCGCCGCGTTGGAAGGTCACAAAGGCGGTATAGGTGCCGCTGATCGTGCCGGTGAATTTGCGCGTGTGATCGAATCGTCTGCCGGCCGGAACTTGCACGTCAGTAAGAGTCAGCTTCAACGTGTGATCCAGCGTGCGTACCGAATTGCGCGTGGTGATCGTATCGACCGCGGAACGTTCATAGTTGCCATTGATGGTAATAAGGCGCGTGTTCACGTCGGTGGCGATGAAACTGCCGCTCAAGCCGGTCAACTGCTGCGACAAACGCCGCGTGCGATGGATACCCGTGCCTTCGACGATATTGAATTTGATCGTATAAGCTGTGTCCGCGCCGACGATATAGTATTTCTGCGGCTGGTCATTTTTGTTCAAAAACTGATACGTGTACGTGCGGCTGATTTGCGCATACGGCACGCCGTTGGGATTGCCGCGCTCGCGCTCAAGCTTCAGGGTCCACGTGCCCGTTGCCGGATCATAACTCGTGTCGATCTTCGCCACCTCGGTTGCGTCACCATACTTGCCGAGCAAGCCGCTCGATTGTCCTTGAATGCCGCTTTTGCTGGCAAGCTCAACGACGTCACTCAATTGATCGGCCACGCCGCCGTTGTCGGAGCCGATGGCGCTGGCAATGGATTCCGCGGCATCTTCCGTGGCGTTCATTTCACCTGTCGCCGATAGCGGATCACTCTTCTCGCATCCCATCATAACCAGCGCGGCGAAAGCTGGAATCAACAAACCGGCAAATGTGTTCGACTTCATGGGGTCTCCTTGATAAATTTTGTCCATCGTAGCTGAAGCATTGTTTTATATGTAAGCTCACGCCCGCGTCCTATTCGCGCGCAAGCCGATCGTCAACTGAAGCCCCTGAGCTTCCTTGCTGCTGACTTAACGAGCACCTCGTTGACTTCGCGTCTAACGAATGCAACCGTCATGCCAGGTTCTGGCATGAGTAAAAATTAAAAAGTTAGGCGTAGTAGTGTGCCTGCTGGAATGAGAGGTGTCCAATGGGGTACAGAAGAGAAGCACTGCTAAGTACAGGGGAAAAATTTTCGAAGCATTTTTTCTTTTTTTATCTATTTTGATTTCTTAATAGCCCTCTTCCTCCGCCGGCAATTTGATTTTTCCCCGAAACGAGTAAAAGAGATAAGTAAAATAGCCCAGCGCTATCGTCATGCCGATAATCCACCAAACCAATCCGACGCCAAGTCCGTAAGCGTGCGCGGCGGTATTATAAATGGTGAGACTATGCTGCGGATCTGTTGAAGCCGGCAGCACATTGGGAAACAATCCAAACGCGGTACTCGCGGCCATGCCGGCGATGAACGTGCACGACGCGAGAAACGCGCGAGCATCTTGCTTTTGGGCATGATAATAAATGCCGCCAATCCATCCCAACAGCCCTATTAATGGAAAGACGAAACCCCAGGGCGATTGTAGATAATTGTCCCAGATTGCCGGACGGATGTTCGAGGTGGCGATGAGCGCCAAGATTGAAGTGACGAGCACACCCCACCATGCAATGCGGGCGACGGCGCGGGCGCGTTGTTGCAATTCACCTTCGGCTTTCATCGCGATATAATTTCCGCCATGCGCTGTCAGCGTGGCAAAAGCCACCACGCCCATCAGCACCGTAAACCAATCGAGAATGCCGGCTTCGGGAACGACGGTGAAAGTCGTCCACAGCGGCTCGAAGAAATAGCCTTCGGCATCGAGCGGCACGCCGCGCACGACGTTGCCGAGCGCCGCGCCGAAGAAGATCGTTAACAAAATGCTGGCGACGGAAAACACCACGTCCCAAAATGATTTCCACATTGGATGATGCAGATGATGGCGAAACTCAATCCCGATGGCGCGCAACATCAGCAGCCAGAGCACGATCATCAGTGGCAGATAGAAACCGCTGAAACTGGAAGCGTATAATTTTGGAAAAGCGAAATACAAGGTGCCGCCTGCTGCAATGAGCCAAACTTCATTGCCATCCCACACCGGGCCGATCGCGTTCAAGATCATGCGGCGCTCGGTGTCCGATTTGCCGGCGACGAGATGAATAATTCCCGCGCCCAAATCGAAGCCGTCCAGAATAACGTACATGGTGAGCATGAAGCCGACGGCGATGAACCAGAAGGTTTCCATTTTGTCTCCTTACGGATTTCTTGACTTTTGGCAAAATGATTGTGTATATTATATTATAATCTGTTTGTCTCTCATTCTAATCACAAGATGCCTATGCAATACACTGCAACGGGGCAAACTGTAACTTTGCATTTGCCCGACTTTCTGTATCAGCGAGTGGAGCGTGTGGCAAAATCGTCTCGACGTCCCGTTGAAGAAGTTTTATTGGATGCCGTATCAACTGCATTGCCCCCGCTCGCTGGGTTGCCGCCGGAATTGGCCGATGAACTGGCCGATTTGGCTTTTTTGAGTGATGCAGAGCTCTGGGAAATCGCTCGCAAAACATTATCCGCGGAACATTACGAAGAGATGGACGACCTGTTGAAGCGAAAAGGGCAAAACCAACTCACCGCGGATGAACAACAAACTCTTGACCGCCTTTTGCAAGAGTATCAAACTCTCGTTTTACACCGCGGGCAGGCGGCGGTGTTGCTGCAACGTCGCGGCTATAATATGCCTGACCCTGCGCTTCTTAACCCGGTGCCATGAGCCGCGCCTACATTCCTGAAGCCATAAAACAGCGTGTTGCCGCAGCCGCTCGCTATCGCTGTGGGTATTGTCAGACACAGCAAGCAATCGTCGGATATCCTCTCCATGTTGAGCATATCATTCCGGAAGCGGCTGAGGGCGCTTCGACCGAGGACAACCTCTGGTTGGCCTGCTCTGTGTGCAACTATTACAAAGGCGCTCAAACTCACGCCCTTGACCCGATTACACAAACTTCCGTCCCATTGTTTAATCCCCGCAATCAAATTTGGCCGGAACACTTTACTTGGAGCGATGACGGATCTCAAATCATCGGATTGACTCCAGTCGGCCGAGCAACCATGGAGGCGCTCCAGTTGAATACTCCCTTCCGAATGCATGCCCGACAGCGCTGGGTAAGTGTAGGCTGGCATCCGCCTCGTGATTGAATCAAAGAACAAATCCTTTAGCTATTTTTTTTAATCGATTTTTGCAGCAAAAGCCGGCCCATGAAAAACTTCTCGCATGACCAAAAAGAGAAAGAGCAGGCCAAGCAGCATGTACATTCCCATGAAGCCGAGCAACGTGAACAGGCTATTGCCAGCCGAGACGGTGGGCGAGGCGCCCTCTGCGGTTCGCATCAAGCCATAAACCAGCCAGGGTTGCCGCCCAAGTTCCGCCGTCATCCAGCCGGTGGTGTTGGCGATATACGGAAAGGGAAAACTGAGCATCAAAATCCACAGCATCCAACGCGCCGAAAATAATTTGCGTTTCCACAACAGAAAACCCGCGGCCGCCATGATGGCGATGAAGATGGTGCCCAGGCCGACCATGATGTGGTAGCTGTAATAAAGCAGCGGAATGTTGGCCGGCCAGTTCTCGCGCGGAAAAGCGTCCAAGCCTTTCACCTCCGCCATCCAGTGAAAATAAGTCAAAAAGCTGAGCATTCTCGGAATGTGAATCGGATTATCAATTTTTAGCTTGTCCATGTCCGGCTGGCCGATGAGAATCAGCTCCGCCCCTTTTTTCGTTTCAAATAATCCTTCCATGGCGGCCAAGGTGACCGGTTGATATTTGGCGACGTTCTTGCCTTGGCTGTCGCCGGTGGGAAAGGCAACCAACACGGAAGCGGTTAATCCCGCCATCACGCCGAGACGCAGAAAGATTTTGCCATATTCAACTTCGCGGTTCGCGAGCAGATAATACGCGCCAACGGCGGACATCACAAACGCCGAGGTGATCACCGCGCCAAGCATGTTGTGCGCATATTGCCAGCCGACCCATGGATTCAACAGCAATTCCCCAAAGCTCGCGAGCTGCACCGTGCCATCGACGGCGATCTGATAGCCAACCGGGTGCTGCATCCAGGCATTGGTGGCGATGATGAAAAATCCGGAAATCCACGAGCCGAGAAAAACCATCAACGCGGCGGCGAAGTGGCCGATCTGCCCGAGCTTCTTTTCGCCGAAGAGAAAAAGTCCGAGAAAGCTTGATTCGAGGAAAAACGCAAAGACCCCTTCCATCGCCAACGTTTGGCCAATTACCCCGCCGGCGAAAGCGGAAAATTTCGCCCAGTTGGTGCCGAATTGAAACTCCATCGGAATGCCGGTCACCACGCCGACCGCAAAGTTCACCGCAAAAATCTTCGCCCAAAATCTGGCGCTGTGATTGTAGCGCTCATCTTTCTTCCATATCGACAGGCCTTTCAAAATCACGATCAACAAACCCAGCCCCATCGTGAGCTGGGGAAATAAATAGTGAAACATAATGGTGAAGGCAAACTGCAAACGATTTATCAACAGCGCATCTTCCATGGCAAATTCTCCTTTCCCAAAGCCTGGTCATGGAAAGATTTTCAATCGGCATTCGCTTTCGTGCCTGCCGATTTTTATAACTTCATTATATAAAATGATCGCGCCTTTGTCAAGAGCGTTTCTTTTATAAAAATCTCTTGCATTGATGACAGATGCGTCATATCTTAAACGAAACTTCATCACTTGAAACATAAATTTTCACCTCTGGAGTCACCCGTGTCGCGAATCGTCATTTGCTCCGGCATCTCGTGGGCGGCGCTGCAGCAAGCCAGCCCCTCATGGCTTCCCGGCGGCCCCGCTCCCAATTTGATTCTCGTTCCATCTCTATGGAATACGCAAAAACTGCCAACGGCCTTTCCCAACAGCCTCGTCTTGACAACAGTCGAATTTTTAGAGTGCTACCTCGACGGCCAGCTTAAACAAAAGCATTTGCTCTCCAAAGCCGCGGTGACGCACTTGCTCAATGCGATTATCTACGAAACCGCCGGCGAGGAGAAAACCGTCTCGGCGCGTTTTCTGAATATCGAGACTTCGTATCCGGGCTACGTCCGCGCGCTCACCGAGTTCATCATCGACTTTCGTGAAAACGGCGGCGAGAGCTTGTTGGCGGCTTTGAGCGCGTTCAAGGCCGGGCCGCTTTCCGCCAAAGAGCGCGACTTGATCGATATTCACGACGAGTTGGAGCGCGCGCTGCACGAGCGCAATCTTTATGATTACCGTCGTGCGCTGTTGTCATTTGTGGAGGATGAAAAAACTGGTCAACCTCAAGCTTTCTTGCCGGATCATGCCGAAAGCAACTTGGTCGTCTTCGGATTCAACCATCTCACCGGCCTCGAAGCGACATTGCTTCGTTGTCTCGCGCACCGGTTCGAGCACACCATTTTCGCGGTGTGCAAAAATGGCGCTGCCGCGGAAGCCACATTCAAAGCGCAGATACCGCTGCAAAACTTTTTGGCGCAGGTGCAACAGGAATTTGCCGGTGACATCGCCGAGATTGAGATTGATCGGGGTGCGGATACGGTTCCTCTGCAATTGGCCGAAGCTCTCTTTCACGACGACAAAACAGGCCGTCTCTTGCAATCGGCGCCGGATGTGCAAATCATTTCCGCAAACAGCCGTTTTATCGAAGTGACCAACCTCGCGCGCCAGATGCGCCAATTGCACGCGTTCGGTGTGCCTTACGAGCGGATGCGCGTCATTTTTCCAAATTATGAAATTTATGCAGCCCTGCTTTTGGAAATTTTTCCCAGCTATGGCATTCCGTACCATTTGACTGCCGGCACACCGCCGGCTTTCTATCCGCTCGCCCAGCTCGTGCTCAATCTGATCAATCACGCCGTCACTCCCAGCCCGTTTGCGCTGCGCGAGCTGATTTTCTCATCTCCATATGTCACGTATTCGTGTGACGTCAACGCCGAAGCGTTGCTGGAATATGTCAATAAAATCGAAGAAAATTTGCTCGGAAGTGAAGACGCCGTCTCCATGCTGCCGGAGCCGAGAGAATTTGCTCTCAATTTTGCAGATTTGCAAATGCTGCGAAAGCGCGCGGCGCAAGCGGTACGCACGGCGGAAAAGTTCCATCCGCTGCAGCTCATTGCGCGTTATCTGCAATTGCGCTATCCGGACGATCGCCAAGAGCAACAACGTGAAATTTTCAAAGCTGCCGTAAATTATTACGTGCTCTCCCAAGCGGAAAAGGCCTTATACGTCTGGCGCAGCAACATGGAACCGGCGGCTTTTTGCCACGCCATCGAAAGTCTGTTGCGGCGTTTTCACGTGGAGAAAAATGCGAGCGCACTCACATTATCAAAGGATGAGAGCACAATTGCGGTGATCGAACGAGACAAGTCGGTGCTGGCGCATCTGCGCCAACTGTTCGCCAAACTGCAACAACAATTTTCCGCGCTGGCCGCGCCGCCGGAGCGGAAATTCGCCCTCGCCGATTTGGTGCAAGCCTTTTCCGGCTTGCTGCGCGATCCGGAAAACTATATTCCGGATTCACGCTCCGAGGGCGTTGCCATTTGCACACTCGCAGAAGCGCCATTGCAGTTTTGGGACGCCACATTTATCGCCGGACTCATTGATGGTGATTTCCCTGCGCAGGAGCCGTTTAATTTTTTGCAGCCCAAGAGCGAAGGCCGCGCGCTCACCGGCGAGCTGGCTTTTGTCGATCGTGACCGTCAGGCATTGTACCAAATTCTCGCCTCCACGACTCGCCGGTTGTTCGTTTCTCATCCGGTTTCCGATAATGGCAAAAAACTTCTGGTCTCGCCTTTCGTCACTGAGATGCAGAAATGTTTCTCCGGCGAGCTGGCGCTGGAAACGGTCGGACAAGATGCGCTTTACACCATGCGCGAGAAACTCGTCGAAGTGGGGCAACATGTTGATCGCTCTTACGAACGCGCCTTGCCGGTATTGCGCGAGCTGAAACAAAACTCGGCTGATTTCTTCGAGCAAATCATCGCCATCATGCAATGCGACGGCTTGCGCGGCAGCATTTCAAATTTTTCGCACTACGATGGCTTGATCAACAGAACAAATGCGCTGGCAACGCTCAAAGAACAGATCGGTGACGAATTCGTTTTTAATGTCGAGCAGCTCGAGCGTTTTGCCGGATGCTCGTTGCGCTTTTTGTTCGACGATCTCGTGCATCTGAAGCCGGAATATCTCACCGACTATCATCCCGACAACACCGAGCGCGGCGTGCTCGTCCGCCGAATTTTGACCGAGTATACTCGCGCCGCAGCCTCTGCCGGCCGCGCGCCTAAGAACGCCGCTAAAATTTTGCACGAAGCTACGGTTGCGGCTTTGGGGCAAATGCTCAATGAAAAAGACAATTTGTTCAGCCAGAAATTCCGGAACGGCCTGTTGATGGGGCTGCAAGATGATAAAGCCGAAGCTCGGAAACGTCCGGGCTTGCTGGCGGCTTTTCTGAAATATGAAAAGACCGCGCCCGATTTGCTCGCGCCTTATCTCGCCGATCTGGTCTTTAAGCGCGGCGAAGCGAACGGCTTTCGGATGCAGGACATTCCCATCGACATCGAAATTGAGCGAGTCGATGTGACGAGCAACGGCGAATTTATGGTGATCTTCAATTACAGTACTTCCGATCATGGCGACGTTGAGAAAATCGGCAAGGGCCTGCGCTTCAAGCTGCCGTTGCAAATTCTGGCGCTGCGCCAACACTTGGCATCGGAAGATAAAAATAAGACTGTTGCCGGCGCGGGAGTCTACCTGGTAAAAAGCCACCGCAACATCAAACGCGGCGGCTATTTTGCGTTGAAAGATTTGCAAGCCAGCCGCGAAGACAAAGTGAACGACGCCACGCCGATTTTCTCCGGCCAAAGAAAGTACGGCTTCCTGCCCGCGGCGAATTTTGAACAGGAACTACAAACCGTGCAGCAACGGATTACTCATATCGTGAACTTGATCCATCGCGGCCGTTTCCATTTGCCGATTTGCAGTGTCAAAGATCAAATCTGTCCCAATTGCCATTTCAGCCGCATTTGCCGCAAAGAGCAGTTGCGGCTGGACAAGCTCTATTCACAGGTGGACGAAAAGGAAACGTATAAGCCGTTGAGACGGGTGGAATAAACGACAAGCATATGGAAAAATAAAGCGAACAGAAATCATTTTGGAAAAGTAAGCATTCAAAGCATAAGGAGAGGAGTCATGCCCGCAGAAAAAATTTTCTTGCAAATCAAAGTCACTTTTCTCATCGTTTGGGGCGCCGTTCTCTTATCATGCTCTTCATTTGCGCAACAAGCCGTCACCATCAAAATCGTCGATGCGATGCACAAAACCCCCATCGAAGGCGCGCGCGTTTATGTCAAAGATCACGCCTATGCCTTGCGCTCGGATGTGAACGGCCTCGTGGCGATTCCGGCGCAATTCAGCAAAGCCACGCTCAACATTCGAGCGAAAAATTACAAGCCAATGGAGGTCAACTTGCCGCTCAAAAGCGCCTCTTCACTGCTGCTGGCGTTTGATTCAACTCTGGTCAATCCGGTCGAACAGAAGCTTTCATTCAATCGCGGGGATACGTTGCGCGGTAGTTACGGCCCCTATCGTGCGAACAACGATCTTCTTTACTACGATCTCAATATCCGTTTGAACATTGCAGAGAAATATCTCTCCGGCTCCAATCTCATTCGTTTCAAAATGCTCTCGGATGATAATCGCATTCAAATCGATTTGTTCGACAATATGCAAGTCGATAGCATTTTGTTTAACGGCAAGCCGCTCAAGTATACGCGCGATTTCAACGCCGTGTTCATCGATTTTCCCGAGAAGCTGAAAACGGGCAAAATTTATGACATCACTTTTCATTACTCCGGACATCCGAAGGAAACCGGGCGCTTCGGCGGCTTGGCGTTCAAACAGGACTCGCCCGGCAATCCGTGGATTTACACCGCTTGCCATAGCATCGGCGCCAGCTTGTGGTGGCCGAACAAAGATCAGCAGCCGGACGAAGTCGACAGCATGAAGATCAGTGTGGCCGCGCCGTCGGATCTAATGGTGATTTCCAACGGCCGCTTTCAGAATAAGGCCGATCTCGGCGACGGCTTCACGCGCTGGAATTGGAAAGTGCATTATCCCATCAACAACTATTGCGTCTCGCTCAACATCGCCAAGTACACACACTTTTCCGAAAGGCTCGGCGATCTGACGCTGGACTACTACGTTCTGCCGTATCATCTCGAAGGCGCCAAGCGCCAGTTTGCGCAAGCGAAACCGATGATCGAATGTTTTCAAAAGTATTTCGGCGCGTATCCTTTTCCCAGAGATGGCTACAAGTTGATCGAAGTGCCTTATTCCGGCATGGAGCATCAGAGCGCGGTCACGTATGGCAATCTCTTTCAAAATGGCTATCTTGGCCGCGATTGGACCGGCGTTGGCGTGAGCACGAAGTTCGATTACATCATTATTCACGAGAGCGGGCACGAGTGGTTCGGCAACAGCGTGACCGCCAACGACGTTTCCGACGCGTGGATTCAGGAAGGCTGGTGTACCTACACCGAGGGCGTTTACGTCGAGTGCATGTTCGGCTACGAGGACGCCATCAAATATTTCAACGGCTACAAGAGCAAAGTGCAAAACAAGGCGCCGATCATCGGCCCAACCGCGGTGAATCACTGGCCGCCGGGCGATCAGTATTCCAAGGGCGCGCTCTTCTTGCACACGCTGCGGCACGTGGTGGCTGACGATCAGAAGTGGTGGGCCATGCTGCGGGAGTATGCCGAGCGTTTCAAATACAAAAACATCTACACCGCCGACGTCATCAATTTCTTCAATGCGTATTTCAAGCGCGATTTCAGCCCGCTTTTTGAGCAATATCTGTATCACGCCGGCATTCCGACGCTGCAAGTGAAATTCGACAAGGATCGCGTGGCATTTCGTTGGAAGGCCGAAGTGGAAAATTTCAACATGCCAATCAAAGTGCGCGTGAACGGCGAGGCGCATTTCATCTTTCCCACTGCGCAGTGGAAATCCGAATCTCTCGCCGGTGTGGCGAAAGAAGACTGGCAGGTCGCAACGGATTTGTTTTATGTCGAGGTTGAGGAATAAGAACAGGCCAAAATGGAAGAGTAAAATCGATGATTCAATCGGAGGTCAATTCCAGAACCGATAAAGGCAAAACGATTTGGCTATGCCTGTGGGGGCAAAACAATTGATTTGAAAAGTTCAAATAATTTTGCCCAAAATTATTTTGCCTTTTTAAAAAAGATCGCAACATGAAAAATATCTTTAATCTCCTCATGCCTTTGATCACAATTCCCGCAATTGCTCTCAGTCAACCAGACAAAGAGCGTGCCATGAACAAATTGATCATTCACGCTGATTTGGGGAAACATACCATCAGCAGACATATTTATGGCCAGTTCAGCGAGCACCTGGGGCGGGGAGTCTACGAAGGCATCTGGGTTGGCAAGAATAGCGACATCCCCAACACGCGCGGCCTTCGCAATGACGTGGTGCAAGCGCTCAAGAAAATAAACGTGCCGAATTTGCGCTGGCCCGGCGGCTGCTTTGCCGATGAGTATCACTGGCGCGACGGCATCGAAACGCCCGCGGATCGCCCGAAAATGATCAACACGCATTGGGGCGGCGTGGTGGAAGACAATAGTTTCGGCACGCACGAGTTTCTGGACTTGTGCAAGCAGCTTGGCACAGAACCGTATATTACCGCCAACGTTGGCAGCGGCACGGTTGAAGAGATGTCTGACTGGGTTGAATACTTGACCTTCGATGGCACAAGTCCCATGGCTGATTTGCGGCGCCAAAACGGTCAGGAAGATGCCTGGCGTATCAAGTATTGGGGAGTTGGCAATGAGAATTGGGGCTGCGGCGGCAATATGCGGCCTGAGTACTATGCCGATCTCTACAATCGCTTTGCGACCTATTGCCGCAATTATGGCGACAACAAGCTCTACAAGATTGCCGGCGGTTCCTATAGTGACAATTACAACTGGACCGAAGTGTTGATGAAAAATATCAAGCCTCATCTCATGGATGGCCTTTCTCTGCACTATTACACCATCAACAAGGATTGGAATGACAAACGCTCTGCGACCGAGTTTGACGAGGCCAGCTACTTTGACGTGGTCAGGAAAGCCCTGCAATTGGATAAGTATTTGACCGCCCACTCGACGATTATGGATAGGTATGATCCGGAGAAAAAAATCGGCCTTGTTGTGGATGAATGGGGCGCCTGGCATGCCGAAGAGCCCGGCACCAAGCGCGGATTTTTGTATCAGCAGAACACCTTGCGCGATGCCTTCGTCGCCGCCCTGTCGTTGAATATTTTCCACCAGCACGCCGAGCGCGTCCGCATGGCCAATATTGCACAGACCATCAATGTTCTGCAAGCGGTGATTCTGACACAGAAAGAGAAGATGATTCTGACCCCGACTTATCATGTTTTCGACATGTACCAGGTGCATCAGGACGCGCTGCTTTTGCCGTATGATTTGAAGAGTGAAGAATATGTTTTAGGCGAAGATAAAATTGACGCATTACATGCCTCCGGCTCGCTGGCGAAAGATGGCAAAGTCAACATCAGTCTCATGAATGTTCACGCCACGAAGAGCATTGAGATTGAATGCGAATTGCGGGGCGCCAGAGCGAAAAAAATAACGGGCAGAATTCTAACCGCATCTTCCCTTAATGCTCACAATACCTTCGACAATCCCAACAATGTCACAGCAGCGGAATTCAATGGCGTTACGATGAGCAATGGAATGCTTCAAATCAAAATACCGGCGAAGTCGATCGTCGTAATCAGAGTGGAACGAGAATGAATGCAAGTATTCAGGAAATGCCATGGAATATCTAAAAACGCTTTTCAATCTGGAGAATAAAGTCGCCGTTATCACCGGCGGCAGCGGCATACTGGGTGGCGAGATGGCTCAAGGTTTATTGAATGCCGGAGCAAAGGTCGTCTTGCTCGCCCGCCGTGAAGATAATCTTAATCGAAAAGTGGAAGCGCTCAGCCGGGCTGATAATGAGGTCATCGGACTGAAATGTGACGTTCTTGACGAAGAAAATATCAGAGAGGCAAACCGGCAAATATTGGCCAGATTTGCAGGTATCGACATACTCATAAATGCTGCCGGCGGCAATATTCCCGGGGCCACGATTGGCCTCGATCAGAATATATTTGACCTTGCCATGGAGCAATTCAAAAAAGTGACTGACTTGAATTTAAACGGCACCGTGCTGCCGACGTTGATATTCGGCAGGTCCATGGCGGAGCGAAAATGTGGCTCCATCATCAATATTTCTTCCATGGCTTCTTTTCGCGCCATAACCCGGGTTGTCGGTTATTCGGTCGCTAAAGCGGCGGTTGATAATTTTACCCGGTGGATGGCAGTGGAAATGGGGCAAAAATTCGGCGGTGGAATCAGAGTCAACGGCATTGCTCCCGGATTTTTTTTGACAGAGCAAAATAGGGCGCTCTTGCTCAACGCTGATGGAACGGTTACAGAAAGAGGAAAAACCATCATCAACATCACCCCGTTTAAAAGATTCGGCAATCCGGATGAGCTTGTTGGCGCAGTTTTATGGCTGGCGAGTGATGCTTCTAAGTTTGTCACTGGGACTATCATTCCGGTTGACGGAGGATTCAGTGCCTTCTGTGGAGTATGAACCGCAACCAAAAAACAAAAGCGCACGCAAAGACGCAGAGACGCAAAGAATGCACAAAGTTTTCTCGAGACCAAGTCATAGTGGTTTGGCTTTTCAAAGCTTTTCTTTGCGTTCCTTTGCGATTTTGCGTCTTTGCGTGAGAGCTTTTGCTTTTTTAATCAGCATAAGAACGATTTCGGAAAGGACTACTTGCAAATGGCTCTCGAACAAACTTGGCGATGGTTCGGCCCGCAAGATCCCATCCTGCTCGCGGAAATAAAACAAGCCGGCGCGACCGGCATCGTGACCGCGTTGCATCATATTCCCATTGGTGAAACATGGCCGGTAGACGAAATCCTGAAAAGAAAAAAGATCATCGCAGCCGAGGACTTAGCCTGGTCTGTAGCCGAAAGCGTTCCGGTTCACGAAGATATTAAAAAAAGAAAAGGCCATTATCGGCGATATATCGAAAATTACAAGGAGTCAATCAGAAACCTGGCGCAGTGCGGCATTGATATTATTTGCTACAACTTTATGCCGGTGCTCGATTGGGCACGTACCGACCTGAATGTGGAATTTAAAGATGGCTCGATCACAACCAAGTTTGAAGCTAAAGCTTTTGCCGCTTTCGATATTTTCATATTGAAACGGCAGAATGCAGAAAAAGATTATCGTCAGGAACAAATCAATGACGCCGGGCAATATTTTGCAAGCTTGAATGAAAGCCAAAAGGAAAAGTTGAAACAAGCCGCGCTCCTGGGTCTTCCCGGCTCGCTGGAAGCTTATACACTGGAAGAATTTCAATCGGCTCTGAATGAATACAATGAAATCGGCGATACTGAGCTGCATGAAAATTTATGCGACTTCATCAAAGAGATCATCCCGGTTGCGGAGGAATCCGGCGTGTTGATGGCCATCCATCCGGATGATCCGCCCTGGCCGTTGCTCGGCCTGCCCAGGGTTGTGTGCAATCAACCAGATATTCAACGGATATTGAGTGTGAGCGATTCACCGTCGAACGGTATAACTTTTTGCACCGGCTCGCTTGGAGCCGGTTTTGAAAATGATCTTGTTGCGATGGCAGAAAATTTTGCGCCAAGAATCAATTTTATTCATTTGCGCAACGTAACCAGAAACCAAGACGGCGATTTTATAGAAGACAACCACCTGGATGGCGACGTGGATATGTACGGCGTGATGAAGGCGCTTTTGCTTGAACAGAAACGCCGTATTGACGAGGGAAGAAGCGACACCCGCATGCCGATGCGTCCGGATCACGGTCATCTGATGCTGCCTGACCAACACCGGCAAGGCATATATCCGGGTTATTCGTTATTCGGCAGAATGCGAGGGCTGGCTGAATTGCGGGGATTGGAATTGGGAATTATGCGTTCTTTGGGGATTTAACAAACAAGCAATAATCTGAAACTCAAAAAAATTTTGCCATGATCTTGAGTTTGATCCACAATAAGTTTTTGCAAACAATCGTCACGATCGTTTTATTTAGCATAGCCGCTTTCGGCCAGGACGGGCGAGATTTGGTCAAAAGCAATTTTCATGAACCAATCTACGAGAACTGATATGGAATATCGTGAACTCGGGCGCACCGGCTGGGAAATCATCCGAATGTGCAGTCGGTGCAAAGCATCTTCAATATCTTCCGGCAACGGCCGGCTGATCTCTTCTTCAGCGAAGCGCAACGCCGCTACGTTGGGATTCTGGCCAGAGTGCCGCTCTCCTCGGGCCTATTGAGCGGCAAGTTCACGCGCGCCAGTACGTTCGCTCCGGACGATCACCGCGCCTTCAACCGGCACGGGGAGGCGTTTGATCGCGGTGAGACATTTTCCGGGCTGGATTACGAAGTGGGTCTGCAAGCGGTCGAAGCATTGCGCGCGTTGGTGCCGCCCAAAAGGATATACCAGAGGGCTACAGGCCGTATTCGCGCGGCCGTCTTTAAAGCTGGCTCCGGCGATTTTGGCACAATACATTGGCGTCTACCAGCTTAACCCTGAAGTTGAAATCAAGGTTTCGACAGAAAGCGGCCGCCTTGTTGCGCTTGGTCCGGACAACACAAAATTAGTGCTGCATGCCGAGACCGAAAAAGATTTCTATCTTCCCGGCCAATATTTATTTGCTCATTTTCAGAAGGATGAGGCGGGCAAAATTACCGGCTTCCAACTGGAACAGTTTTCCGGGGAAGTACTCGTCAAAAAAGTCAAATAATGGCGGGATATTTGTGCGTGGAAAAGTGGGGCCAACGATTTCTGCTTACCTTGCGAGCGGCATTGGCGGGAAAATGAAACCGTCTGATCAACCCGGCGGGCGAATTTTTAACTTTTCTTAAAAAATGTCGTCAAATGGCGCCAGAATTCGTATTTTTTCCGTAGTTAACTGCGACTGAAAATGCATTTTCTGTCGTATAATCCAAGTTGGGCACTGAAAGGCAGAGGTTAGGAATGCGCGCCCTTCAAATATTTAAGGCTGCTTCATGGTTGCCGCTTGCTTCACTAGTAGCCGCGTCCTGGGAGGTGAGGCAACACGAAGGCTGGGGAGCTTGGGCCACGGCGGCATCTCTCGTTCCACTTGTAATTGGGTTCAGTGCAGTCATGGGATTGACTGGAACGGTCCTCTGGATAGGGGAGTGGCGTCGGGGTCGCTCGGCGTTCACTCTGCTGATAGCTACGCTCTTAGCTGGTTCGGTAAGCATCTGGTTCTTAGCAAAGGTGCTTTACATGGAACTGGCCCGGAGCTTTTAAGTGCCCAACTTTAGGTCGAACGGACGGGCCGCCAGCGTCGTGCCAATGCAAGCGCTCGGTCCGGCCCGCCGCTCACCAAGACGTTGAGCGTCATAAAAATATCCATGAATACAGAGGTAACGTTTAAGTCTGAGCGGTTCCGTCCGGTGTTGCCCGACGAGAGCCAAGTCAATCCGGGTAGGTACGGAGCCGAACTGGCATTTTGGCTGTGCGCTGAGCTGGCGAAGGCCGGTGTCGTGACCTCCTATCCAAACTACGAAGATTGGGGCTGGTTTATAGAATACACGACCGAGAGCGGGGACGAGTACTGGCTGTGCTGCGGTAATCTAGACGAGTCGGACCATGAGTGGATGTGCTTTCTAGAGCCTAAAGGAAAAGGAATATTCGGCGGTAAGAAAGCGCCGTTAGAAAACGCTGCGCCATTATTGCGGGCTCTCGCTCAGGTGTTGGAGTCGGAGATATCGATTAGCGATATTCAATGGTCTGCGAAGACGTAGGGATGCCTAATAATTCGCTCAACGTGGACGCAACAGGGTGTCTTATAAGCAGTGCGCATGTCGCGAGTTTTCGCGGTGCGCGACGGCACTGAGATTCTTGCCACGCTGCGGCTGGCGACGAAGAAGCCCTGGGCGATCGTCACGAGCTATTTCACGGCCTGTCGCAGGCCAGGGATTGCACCAAACGCCTTGAAGGCGAGATGGAAAAGTGGGGCCAGCGATTTCTGCCTACCATGTGAGCGGCATTGGCGGGAAGATGAAATCGCCTGATCAACCCCGTGGATGAAATTTTAACTTTTCTTAATAGCGTTGCAAAATGGCGCCGGAATTCGTATTTTCTCTCTATTGAAAAAACGATGGTTTTGGGGCAATAGCCTCGATGTTTGTTTTTGGGTTCTATCAAGCGCTCTGGATAAATTGCATCCGGTATCGTCCACGCCAGTTTGCGAGAAAGAGGCGAAAACTCTTGATCATTTTTTTTAGTACAAACTTAAGGAGAATTTGGCTATGGCACAAGCATCATTTCAGGTCGCCACATATCAGTATTACAACTGGTCATCCAGAAAGACTGGAAAAACCAACCTGATTCTCAAAGGAGTAGGAGGAGAAACATGCTCAGTGTGGTTTGTGGAAGATGTGACCGCCAGTCTTCCACCGGCACAACAAGTGGCGCCAAACTATTATGCCTTCTATTATCATCATAGTCAGTTGGAACATCTTATCGATATGTTGAGAAACGAGGCGCCAATCTTTGTGTTCTTCAACAACGATAGTGGCTTCAACAACTCGCGAATTTCGACAACGGATGAACCCGTTGGCGAGGGAGAAGAAACCTGACGATTGCACGGTGCGGATTCGGGGGATGGCATAAATTCCGTTCGGTGGTGATTTCAACGCTCCGTCTTCGATCTAACACTGTCAGCCCCCGAACCGCACACGCAGGTATTAGGCGACATAAAAATATCCATGGATACCGAGGTAACGTTTAAGTCTGAGCGGTTCCGTCCGGTGTTGCCCGACGAGAGCCAAGTCAATCCGGGTAGGTACGGAGCCGAACTGGCATTTTGGCTATGCGCTGAACTGGCGAAGGCCGGTGTCGTGACCTCCTATCCAAACTACGAAGATTGGGGCTGGTTTATCGAATACACGACTGAGAGCGGGGACGAGTACTGGCTGTGCTGCGGTAATGTAGACGGGTCGGATCATGAGTGGATGTGCTTTCTAGAACCTAAAGGAAAAGGACGCCACACCGCCATGTATCCTTTAGAGTGACACGGCCTAAACGCGGTTGTAGGAGACGCGCTTTGCTCTGCGCGCTGCGGCTACACGGAAGTCGGTCGGGCTACGCCTGTAGAGCTTCGTATCGCAACACGGCCACTCATTTATTACGTGTTGGTTCTCTAATATCGTTATTTGACCAGCACCATCCGTTTAACCTGCACAAGATTTCCCGCTTCGAGATGATAATAATAAATTCCACTGGATAATCCTTCCCCATCGAAGGCAACGGTATAAATCCCTGCTGATTGTTTGGTGTTGACCAAAGTCGCCACTTTGCTGCCGGCTAAGTTGAAGACTTCTAATTTTACATGCGCGTCTGCCGGCAAACTGTATTTGATTCTCGTTATAGGATTAAACGGATTGGGATAATTTTGTTCCAGATTAAAGGAAACCGGCGCCAACTGCGGATTCTCATCAACACGGGTTATGTTCGGCGCACCATAGACTTCGAATTCCCACAGCGAAAATCCCCACTGCGTCGCGCGTTGAATGCCATACATCCGCACGTATCTGCCCAATCCCGTGAGGCCCGTTATGTCATCAATCCCGCCATCACCGGAGGTGGTGAAATAAATTTGCTGCCAATTCTGGGCATCCAAAGAAACTTCGAGGCGGTAAATTCTGCCGTAGGCCACCTCCCAATTCAACACTACGCGCTGCACCGCAAAGATTTGTCCGAGGTCGACATAAATCCATTGATCGTTCGACCAGGCGCTGCTCCAGCGCGTTCCGGGATTCCCATCGACTGCCAGGTTCGGGTCAGCGACATCAGAATTCGGCTCACCGGAAGAGGCAACAACCGAACGTTTAAGCGCGCGGTTTATATTGAGTTGATCCAGCACATTCACGGTCACAGTGCTGGTATCCGTTACCTCACCGGTCGCAATCAAAGTGAACGTGCCGTCGGTTAAAGGACTGACCTCCAACGAGCCATCGGCGGCCACCGGCATGCCGTTCAGCGTGACGGAAGAACCAGCGACGGTGTGCCACGAAAGCCGGCTGGACTCGCCAGGCGCAATGACGGCAGGCTCTGCCACAAAGGAGACGATGTTGCCCGAGAGCAGAACTTCGACGGTGACCGTGCTCGAATCCGTCACTGCGCCGCTGGCAACCAGTTTGTATGTCGTTGTCGTGTCGGGAGTGACTTGCAAGCTTCCACTTTCTGCGACGGACTCACCATTCAGTGTCACGACTGAGCCGGCAGAGGTTGTCCACGTCAGCAAGCTGGATTGGCCTTTTTCGATGAGTGTCGGCTCTGCGGCAAAAGATAAAACCGTTCCCGGCCCGAACGTGATCGTCACCGCCGTCGGGTAGCGCGTTTTCATATCCAACATCGCCGCAAACATATCTGCCTCGGAAGAAAGCTGCGTGTCGGTAAAAGACCAGGCCATGGTGCCGGCGTAGCCGGTTTGGAAAAGTTGCCGATACAAGCTTTCACCGGGGACGCCGAACGTTTCAGTAATGGCAAACTCCGTGACGGCCAGCGCTTTGTCGAGGTTCCAATAACTCATGGGATGGTGGAACGGCGAAAGGGCGGTGCCGGCCCAGTCGTAATAATGCACGGTGTAGAAATCCAGCGTGCCATCGGCATCGCCGCCGGCGGCAATCAAACGATCGTCGCGATAGAAGTTGAAGTTTGCCGCGGCGGCGGCATTTTGCACGTGCCGAATAATTTCTTCGGCGGCTAAATCCTCGCCGTACTTGGCGGCAAATTGGCGCTCCATGCGAGCCTTTTCCGCCGCGCTCAATTGAGCGAGTGATTGGCTACTTTTTGCAAGGGCCGAGGTCGCAACGTCGGTCAATGCAATAAAGCTCCAGGCGCCGTTCGTCACTTGCGCTTCCGGGTCGGTGCGATGAATTGCGCCGGCGCAAAGGTTGACGAATCTTTGGATATAGGCCATCGGCACGTGGCGGGTGAAGTCCCAACCGTGTTCGATGCTCATGCCCTCCGGCTCATTAAAAATTTCCCAGGCGATGATGGCCGGATGGCCTTTTAGCGCCTCCACCATGGGGATGAGCGAGTTGTTGATATAAGCTCGCAAAAACGTGGTGTCAGACAACATGCTCATGGCGCGGTTGGTGATGGTGGTGCCGTTGGAGGTGCGCAGCATGTCAAAAGACCAAAGGCAGGGCATGACGCTCACTTGGTTTTCCCAGGCGATGTCGAGGATTTGCCGCAGGTCGGCAATGGCGTCTTGTCCGGGGCCGATCACCATGCCGT
This sequence comes from Candidatus Zhuqueibacterota bacterium, assembly GCA_022616415.1. Lineage (GTDB taxonomy): Bacteria > Zhuqueibacterota > Zhuqueibacteria > Zhuqueibacterales > Zhuqueibacteraceae > Zhuqueibacter. The sequence goes on along the minus strand of JAKEEU010000309.1, from coordinate 19,101 downwards.
TGGCGTCGAATGCCGGTGTCGCGGCGCCGGTGGTGTGGAGCCAGAGCCGCATGGCATTGCCGCCATTGGCATGGACACCTTGAAAAATTTGTTCGAACCGGGCAAAATTGGTCGTGCCCGGGCCGATGTCGCGGGCAAAGTTGACCCAGGCGAAGTTCGCGCCGCTGAGAAAAAGTTCCTGATGGTTGAAGTTAATGCGCGATTGGGCAAACGTGCTCGCAACGGTGAAAAGTGCAAATAAAAAAATACTGAAATGTGTGAGCTTTTTCATGACTGTGCCTCCAGGGCTGAAAACTTTTGTTGTGTCACTCCTTGCTAAAAGTACATGCCTTTCGTTTTAAGTTGCACGCGGCACAGCATCTTATGCGAGGTCAGGTACAAAACCGAACCGTCATCGCCAAAAGCGCAATTGGCGATGGCCTGGCCGGTGGCGAGGGTTCCCAAATGAACGCCGTCGGAAGTGATGACGTGGACGCCGCCGGGGCCGGTGACGAAAAGATTGCCGTGCACATCGATGGCCATGCCGTCAGGAAGTCCGGGCTTGCCTTGTTTAGCCAGCTCGCTAAAGTCAAAGAGAATTCGCCCGTGCGCAATCCATCCATCGTCCATAAGATCGTAGGCCATCAGGATTGGTTTTTCGGGGCCGGACTGGGTGACGTAGAGCGTTTTTTCGTCCGGCGATAGAGCAACACCATTGGGGAACGTAAATTCATTCGTCAGCAGCGTGATCCCATCATCACGCGAGAATCTGTAGACGCCATTGAAGTCAAGCTCTTTGTGCGGAGAATCATTCAAATCTTTCAGCCCGTAGGGCGGGTCGGTAAAATAAATATCACCGCGGCTGTGGATGATGAGATCATTGGGACTATTCAAACGCTTCCCCTGATAATTGTCTACGATTACCGTTTTAGTCTTGGTGCTAAGATCGACAGAGGCGATGGTGCGATTACCGCTGTCGCATAAGATGAGATGGCCCTCTTTGTCCAAAGCCAGGCCATTCGCCCCTCCCTCGCGCAGGAAGGAAGCATCGTCGCCGGCATAACCGGAGGGTTTGAGGAAAACGGTAACGCCCTCCTGGGCCGTCCATTTATACAACGTGTTCCCCGGCACATCGGTGAATAGCAAGTAACGGCCTGCAGAAACCCAGACCGGTCCCTCGGACCAGATAAAGCCTTCTCCGAGCTTTTCGATTTGCGCGTCGCCGGCGACCAGCGCGTTGATTTTATCGGATAGTCGAATAATCTCGCCAACCTTCTCGAACGAAGCTTCTTGGGGTTGGCATGCGAGCATCGTTAAGAATCCCATAGAAAATAAAAAGATTGCGTTAACGAGTGAACTGACAAGTATTCGTATTTGCATGTCTTTTTCCCTTCCTTGGTTTTGCACATATAAAAATCAACCCCCGATTTACCTTTAGTGCTGAAATCAATTCGGTGGCAGTTTTGCCTTAAAATGCAAAATCGGGGTTCCTTACTCTGTTACAAGTATAATCTTTGCAAAAAAAAACAAAAACTTTCTCCCACGGAAATGGAACTGACACGGAAGAAGCTTTTCATTTCCGTGGGAGTTCTGCTTTCGTGGGCGATAAATATTTTGGGGTTGCGGCTCGTTCGCATTGTGTTACTTGGGAGCAAACGGAAATGACAGTTCTTGATAATATTGCAGTGATTTTTGTGGTTTTTCCAATTCTGCGGGCATGGGCCGGCGTGAAAAACTTTGAAAATAGAGCACGCAGGCATTCCGCCACCACACCGCTTCTTTCTCCTGAATTTTGAGCATGGCTTGCACGTGCCGGAAACTGTCTTCATCTATTTTGCCTTGCAGAGCATTCCAGGTGTTTTGCATTTCCTGCACCGCAGCAGCGCCGGCATAGTAGCGATGGCACAATTCTTCCCAAAGGGTCTTGCCGGATCTCATTTTGTAATCCCAACTGAGATGATGAAACCACAGCAGGTATTCATCCGGGCAGGTTTCCAGCGCCGTAAATTTTTTCGCCACCGGCGGACAATACTGGCTCACGGCATTGCTTCCCCTCGCCGTGCGGTCGAAACCAACGCCGCTGCTGTCGGCTTTATGATAGTAAACGGAAGTCCAGTCATCGCGATGTTTGTCCTTGATCCACGGGGCCGGGCCGTAGTGATGTCCCCAGCCCATGATGTGATGCAGGCCGAGGGGCGACATGTAATTAACCGTATTTTCTCTTGACGCCATCATCATCTTTTTGACGGGTTGAATCACTGTAGGATCATTGGATAAGGTCATGCGAATCCATTCCTCAGCAATGGCTTCCGCCGTCAATTGATGATCCCAAGCCAGGCGACCAAAGGCATACCAGTTGGCCTGCGCAAAAAGGTGTCCCGTCCAGTTGCGATCGGTGCCGGTATTGGCGACCCCGGCTATGCCTGAAATCGTGTGTTTATCCAACGAGCCGTCAACGATTTTTGCCACCGTGGATCCCGCGCCACGGGCATAAGTATCCGCATCGAGGACTTCCTTAAACAAAGTGCCCAAATAAACCAAGTGGGTGCTGAAACCCAAATATTCTTGCGTAATCTGAAACTCCACCATCAGAGAGGTTTTGGGCGTTGCCCCGAAGAGGGGGTGGAACGGTTCGCGCGGCTGAAAATCAATTGGGCCGTTTTTAACCTGCACCAAAACATTTTCTCCGAACGCGCCATCCAAAGGTTTGAACTCGTTGTAAGCCTGCTTGGCGCGATCTTCCTTTATATTGTCGTCATAAACGAATGCCCGCCACATCACCACGCCGCCAAACGGCTGCAAGGCGTCTGCCAGCATATTCGCGCCGTCGGCGTGCGTGCGCCCGTAATTTTGCGGCCCTGGCTGCCCCTCGGAATTGGCCTTCACCAGAAAACCGCCGAAGTCCGGAATCAGCGCATAGATTTCCCCGGCTTTGGCTTTCCACCATTGCCGGACTTGCTTGTCCAGCGGATCAGAGACTTTTAAACCGCCGATATCAATGGGGGCACTAAAGCGAATCGACAAATAGACTTTTATGTTGTATGGCCGAAACACCTCGGCCAGCGCTGCGACTTTTTCAAGATAAAGCGGCGTCAGAATCAGGGCGTTGGCGTTGACGTTGTTGAGCACGGTTCCGTTGATGCCGATGGAGGCATTGGCGCGAGCATAATCGTGATAGTACGAATGAATATAATCCGGCAGCTTGTGCCAGTCCCAAAGCGAAAATCCGGCATAGCCGCGTTCAACCGTGCGGTCCAGATTATCCCAATGATTGAGCAGGCGCAGCCGTATTTTGGGGAAAGAGACAAGATCGAGCGGTTCGAGGTTCTGCTGGGTTTGCAGGAGCCGCAGAAAATGAAAAACGCCATACAAGACGCCGGCGTCGGCATTGGCCGTGATCACGATGACTTTTTTATCAGTTATTGTTGTATTGACAATCACAAAGCCCTCGGGACCGAGATTTTTTAATTTATCCCCCAGGTTTGCTTTTGCGAGTAACGGCGCGTCTTTATATGTTCCAGCGATGACGAGGCCGTTTTTCAGCTCATCTGAAAAAGGGGCGGTCGAGCCGAGCAAACCTTCCAAACCGGTTTGCAATTCCTTTTTTGCCGCCGTCAGGATCGGGCAGTCGCCAATAATCATCCAACCCCGAATGGCTTGTTGGTAGCTTTGCAGCTTTTGCGGGTTGGAAATCAGATCGTACTTTAACCAAAGCCTGTAACCACCCTCGGCACGCAAGGCATGCGCCGTGCTCAGGACAAAAAGAAAAATGAAAGCTAAGATAAGCGTTTTCATAATTCTCCAATTTTGGTCTTTAATGGTATCAGCTCCTTTCCTTGAGTAAGGAATTCGACGAAAAATATTTGACTTAACACAATGTGGACGAGCCGGAACCAAACAGGTTTTAATCCGCTCTATCAGGTAAATCCGCTTACCGGTTTTTTTGTAAGCGGATTAAACGGATTTAGCGGATAAAGTTTTGCTTTTTCTGTAACAATTTCACTATAAAGAGACTAATTTCATTCTTAATTATCCTACCCGAAAATATGCATTTGCTACTCTCCGCCGGCAATTCGAATCACAGCATCAAAAGCCGGTTTGGGCTGATATTTTCGGTCAAACAAAAGCGAATACGCGGTTCTGCCTCGCACCGGCCAGTTGTTGTGCCACGACACGCCGTCATGAACACCCCAAAATGTTACCCGCGTGATTTTGTCGCGATGTTTGTAGAGAATTTTGAATAGCTCGGCGTAACGGCTGGCCAGCTTTGCCTGCATGGAATCGGGCAATCCCGCCGCATAAGGATTGAGCTCTTGCTGCAGCGCATAGTTTTGCGTAATATCTGCGCCTTGGTGGGAGCCGGGATTCGGCAGTATGTTGATGTCGAGCTCGGTGATCATGACTTTGACGCCAAGCTCGGCATAGGCCAGGAGGCTGGTTTCCAATTCATCGAGTGGCGGATAATCCATCCCCCAATGCCCCTGCATGCCGATGCCATCGATGCGTACACCTTTCGACTGCAGCTCGCGCACGAGCCGGATCACGGTTTGCCGTTTCCCGGTATGCCACATGTTATAATCATTGTAATACAACTCGGCTTTGGGATCGGCCTCATGCGCCCATTCGAATGCTTTCTGCAAATAATCCTCGCCGATGATTTGCAGCCATTTGCTTTGCCGAAGCTGGCCGTCATCTTCCACCGCTTCATTCACCACGTCCCAGCCGTGTATCCTGCCCTTGTAACGGCCGGCGACAGTGAGAATATGCTCCTTCATGCGCTGGAGCAACGTTTCGCGATCAACCGGTTTTCCGGCATCATCTGCAAAGACCCAGCGTGGCGTTTGATTGTGCCAGACTAGCGTATGGCCGACGATGAACATTTTATTCTTCTCGCCGAACGCCACAAAAGAATCCGCCGGAGCAAAATCATATCGCGTTGGTTCCGGATGAACGTACACCCATTTTAAAATATTCTCGGCGGTAATACTGTTAAAGTGTTTTTCCACAATGGCGACAGAGTTTTTGTCTGCCCCGGTAATCTGGTTACGATTCAAAGCCGTGCCGATGTAAAAAGCATGCTTGAATGCACCTTTCAACGCCGGTTGCGCGTTAAGAGGGCAACCAATGACCAGCACAATCAACCCCGCTATGGGCAGTAACTGCGCAACTTTGATTTTTCTTTCCAAAGACTTTTCTCCTGGTTATGTTCGATTAGAAAACTAGCGTTTACATAAGCCACGGGCAGGCACGTTTTACTTAGCCGTGACCAAGGTCGTGAAGCTTGCGGCCCCGAGCGTGAATCGCGCCTTGCCATTGATGACCGTAATGCGTTTGTCTTCCTTCATGCCGCGTTCGCTGTCGGTGACGTAAATGCGCAACTGCTTCAGATCTGCTGGCAACCCGGTGAGCATTGCCGATCGAGTTGCACCGTTGTTCACGATATGCACGGCAAAATGCCCAAAGGATCGCAAAGAGAACCCTTTGCGGATTCTTTGCGTCTTTGCGTGAAAGTTTTTTGCTTTTTTGCATCTTCTTTTCGCCAACGCCTGCCCGTGCAAATCTACAGTAGCGGCGCCATTTTCTCGGCGGCCTCTTTTGAGGTGATCACCGGATGGACCTCGAAATCGATGAGGTCGCTCCAGTTCGCCATCCACTCGTCGAGCAGCGCGCGGTTGTGTGTTTCCATCAACTGATAACACCGCTCTAACTTGTGATCGACCCAACTCGAGACATAGACCAAGCCCTCGGGCGCCATCCGGCCCTTCTCGCGAAAGCGGCGATACACGGGCACGGCGTTTTTGTTTTTGAAATGCTCTACCACCATGTATAGTGTCTGCGGCATCTACGACCTCCTTTTTCATTACCAAATCCGGACGAGCCGGAACCAAACAGGAAGAAGCTTTTTGTATCCGGATTTTACGAATCGCCCGGATCAACAATCTCATGAGTTGAATCCGGGCGATTCGACAAATCCGGATACCACTAAAAAATCTTTGTTTTTTTGCAAAGGATCAACTTTAAAGACTAAGGATGAATCAACCGATAACTCACAAAGGCCAGATTGTTTAAGGAAGAAGTCGTTCATAGGTTTGAATTATTTTGTCCATCATGATATTGGTTTCAGCGTTGATGACCATGCGGGAAGCATCGGCTTCGAACCAGCTCACGGTTTGTTTAATGCCGGTTTTAAAGGGTATGGTCGCGACAAAATCAGGAACAAATTTTTTGATTTTGCTATTGTCAAAAATCACGCTATGCGCTTTATCACCGAGCAAGCTTCCGATAAGCGAGTTTTCAATTTGACAAATAAAATCGGAAGCGATGTGAACGAGGTTGGCTTCTGCTCCTGCCGCTTCGGCAATCGCCTGATAAATCTGGTTCCAGGTTAATATTTCATCGCTGGTGATATGGAAGGCGTGGCCAATCGCTTGCTGATGGCCCAGAAGTCCGACAAAGCCTTTGGCAAAATCACGAGCGTGTGTAATGGTCCAAAGCGAGGCGCCGTCGCCGTGTACGATTATTTTTTTGCCTTTCTTGATGCGGTCGATGATCGTGTATTCTTTCCAGCCACCGATAACAACGGGAATAACCGTATCATAAGTCAAAGATGGGCGCACAATTGTAATTGGGAAGCCTTCCTCCCGGTAAGCCGTATTTAACTTTTCTTCGCAAGCGATTTTGTTGCGCGAGTAATCCCAAAAGGGATTGATCAACGGCGTTGATTCGGTTATGTAAGGAAATTGCACCGGCTTCTGGTATACGGAGGCGGAGCTGATAAAAACGTATTGTTTCGTTTTTTCTCGAAACAGGTTTATATCTCTTTCGATGTCTCCAGCGTTAAATGCGATCCAGTTGACGACGACATCCCACTTTTGATTTTGCAGGATGCCGGATAATTTTTGGGGTTGGTGGATATCCCCAACAATCGTATTGGCGCCGTCAATTTTGACCTTGCTAGTTCCGCGATTGAGCAAATACAAATCTATGCCGCGCTCCACACATAATCTGCTGACTGCTGTGCTGATGTTGCCGGTGCCGCCGATAAACAGTACTTTCAATCGTTTGCTCCTTTCAGCAACTCGACTTCTTGTTTTAGCCTGATATCCTTTGACGAGGCGCCAACGTGGATGATAAATTTGCCTTTTTCGGCAAACCAGTCTTTCGTCGCTGGATTCCAAAACGAAAAGTCTTTTTTACTTAATTCGATTTGAACGATTTTGGCTTGTCCCGGTTCTATCTCCACTTTTTGCAGGCCTTTCAATTCTTTGGCCGGCCGCGGAACAGAGCTCGCAACATCCTGGATATACAATTGCGCGGCTTCCATGCCTTTCATGCGACCAGTATTTTTGATCGAAAAGGTCACCTGCACGAGATCATTGGCGTTGAACTTTGCTTTCGAGACCTTGAGATCACTGTATTCGAACGTGGTATAAGATACGCCGTGACCGAACGGATAAAGCGGTTCGAGGCTTTTGTTTTCATACCATCTGTAACCGACGAAGACACCTTCCTTATAATGAACCTCATAAACGGGGCGGGCTTTTTCTTTTTCATCGTTCCAGCCGGTATAAAGTTGTTCGCCTTCGGGAATATATCCGTGCCCCGGCGAGTCCTTAAATTCTTTCTCGATGGTTATGGGCAATTTGCCTGAGGGGTCGGTTTTCCCTGCAATAATTTCGGCCAAGGCTTGGTTGCCGGTTTGGCCGCCGTACCAGGCATAAATAATGGCCCTGGCTTGAGCGTTCCAATCCGTCATTCTGACACCGCTGCCGGAAGTGACCATGACGATGGTATTGGGATTTTGGCTGACGCAGCCTTTGACTTTTTTCTCTTGATCCTCCGGCAATTCAAATGGCCGATCCCAGCCCTCGCTAGCGCTCGTTCCAATATTGCACAAAACGATTTCCGCCGATTTGATCTGCTCGGGCGTCGGATCCTTGACATACTTCAACCGATCACCAAATTCTTTTTTAAATTCATCAAGCATCAATCCGGGTCCGAGCAAAATGCCGATACCGCCGGCCCGGCATTCTTCGCCGACCGCCTCGGCGTATTGATAAGCCAGCTCAGCGTTCCAGGTGGCCGCCAGCAGCGGCTCTTTATTCATGTGTCTTCCGTGGGTAAGGAACAACAATTAAATAAATTGTGACTATTTAGGCGAAAAATCAGGCTGTCATTCCGTAGGGATCTTTTTTTCATTTCGAGTACCGTGCTTGTACGGAAAAGGATTCTTCCAGAATGACATGCGAGGGAGCTGAATAGTTACAAATTTTTTACTTCCGTGTGAGTTACATTCCGTGAGCCAAAATTGTTGCCTTTTTTGCGAAGATTTGACTTTTCAGCCCAGGTGCGGCCATTGGCGGTAAGACGAAGGCCGACAAGATAAAGGCCGCTGGCGACTTTGGTTCCGGTGCCCGTGTCGGCGTTCCAAACCAGCGTATATTGTCCTGAAGGAAGGCTCGTGTGCTGCAGCGTGCGTACCAATTGTCCGGAAAGGTTATAAACGCCGAGATAAACCTCGCCGTTGCTTGGCAATGAGTACGTTATTTGCGTTGAAGAATTAAAAGGGCTACGCCCGTAGGGCTGCGCCGATAGTGGATTCGGATAATTCTGCAGCAACCCAAAACCCTCAGGCCCCGTCCCGTTTCTGTCATCCTTAACGCCAGTCGGCTTGCCCGTCGGCGAGTACAATGCTTCAATGGCGCCAGCAAGATAGACCAACGGCGCATTCCAGTTGATCGCGATTTCATTCGAGGCGTAGCTGCACACGTCGTCAAGATAAGATCGTGCTCTTTCCGAACCAATGTAGCCGGAGCATCCGTCTTCCCGTCTGGGATTCGGCCCGCCGGCGAGCAAGCCCGGAACGGGATCGACAATGCCATCCGCCTGCGATTGGCGATGATGGATGCGCATCGACGGTTTGCTGCCATATCCGGTCACGAAGCAATAACCCACAGCATTGCGGCCGAGCATGTAATCGAGGTTTTGTACCGCCGCTTCCAGATATGAAGTATCGCCGGTGAGTTTAAACGCTTGAATCAATGCCATACTCTGATTGGCGGCGACGCCATTGCTGCCCCAGACAAAGTCGTTGTTCGATTCACCCATCACCACGTGATAAGCGGAAATCGCGACTTGATTTCTCAACCTCCCGGCCAAGTTTAGCAATGCTGAAATGGCGAATGTCGTGTCAACGGCCCTGCCGAGTTTGGCGCGATGAAATACCAGCGAATAAAGCCCCAGCGTATTGACGTTTGGCCAAGCCGGCACGCCGAACGAACCGGATAACGGATTGTATGCGGACAAGAAGCTATCCGCTTTGGTCGTGATAAAAAGCTCTGCTGCTGCCCAGCGGAATTCGTCAGTAAAATTGCCGTCACCATATTCACCGGTGTTGATGTCGGGATTATACGCGGTGTTCAAAGCGCTTTGATTATAGCGTACATTCGGATTCCTGCGTGCCCATCTCCAGGCATTGAGAGCGGCGTCAAGGCAGGTTTGGGCGAACCCCGGCATTTCCGCATTGAAGCCTTGGAAGATGCGGCTGGCTTGCGCCATCACCGCGGCAAAATCGAGAGTCGCCGCCGTGCCTTTTTGCACGACATATCTTCTGGCCGTGTCTTGATGGGGCATCACCATGCCTCTGAAGTTCGCTGTCGTGAGTTTATGATAAACGCCGCCATCATTCGGATCTTGCATCGTCAGCATCCAATTAATATTCCACAGCGCTTCGTCGAGAATGTCCGGAATATTGTTGCCGCTTTCAGGAATGTTGAGCTGCAACTCTCGATAATAACCTGGGAAATGCTCATACGCGGCCAGAATCGAGTAGGTGCTGATGCCGGAGTTGACGATATACTTGTTGTAATCTCCCGCATCGTACCAGCCCTTGGATGAAGAGATGATGGTATTTTTCGGCCGCGCCGTTGTTGCTGCAGAGACATGTACCCACACCTGGGTATCCAAATGCCCGGCGGGACGATTCCATTTTCCGGCGAATGGCGTGTTGAGCGCAGTGGAGGCGCGTTGAAAATAATATCCTTTGATCGACGCGGCAGACACATCCTGGTGAACATAATCTTTAATAAAAAACGGATGCGACTGCCCAAGATCCGGAACCAAGATCATGTATTTCCCAGTTTTCTGGAAGGCCGTAAAGTCGATGAGTTTCTCGGTCTCGCCGGAGTGCGACCAAATCCGCGCCGCTCCCAGAGCGCCGGTAAACACCGTGTCCGCCTTGTCCGTCGAGGTCAAATAAAACACATTGCTCGTTGTGGCAACAGCTACTGCGAATTTGGGGCCTTTCGGATAATAGCCGATTTGATTCAACCGGATGGCTTCTTGCGCGGCGAGCATTCCAGTGAGCAAAACAGGTATCAAAATGGACAGAATGATTTTGAGCTTTGGGGATGGCATCGGCTCTTCTCCAGGATTAATTAAACATAGGGCCGTTTTAAACAGGACAAACAAAATCTGCTGCGGCTTTGATTCTCAAAATTTTGAAATTCCGATCTTCTGTAATGACCAGCACGTGTACCGGTTTCCAAAAGCCCCAGGGACGGACGGTCTTGTAGAATTTTTTGAGCACTTCCAAGTCGTCCGGCTTGGTCGCAAACGTGCCGATGAAACAGCCCGCCAGTGAGACGACCAGAATGATCGGGAATTGATAAATGGTCGGTGAAATTGGCGCGACCAGCGGGGTGATGAGAGAAGCCGCGATGCCGGTTACCATACCCCAGAAATAACCATAGCCATTGAACCGCCACCAATACCATTTGAGCACATTGGCCGCGGTGTAACCGCCCCAGAGCGCGTTCACGATCCATTGCGTGACGGAATTGATCGATTCCACAAAAAAACCGAAGCTGATGCCGACGACCACGACGGCAAACGAGCAGATATAACTCATTCTAATGTAGGTCTTGGAATCGGCGTTGGGGTTGATAAAACGTTTGTAGATATCGTTGACCAAATAAGCCGGCGCAGCGTTGACTGTTGCCGCAAAAGTGGACATGAACGCCGACAGCAAGCCGGCCATCAAAATCCCCAGCAAGCCGATGGGCACGAAGTTGCCGAGTGCATAAGGCAGAATCAGCTCAAAGTCGATATTCTCGCCCATGCCTCGCAATTGCGGCATGAAGTAAGCCAGCGCGAGAACGGTCAGCCCGGCAACCAACATATAGCGCGGGAAGAAGAGCACGATCGAAACAAAGCCGTTCATTTTTGCCGCTTCTTTCGGCGAACGCGTGGAGAGAATGCGCTGCATGTCGTAATTCGGCGCCGGGCCGGCCACGCTCACCATCACGCCTTTGAACACCATCATGCCCCAAAATATCGCAAACAAAGAATAGCCATCCGCGGCGATTTTCGCATTCACCGAATCGAGAATGCCGCTCCAGTCCAGATCAAGCTTCCAGCCAAAGAAGATATTTTTCCAGCCGGCAGGCAGAACGCTGTTCAGCATCTCAGGACTCACTTGGTTTATGGCAATGATACCGACGGCGATGGAAGCGATAACCATGACGGCGAATTGTGCCAGCTCCGTCAAAACCACGCTGAACATGCCGCCTTTGATGACGTAAATCGTCGTGATGCCCATCAGGATGACCGCATACGTGTTCGCCGACAAATCCCACGGCAGGAAGGTTTTCGCAAACTTGCCGATGCCTTTGAAGTCATACGCCAGGAAGCCAATCACGCTCACCATCGCAAACACAACGATGATAATGTGGCTCAGCGTTGCGCCTTTTCCCGTGCCGAAGCGGGTTTTGAGCCACTCGGCGCCGGTCATGGCATTGGAACGGCGCAGCCACGTGGAGAGAAAGACCATCAAAAATACCTGATTGAAGACCGGCCACAACCAGGGAATGAAGACGCCTTTCAAGCCATAAACAAACGTGACATAGACCAGCCACATCGTGCCCGTGACATCGAACATGCCGGAGGCATCTGAAACGCCGAGATAATACCACGGCAACGTGTTGCCACCCAGGAAATAGGACTTGAGGTCCTTGGTGGCCCGTTTTGAAACCCAAAAACCGATGATCAGTGTTGTGGCGATGTACGCGATGATGATGCTGATGTCAATCCAGTGCAACTGCATGTTTCTCCCTTCCGGTCTCTTTAAAGTGAAATCGTTGCAGAAAAGCAAAAATTTTATCCGCTAAATCCGTTTAAGCCGCTTACAAAAAAAGGTCAATTGTTTTGCCCCTGCGGGCGTTGCCTAAATAATCTTGCCTTATCTTAAAGTCCGTTGCGCTTAATGACTTCCGCATACCATTTTGCGGAGGCTTTTGGTGTGCGCCGTCCGGTGGCGTAGTCAACGTGATGCAACCCAAAACGCTTTGAATATCCCTCGCCCCATTCAAAATTATCCATAAACGACCAGGCAAAATACCCTTGCAGTTTGACTTTGGCCGCGAGCGCTTCATGAGCGGCGCTGAGATAACCGTCGAGAAAGGCAATGCGCCTGCTGTCATTGACTTTTCCGTTCTCGACGATATCCGGCATGGCGCAGCCGTTCTCCGTTACATAAATGCTTGGAGAATCATAACGCGCGTCGATCCACTGCAACAATTTGCGAAATCCCCAGGGCACGATGTTCCATTCCATCTGTGTTTTTTCCCAATCGGGATCGGAGCTGAGGACAACGCCTTGATCTTCCGCCGTGCCGTTATTGCCATGAACAGTGTTGACGGCTTTGGCGGTGTGGGCTGCATACATTGTGGAATAATGATTCAATCCAAAGAAATCTGCCGAGCCTTTGAGTAGCGCGCTTTCTGCATCGGTAAAATGCGGCAGCCGGTCGCCGAGACACTCGCGCATCACCGCCGGATAGTCTCCTTTGAAAACGGGATCCGCAAACCAGCCCAGAAAAAATTCCACGGCGCGTTGCGCCGCTTGCCGGTCGGCCTCGCTATCAGTGAGTGGTTCCCGCCAGTCGCAGTTATTGGTTATGGCGATCCTGCCCTTTTGACGGGGTTGAAATTGAATGCGATATTTTTCAACGGCCAGAGCATGGGCGCGCAGCAGCGTATGGGCGGCAAGATAAGGCTCGTCACTTGAAATCCTGCCAGGCGCATGTATCCCAATGCCATGGCCAAGAACGGCGCTGCACCACGGTTCATTCAAGGTGAGCCAGTTTTTGACGCGATCGCCAAACACCTCGAAACAGACGGCGGCGTAATCGGCGAAGAAGTTTGCCAGCTTGGGATTGAGCCAGCCGTCATATTCCATTTGCAGGGCGAGGGGCAAGTCCCAGTGGTAAAGCGTGACCCACGGCGTGATGCTGTGAGCCAGCAAGGCATCGATCAAGTTGGAGTAAAAACGAATACCTTCAGGATTTGGCCTGCCCTGGCCGGATGGTTGTATGCGCGGCCACGAGAGCGAGAAACGATAAGCTTGCAACCCCATCTCGGCCATCAGCTTGACGTCGCCTGCAAAGCGATGGTAATGACCACAAGCGACGTCGCCAGTATCATCATTCTTTATTTTTCCCGGTGTATGGCAAAAGGCGTCCCAAATCGATAGGCCCTTGCCGCCCTGAAGCCAGGCGCCTTCAATCTGATAGCTCGAGGTTGCAGCGCCCCAAACAAAATCAGTTGGGAATTTTTTCATTTAAAAAACCTCCGAATTGCTCTTGATATGTGCAATAAGCTCATCAACCTGCGTGAAAGCGATCGCCGTATACGTGTCGGCGGCGCCGTAGTAGATCGCAATTCGGCCGGTTTCGGCATCGAGCAGAGTCGCGCACGGGAACACGACGTTGGGAACAAATCCGACGGTTTCGTATTGCTTCTCGGGAGTAAGGATGTAATCCCTGGTTCGGTAAAGCACTTTGCTCGGGTCATCCAAATCTAGCAAGGCCGCGCCCATGCTGTACACGAAACCGTTGCACGTGGTGGTGACGCCGTGATAAAGCAGCAGCCAGCCTTCTCTGGTTTCAATCGGCACCGGCCCGGCGCCGATTTTTGTTGCCTGCCACCAATTCTTGCCGCCGCTGGCCATGACGTGCCGATGCTTGCCCCAAAAAGTCAAATCGTGGCTGTAACTGAGAATGATATCGCCGAAAGGCGTATGGCCGCTGTCGCTGGGCCGGCTCAACATCACGTACAGTCCTTTGATTTTTCTGGGAAACAGCACGCCATTGCGGTTAAACGGCATGATCGCATTTTCCAGTCGTGTAAATGTTTTGAAGTCTCGCGTCATTCCCAATCCGATGGAAGGGCCGGGGAAATCATCGCACCAAGTGGTGTAATAAGTGTCTTCAATCTTCACCAAGCGCGGGTCATAAGCGTAACTGGTCGGGGCCGGCTTGCCGTTGTCATCAACCCAATTGATGTCCTCGGGCTCCAATTTCCAGTTGATCGCATCTTCACTGCTGCCGTAGTGCAAGAGCGGCCGGCTGTTCTTGTGATCGATTCTGAAGATGCCGACAAAAGCGCCCTTATAAGCCAGCACGGCGCTGTTGAAAGCTCGCGCACCAGACGGTGTGGGATTCCAGCCGATAATGGGATTCTTGCTGTATCGCCAGACCACCTCGTGCAGGCCTTCCGGTTTGTTTTCCCACAGCAGATTGGGCAAGCTCGTTCCGATTATCGTCTCGCGCATATATTTGTCCTTTAATTTTTAATAATCAAATTTGTGCAAAAAAGTAAAGATTTTGTTACCACCAAGACACAAAGCCACTAAGAAAAGCTTTATTAACTTTGTGCCTTCGTGTCGTGGTAAATTTTTGATTCCGGCTCGTCGGGGTTGTGTCGAGAAAATGACAATTACAAAATAACCTTAACGAGCATAGGCTACTGCTGTCGCTTTACCAAACAAGCCAGGTCTTTTGAAAACGAAGGAACCACTAACGACAGCACACCGTCTGTTTTCACTTCTACTTTGGTTGTCTTCTCGAAAAACTTCCCGGTTTGAGGATCATACCATGCGATGGCATAGCGTCCCGGCGCCAGGTCGGGAATGATTTGCGAGAACGTGCCTATTGGCATTGGTTCTTTGCCTTCACTCATGATCGACCATTGATAATCCATATTCTTGAGCCATGGAGCGCAATTTTCTCCACTATAGATGCTGCGCACCAGACAGGGCGCCTGCTCCTCGGGTTTGGCGTCCAAATGGCCGACGGTCAGAGTTTTGAAAACAACGTGCTTCGCATTGAAATCCATCGCCTGCGCAAAACGTGACAAGCTCGCATATTCACCCCAAAGATTGTGCGGATCGATGTAGTTGTCCCACCACCAACTGAGCGGAATGATCGGCGTTTCATTGAACCAGCCGGACCATAAGCCGTTGTGAAGGCCGACGTGCTGCGAATCGACTTTGAACGTGCGGTCGGCGCCGCGGAACTCGACGCCAAACTCGCCCAGCACAAAAGGCTTTTGATAGTATTCAATCACGGCTTCGTGCAAATCCGTGAAGTGCGGCGCAAGGTTCACCGAGTTGTAATCGTGAAACATGACGAAATCCATCGCCGGCGATTTGAAAGCATCCACCAGCTTTTCCGGATACGTGCGGGTGGCGCTGCTCGATACCATGCGCTCGTGTATATCGATGGCCTGAATATACTCGGCCATCTCAATGTGCCAGCGATTCACCGGCATCGCTTTTCCCGCCATCAGATCGGCCTCATTATAAAATTCCCACGCGGCAAGGCGCGAGCTATGGCCAAAGCGCGACACGAGGTATTTGTATTTCCTCTTGAAGAACGTCTTCGCCTCGGCGTTGGTAAACAGGTCTGCCCCTTCCACACAGGGGCCGCCATTGATTTTGTTGTAGGGATTTGCCAGCCAACGGTTTTCCCGAAAAAATCCCAGACCTTTGCGCGCGATGCCGTGATAATCCATACAAAGAATCACAAAGATTCCATATTTATCCGCCAACTCAAGGATGGCGTCGAGCTGACGGGCCGATTCCAAATTATAACGACCCAGCCCGGTTTCTTGCCATTCAAACGAGAGATTCCACGGGCATATCCAGATGCGGGTTACATTCATGCCGGCGGCCTGCATCTTTTTGAAGTAATATTCATAATCATTCGCCCAACAGACATTCAGGCCGATGCCTCGAAACGCTTCACCGCTTTCATATTCAAAGATGCCAAATCGCGCCGAAACTTTCAGCCCGCCTTGTTGCTTTCCCGGATTCGCCTCGACGGGCAATTCAAATTGCTCTTGCGCCTTTCCATTGATAACCACGGTGAAGCGGTGCAGTCCGGCTTGTTTGGGCGCAAAGCGTGCTTCCCATTGCTCCACGCCGGCGGCATTTACTCCATTATAAAAAAAGGAGAGCGTGCGTCTGGCGAAATCCGGCTGTTGAATGAGCAATTCCACTTGATTCGTTTCGAGGTCGAAAGGATTTTCGAATTTTAAATTCTCCACAAAACGAAACCTGAGGGTTTCGTACTGCCGCCCCTCTTTTGGCCGTTCAATTAAATCAACCGCCCCCAGATGAGCGCAAAACCCGAGTAGCATAAACAAGACAAGAAATTGAAATGATAATTTCATGATATGGCCTTCGGTTTGAAAATACGATTATAAAGATCAAAAAAAGCTGCCTCAACAGTCTTTTTTAGACGACTTGCAAATTTTAGCCTGCGATTTCAATCGCAGGCGGTGTCATCGCTTCTTAATCTGAACCTCATCGCGCGTTAAAGTGTCATAGGCGTTGTACAGATTGATGATGTCCGCTTTGCGGTTTTGTCTTTCAACCAAGTCCGCCAGCTCATGAACCAGATCCATTGCAGTTTGTCGTGGCTGGCTTTGGATTTCTCCTCACGTTTTACTTTTTGCGCATCCTGCCAAAACTGCTCGGGCGTAATTTGGGCACGCACGTGCACTTGCAGAACGCTGGTTATAAATAGTGTGCTGAGCAGATACTTCGACAATCTGTGCATAAAACGTGATTCTTTGTCCAAGGTCGTGGCGTCATTTTTGTAGTCCCGCCCCCTTGTGGGGCGCTTTCTGAGTATGGAGTTTATCGGCTTCGACAGCAGCCCACAAGGGGCTGGGGCTACGAAAAACGTGAAATTTATTTTTAACGGAGCCTTAACGCGCGGCAGCAAACAAGCTGGTTGTTTGCGTTTTACGAATTACGCATTATGTGACTCGTAACATGTAAAACGTGATGCGCAAGATTTCTCGAGAACTAAAATACTTTACTTCTCCTTTACCAGAATCGCCTGATTGGCTTTGAGCAATTCACCTTTTTGCAAGCCTGCTTCTATCGCCTTGGCGTATTTGGATTGAAGTTCCGCCGGTGTAGCTGTACCCTTTAAGGTCTCATCTAATGTGCCGTCGGCATGGTGATCAACAATGATGATGGTCTCGGGGCACGCCACCGGACGATTATCCGTAACGACGAATTCATTGAAAGGTTGGGCATTGGCGGGCCGGAAGCTTCTGATCTCAATCTGAAAGTCATTTTTTTCGTGCACGTACCGGTTGACTCTCGGGATTCGCACGTGCAATTTATTTTCCCTGGCGAGCCTCTCAAGGCCATGCTCATAAATCTTTTGTGCTTCCGCCAGACTCACCTCGCCGAGAAGGATACGATCGAGGGTGCGATCCTGATCAAAATCAACGGCCACAAAATTTGCCCCAACCAGCTCGTTATAGAATTCCGTTGTATTTTCCGAGGAAATAGAACGGAGGCGATAGGCCTCGCCATCGTAGTTGAATCGGTACTGCGAGGCGCGGATCTGGGGCTTCTGATTTGCACAGCCGCCAAGCGCGAAAATGCTCAGAAGCGTTCCTGCAAAAATGGCGGCCTTTAGATGGCTGATGCTGAAATTCGTTTTTTCCATGGTCTTGCCTCATGATATTTAAAAGTCATTAGAAGGAATCCTCAATAGTTTTGCTTTGTCAACTCATGCTCTGACTTCAACATTTTTATGCAATTCATGAACGCCCGCGACTCGTGATAGTTCACTTTCCAATCCGAGCCTTTGGCGCTTTTTAGTTGTTCCGGGCTTTTGTCCAGGCCCTATTTGTATCAACCGCCGTGCTCGTGGCCGATCAGATACTTCTTCATGTACTTCCATTCTCTTCGCGACGGTCAAAGTTTTTGTGTCAGACTTGCTGACAATGACATCTCGTAACAAAACCAGCATTTCATTCAGCCGCTGCCGCAAGAGACTATCCGGCCAGACTTTATATAATATAATTCCGCAAAGGCTTCGAGCAAATGAATTTCACGTCATTCCCGAAGGCGGCTCGATCGCGCCGGGCACGCTCGGTTATGTTTTTGCCATGGAAGAAGTGTGCCGGCAAATGAAAACGCTGCATGTCGAATTTGATCACGTGATTTCCACCGTCTGTTCCAGCGGCAAGATGGCGGGCATGTTGCTTGGTAAAAGCGTGTATAATATGAAAGCGCAAATCTATGGGATCAACGTTTGCGACGATGCGCCGTATTTTCAAGAACGCATTAGCAACATCATTCGCGAGGCCAGAAGAAAACAAGAAAATTCGGTTTCGATTTGAATTTGCCCAAAAAAGATATCAATATCATAGACGGTTATATCGGCAAAGGCTACGGTCAGAGCCGACAGGAAGAGATCGAGCTTATCAAACTGGTGGCGCAAACCGAGGGCATCATTTTAGATCCGGTTTACACCGCCAAAGCCATGTTCGGATTGAAAGATCAAATTCGCAAAGGCCGTTTCACCAAATCGGAAAAAGTTTTGTTCTGGCATACGGGCGGGATTTTCGGGTTGTTTGCCAAGCGGGGGTTGTTTTTTTAAGACGGCCAGATACATATTGGTCGCCTTCAACTCTTTACATAGCCCATTCTACAAGGAACTGACTTTGAGGCGAGGACGAGTTTTATTGGGTTTTAAAGTTTTCCTTTTAAAGCTTTATAAATATGATCCGCTACACGGTAGCCCCATGCCGTGATCGTAAGCATGGGATTTGCAACCCCAACGCATGGGAAGACTGCTGCATCAGCCACATAAAGATTGTCGATGCCATGAACTTTTCCAAACGCGTCTGTGACAGAATCCTTTGGATCAAAACATTTTTATGGCAACTATGCCTACTTTCTGATCTCGATGTTATCCTGGAATCTCAAGTGTTGGCTGCTTTCGGTCATTGAACCGGAACTGCAAATCCAGTG
>JAKEEU010000308.1 GCA_022616415.1 Candidatus Zhuqueibacterota bacterium | reverse complement strand
CTGGCGAGGACAATGCCGGCCATCCCCCCAAGAAAATGCAGGGCACCAATGTCCGGCTCCTGAGTGCCGAGGCCGAGGTGGTGGCCGAAATCCTAATCACCCAAGACGTCGGCAAAATGCCCTTCACCGCCGAGCTCTCGCCCAAAGACCTCGAGCTCCTCCGCAAAGTGACGCGGGACGCCTATCACCCCACCAAGCTCACCGATGCCCAGGCCGACAAGGTGATAAATGCCCTCGGCCCCGATGTGGCTGAGAAAACCCTAACGATGGCGGTTCACGCCATGGCGACCAATGAAACCAAGCACTGAGCTATGCGCCCGAAACACCTAACAAAAGCCTGTGAGATTTGTGGGGGCATGTTTGCCGGGAGAAGCGTGGACCGCACTTGCTCCGACGAGTGCCGGAAGCAGATTCAATGTAGCGTTGACGGTTGCAAAAACAAAGCAAGCGGCCGCCTTTGCGGGACTCACCGTCTGAGAAAGCGAGTTCACGGCAGCGTTGATGTGGTAGGAACCTTGCGCCGATGTGCAATTTGCCAAACAGAGTTTAGAGATCGAACGCCAAGAAAGACTTGCTCCGACAAGTGCAAGAGAGAGTTTGTGCGGGCCTGGAGCAAAAAGAACAGGGCCAACAACCTTGAGAAACGTAGGGCGTCTAATCGCAAATATATGCGGAGGTGGAAGGCAGAAAATCAAGAACTATCCAGGCAACGAAGCAGGGAGGCCGCCAGAGAAGCTCGAAAGAGAAACCCAGCAAAGGAAAATGCCAGGGTGAAGGCGTGGAAAGTTGCGAATGCAGAGCGATACCGAGCGACGGTTAGGGCGCGGCAAAAAAACAAGTGCAAGACCAACCCGAGCTTTCGGATTGCCAAGGCCGTTAGGATAGGGGTGTGGCGTGGATTGAGGGGGGTAAACGGGGTAAAAACAAAACGAACCTTTGACATGCTTGGCTATTCGCCAGATTGCCTCGTGCGGCATTTAGAGCGGCAGTTTTCAAGAAAAATGTCTTGGGACAATTATGGCGATTTTTGGCAGATAGATCACATTAGGCCGGTGTCAATGTTCAATCTCGCTGACGAGCGGCAGATTGTCGAGTGTTGGGCGCTAACGAACTTGAGGCCTCT
>JAKEEU010000307.1 GCA_022616415.1 Candidatus Zhuqueibacterota bacterium | reverse complement strand
TTACGGCCTGCTCGTTGCTCTACGGTGAGCATTGTTTTGATGATACCAAACGCCATTTTTCTGTCTTTCATTTTTCTGTCATTGCTTTTGTTCAAGCCAACATAACATTTTATTTTCACGGCTTCCGCCAAATCTCCGGCTGATTTCTCGATTTGGATTTCGGCTTGGGCTCGGGAGGAGGCAAGTAGGCAGGCTCTTTGACTCTGAACTCATCCGCCCCGACAAACACCGTGTCGCTTACCGAGCGGAAAATATAAAGCAGATCGTAAATCGTCGTATCGGCGACGACGAGCGTGTCTTGGTAAGTGACGGAGAGAACGTCGTAAGCCGTAACAGTATCCGGCTGTGAAGGCGGCGCAGCGGTGTAGCTCAAGCGCGTGGGATTGTAACCCCACATTTCGAACGTGGCGGTGTTGGCGTCGCGCTCGAAATAAAACTTGATCGGCGCATCTTTGTAGTTGCGCTGCAATCCGCGCAGCAGCGCCGCGAGAATGGCGTTGGGCGCCGCGTCGGTTTTGGTGCCTTCAAAAACTTCTGCCGGGCTGTTTTGGGTGACGATCTGATAATTGGCGGTGAACTTCCACGCATTCATCACTTTTTGCGCCGTGTCCGAGGGCGTCGGCACGTAAATGCGCTCTGAGGGATAGCACTTGACCAAATCCTCAATGCCGAATCCGTTGCTGGTGGCGTCGATGATTTCCATCTTCGTGACCAGCGTGTCGGTGATGAGAAATTCGAACAGGAAAAACTCGATTAGCTTCGGGTCGTTGACCGTGGCAACGCGGATCATTTTTTGATCGACCGTCGTGCCGTTCTGAGCGATCATTGGCGGCACAGGCAAAAGGAGCAGTACTACAAAGGCACAAAGGACACAAAGGTTGATTGACCCACGCCCGTAGGGTTTTTCTTGGTGTACTTTGTGCCTTTGTGGTTTAAAAATTTTCGCCTTCATAACAAGTTTTCCAGAGCAATACTTAACGCTTTTTTCGTTGCGGTTCTCTTTTCGTTGCAAGTTTTGCTTTCTCTGCTTGCTGGCCTTGCGATAGTGCTCAAAATATTCCGCATTTTTTGTTGCAAATCTTAAGTTGCTACGGCCGCTGTTGTGCCAATTTGCGGTAACGCTCAAAATATTGCCTGGCCTCGTCGAATTTTCCTTGGCGCTTGAGCGCTTGGGTGATGAGCTCCGTGGCTGCCAGCTCTTCACGCGCCTCGAGCTGTTGTGAATATTTGAGCGACTCTTTGGCGAGCGTCTCGGCGCGCGGTGGATCGTTGACGGCGAGCTTCGCCAATTCCAAAAAGCTTTTGGCGCGATAATTCCACTCGAGCTGGGCCGATTGATTGAAATAGGTCAAAGCCGTGGTGAACTTTCTCGCCGCCAGCATCTTTTGGCCTTGATTGAAGCACATGGCCCCGTAGCTGTCGATGTATTTTTGGTACAAGCTGTCTTGTCGCGCCGCCAGAGAATCGCTGCCGGTGGCGCGCACCACGGTTTGCATCGTGCGCAGCGCGTCATCTTCTCGTTGCAGATAATTGAATTCGAGCGAGGCGAGTCGCCAGCCGATCTCGCGCCGCGCGCGGGAGGTGCGCAAATCCGGCAGCAGCTTGCGGAAACCTTTGGCCGCATCGTTATATTTGCTCGCATCGACCCATGACAAAAGCGTGTCGCGTTTCTCCGAAGCGGGAATATTGCCGTCATCCCAATTGATCCAGGTGATATTCGCTTCTACTGCCGCAAGATTTTGTGGCGTTGGCGCAAAATTCTTGGCGCGCTGTAAAACCGCCAGTGCCGAGGAGGCGTCCAACTGTTTGATGTGAGCCTCGCCTTGATAATACAAATACAAAAATCTCGCCGCGCTATCGGTAGCCGCCGCGACACTCGCCGCGCTCAGCTCACGATTTGGCGGCACATTGAAGATTGTAGTTGCCGCCAGCACCTCTTCTGCCTTTTGGAAATTTTGCAACGCCGTTGGGTATTTTTTCAACGCCATGTAGCAGTCACCGAGACGGGCGTAAAGCGCATGCTGATCTTTTTCAAGGCGGGTCAGATGCTCGAGCACGCCGATGGCCTTCAAGTAATGCTTCTCGTCGAGAAAGCGCTTGGCGAGCAGTTGATAGGTTCTCGCCAGCCACAGCTTGGCGTTTTGGTCGAAGGGATTGAGCTGCAGTGACAATTCGAAAGCCGTGCGGGCCGTCCCGAGCGCCTTCAACGATTGCTTGCGCAAGTTGGCGGCGTCGCTGGAATTGGCCGCTTGTTTGTCCAATTCAACCGCCTGGCGCAGGCTGCGGCCGGCGATATTGAATTGCTCGATTGACGCGACGGTATCAACTTTGGAGGTGCTGTCGAGCTTGCCTTCGAGGATGTTCCACAAACGCTCGCTGCGCTCGAAGCGAACCACGGCGGAATCCGCGTATTGCTTCGCTTTGACCTGCAACGGATACTCGACAAAAAGCTGGCGCGCCATTTTGTTCGCCGCTATCGCCACACTCGTATCCACTCCAGCGGGAATTTCCACGCGCGGCCCCTTCGGGGCTTTCGCAGTTTTGCCGGAATTGGTGCCGGCGCAAGAACAGAGCAGGAGAGAGGCTAATATGGCCAACACCGCCTGACGATGAATCGTCAGGCTCAGAGGCGCAAGCCTGGTAAACCGGGCTGTTTGATTTTTTTTGTGACTTAGTTTTGTATTCAAACGCATAAACATCGATTTACTGTTTAACGAATCAGATCAGAAAAACAAGCGCGCTTTAGCGTGCTTCGATTTTTTAGCGTGGCGTCTTTAGACCCACGCGATCATTTCCCCCCCACCTCGTCCTTCACCGTATCCCACCACGAGAGAAAAATCTGATAAAATCCCTGCGTGCGCCGATCCGAGGCCGCGCGCATTACCGAGCCGAAACGCATGATCTCGCCTTCGGGGTGCCGCGTCAGGCTGCCGAGGCGCAGATAGTTGCTCTGCTTCTTGAAGCCCTCGTCAATGAGATAGGTGACGTCGTCTCCCTCGACCAAAACCACGCGCACTTCGTAAGTGGCCTCGACGCAGAGCAGGAGCATCTCAAAGCGGCGGCCTTCGATATTAAACACCACTCTTGACGTCAGATTGCCGGGCTGAAATCCCATAAAGCGATCAACCACCTCAGGCAAATCGACCGGATGCCGGCGCATCCATTCGAGCAACGCCCGATAAATCGGCGTAAAGTTGCGAAAATTGTCGCCGAAGTCGTTCAGGCCCTTGAGATCGACTTTGACCGCGGCTTCGCCGCCACTTTTTCCGCGCTCGTTGTTGCCGCGACTCGGAACGCCGAGGCCGGCATCTGCGGCGGTGCTGCTGTTGCCAAGCCCGCCGCCAATTCCGGCATCGCCGCCGCTGCCGACACGAATATCGTTGCCTCTCTCATTGCCGGAGCGGCGGCCGCGCACGCCGGCGGGCAAGCGTGTTTCCGGATTAGTCTTGTCATAATCGAGGCTGGAGGAAAAATCGCTTTCCGACAAAGACGGCATTGCGTCACGAACCGGCGCCGGCGAATCTTTTATCTCGGCGCCGCGTGCCGAGAGTTGCTGCCGCGCCGGCCTGGCGAGATCGAAGTCGAGATCTTTCAGTTCTGCCGCCAAGTTCAAGCGCTCCGGCAAGCGCGGCGCCTTGGCCAACTCCGCGATCCTTTCCGCCGGTTTGGTTTCTTCCGGCTGCGAGGTTTCCGGCGTGGCGATGGCAATCGGTTTGGGCTTGGGTAAAAAGCGCTGCCAATTAATCTCGTCGTAATGCTGCGCAATAAAATTGCTGCGCGGCAACGCAGTCATCTGCATGGCGACATAGCTCAAGAGCAAAAGCAAAATCGTCACGGTGAGAGCGACATTGCGGCGTGTGCGTGCCGAGCTTAACCAGCCCGTGTTTGTGGTGGGAAATCCTGTCACAGGGCGACATCCTTGAAATGAATCGATTTCGCTATGCCGTTGCGCTCGCAGAGATCGAAGACATCGACCGTGCGTTGCAGAATCGAAGTCTCCTCCGGATCGATTACGACGACGGTCTGCCGGCCGGCGCGCGCCGACTGCTGGCCGCGCTGCCGCAAGAACGTTTCAAGCTCGGCGAGACTATAAAATTCCCCCAACGGCTGCTCATCAGCTTCGATGAGAAAATTGCCGGCGGGATCGATCTTAACGATCAAATAATCGTAGCGCTGCTCGAGCTTCGGCGTTTCGGCCTCTTGCGGCGCCGGCAGCTTGATCTGGCTTTTCGGCGTGAGGTCGGTGATGACGATGAAGCCGAAGAGAATATTGAGCGCCACGTCGATCAGACGCACGATGGTGCCGCTCGAAGATATGGGACGACCACGCATGGTTGCTTAAAAACAGATAATAAGATAAAACAGTTAAAAAGAAAACACAGATAAACTGATAGTATGCTCGTTAAGGATTATTTTGTAACTGTCATTGCGAGCGTTTCTCAGCGAAGCAATCTTTTTGAAAATCAAGAGACTGCGTCCGTAGGATTGCTTCGGCAAAAAGCGCCTCGCAATGACTCACATTCCCACCCGAAAACGAGCATAACTGGCTAACTGGCAAACAGGCTAACGGCTATTGCTCGCGCGAATAACGTCGAGACCGGTGGGTAGCTTCAACGTTTCACAGCTTGCCACCGCTCGGAAAACGTGCGCCATTGGCACGTCCCAGTTGGCGCGGATGCGGACGCGCATGCGCGTTTTTTGCGCGGCTAATTTGGCCTGGGTTTGCCGCAAATAAACTTGCAAGACGCGCGGATCGACTATAGAGCGCGTTTCATTCTCCACCAAAAAAGTTCCATCCGGCATCACGCCGACGAAGACGACTTCCTCGCGATCCGGAACCGTCGGCGGCACGGCAGCGCTTTTCGGCAGCGCGATCAGGCTCTTGCGATTGAGCTGTGAAATCGAGATGAAGCCGAAGAGCAGCAGCAGCACGATATCGATCAGGCGCATAATCATGCCGCCACTGGAGAAAAATTTTTTTGGTCGCCGCATAAACAAAAAATGGAGTATTGAATCCTGGATCGATGGATTACTGGATTACTGGATCATTGGATTATTGGATTATTGGATCGATAGATTGGTGGTATAATGTAAAGCCCATCGCTCCAATAATCCACCACTCCATTACTCCAACACTCTAATAATCCATCAATCCAACGATCCACCAATCCACCAATCCATTGGGTTTATTCTCTTGCTAACGCGCGAAACTCGAGGGGCTGAATTTCGGCGTCTTCAATTTCGGCGATGACGCTATTGAAACCAGGCGCCGGGCCCAAAGTATAACGCGCTTCGGCGATGCCGTTGGCGTTGGTGGTTTTGGTGAGCTCCAGCGCTTGTTTTTCCAAAATGCCGCGGCCGAGCGCCACGCGAAAATGCACTTTCACGCCGGCAATCGGATTGTTGCAGCGATCGGTAATCATCACGCTGAGCGGATTGGACAAGGGCTGTCCGGCTTTGCCGGCTTGATCGTTGCCGTCTTCGATGCGGGCGCGCGCCGGCGGGCCGGGAACGATTTCGGCTTTGGCCTGCCATTGTTGCGTCGGCTCGTTGACCAGCGCCACTTTCAGCTCGCAGATTTCCGGCGCCGTTGCCGCCATGAAATCACAGCTCGCCTCGCCATTTTCTTTGGCCAACACAGTCAAGAGACGCTCGCCATCGCCAAACGTTGATTTGCCTTTCGCAATCATGAACGCCACCGGCTGTCTCGGCAAGGGCGGGCCGTCTTGCGAAACGACTTGCACTTTCAGCAAGGCCGGCAGATGCGTGCCGGCTTGCACTTTCTCCGGCATTTTGGCGAGCACGCGCAAACGCGGCAGCACGATAGGCTCCTTCGGTGCCGGCGGCGCCGGCGGCTCTTTGCGCGTCGCGGCTTGCGGCAAGACTTTGGGACGTGGCGGTTCGGCGCTCGGATGCTCAGCGCGCCTGAAGGCTTCGGTGAATGCTTCTTTGTGGCCACGCTCGATTTCCAACAGTCGCAATCTAAGCTCGTCGGATTTTTGTGTGATGACGTCTACGCGCCGGTTGAACAAGCTGAACAGCTCGGTGGCGCTGAAATTGAGAATCAAGCTGACCACCAAGCCGATCAACGTGGTGACGAGCGCGACGCCCATGCCGTTGAGAATTTTTTCGGAGTCGCCGAGATTGCCGCCAAAGAAAGTGAGAAACATACCCCACACCGTGCCGAGCAGGCCGAGCGCCCCGGCGGAATCCGAGAGAAACGCCATGCGGCCGCGAAAGCTGTCAAAGCGATCGGTGATGTATTGCAAGTAATTGCTGACTTCTTGCTGGACGGACTGCGTCGATCCGGAGACGCGATAGAGATTGACGAGGCTGAGCAGCAATTGGCCGAGCCACGAATTTGCCGACAGATGAATTTGCCGGGGCATTTCTTCGAGCGGGAGAGTGGCGAATGGAAGCTTCATCGCGTGTCGCATGTGGCGGCCGTCGCTAACCAGCTCGAGTAGCCGCAGCAGCGCCAGAAACATCCCCACGCCTAAGACGACGATGATCAAGTAGCCGATGCCGCCGCCCAGTTGAATCATCGACCAGAAAGACTTCATGTCGCCGATTTTGGCCGGGGAGCTCCCGACCGGCGCATTGGTGTTTTCTGCAATCGTGCGGGTTTGGGGTGAGGGCGCGGCCGGCTCTTGCGCAAAAAGAAATAGCGCTGAAAATATAGCAAGAACGAGCAGCAGCGAGAAAAGTCGATTTGGGATGCGCATGGGTTTCATAACGATTGAGCCAATGGTTACATTTTATCGATTTAAAATCATTTTAACTTCGTCCGCCGGCTGTTGCAAGCCGTCGAATTTGCGCCGCACGTGAATCGTCACGGTGCGCTGAAATTTTTTGACGTAAAATTTTTGCTCGTGCGAGTTGGACATCTTGCCGTCGGCAGTTTGCCAGGAGATGAAATAACGATAATAGCCGGGCGCGATGATTTTGCCGCTATTATCCTTCCAGTTCCAAACGAGCTGTTGCGGGATGCGGCCTTGGCCTTCCATTTTCCAAACCGTGCCGCCGGTTTCTTTTTCCACGGTCAACCGCCAACGCACAGGCTGGGAGGAAAAGTTGGCGGTGGCGATATGAAAGATGGCAGCGGATGGATTCAACACCGTCACTTCTTCGCGCGGGACGATAATACTCCGCGTTGCGGAGCTGGCGCGGCGATGAAAGCGCAAGCTGTCGAGACGATTGGCAAATTGGGGCTGGCCCAATTGAATATGGCTCAAGCCGAGTGACGAGCTTTGCAGCAGATAATTGCGCAACGCAACAGCGCGTGGATTGGCAAACGGATTGGCGACGATCGTTGCTTGCGAAACCGGCTGCTGCGTCATGCTCTCGGAAAGCTGGCGCAGCGAGTACCAATACGCCTTCGAGTACAAGCCGGTCAGCTTCGCCGAGGTGTCGGCGTTCGCAACTGGTTTGAGATTGAGCGGCAAGGTTGGCGCGACAAACGAGGAGTCGAAAACGCCGAGATCATAGCCCGCGAGCGCCGCGAGCGCTTGCACCGGCACATCCGGCGCGATGATGCGCTGCAAACGCTTGGCGGTAATTTCCAAAACATCGCTTTCGGCGCGGATGTAGGCGCGCGGCCCGGACGGCTCATACGCCGCCGGCGTTCCAAAAGTATAGCGAAATTCCGGCGGCCGTTCCAGTTTGGGCAATTGGAACAGGCGGTCAAATTCAAACACCAGGCCGAACTCGTGCGAGCCGCTGGTTTCGCCGCGCAGATCGGCGGTGGGATAATTTAATGAGTAATTCAAGCTCATCGGGCCGTACAATTGCAGACGACCCTCCATTTGCACGCCGAGCTGGTCGTAGCCGAGCCGAAGAAAGCCGCGCGCCGGATCGTCCACTTGTACGAAGCCACCGGCCCGCCAGTTTTGCTGATCGCGCTGCGTGGTGAGCGCCGTCTGCACATTGCCAAAATGATAAGCCAGCGCCAAATGATTCTCGACACGTAAACGAAAGGCGCGTGGTCCCAAAGCGACGTCGGGAACATTCAAATGATCGCTGCTCAATGAAATGGAAACCGCCGGCATCGGCCAAAACGTCACGCCGGCGCCGAGATCGAGGCGCGTGAAGCCTTTTTGATCTTTGAAAACCGGATCATCCGGATCGACGAGATTGAACTCGTTGCGGTCGTAAGATTTCGACAACATGCCGGCTTTCAATCCCACCGAAAACAGATGGCGGTAGCGCCGGCTCACCGCAACGCTGACATACGACTGGTTGTAGATCGGCATGGAGAGCGATTGAACGTGGGCGGCAAACGCCAGTTCCGACGGCAACCAACGCGGCAGCACCAGCGAAAAATAATTCAAGCGAAAACGCGCCGCGCTCCCGTCAATGAACCCGAGATGATAGATGCGCATGCCGAGCTGGATCATGTTGTGCTGATAGCTCGTGATCGCCGGATTCAGCAAATGCGCCTGCCCGCTGCGGATGTCGAGGGGGTGCGGCGTCAACAGATTTTGCGCCGAAGCTGAAGCCGACGCAATAAGCACTGCCAACGAAATTATTTTCAAACTATGCCATCGCATGTGAATGATCAAAGCAGTAGCCCCAACGGATAGATTAAGCCCAGCAGATGCCTACAGCGACGTAGGCTTTGTCAGTGTACTGGCTCAGTTATGGGTGGAGAGGAATGTCATTCCGGAGGAATCTTTTTTCAATCCAGTACTGTACTTGATTGTAACAAGATGCTTCCAGCATGATATGGGTGGCTGTCCACCAATCTGAGTAATTACTTATCAGTTGGACTTAATTTCTCCGTTGGAAAAATGAAATATCGAAAATTTACTTTTGTACAAATTTGACGAATGATTTCTCAATTGCCAGCGGCCAGCAACAAGCCACCAGCAACCAGTCTCATCTTGCCAACACAATATACCCCGACGCAATTTTCCTGTCTCCATCCAACAACAGATAAAGATACGGGCCGGGAGGCTGCTGCCGGCCGCTGCGGTCGTTGCCGTTCCAGCGGAACTGTGTCGCTTGCGGCTGCGAGATCGTCGTCAATAAATTGCCTTTCAAATCAAAAATCTTGAGCTGCGGCGATTGGATGGCGAGATCGCTCAACTCGAAAACAACTTGGTCGTTGAAGCCGTCGGCGTTGGGCGTAAACGGATTTGGCTTCACGGCGAGTTGGCCGGGTTGCACGTCAAATTCCAGAAGTTGAGCGTTGTTGTTCTCATTCGACTCGGCAATCGCGTTACTCACGTCAACGATGGCTTGCAACGTGTGGCGTCCGAGCGCGGTAAATTGCAATGGCCGCGAGAGCGTCACAGTTGCGCCCGTTTGCAGATTTGTGATCACAGTATCTGCGAGAATTTGGCCATCAAAGAGAAGCCGCGCTGCAAAAGGCTGTTCTGCCGGTGCAGAGGAATCGGCAAAGACAGCAGTTGCGTTCACTACTTGGTTGAGACGAACCGGCAGACTGCCCACAGATAGCGTGGCGATGTAAAGATCGGGTTGGCGCTTGAGCACAATGATCTTGACGGTTATACTTCCAGTCAACGGCGGCGCGCCGGCTTGTTCGCGCGCAATAAAAGTCACCGAGTATTCGCCGGCCGTGCCAAAATCCGGGCGCCACGAAAATTGTCCTCGCCCGCCGCCTTGATCGACGAACGTCGCGCCAGTGGGCAAATTTTGAGCGCTGAGAACGAGCGAGCTGTTTTCCGGATCGCGCGCTACAACTGGGAATGTTAAAAGATCTCTTTCAAAAACGGTTTGGTCGCTGATGGGATCGAGCACCGGCGCGTCATTCACCGGCGTGACGATGACGATGACGCGCAGCCGGTCTTCAAAAAAGCCGTCGGAGGCGATGACGGTGAACGAGGTGTCGCGGTCGCCTTCGCGAGGCGTGCCGCTCACCATGTTGCCGGAGGCTTGCAGCCAATGCGGCAAGTTTTCAAAACGGAAAACCGGCGTCGTGTTGTCGGGATCAGTGGCCGTTGCAACGTAGACGGCCAGCACATCTTCCGTCGCATAAAGCGTATCGTTGGAAGTGATAGTCGGGCCGTTGCTGGAGCCGCAGCCGCGTAGATAAACCGTTGCTACCAGATCATCAAGATCGTTGCTGCTAATCTTCAAACTGTCGAGAAAATTGCCAAGCCGATCGGGTGTGAAAGTCATCGGCACATCGACAAACGCGCGCGGCGCGATTTGCCGGTTGGTTAAATTGATTTGTGTGGCGAAATAGGGCGGCGAGACGGTGGCGCTGGAGATGACGAGCGGAATGTTGCCGGAGTTCGAAATGCGCAAGACGCGGTTGGCGGTTTGTCCGGGCGGAACGCAGCCGAAGTCCAGCAGCGAGTCGACGACAATCGTGGCGCGCACACCGCGGCCGCGCAAGATAACATTGCACGCGGTGGTGGCGAGAATATCGTTGGTGGAAATCAAGAGGTTCGATTGATAGGCCAGAGTATCACCAGGCGTGAAAGTGACGTTCAAAGCCAGCGCGCGGCTGGAAGGCAAAACGCCGTTGCGTGGAGAAACGCCGAATTGCACCGAGTCCGTAAGCGCGGTGGTAAATGAAAAATCCAGCGAGCTGGAGTTGTTCACGAACACTCTTCTCGTCCCCGTGCGGCGCACCCAAACGTCGCCAAAATCCACCACCGAGACCGAGGTGCCGAGCGAATCCGACGGCGTGCAAGGCGGAACGCGGCTGCCTTGGTTGAGATAAACGACGAGCCGGTTCTCCGTAAAATTGCTGACGACGAGATCGTTGTCGCCGTCGCGGTCGATATCGAAATGCGTGATGGCTTTGGCGCTGAGAACGGAATCGAGATCCGCGGCTCGCGCCGTGCTGAAAGAGTGATTGTCCGGATTGCGCAGCCACGACACGCGGCTATCCCAAAAGCGCGTGTAAAACAAATCGAGGTCGCGGTCGGGGCGAAGACTGGCGGCGCCGCGCTGCGCGTCGAGCGTATCGACATTGCAGAGCGTAAAAGCTTGTGCGTAACCGGCGATTGAAACGGTCTCGGCGATTTGCAAGCCGGTGCCCGTTGAATTGACAATTGCCAACACACTGGTTGCATTCGGATTTGCCGGCGTCGCGCTTTTGCCAAGAAAATGCAAATCGCTGCACAGCACGAGAATCTCGCGGCGACCGTCGCCAACGCGATTGCCGGTAACGCCGGCCACGTCGCCGGAGAGCAAATCGACTGGTGGCATCGGCAAGTTGAGTGTCGCGATCGCGGCGAAATTGCCGCGGCCATCGTTGCGCAATAGCGCGAGTGACTTGGCGCCATTGTGCGCAACGACAATATCGAGATCACCGTCTTCATCGTTGTCCCATGCAGCAGCCGCAATCGGCGCGGCGCTGACTTGTAGGCGTTGGGGTTCAGTGAAATTACCAGAACCGTTGTTGAGAAAAATGCCAATGCGGTCGATGCCAAACATCACCACGGCCACGTCGACGGCGCCGTCGCCGTTGAAATCCTGCGCCAGCAAATCAATCGGATGCTCGCCGGTGGGAAAACTTTGCGGCGCGGTGAATTGGCCGGCGCCATTGCCGAAGAAAAACTGCAAATTATTGCTGTTGAAATTGACCACAGCGAGATCGAGGCGATTGTCGCCGTTGAAATCCGCGGCAGTGGCGCGTGTCGGCGTTCTTCCCGTTGTCAGAACTGTGCCGGCGACGAAAAGCGTGGCGCCCGTCGTTTCGCGGATGGTGTTGCGCAGCACAGTGATGCGATTCGCGCCGTGGTGTACGACGGCAAGATCGATGAAATCGTCGTTGTTGAAATCACCGGGAACAAGGTGGGTCGGCTCCTGGTTGACGCCGCTCAAAGGCGAAGCGCTCTCCAAATCAAATTCCACCGGCGTGAAAACTGCGGAACCGTAATTGGTGCGCACGAGGAAACGCCAGAGGTATGGTTGCGCGAGCGTGCTGTTATCAGCAGCACGCAACGCTGCACTTACAGTAACTGTCATGTCTTCGCCATCAATGAAGCTTTCCGATGGCGTGAACACGAGGCTTGTTGTCGCAGCATCGTAGTTGAGCGTGCCGCTGTAACGGCCGTGCAAATTTCCCCAAACTGTGATGGCATTGGCCGGCAATGCCGCGCTATTCAAGGCGCGATCGCAGGTGACACGAATGTTGGTGAACGCGCTGGTGTGGAGATCGTCGGGTTGTGGGGACACGGAAACGATCTGCAATTGCGCGGCGGCGGGCGCCGCGAGCAGAAAGGGCAACATCCAAAGGCCAAATCCCCAAAGGGCGAGGCGAGCGAAGTTTTGAGAAAAATGGCCGTGATGTTGTCGTGCGTGTCGTTGATTCTCTCTCATTCCTGTCCGCTCGTCAGTTGATCCAATTCCTTTTTAATGCGTTCGGCCTCATCCATTTTGCCGAGCGCCTGCGCGGCCAGCAGCAAATTTTGCAGCGCCGCGATATCGCCGGGACGGCTTTCGATGATGCGCGCGTACCATTGCGACATGCCGGCGTAATCGCCGAGATGCCAGGCGCAATCGCCCAAATAACGATAGAGGTCTTCACGTGGCATCGAAGATTGGCTGCCAAGACGAATAGTGCGATGATTGCTCGCACCGGATGACGACGCACCACCGTTCGCGCCGGGATCGAGATCGCGGCTTTTCAAGACCTGTTGAAAAAGCAGCAGGGCGTATTCGTGCTGTTGGCGGCGATAATAGTACATGGCAAAAGCCAGCCAATCATCGGCATCGACCGATTGGCGCAGCAAGGCTTTGAATGCTTCCTCGGTTTCTGTGGATTGCAGTTGCTGCAATGCCAGCGCCCGACAACGCAGCGCCGAAAGGTCTTGGGGAGATTTCTGCAGAATTTCTGTGCTGACTTTCAACGCTTCTTGATGGCGGCCGGTGTTGTAATAAAGCTGCTGCAAAGCGTGGCGCGATTCCAAATCGTTCTCGTTCAGCGCGCAAGCTTTTTCGAGCGCCGGTTGCGCGCCGGAGCTGTCGGGCGTCGCCAGGATGGCGGCGGCGAGCGCGGGATAAGCGGCGTGCCGTTCCGGAAAAATTGCCACAGCGTGCCGCAACGGCGTGATCGCCTGCTGCCCCTCACTGCGTTTGAGCGCCGCGACGCCGCGGTTGAAATTTTCCCGCCAATAAAATTCTTTGCGATTCTCAATTTTGTCGCGCCAGCGGCCGTCGTTTTTTTCGACGGCAGCGAAGTCACTCAGCATCTGAGCGTATTGCCCCATGCGGCCGTGCAGCTCGCCAAGCTGAAAGCGCGCCGCATTATCAGCGGGATGCGTTTCCAAATGTCGCGTGAGCGCCAGCT
>JAKEEU010000032.1 GCA_022616415.1 Candidatus Zhuqueibacterota bacterium | reverse complement strand
TCAAGAAAGAAAAAGAACTTACGAACGATTATAACGCTTCCGACTGGGAGCGCCAAAAATCCAAAAATGCTCGATCACAACCTGCGGAATGTAGGTT
This sequence comes from Candidatus Zhuqueibacterota bacterium, assembly GCA_022616415.1. GTDB lineage: Bacteria > Zhuqueibacterota > Zhuqueibacteria > Zhuqueibacterales > Zhuqueibacteraceae > Zhuqueibacter. The sequence goes on along the minus strand of JAKEEU010000032.1, from coordinate 37,148 downwards.
ATTAGCATTCATTTGAAAATAAATTTCTGTTTTTTTACCCTCAAAAGGATTTTCATTTGTTGGAAGTTGTGCAACTTTGGGGACGTCAAGTGAGACGTAAAAATACTGATGACTTTTGTATGCGCAAAATCTGCAATATGTTGGTAACTATTAAATTAGTTTTTGGGATCAGGTCATGATAATTTATCACATGCAATCTCGCTCAAATAGATTCAAATGAAGACGGTTTATGAAGAAAATGCCTTTAGAGTTTTAGGTGTTGCGGCGAACGCAACGTGGAAAACTGTCCGTGATGTCCAAAATAAACTGAAGCTACGTGCCAAAGTTGGTGGTCTTAACGCAATGGCTGACCCTTTGTTCTTTTTGAATACTATCGAGCGTAACGATTCCACCATTCGCGATGCTTTTAATCGTTTGGACAGACCGGAAACGAGGTTGCTTGAAAGATTGTTTTGGTTTACTGAGAGTAATCCAGCAGACGCTAAGGCGATACGCCAGTTGGGGGCTGGAGAATTCTTAGAAAGCATCGAAATTTGGCAGTCGGCAAGGTTCATTTCAGCGAGGGCCAACTTGGCTCGGCTGTTGCATGCCGTCGCTGTAATGAGAGATCCCAATGCAGACGATATTTCGTTATGGAAGAATGCATTCGAGAGTTGGCGCATAACCTTGGAGAACGATGCCTTCTGGCAGCAATTTGAAAACATCGAGAAAAAATCCGGAGTCGAATCTGTAGCGGATGCTTCCGAATTTGAAGATCTAAAAGGGAAATCGTGGGAGATCATTCTTGAACCTTCGATGAGTCTTTTGCAAAAAGCGCTTGATCGAAGTCAATACGACATAACGGCGCGCCATCTTGATTTAATACGTCGTTCTGGTTTCCCTAATCGAGCCATTGTCCGTATTGAAACCAAAGTATTCGAAACATTTGAAAATCGTGTCGAAGAAAATGTTAAAAGCATTCTCCAGACCCTTTCCGAAGCACTTGAAAGCAAGCAACTGTCATCTGAAAAGAAAAGTGATTGCGACCAAGCTTATCGGCGTTATAAATCCGCGGTATTGCCAGAAGTTAAACGACTGGCACAATTGGCAAAGATAGATTCTGAGACTGTAAAGCGAGCGCGTGAAACTGCCGCTTCTTGTCTCAGAAGCATCTCCATCAACTACCATAATGATGCCGAGGACCTTCAAAGCTCCGAACAATTGCTCAGAGAAGCGTTAGCTTTATCTAAGGATAGTATCATCTCCGAGCGTATCAAAGAAGATTTGGAAACCGTTTCAAAAAATGCGCATCAAAAACAAGATGCCGAAAAGTTAGAAAAAGAACATGATCAGACAATAAATGGGCCATGGGTCAGTCAAGTGGCTGTTGCTGGCAACACGATAAGAGTACCTTCCCTTTGCACATGCTGTTTAGGTCAGCCATCCACTGAAGAAAAGATCTCCTACGAATGGCAAACAGGAAACGTGAAACATGCTGTTTCATTTTCATTTCCTGTATGCTCGGATTGTTTGCGGCACCGTAGAGCGCTGAATTTAAAGCAAATGATTCTTGCTTCGGCTTCAATAGCAGGTGTTTTCGCATGTTGCTACAACACCTTGAATATATTACCGACTATCAATGGAACAGCCCTAAGTGGGCTGCTATTGGGTGTACTCTTCATATTATTTATATCGCTAAATAGGATTTTCCCGCTTTCTTCGCTTGGTAGGGAACACGGCGGGCGCGAGCAGTCAGTCAGGATTGTAACCAAAATAAATGATGGATTTATTTTTCACTTTTGGAATCCACGTTATGCTACTTTGTTTGCTCACAGCAATACAACTGTTAGCCAGAAAAGGCGAATATGGAAACATAGTCGCTCAGGTATTTTCCCAATTGTCTCAAAAGCTAGTTGCAATGTTTTATCTATTGCTATTATCGTTTCCAGCCTTTTTTGCTACGTGCTTTGGAACATGCGCCATGCTTTACTTTACATTGATAATGGAACAGAGCGACACTTGAGTTTGAAATTTCATAATTGGAAAGACATTTCTGCGCCACCAGGAGTGACAACTATTGAAATACCTGTTGGAAATTTTAAAGTGGCATTCGGTATCAACGTGTCGCAAATTTCCATCACTACTGGAGGCTCATGGGTTTTCAATCCTCACCGTCGAAATCACTATCGGCGTTACGAAGTCATTTATGGTTCGCCGAACCGCGAACCGAAATCATGGTATATTGGAAATCCTGAGCTTATTGAAGCAAATGACGACTACATTTTTAATTCACCACCGAAGAGTATCAGTACAAAACTGTCCAGTGAAATAAGGACAGTCTTCGAGCGCGTGACGGCACATAGCGGTCAAAGCGAACTCGGTGTTTCTATATTGCCTCCTTCAGGAACTGAATTCAGGGAATTTAGTAACGACAATAGAAAAGAAACGCCGAACGTAGAAATTGATGCTGCAAAGACGGAGTTAAGCCGTTTAGAAAGTCAATTACGAACGCTCTTGAATAATCTCGATTCTTACAAGACGCAAATTAAAATATATGCGACTAAAATCGAACAGATAGAAGAAGATATTGAGAATGATGAAGACACTGACAATACTATTGATCGGGAAGAGTATGAAACCCTATTGAATCGTCATAACTATTATGTCGAACGGTACAATGCAGAATTGGTTCGGTATAATAATAAATATGCCGAATATAAACGATTGCGTGATGAGACAAACTCCAAAGTTGTTGACTACAATGGGAGGCGCTGAATGCCGGATGACAAGAATCTGATTGCATTGCCAAGAAATGCAGTTGCAACTCTTGCGCTCGAGATTTGGAGACTTTGGCGAATAGGTGAGAGCTGTCAAAGTCAACCTTACGCTCTGCCGCTGCGCTATTCAATCAAGAAAACGAAGCAGATACTTGAGGCTCATGGAGCGTCCTTTGTTGACTTAACTGATGAAACGTATGACGCCGGAATGGCTGTTGACGTTATCGATACCGAAGGTGAAAAAACTGATGAACAGAAGACTCTTATGATCAAGGAGATGATTGCTCCAATAATTTTGTTTAACAAAGAGCTTCTGAGTCATGGTCAGGTTATTCTTCAATGGAAAACAAAATCAAATGAGCCAACTCAGGACGGTGTACAATGAGCGACATGGTAAATTATGGAATTGACCTTGGTACGACCAATTCGGCTATTGCCAAGTACGAAGGGGATGCTGTACGTGTGTTTAAGAACCGTGACCAAATGGATGTAACTCCGTCGGTGGTCCGTGTGGAGAAGAGTGGCCGCATAATAGTCGGTAAGAGAGCTTATAATACACTCTTTGCAGATCCAGACAATGCAGCGGCAGAATTCAAACGCTGGATGGGACAAAGTGATCGCAAAAATTTCTTAGCCGTGGGAAAACTATTAAGTGCCGAAGACCTCTCCGCCGAAGTGTTGAAATCGCTCATCGAAGATGCCAAACGCCAGACAACGGATGTCATCAACGCTGCAGTCATTACAGTTCCTGCAGCTTTTGGTCAGTTGCAATGCGAGGCAACAGCACGTGCGGCATCGCAGTCGGGTTTGAATCAAGCGTATCTTTTGCAAGAACCATTGGCGGCGGCGATAGCTTATGGCATGAAGCCGGAAGCTTCCGATAAGAGATGGCTGGTGTATGATTTAGGTGGTGGCACTTTTGATATTGCTGTAGTTTCTACCAGAAACGGCCAGTTATCAGTATTGGAGCACAAAGGTGACAATATGCTGGGTGGCAAGGACTTCGACCGTCTGATTGTAGAAAACATATTTTGGCCACGCTTGGAAGAGTCATTTAATCTGCCGCAACCTGACAACGATCCAGTGGCGCGAAAAAAGCTCATGCAATTTCTGCGTGGCAAAGCAGAAGAGGTGAAGATCGACCTCAGTCTTTCAGAACGAGTTGAAATTAGCATTTTTGACATAGGAACTGATAGAGATGGTAACCTAATCGAACTTGAATTCGAACTCAAAAGAGCTGAACTGAACCAACTGGTTGAGCCCTTCATTGCCAAAACAATTAAATTTTGTAAAGAAGCACTCGACGGAGCTCGCCTTTCCAACAAGGAAGTGGCAGCCGTCATGCTCGTCGGTGGGCCAACGCATATGCCCATCGTCCGTGATATGATCACAAGCGAATTGGGAGTAAAGCTGGATTACAGTATTGATCCCATGACAGTAGTGGCGCGTGGTGCAGCTATATACGCTTCTACTTTGCCTTTGAAACAAGAGTCTCCAATTACTACCAAGCCAGGAAGCATAAAAATAAATCTTGCGCACGAGGCGGTATGGGCTGAGACTACTTGCATGGTCGCCGGTAGCATTGAAAAGCTCCCGTCGAGTGTAAGGTCTCTACAGATTCTAATTGAAGCAGAGGCAGGGCATTGGAATAGTGGCTGGTTGCCCTTACAAAATGGTTATTTTGAAGCGAATGTTCATCTCCTACAAGGCAAAACAACTCGCTTCTGGATATATCTTAGAGATGAAAAAGGAAATGATTTCACTCTGACTCCAGATTCATTCAGCATCCGTCATGGTTTGTCGTTAACTGAACCCCCATTACCACATGCAATTGGAGCGGAAGTTGTCCGTCCTGATGGTAGAAGTGAGATAGACATCATCTTCCATCGTTCTACGCCGCTTCCCGTTGAAAAACGAGTAACTTACAAGGCAAGCAAAACCCTAAAGCCAAGTCAGTCAGACGATTGTTTGCCAATCAAAATTTGGGAGATCACAGATAGAGGTTCGAAATCTGATCCCGAAGCCAATACTTGGGTGGGCAATCTTAAAATTCATTCAAACAAAATTCGCCGCCCCATTCCCGAAGGGGCTGAAATTGAGTTGGCAATCAGTATCGACACTTCTCGCAAGATGGAGGTCGAGGCATTTGTTCCTATACTCAATCAACATTTTCGAGAACGTGTCTATGTGGCTAAAGAGAATGATCCAGCGATGATTAAAAACGCGAAGGCCCTTCGGGTTGAGCTTGAGGAGCATTATGAGCGTATTGAAAAATTGGAAGAAGTAACTCAGGGGATCGGCAACCCTGTCATCCAGCAGGAAGTGCTTGAAGTAAAAGCGGAATTGGAAAACCTGGCTGTCCAGCAATATAATTTAGAACGGGAAAGTCAGGCTGATCCTGATGATGCAAAAAGAGTCGTTCAACAATCTAAAATGATCCGAGGACGACTTAGCGAAGTTGAAAGGCAAGTCGAATCTCGGGGCAAGATGCCGTTATTACTTCGTAAAGTTGAATCAGAAAAAAGTGCAACAGAGGAGGTCGTCAGACAATGGGGCCAGACGCTTGAGCAAAAAGAGTATGATATGCTTTGCAGAAGCGTTGATCGTCTCGTTGAGCGGGAAGACGAAAGAGGAATTGAGAAAGTTATTCATGACCTGGAAAATTTGAAGTGGCGGATACTAACCAAACAACAATGGTTTTGGAAAGAATTGTTTGATAACTTATGTGAACCTGGCGCAATCTTCGTGAATGCGCAAGAGGCACGTAGGTTGATTGCTTCAGGGAAAGAGGCTTTGTTGCGAGGTGATGGAGAGACTTTAAAAAAAATTGTGCTGGAACTTTGGGACTTACAGCCGAAAAGTGTATTCGAAAGTGAAACAGAAAAAGCTTTGAAAGCCGGAATTCGGAAACTCTAATATGGAATTTCGCTTAGACAGAAAACCCACCTTCCCTCGTGGCGCAAACTTTCTCACTGTAGGGACAATTCAGCACCCCATTGTTTCTGCAGGAGCTTACGAGATTTACAAAATTCAGCCGGTTCCAGGGCGGTTTGGAATTGTAATTCACTCAGCAATGCAGAAAGAGGTTCTAAAAGTGCAAGAAAACCATTTGCACTGGTGGAGCATTTTAAAAGAGGATCGGGTTAAAGTGCTGGCGTACGAAATTCGCTCCTATGGAGAAAACTTCTTGTTTCTTGCTTGCGTTGCTATTTCAGGTCAAATCATTCCATTCGAGGATTACGGATTAAAGCTTTTGACTCAACCTCAGGCAGAATCACTTGTTCTTGATCTGGTTGCGGCATGCAAGCTGGGTAACTCGCAGCAAGTTAACCCTATCATTCAGAAAGATACCGTGATGTTGTACAGAGAACAAGATGCCGTTTGGAGTATCCCTCTATTGGTAAGCTCTTTTGATCCTCAAAATGAACCCGCGACTGTGGATGCTATTGCAAGAATGGCCTATTTCTTAACCACAGGTATCGATGCGTCGGCATTTGCCTCGAAAACGAATCTTAAAAAAACGATTTTACCACCAGCTAGCCACTGGAACAAAGATATTGACCAACGCTTGTCTTCCGTTTTCGTAGCGTGTCTTGATCCTAAAAGTCCACAAAGGATGGTTTCTTTCAGTGATCTTGAGTTGCGTTTAAACCCGAATTCAGACCAAAATACAACTCGAACTACATCAGGAAACGATCTAAAACACCAACCCGTCTAGCATACCAGTTTAAAAACATCAAAAGGACTTGCCAAAGTCGCTGGCATGGCAGCACTTAAGGAACTGCTCATTGAAGAGGTGATTCGTCCAATAGAAAATCCAGAGCCATACAAGAAATATGGGTTAACCATACCAAACGGGATTTTGCTTTATGGCCCACCTGGATGTGGCAAAACATATATTGCAAGGCAATTAGCTGAAGAGTTGAATTATTACTTTCTTGAAGTCGTCCCTTCGGAGATTGCGAGTCCATTTATTCATGATAGCGTTCTTAAAATTCGGGACATCTTCGCAACAGCAGAGCAACAGGCACCATCCATCATTTTTATCGACGAATTTGAAGCCTTAGCACCCTCTCGAGCTGCTTTAGGCGGACACCAACAATACAAATCAGAAGAAGTAAATGAATTCTTGGTTCATCTGAATGAATGTGCAAGTAAGAGTATTTTTGTTATCGCGGCCACCAATGAGCCTGACAAAATTGATGCCGCTATTCGGCGCACAGGACGGTTAGATAAAATGATCTATGTTGGCCCACCAGACACCGAAGCCAGAATTGGGTTGTTGGAGATGTATTTGTCTGGCAGACCTGTAGGCGAGGTTGAGACCAAAAAAATCGCGGGTTTACTTGATGGTTATTCATGTAGCGATATCCATAATATTACAAATGAAGCAGCAAGAATAGCTTTTAAGGAAGGAAAACCTATTGACGTTGCACATTTAGTGGAAGCTATTCGTCGTAATCCATCAAGTCTTTCTTCTGAGATTTTGTCAAAGTACAACAATTTCCAACAACGAGGCATATAAAAATATTTGGTTCGCCTATTTATCAAACTCACCGTAAAACAAGTTTCTGAACTAAATCAGAAGTCTTTTCACTAATCATCTAAACCCACCCCAGCTCGCTGAACTGCGGAAAGCCGCCTTGCCAAATCCACCAGATGAGAAAGAGCGCAACGGCAATGACATATCCAACCAGGAAGAACAGCATGACGGGATTTTGTTTGAGTGAATTTGGCTGCTTTTTCAAATGGAGCAAAATTCCGCCGAGAATCAAGATGGCGCTGGGAAAAAGCAACGCGACCGTTTGCCCCTCAACGGCGTCGGTGAAATACGCGAAGCTATAGAAGGGTGCGCCGGCAAGCGCCGGCCAACTCGTTGGGATTGTCTGCAGGTTGGCGGCTAACAGGAGAAAGCTAATCGAGATTCCCAGCATGCCGCTATGCCAGAAAATGTGTCCCACTTTCTCGTCGAAGAAATAATCCAGCCAATAAAGCGGCGTTTTTTCCATGCCCACCAAATGCCGCGCGATGGCATTGGCTGATAAATTCATGCCTTGGCCGTTAACGTAAAAGATCGAAGCAAAGAAGAGAATGATTGTGGCAAATCTGATTTTTTGCTCCGAAGCAATTTGAAGGTTTCCACGAATGACAAAATACAATTTCCACGCCGAGGGAATGACCACGAACGGTGTAAAGAAATTCAGCAGGTCGCCGGTGGTGAGATGGTTTTTAATGTCGTGCGTGAGAAATGCCGGCACGACGTGCATGAAGGCATAAGCAAAAGCGAAGAGGAAGAGCCACGTGGAGAGATTGCTCGTGCGATTTTGGGGTTCTATTTTATCGTGCATGAGAAAACTATTTCGTCCCAAACAAGCGGTCGCCGGCGTCGCCGAGGCCTGGAAGAATATAGCCATGATCATTGAGCCGGACATCGAGTGCTGCGGCATAAATGGCGACGTCGGGATGAGACTGAGTCAGCTTGGACACACCCTCCGGCGCAGCGACGATACAGACAAATTTGATATTCTTCGCGCCGGCCTTTTTAACGATCTCAGCCGCGGTTGCCGCCGAGCCGCCGGTTGCCAACATGGGATCAACGACGATCACATCGGTTTCCGCGATAGTCTTCGGCAACTTGGCATAGTATTGCACCGGTTCGAGCGTTTCTTCATTGCGATACAAGCCGATGTGTCCCACGCGCGCCTCTGGTACGAGCGCCAATAAGCCGTCTAACATGCCAAGTCCGGCGCGCAAGATGAGCACCAAAGAAATCTCCCGCGCCAGAACCTGAGATTTCGCCGGCATGAGCGGCGTCTCAATCTCAACTTCTTTTAACGGATAATCCGCCATCACCTCGTAGAGCATGAACGAGGTCAGCTCTTTGACGAGTAAGCGAAACTGCATGTGATCGGTGCGTTTGTCGCGCAGGTAGGTTAGCTTGTGTTGAATCAGCGGGTGTTTAATGATGGTTAGGTTGTTCATGATCGGGCCTCCGGTTTGATCGGGCAATTTTGCGGGAGCCTTGCTGGAGATCATGGGTAAGCTTAACTTTTAGGCTCCGGCCTGGCTTCGATATTAAAGAGTCTGTTTAATTCTGCCAAAACTAATTGAAGATCGGTTACGGGATTTCCTTGAAGGGGTGATTCTACGACGCTTCCGCTAATGGAATGACAATGGTGGGGAAAAGTTTCTATTTCAGGAAAGTGTTCTTTGTTGTCCCACCGACACAAAGGCTCTTGATCAAAAACTTGATAGGAGTAATCGCAATGGCCTTTATTGTAGTAAACCCGTATTTGAAATGAGAGGGAGGAAAATATGGTTGTTCTAATTTTGAAAGCAAATTGCTCGGTCGAGAAAAAAGAGGTTTCTGTGATTTGCGTATTTTCACAAAACCCAGAACTCTCCAGCAACGAAACAAGTTCAGCCAATAATGTGCTTAACTTGCTCATTTTGATCCTTTCCCCCTGAGGCCTAGCCAGCTCTCCAACATCTCGGTTGCGACCTTCCAATCTAAAGCATCTTCCTCTTCGAGCATGAATTGTTTTTGGTTGGCTGGATCATTGGCGAGCTTTTTGGCGCGTTCCGCCAAATAATCATCGAACTGAGCGTATTTCATGCCGTATTTTTTTTCAAACTTCTCACCAATGGCACGATAATGCTCAATTTGATGGAGAATATGGCCCGCCATCAAATCTTTGACAGCGGCCTCGGCGTTTTCATACAATCCATTGTCCACTAAGGGGTGGACGATTTCAGCAAGATCCTGTGGCATGGCTAAGTAAACTCCAATAAATGCGAAGATAGTTTTTAAAGCTGAGTTTTATAAGAAAAGATATTCAATTCTCTCTAAAAAGTCAAGCTATCGCTTGGGACAATCTATCTTTTCCACTTCGGAATCCGCTCGCGTATTTTCCCAAACCCGAGGCGGTCAAACAAGGCCTCGACTTTTCCGCGATCGGCGCCGGCATATTTCAACGCCGGCAAACTCGTTTTAACCGGAGCGTTGTAGGCAATTTTCGCGAGTTGTTTGGAAAGAAAAGCGAACTCACGGCTCTGCTCCAGCTTGGCACGAATGGCCGCAGCACCGCGCAAACTCATCTTTTCCACTTTGTCGATTCTTTGATAAATGTCCTCGACCGTCGCAAATTTTTCCAACAACGCTACTGCCGTTTTCTCCCCGATGCCTTTGACGCCGGGAATGTTGTCCACTGCATCGCCTTGCAAAGCCAGGAGATCGACGATTTGATTGGCGCGAACGCCGAAATGCTGCCTCACCGCTTTTTCGTCGAAGCGCCGGTCTTTGGCAAAATCCCACAGCATGGTGCGTTTGTTGACCAGTTGCGCCAGGTCTTTGTCACCGGAAACGACGACAAATTCACAATCCTTCTTGGACAGCTTGGCGACAATCGTGCCGATAATATCGTCCGCCTCGTAGCGATTGTCGATGTAAGCCTTCATGCCCAAAGCTTCGGTTACTTGCCAGCACGCCTCGAGCTGTGCCATTAATTCCGGATCGGGCAACTCGCGTTGTGCCTTGTACTCAGGATAAATCTCGTTGCGAAATGAGCTGGTCAAGCTACCGTCGAAAGCGACAGCGAGGTGAGTTGGCTCTTCCCGTTTTATAAGATCGAGCAGGAAAGCGGTGTAGCCATACACTGCATTCGCCGGCGAGCCGTCCGGCGCTTTTATCGAAGAGGGAATCGAGAAATAGGCGCGGAAGATGTACGGGCTGGCGTCGATGAGATGGATTGTGGGCATAGGATTCCGTTTTTTGGTTCGAATGAAAGATAGTATAGCCGTTGACTTCTTGCAAGTAAAAATTCATCAAGATAATATCGCCGCGCTTGATGGCGCTTTCTCTTGCGGCGACAATTTTCAAAGTCAGATCCGTTGTCGTGCCAAAATCATACTCGTGGCTAAATTTCATTTTCGGATACAGAACTTTCCCCAGCGGCGCGTTCATATTCTTATCACCAAACTCGTCCATGACCGAGCTGGAATAAGTTTGTCCGGCAATGGTAAAGGCGCTTAGATGTCCGCAGCATTCCAGCCATAGGTCGCGGAGAAGCCCGTCAAGATCCTGAAGCGTGGCATTCGTCTCAGCTTCGAGATGTATCCAGTATTCCGGCGCATATCTTCCTTCCACAAAAAGATGAAAAACGCGCCGCGGCGATGCTGAAGCTTTCTCGAAAGACTTTCTTTTTTCGCAAGCAACCAGATGCCTGGCCATCGCTTGTTTGCTGAATGTGCCTTTGCAGAAAAGGCACTGCCCGTTTGTGGTGGATTTTGCCATTTTCTCTCCTTTCCAGAAATTAGGACGTTGTTAAAAATTTTCCAATTTTTGGGGGTGGAATACTTTGACGAAAGATCCTTTGGCTAATAAGGCGCAAAGCGGCTGCTGATCATTCAAAAATCTTCATTTTGTTCCATACATCACCAAACTATGGTGACTATTGCTGATTTCTGAATAGCTTCGTCTTTTGTGATCAAGGGGAGATCATGCTGGAGAGCGGTGGCGGCAATGATTCGATCGGGCATATCGGGAACTGCAGAACGCGGGACTTGCTGAAGCGCTTTTGCCGTGTGATAATCTAATGCGGCCACGGAATAGCTTCCATCAACAATATCCAACAAATCCAGGACTTTCGCAAGAGAAGAGGCATCGATTCTGCCCTTTTCTATGAGATAAATCATTTCGATAAGAATAATGCTTGGAATTAAGATTTGATTTTTTCCGGCATCGGCGTCTTGGAAAATTTGTTGAGCTGCAGGCGAAAGTTTTTGATCCTGCATAAGATGCCAATATAATGCATGGGTGTCGGTTACAAAGCGGTTCATAATTCTTTTTTCTCCAGGCTGCTCCACATTTCTTCGCGAATCTCTTCAATGTCAGTCTCGCTAATTTTTGTGCCTTTCCAAAGTCCGCCCAAGGCAATTGGCTTATATTTAGGGGCTTCGATTTGCTGTTTCTGAAATCGATAGTGCAAATATTCCAAAAAGGCAGCTACTTCTTTTAATCCTTCAGGAGGGATGTTTTCTATGGAAGTGAGAATCGTCCGTTTTAGAGTGGCGGCTGAAGAAACTGGCAGACTCATTTTATTCTCCATACAAATGATGTTCTATTCTCGTCTCTCTATCGTTCAATCTTCTTATGATAAAATTACACTTTTTCTTCGGATTGTCAAGGGATAAGTTGTAGAAGTTTGCTTGGAAGTTGAATTTTTATTTCATTACTCTATTTTTTCAATAACATTTGACGATGCTACGAATTTGCTTTCATTGAACGGTCTACTAAATATCTTCGTTCGCTACGACGAGTTTATTCACCTGTTCGGATTGATGCCGCCGTTTGGCGACGTGCATCAAGATGGTAATCATAATGTAAATCGCCACGGTTTGCAGGAGTACGAGAATCTGTCCCCACAACGGCAAATAGGGCAGAAGGGCGGCGGCGGCGGCGATGCTGAGCGCGACGAGATAAATGAAAATCACCGCGCCGCGCTGGCTCATGCCAAGCTCAACCAAACGATGGGAAAAATGGCGGCGGTCGCCGATGAATAATGGCCGGCCTTCTTTGTGGCGAATGAACATTACGGAAAGCGTGTCGAAAATCGGCAAGCTCAGAATGAGCAGCGGCGTGAGCACAGGCAACAGATTGACGCTCGTCGGCACGACGTAGCTGCTGGTAATGGAGAGGGCGGCGAGCAGATAACCCAAAAACAAGCTGCCGGTGTCGCCCATGAAAATTTTCGCGGGATAAAAATTGTGCAATAGAAATCCCAACATGGCGCCGGCCAGCAACGCAAAAATCATGGCCGAAAAAATCTGCGCCTGCGCCGCCGTAATCACCAAAAAAATTGCCGCCGCAATGATCGCGATGCCGGCGGAAAGGCCATCCATGTTGTCGAGCAAATTGAAAGCGTTGGTAATGCCGACCACCCAGGCGATGGTCACGAGCGCGTTTAAGAGCGGCGAAGGCATGAAATTGGTGCTGATGCCGGAAACGGGCAGCAGGCTGGCGGCAAGAATCTGCACGGCAAATTTAATTTTGTAGGAGAAACCCGCGCCGCGGCGGTCATCGACGAAGCCAAGGACGAGCATCGTCGTGGCGCCGGCAAGAATAGCGAACAGCTCGGGCAAGACGGGCAGCAGCAAATCTTCAAGCTCGGTGAGAAATAAAAAATGCTTTTTGAAAAAAGCAGTGTCTTTGAAAAGAAAAAAACCGATCAGTTGGGCGGACAAGGCTAACATGAAAGCGGCATAAATGCCGGCCCCGCCGAGCAACGGCGTTGGCAGCGCATGCGCCTTGCGTTCCGACGGGTCGGGATGGTCGATCATGTTCAAACGGAAAGCCAGGCGCCGAACCCACGGCGCAAAAATAATTGAAACCATGAGAGCGAACAAAAACAAATACACGTAAACGAGATTAAACATGAGCAGAGCGCTCCGACTTTGCCAACTCGCTTAAAAGCTGCGCCAGTTGTTGGGCGGCTTTTTCACGAGAATAATTTTCCACGACGAAACGGCGGCCGTTTCTGCCAAATTCGCGCCGCCCTTCCGGCGCATTTTTCAGCTCGAGAATGGCGGCGGCGATGCTCGCGCTGTCTTCCGGCTCGGCATAAATTCCGGCGCGGGCTTGCGCCAAAACGGCTTGCGCTTCGCCGCTCACGCTCAAAACCACCGGACATTCGCAAGCCCACGCTTCAAACATTTTGGAGGGCAAGGCGCCTTGAAAGAGATCGAGCTTGCGCAAAGGCACCAGCGCCACATCTGCCGCGGAGAAATATCCCGCCATTTCTTTTTGCGGCCTCTCGCCAAGCAGCGTGAGATTATTCAATCGCAACCGCTCTTTCAATTTCACCGTTGCAGTTTTTTTCGGCCCTGCGCCGATGAACAGAAATTGAACGTCGTGATGGCCGGCAAGCCGGTGCGCCGCGTCGATGAGTATTTCCATTCCTTGAGCAACTCCCAGAATGCCGGCGTAGAGCACGACAAACTTGCCATTCAAGCCAAGCTCGGCGCGTCTTTGTTTGCCAAGCTCCGGTTGCGGCTGAAAAATTTGGATATTGGCGCCGTTCGGTATAAAGGCCAACTTGTCAGCCGCAATGCCGCGCGCGATGAGCCGCCGCCGTATGCCGTCCGTCGCCACGACGATTCTTTTGGCGCGCCGATAGCATGCCTCTTCCAAGCGTGTGGCCCATGCCACCGCTCGAGGATTTTGCAATTCGCCCATGGCTACCGCCGACTCCGGCCACAGATCGCGCACTTCGAGAACAAAAGGAATTCGCTTGAGATAGCTTAAAGCCAATCCCGCCGCACCGACGAACAATGGCGGAGAGGTCGCGTAAATTGCATCATACTTGCCGCGCAACAAAAAGAGTCCGGCCAAAATCGCCATGAGCATATAACTGAGATAGAACGCCATGCGGCGGCGAAAAGTTTTGGTTGGCGAGGTTTTTACCCAAACGCGAATTACCTCAATGCCATCCAAATCGGCCCGTTCGTACAGCTTGCCCCGATACGCCGGCGGAATAATTCCGCTCGGATGATTGGGCACTTCGGCAATCATCGTCACCTGATGGCCGGCCCGCACCAGGCCGCGCGCCATTTCGTAGGCGCGAGTCTGCGTCGCGCCAACCTCGGGAGGAAAGTATTGCGAAAGATATATAATGCGCATGTCGCTTTAATGGATAATTGGATCGATGGAGTACTGGAGTATTGGATTGTTGGAGTATTGGATCGTTGGAGTATTGGAGCCAGCACTCCAACACTCCAACAATCCAGTAATCCATTGCTCCATCGATCCATCATTTCAAGATAAAAGTCTGCGCCCATTCTTCCAAAACAAAAAACCGAAAAAAGAAATCGCTGGAAAGCAACGGGCGTTTGCCATGCACAAAAGCTGCAAAGTGGTTTTGCAGATCCGGCATTTTGATGAACTCCGGCAAAAACAGGGCGCGTTGAAACGTTTGTCTGATGTCATCTTTTAACGCGCGACGAAACCATTCTTCTTCCGGCGTGGCAAAGCCGATTTTGTCTTTGCGTTCCAAAATTTTTTGGGGCACGACGTTTTGCGCGCCGCGGCGCAAGCAATATTTTGTCCAGCCATCGCGAAGTTTCAGGTTGAGCGGCAATCCGGCCACATATTCAACCAGGCGCTGATCGAGAAAAGGCACGCGTGCTTCGCGCGAAAACGCCATGGAATTTTTGTCTTCGTAACGCAACAACACGGGCAGGCTGAAGCGGGTCATATCGGCTTTGATGCGCGCGCCGAGATCATCGGCGGCGGTGAGCCGGACAGCGGAATCAGCAAACGCTTGGCGAAACGAATCCTGCAAAAGCTGTTTCGCCAAAGCCACTGATCCAATTTGCGCGCCGCGCCAATAGCGCAGGCCTCGCTGCCATTGCAGCGTCATCATGACTTCCCGAGAGCCAAAATGTTTAAGCATTTCACGCATTCCCAGCCAGCGACGGTCGTTGCGGAGCAGATGCTGAACGTAGAAGACGTAGAACTTGCGATAACCCAACAATTGCTCATCGGCGCCTTGTCCATCCAGCAAAACCGTGACGCCATTATCGCGGGCGGAACGCATGACTTCCCATTGCGCATACATGCTGGTGCCGGTAAACGGCTCTTCCTGATGCCACAGCAATTGCGGCAGATTTTTTTTGAATCCATCCGCGGTCGGAAAGACGCGGTGTGAAAACGCGCCGGTCGCTTCAATGACGCGATCGATGAAAGGTTGCTCGTCCAGGCGGCTGTGGTTGTAGCAGGCGGAAAACGTTTGTTGCCGAGCGCCAACCGACGCGGCCTTGTGCTCGTGGATGAGACGGCTGATAACCGCGACGACGGCAGAAGAATCCAAACCACCGCTGAGGCAGGAACCCACCGGCACGTCGCTGATCAAGTGTGACCGCACGGACTCGGCAAAGAGACCGAAAAACGCCTGCGATTTTTCGGCAAGCGCTTTGTCCGGAAGCAGCGCGACTTCGTTGCTGACCTCAAAATCCCAATAGCGATTGATTTGCTCTCGCCCCGCCGCGTCGACGAGCATGTAATGGGCCGGCGCCAGCTTGTGCACGCCTGCAAAAAAAGTGTCGTTGGTGTGATCGAGCACGCCGAGCGTGAGAAAATCATAAACGAGCTGCTGATGCAGTGACGGGCGCGTTTCCATCACCGCCAACAAAGCTTTGATCTCGGAAGCAAAAAGAAGATGATGCGCGTTACGATAAAAATAGAGCGGCTTGACGCCGAAACGATCGCGCGCGAGAAAAAGCCGGTGCTGCCGCGTATCCCAAAGCGCGAAAGCGAACATGCCGTTGAAGTGTCGCACGCAATCCGGCCCGTACTCTTGGTAGGCGTGCAAAATGACCTCGGTATCGCTTTGCGACTTGAATTGGTGCCCTTTCGCTGACAATTCGGCGCGCAGCTCGAGATAGTTGTAAATTTCGCCGTTGTAAATGATCCACGTCGAGCCGTCCGGACCGGCCATCGGCTGGTGGCCGTCAGGAGAAAGATCGATGATCGCCAAACGCCGATGGCCGAGAGCGATGTTGCCATTCACATAAATGCCCTCGTCATCCGGGCCGCGATGGCGGATGGCGTCAGCCATCTTTTGTATTTGCGCCGAAGTGACGGGCGCATTCTGATGAAACGAAAAAATACCGGCAATGCCGCACATGTTTTGGTTGCGGCCTGAAAGCCGCGTTACGTTTTACTTTTTTACGGTTTACTTTTTATTCCCTAACATGCCGAAGCCGAAATCGCCGAGCCGAAATTCATGAATGGTCGTTTCCTCGATTTCGGTGAAGCCTTGTGCCGCAAACCAGGCTTTGACTTCATCCGGCGTGTGCTCGTGCTTGAATTGCGGCGTAAAGGTGTCCATCAAATTCGTTGCCTTCAGCGAAAGCGGGATGATTTTGCGTTGGCTTTTGTAGCCGAATAAAAGGAGCAATTGCAGAGTAGTCAACATGACGGCGGCAACGACGTAACAAAAGGCCAGCCGCATTGAACGAGGGAATCGCCGCAACACAGTGCGGATGACGAGTATGATCGAGGCTTTGAGGCGAAAATACAAGGACAAATCTTTGCGATAGAGCCAGACAAAAAATCTGCCGCCGCCTTTGACGAGTGGCGCGAGGGCGTTGAATGATTTTTGAGTATCCGGCGTGTGATGCAGAACGCCATCGCTGTAAATGGCGTCGAAAGTTTCGCGGCCAAACGGCGGCTGCTGAATATCAGCTTGAACATAGTGGACGCGATTGATTCGATCGTTTGCGAAAACGGCGCGATTTTTGTGTGCGCGCCCGACACTGTTGCTAAAATCCATCGCCACGATTTCAGGCCCGGAGGCGGCGAGCGCGGCGCTGAGCGTGCCGTTGCCGCAGCCGGCATCGAGCACGAGAGCATGGTTGAGCGATCCCGGTTGCATTTTCAAATATCTATAAAAAAGCGGCACACGATCGGCAACTTTTATTTCCCAGGTTTGATCGCTGTATTCGTAATTTTCCCATTGCGCCGAAAACGAAAAATCATCCGTGCTCCAGCGATTGGCCATCGACAAAAATTCCGGCGCATCGGCTTGCAAATATTTTTTGAACTCTTGCAAGAAACCGGGAATGACGCCGTGCCTGGCCGGCAAGAGCATGCGCGGAACCCCTTCGTATACGGGAAATTTTTCTCCGCAACCACACGCGAGCAAGCCGCCGAGCACGTCCTCCGGAGTTTCCGCATAAATCTTCAAATTTAATTTGCCTTGACAGGCCGGACATTTAAGAATTTCCAGCAAGCGCTTGTGCATTTCTTCACCGCGGGTATATGTAACTTCTAAGAAACCGTCACTGCGGGCGTTTTTCGGCGAAGCAGTCTCTTGCCTGCGAGAAGATCGCTTCGGCAAAAAGCGCCTCGCGATGACAAATGGTTTCTTACGGAAAAAATGATGGAAAGTCAAATTGTGCTGACCGTTCGCTTTAGTTGGCGATATATAAAATTTTTGATTGCCTGAATAGTGACCGGTCAGTGAGTTTTTAGAAGTTGTTGATAGATGCTCAAAAGCATTGCCGCCGCGGCGTTCCAGTTATATTTGTCTTGCGCGGCGCGCCGGGCATTCATCGACAGCGGCGCGCGGAAGGCCGGGTCACGCAGTTGTTTGACGGCTTCCGCCAGTCGTTCCGGGGCCGGCTGTTCGACAATGACGCCGCATTTCTCTTCACGCACAATCCGGGCGATTTCGCCGAGGTTGGTGGTCAACACCGGCTTGCCGGCGGCGAGCGCATTGAACAGCGCATTCGGCGAGCTGTAATGAATATTGTCGTCGGCGAAATGATGATCCAAACCGTAGTAAATAACGTCCGCCAGCGCGGTGTAATCTGGCACCTGCTCTTGCGGCACACGACCCAAATAACGCACGTGCGGATGTCTCGGCAATTCGGCCATGATCGCTTCTCGCTGCGGACCATCGCCGAGTAAAAGCACCGTCATCTCCGGATCAAATTGCGTGGCCTTAACGAGAGGCAAAATAACCCGCCCCAACGTGAATCCGCCGATGTACGCCACCACAAAATCATCGGAGTGCAATCCCAGATCGGCGCGGGAGAGGTGATGATTGGCGTTAAAATCGCTGAGCGGCTGGTAATTTCCAACCACAGACACGCGGCCCCCCATCGCGCGAAATCGTTGCGCGAGCAGGTTTCCCACCGTGATCACGTGCGTGGCGCGCCGTGTCATTTGCCGCTCCAAAAAAAGAAGCATATAATAGATGAAGCGATTCACTCGCAAGCCGCGAACCTGTTCCGGATAACATTCATGCGCGTCAAAAATCCAGGGAAGTCGATGGCGACGGGCGTACCAATAGCCGGCCGGCGCGGTATCCAAGTCGTGGCAGTGAATGATATCGGGCTGTAACTGAAACAATTCCTGCAAAGCCCGCCGCCAGAAGCGAGGCAGATAAAATATTTGCCGGCCGCCAACACCGTAACCGGAACGAATGGCGAGGCGTCGAATCTCGATACCGTCTATCGTTTCATACGTTGCCAGCTCGCCTTGCCGATCCCAGCAAACAATCGTCACCTTGTAGCCGGCCTGAACCAGGCTCCGCGCTTCTTTGTGTACGCGCGGGTCGGGACGAAAAGGGTTGGTGAGCAGCATCGCGACGTGAAGAGACATTATAGGGTACTCCGGAAAAACTATCATAACTGCGAAGATTCTTAGAGCATTGTAAATTTAAAATTGAAAATTTTCAATTTAAAATTTACAATGCTTTTGGTTGTGGCTGAAAGTCGCGTTAAAGCGCAGACTGGCAGTCTGCGCTACGTTAAGTGTCAATAAAATTTTGCAGCCAGGCTTCGGTCGTCAGCCAGCGGAAAATTTGCCAGCTATGATCGGCGGCGCCGGTTTGATGCTCGCGCCAGATGCGCTGCACCATTGGCGTGTTGTAAAAATTTCTGCGGTGAAAATGCTCTTGCAGCATCGCGTCTGCCGGCGAGCGCAACGGCCCGGCCAGCCAAAGCGCGAGCGGCGTCGGATATCCCATTTTATCGCGGCGGGTGCGGACTGCCTCCGGCAAAACATTTTTGAGCGCGTTGCGCACAATGTATTTCGTGGTGGCGCCTTTGATTTTCATTTCGCCGGGCAGCCCGAGCGCGAACTCAACAAGGCGATAATCCAAAAACGGCGCGCGCGCCTCCAGCCCGAACGCCATACTGTTGCGGTCTTCATAGTGCAGCAGCGCCGGAATACTGGTTTGTGTGAGGTCGCGATATAATCGCCGGTTGAGCGGATCTTGCGGCGAAATCGGATTGTGCGAACTGATGACGAGTGCGCGTTGCGCTTCGGCCATATCGGCATTGAGCCACAACCCGGCGCAATAGCGTCTGCCGCTCACGCGCGTGACAACCTTTTGCAAAAATTGCCGGAGGCTCAAATCGGGAAAAAAATAACGATGGCCGTTGCGAAGAATAACGCTGCCGTCTTGCAAAAATTTCCAAAGCAGCGCCGGCCGGTGTTTCCGCAAAATTTTGCGGCCCAGCGAAAGCAGATGCAGCGGCAGATACGGTGCATAGCCGGCAAACAGCTCGTCGCCGCCTTGCCCATCGAGCAGAACCGTGACCGATGGCTTCGCCAGTTCCATGACGAACCATTGCGAATAAATTCCCGGACCCGCGGCCGGTTCATCCATGTGCCAGATGACCTTGCCGAGCAGCGCGAAAAATTTTTCGGGATCGGGACTGGCAAAATGGGCCTGTGTTTTGTTGGCCTGCGCCACGAGCCGGATAAAATGCTCTTCGGAATAGCCGGGGTGTGAATAGATCGAGGAAAAGCTGTTGATGGCATGGGGCAACATCTTTGACGCCAACGTCACGATGGCGCTGGAGTCCAGGCCGCCGCTCAGGCACGTGCCGACCGGCACGTCGCTGCGCAAACGCAAGCGCACGGCGTCGCGCAATAAATTTAAAAACGTGTTTTCGGGTCGCGCATAGTCATATTTGGTTGCAAGCGCTTCGGGAATGATATCCCAATATCGTTTGGGCGTGAGTGTCGTGGCGCGAGCGCCGATCTTGAGACAATGCGCCGGCGCCAAGGCTTTGATGGGAGCAAAAAAAGTCTGGCTGTCATGATCCAATAAGCCGGTTAGCAAAAAATTGGCGAGATAGGGATGATTGATTTTTCGCGCCTGCTCTCGCGCCGCCGCTAAAATGGCTTTGATCTCCGAAGCGAAGATAAAATGGGTGCCGTCAAAATAATAATAAAACGGCTTCACGCCCAAGCGGTCGCGCGCGCAAAACAACTCCCGTTGTTTCATATCCCAAAGCGCGAATGCCCACATGCCGTTGAAGCGCGACAGGCATTCGTCACCCCATTGTTGATAAGCGGCCACAATCACTTCGGTGTCGGTGTTGGTGCGAAATTGATGGCCATAACCCGCCAGCTCGGAACGCAGCTCGAGGTAATTGTAAATCTCGCCGTTGTAAATAATCCAAAGACGGCCATCGGCGCCGGCCATCGGCTGGTGGCCGGCAGGGGAGAGGTCGATAATGGAAAGGCGACGAAACCCGAACGCGAGGTCGAAGGATTTGCCAAGTGCATTTTCGAGGCGCGGCAGGCCGAGCTGCGGAATCGTGTCGTTGCCGCCGAAAGGCGAGACGCATCCCTTCGCGGTGTCCACGAACAGATAACCCTCGTCATCCGGACCGCGATGGCGCAGCAGCGTCGTTGCTTGCTGAATCGCCACGGGATTCAGCGGTTGCCGGTCAAAATGCCAGAGGCCGAAAATGCCGCACATTTATAATTCAACTCTCCGTTGGAAGTCAGGTGTGGAGGCAATCACATTGTCACCCTGGCCGTCGTGGATCTTTTCGATTGGCACGGGAGACAATTTGCCGGAATGCAGAGCAAAGATTTGATAACCCGCATCCGACAGCAGCCGCTTGATTTCAACCGTTGAATGGCCGGAGCGACGAGCGTGCGATTCCACCAACTCGAGAAAAATGCAGCCAATTTCCCGTGATGCCAAAAGATTTTTGGCGCCGAGCAAAGCATTGTATTCACCGCCTTCGATATCCATTTTTATGAGATCGATACGAGTAACTCCATTTTGCCGGCAATAATCTTCGATAGCGACGACGGTTATCGGAAGATCTTCGCTTGCAAATTTTTGACCGGAGACGAAATTCATTCCATCATAAATATCATCACCGCCTATGAAGCGTTGCAGAAAAGCCTTGCCGCTGCGGTCGCCGGCGCCGAGGGCGTTCACCAGAATGTTGCGCATTTTATTGAGCCGGATGTTCTCTCGAAAAGCCTCGACAATTTCCGGCGTTGGCTCGAAGGCATGAACACGGGCCCGCGGATTGGCGGCGCCGGCGAGAAGGGAGTACAGCCCGATATTTGCGCCGACGTCGAAAATGGTTGTAGCGTGCCGAGCCAGCTTCATCCAGTACTCGCAATATTCTTTTTCATAACTGCCGAAAAAGTAGAGATGGCGCTGCAAGAATTTGGTCAAATCACAGCTCAGCTTGACGTCGGCTTGCAATAAAGTCGTCCGGCGGCGATATTCTCCGAATGATAGAGGCTTCCACGCTGATGAAAAAATTCTCGTCTTGCCGCGCGAGATGGGGAAGTAACGCAAATAATATTTCAAAGCGTTGTGAACGAGGTTTTTCATTTCAGATTTCTATTTGAATATATGAAGTCGGACTTGCGCAGCAAGATTTCCTAAATTTAAGTAACCTGGGCGTGCAAGTCCGACTTCGCCTTGATCGCCCAAACTTCTTCGTACAACGTGGAAATATTTTTTAGAAAAGCCGCTTCGCCGAACCGTTCGACCACGCTGTGACGCAAGCTCTGAGAATCATATTGCAAACGCCCGCGAATAAAGTCCGCCATCGCATTGGCCAAGACACCTGGATTGGCGGCTTCCACCAGGATGCCGGTCTCCGGCGTGACGACAAACTCCGGCCCGCCGCAGCGCGTGGCAATCACCGGTTTGCCGCAGGCCATGGCTTCAGCCAGTACGAGGCCAAAGGTCTCGTGCAAGCTCGGCAAGACGAAAACGTCACATTGCTGCATCCAATGTTTGACCTCCTCGCGCGTGAGCAATCCGGTGAAACGGCAGCGCTCGGCGAGGCCGAGCGCTCGTGCGAGCCGCACAAGCGGCGGCCGCTCCGGCCCGTCGCCGCCGATGGTCAATTCAAATCCTGTGACACTTCGTTGCACGAGTCGTTGCGCCGCTTGGAGCAAATAATTTATTCCTTTTCCTTTAGACAACAGACCGACTGTCAGAAAGCGCATTGTTGTGTCCGGCAAATTTTGCTTTTCATTTTTTTCCGGGACAAAAAAATCCGTTCGAATCAGGTTGCCAATCACGCGAATCGCAATGGCACGGTCGAAGGCATGAATTTGCTTCGCTAAAGCCGGACTCACGGCAATCACACGATCGACTTGCGCCAGCGTTTCTCGCACCCAACGCCGTTGCTGCGCCGTTTTGAGATGCGCGTCAAAAGGGCCTGTATGCTCGGTCAACGCAACCGGAATCGTTTGTTGCTTGCCAAGCCGCACGGCAGCCAAGCCCCCCGGCAAAACGACTTGGGCATGAATCAAATCCGGTTTACCCCAATGCGTGAGCAATTTGGAAAAACCTCTTTCGGCAGCGTGGAGCCAGCTCCGATATGCCAAAACCGGCGCGCGCGGTACAGGCGCGAGCACACGTTCACGACATACGAGCAATCCGCCCTCGATTTCAAGTTGCGATGACGCGCCGAATTGTCGTTGCAAAATTTCACGCCAACCAACCCGGCGCGGCGCCAAAACCGCAACGTCATACTCGCGCGATAGCGCGACGGCTTGATCGTGAATAAAAATGCCGTCGACCGGCGAGGTTTCGCTCGGATACCACGAAGCGAGAATTAAAATTTTTCTTTTCACTTCATCGTGCTTATTGAACGCGCGGCCGGCGGAGCAACGAACGCAATTGCGAGAAGAGCAAAGCGAAATCTCCTGCCATTGGCAGCAAGACATGGCGCCCGCGCACGCCGGACTCGCGTTTGAAAAACCATAGGATCAGCGCCGTACTGGTTGTGTAAGAGGCGGTGCTGGAAATGGCGGCGCCAACGATATTGAGCCGTGGAATCAGCAGAAGATTGAGAGTGACGGTGACGAACAAACCCGCCAGCGACACCAAAAAATTGAGGCGCGGCTTGCCGATTCCGGCAATATAAGAGGCGAGCACATTCGCGGCGCTGAAAATAACGATGCCCGGCAGGAGCCAGAACAACGGCGCCAAGCTGCCGCGAAATGCCTGGCCATAAATCAGCGTAACGAGTGGCTCGGCAACGAGCGCCAGCAACAACGCCATGGCAATGCTTACCCACAAGGCCATGCGGGTTATGCGCGCGGTTTGGGCGGCGTTTTCAGAATGAGACGCTTGCTGCGCTGCAATGCGTGGCAACAGCACCGTGGCGGCGGCGGTGGAGAGCAGCCAGGTCGTCTGCGCCAGCGCGACCGCCAGTGTGTAAAGCCCGACAGCGGCGGCGCCGGCAAAAAAGCTGACCAGAAAGACGTCGAGCCGATAATTGAGGAATTGGGCGAGATTGCTCAGGTAGCTCGGCGAGGCAAATTTGACCACTTCTGACAAGCCGCTGGCTTCCACCGGCGCGCGCCAACTTTTTTTTTCTGCGAGCATGGGCTGATGGATAGCGCTTCCAGAAAAGAACGGGCGCAAAGCTTGCAAGAAGAGCGGACTCTTCAGCGTGGCAACGGCGACGTTGACCCATACGAGCCCTGCTGCAGAAGCTTGGTGTCCCGAGGCCGCCAAAATTCCTATCGCTGCCAGCATGAATAGAAAAAGGGCGGCGCGGCTGATCAATTCGCGCCCGTTGGCTTTAATGATTTCCTGGCGGCCGAGCAGCATCGCGCGCCAATAACCGGACATTTCCGTAAAGATGAGCAGAAGCGAGATGGCGACAATGCTCCAACCTCTCATTTCAGCGGGCAAAAAAGTGTCGGCAAAGTATGTGCGCCGGAGAGCCAATAAAATGGCTATCGCCAACAATCCCACCAAGAGTGCAAACCATGCCAATTGCAAAGCCAACGCGCCCAGTTTGGCTTTGCCGCGCGCCACCACATAAGTCACGCCCGAAGAAAGAGAAAATCCCAGGACGATGCCCAGCAGCGCCGCTGTTGCCAACGCCAGTTCGTAAGCGCCTTTGCCGGCCGGTCCGAGCGCGCGCGCGACGACGATACCTGTGGCGATGGTCAATGGAATCGAAACGATGCTCGTGCCCAACGTGTGCAGGCCGCTGCGCCACAAAGAAGTTTTCGGCGCCGCCTCTGCCATGGAAGCTGGCAACTCGCCGGCGCGATTCGCGGGGGAAGCTTCCTCCGTCCAAAAATTTGGCATAGAAAGATAATATAAGCATTTTGCCGGGCGTTTACCAAGCAAAATTTTGGCGAAGAAATGTCTTGCCTTTCTCTGCCACAAAGATTATTTTAAAATTCGCTTGTTTCACGCACTTTCACCAATGGAGCATTTTGCATGGTTGATTTGGCCATTGTCGGCGCCGGCAGTTGGGGAAAAAATCTGGTGCGGAATTTTTACGAGCTGCGGCGGCAAAATCAGATTTATGCGTGCGACCTCGACGCCGCCAAGCTTGCGAAGCTGCGCAGCGCTTTTCCAATGCTGCAAACCACGCAGAACTACCAAGAAATTCTGTCAAACGACAATATCCAAGCGGTGGTCGTGTCGTCGAGCGCAGTGACTCATTATGATCTGGCCAAACGAGCGCTCGAGGCCGGCAAGGACGTGTTTGTGGAAAAGCCATTGGCTTTGAGTTATCGCGACGCCGCGGAGGTGGTGGAGATGGCGGAGCGCCGGCAGAGCATTCTGATGGTCGGCCATCTCATGCTGTATCATCCGGTTTCGCAGCAACTGCGCCAGCTCATTCACAACGGCGAGCTGGGCGAGGTTTATTATATCTACTCGCAGCGCGTCAATCTCGGCCAGGTGCGGCGCGATGAAAACGCGCTGTGGAGCTTCGGCCCGCACGATCTCTCGCTCATCTTTTATTTGCTCGGCCAGGAACCAACGGACATTTCGGCGCGCGGGCAAACGTATTTGCAGGAGGGCATTGAAGACGTGGTATTTGTCAGCCTGAATTTTCCCAATCGCGTCTCCGCGCACATTCATCTTAGTTGGCTCGATCCGCACAAGCTGCGCAAAATTACGGTGGTCGGCAGCAAGAAGATGGCGGTGTTCGACGATATGGCGACCTCCGAAAAGCTGCGGATTTACAACAACAGCGCCGAGAAAAAAATCGATTACGACACCTACGGCGATTACATCACGCTGCGCTTCGGTGAAATCGTCATTCCGTACGTGACGATGATCGAGCCGCTGAAATTGGAATGCCAGCATTTTTTGGAGTGCGTCGGGCAGCGCCAGCAACCGCGCACGAACGGACAGGACGGCTTGCGCGTGGTGAAAGCGCTCGAAGCGGCCAATTTTTCGTTGCGGCGCAACGGCGTGCCGGTCAATCTCTCTGATTTTAAATCTTAGCGCGGGCTGGCCATAACCAAAATTTCCCAACGGATAGAAACAACACAACGGATAAAGCCCGCTGTGGCGGGAGCAACAGTAAAACATAATAGCAAAATAATTTAGTTTTGATTCTTTCATCTGTTGCGTCGTTTCTATCCGTTGGGGCTTTTATCCGGTGGTCAAAAAACTTTTAGAGTTTTATTATGAGTTTATTCGCATTATGATATAGGAGGTTTCTTTTGGAAAATTTCATTCATCCTACCGCCAAAGTCGGCCCCGGCACGACGCTCGGCACGAATTGTTATATCGATGCCAACGTCACGATCGGCGCGAATTGCCGTCTCGGCCACGGCGTGATTATTCATCCCGATACGACGATTGCCGCGGGCGTGCGCATTGACGATCACACCGTGATTGGCAAGCTGCCGATGCGCGCGGCTGCCAGCGCCGTCACGAAAGATGAGGCCTTGCCCGGTTGTGTCATCGGCGACAGTTGCATCGTCGGAACTTTTGTGGTGATCTATCGCGGCTGCACCATCGCACAAAACGTCTTGGTGGCGGACCTCGCTTCCGTGCGCGAGAACGTGCGCATCGGTGAATACACCATCGTCGGCCGCGGCGTCACCGTTGAGAACAAAGTCACCATTGGCAAGCGTTGCAAGCTGGAAACGGAGGCTTACATTACGGCGCTTTCCGAGATCGGCGATTTTTGTTTCATCGCGCCGGAGGTGGCGTTCACGAATGACAATTTTATGGCGCGCACCAAAGAGCGGTTCAAATATCACAAGGGCGTGACGATGAAAACCGGCGCGCGGATTGGCGCGAACGTGACCGTGTTGCCTGGAATTACAATAGAGGAAGACGCGTTGGTCGCTGCCGGCTCGGTGGTCACGCGCAATGTGCCGGCGCGCAAAATCGTTTTGGGATCGCCGGCGCGCGAGTGGCGTGATGTTCCTGCCGAGCAGCTTTTGGAAAATCAATGAGGCAAATACCTATCGTCACCGTGATCGGCGCGCGGCCGCAGTTTGTCAAAGCCGCGGTGGTTTCGCGGGAACTGACACGACAAGAGCAGATTCGAGAAATTTTGGTACATACCGGCCAGCACTATGATTATGAAATGTCGGCGGTGTTTTTCAAAGAACTCGGATTGCGCGCGCCGCAATATAATCTCGAGGTCGGATCGAAACCGCATGGCGAGCAAACCGCGGAAATTCTCGCCAAGCTCGAGCGCGTCTTGGTGAAGGAAAAACCGGCAGGCGTGATCGTTTACGGTGATACCAATTCCACCCTCGCCGGTGCGCTTTGCGCCGGCAAATTGCACATTCCGGTCGCGCATGTCGAAGCCGGCTTGCGGAGCTGGAACCGGCGAATGCCGGAAGAAATCAATCGCGTCGTCGCTGATCACATAGCGGATATTTTGTTCTGCCCGACGGCCACCGCCGTGCGGAATCTTGAAACCGAAGGCATTCAACGCGGCGTCTTCAACGTCGGCGACGTGATGCTGGATGCAGCGCTGATTTTTGGCAAAGACGGCGCCACGAAAAAAGCCTTTTTTGCAAACGGTGTGTTGCAGCGCTATGGGTTGGCTGCCAAAGGATATTTTCTCATCACCATTCACCGCGCGGAAAATACCGACGACCCGGATCGTCTGCACCGCCTTCTCGAGTTATTGCTCGAGCTGCACGCACCGGCCATTTTCCCCATGCACCCGCGCCTCGGAAAGCTGTTGGCCATGAGCCGCAGACTCCGAAAGATGCGATTGCAATTGCAGAACTGGCCAGATTTGCAAGTGGTGCAACCCGTTTCTTACCTCGAGATGTTGGCGCTCGAAAAAAATGCCCGCGCCATTATCACGGATTCCGGCGGCGTGCAGAAAGAGGCGTTTTTCTTGCAAACGCCGTGCATCACCTTGCGCCAGGAAACCGAATGGATTGAAACGCTTGCGGATGGATTTAACGCGCTGGTCGGCGCGGACAAAAAAAAGTTTTTGCGGGCGATTTCGCGCCTCGACAAAATTCGGGCTCGCTTGGCGGGGCAAAAAAAGCCGGAAGGCTTTGCGCTTTTTGGCGGAGGAAAAGCCGGCGCCCGCATCGCGCGAATCTTAGCGCGCGTGTGGAGATGAAACGCCAGGCGAAGAGGGCGCCGAGTCTGCCTGTCCTAATCCCATTCCAACCACAAACCAAAGCATCGTTACCACTTCAGCGTCGCCGAACGTCCAATCAAAAATACCGGCCACTAGAAAGCCGATCAATGCCGCGCGGCTCGCGAAGATGATTGAACGGCGGCTTTCGTCGTTGGCGTGCCTCATCGCCATGCCAAGCGTTCGCCAAACGGAAATCATCAACCACGCAAAGGCGAGAAAACCGGCGACGCCGAAACAGACTAAAATCGTCACATACGTGCTGTGAAAATGGCCGATGGAAAAAACATCTTTGGAAATGTACTCGGGAATATTGGGAGCTGGCGTCGCGTACCGCCGCACTACTGGCTGCAAATCGCGCCAACCCACGCCCACGATGGGATAATCGGCGACAATTTTCAACGCATACGTCCACTGAATCAGCCGCACTTGCGTCGAAGGGGTGTTGAGATCAAAAATCGCTGCGACGCGCTGGCGCACGGTGGGTGAAAAGACGCTTACGAAAAGGAGAATCAGAAAAGCCGGCAAAAGGCGCTGCAAAAGGATGCGGCGCTTCGACCAATATTGGCGCAGCAGATACACGGCGCTCGCGAAGAAGCCGATGTACGCGCCGCGCACCAGGCTGAACAACAGCGAAAAAATCTGCGGAATGATTTGCGCGCGCGCCAGCCAACGCTCGCGGCGAGTGGATGCGGCCAAAGCCATTTGCAGCGTCATTGCCATAAACATGACCGAGAGCGCGCCCCACGTCATCGTCGTGCCTTGCGTGCCCTGCACTTTGCGAGAAAAACCGAGCGCAAATTTGCCGAGGCCATAAAGCGCAGCAACCGTGGCGACGCTGATGAACGTCCACAGCAGCAGGCGGCGCCATTCCGGATATTGGCGCAATGAAAGCGCCACCGCGTACGCACCGAGAACCGTGAGCAGATGCCGCAGGTTGCGAAAGCTTGTTAATGGAGTTTCAGAGAGCGTGGTGGAAACAAGGGCAACTAACACGAACGCGGCAATCGGCCATTCGATGCCGAGCAAAATTGATGGCCCCGGTGAAATTTCCACCACTTGCCCTCTGCCCTCAGCCCTCCGCCCTCTGCGCTTTACGCTTTGCACAATGACGCACAGCGTGAGCAACCCCAAACTGACGTGCGCGCCGGCGATGGAAAAGCTGACGAACGCCGCCAACGCAAAAAGCGCGAAAGCGTGCAGGTGGCGCAATCCGGTTTGAGCAAACCAATCGCGGTGTTGCTGTTCGATTGGTTGAGAGTCGCCAATTTTCGCCGTGATCGTTACTGATGAAGAGTTTGCCATTTTCTCGTGCTTGGTTTTTTGCAATTGATATCTTGAAATCAAATGTGCCAAAAACTTCGATTAAAATCAAGGTTGAAATGAATCAAGCAAAAATTTCTTATGCCAAAATGAAAACGCCGCTGGGCGCACACTTGTGGATTGCCCGGTCGGAACGCGGCATTTGCCGGATCGAATTCAATCATTCGGAATCGGAGTTCCGCGCCATGCTCGCACGCATTTGGCCGAAGACGACGTTGGTCAAGAATGAAGCGGCGCTGCAAAAACCGCTGGTTGAGCTGGAAGAATATTTTGCCGGACAGCGCAGAAAATTTACTTTTCCGCTCGCGCCGGAGGGCACGGCCTTTCAGCAAAAAGTTTGGCAAGCCGTGAGCGCAATTCCGTTTGGGCAAGTGACGACTTACAAGAGCATTGCGCAGAAGCTTGGCAAGCCACCAGCCGTGCGCGCGGTGGGACACGCGAACGGCAGCAATCCGCTTCCCATCGTCATTCCCTGCCATCGCGTCATCGGCAGCAACGGCGATTTGTGCGGCTACGGGGGCGGAATCGAGGTGAAGAGAAAGTTGCTGCAATTGGAAAGAGTTGATTTTTAAAAAAATTAATATGTCCAACGAACTTCTTTTGCTCTCGCTCACGGCGCTGTCGTTGGGATTCATTCACACGATTTTGGGGCCGGATCATTATTTGCCTTTTATCATGATGGCGCGCACCGGCAAATGGTCGCTGCGCAAGACCGTGCTGGTTACATGTCTCAGCGGCGCGGGGCATGTATTGAGCTCGGTGCTGTTGGGGTTGATTGGCATAGCCGCGGGCCTTACGCTTTCACGTTTGGAGGCGATTGAGGCATGGCGCGGGGATTTAGCGGCGTGGCTGCTGATCGGATTTGGCTTGGTTTATGCAATTTGGGGATTGCGTCGCGCCTATCGGCATCGGCCGCACAGCCACTGGCATGCGCACGGGGATGAAGTCGTGCATTTGCATCAGCACGACCACGAGAAGGAACATCTGCACATCCACGAAACGGCGGGAGAGAAATTGACCCCGTGGGTGATCTTCACGATTTTTGTTTTTGGGCCTTGCGAAGTGTTGATTCCGTTGTTAATGTATCCTGCCACCCAACATAGTTGGTGGGGATTGCTGTTGGTCACCGCGGTTTTTGGCGTGACCACGATCGCCACCATGCTCGCCATCGTGCTCGCTGCCAAAGCGAGCTTTGCTTGCCTGCCGTTCGGTCCACTCGAGCGATATAGCCACACCATTGCCGGCGCCACTATTGCACTTTGCGGCTTGGCGATCCGCTTTCTTGGGCTTTGATGCTCTGGTTTCCCAGAGAAAAATCTCTGGGCTATTTTCACGTCGTCCCTTCGGGGCAAACTATTCGATAGGCATTCATCTTAACTTAATGACATGAACTTGATCACTGATCACTGCTTACTGTTTACGCCTTACCCTCACCACCCCAAAAGATAATTGAACTTCGCCAATAGCGTGCGATTTTTCCCCCGCCATCTTCTGCCCGCCATCTCTTCCTGATCATTGTACACCAAATCGTTGAGTTTTTCCACGGTGGCAACGAAATCCGTGGGCGGGTCAAAATATTGAACGACCCCGCTGAAATTTTCTCCCATCGCGTTCCGAAAATCATAAGCAGCGCCTTCGTGCAAACCATCGAGGGAACCGGTTTGGACCAAGCCCTCCCTTCCCATGAGTTTCTGCCAGGCGGTTTCCACCGATTCTTGAATTTCCACGACTGCCCAGGCAACTGTGCGATCCTGACCGTGATGGCGCTCGAGATAATATTTTAGATTGCCGAGCTCGACATTCCAACCTCGACGGACCGAGTCGTATTCCTCGTCCCATTTGGCCTCAGCGCCAAAGCCGGAATGCACCAGGCGCATGGTGGTTTTTCCGCCCGCGCCTTCCAGAAAATAGTCGACAGCCAGTTGACCGGAAATGTCGGGAACAAGCGTCGATGGTTTTTCCGATTCTTTTTGCTGTTCTTTTCAGGTAAATCGCAAGAACTTGCTCCCAGTCAGCTCGGATCATGTTGCCAATTTCGTATATCAATTGATAAGATCTTTGAACCTACTTCTTTCGCTCCAAGGTGAACGTTGCCGGCGTATCCTCGCCGTCTTGACGCCAAGTCCACACTTGTGTAATGCGATCCTTGCCCTGGAACGTCATGGTGAGATGGCGCATGTGCCCCTGGGAAGCACTCGTCATATTGGTTACATCGGCGAAAGTGAAGTTTAATTTCCTGATTTCGCCGGAAGGCGCCTCGGCGCGCATCCGTGGTTGATTGCCGATGGAGCAGTAGTGCGTCATCGCGAGCTTGTCGCCGCCGAGATGGTAGATGGTGACCATGCTCGGTTCACTGATCGGATCGAGAATTTCCATGAGCGCCGAGCCGCCGGAAATGAGCTGATATGATACTTTTACCTTCCCATGCGGGCCGGTACCCTGCCATTCGCCAACGAGTGATTTGAGTTTTTCGAATCCGACTGCTGCTTTGCTCTGCGCCAAAACCGGATTCGTCAATAACGCGATTGTTGTAAATGACAGCAGAATTGATTTACATCGTTTCATCGTGATACTCCTTTCTTTTCTTTCGTTATTAAAACCTGGCGCGGCAACTTACCGCAATCAAAACCGTCAAACCGCGAATTAACGCTAATCAAAAATTAGCGTACATTCGCGTGAATTAGCGGTTCGTTAAAAAATCAGCGCACGATCAAAACAGCCGCCGCAAAAGATCATTCCAGCGTTTTTCGAAATCTTCGCTTGCTGCTTTGGGAAGGCCATAAGTCGAAATCTGAATATTCGCCTCGCCAAAACCGTGCAGTTTATCCACCCACACCCAGGCTCTCAAAAAGGCCTGCTGCAAGTTTTCCACTGTCGCACAAAAGAAGTTTGGAGGATCAAAGTATTGAATCACACCCTGAAAAGTATCTCCGGTACCGAGATGAATCTCACAGCGATCACCTTCCTGAAAATGGGAGAGTGCAGGCTTGAGCCAAACGCCGTTTTCATTGAGCAGGCGTTGCCACGCTGAGGCAGTAGACGTCTGCACCGGCAACGTTACCCGCGCCCAGCCGACGTGACGCGATTCGCCGTGATGGTGCTCGAGATAATGGCGCAAGGAACGCAACTCTTTGAGCCAGCCCCAGGAGATGCCGTCGTACTCTTCATCCCAAGGCGAACCTTTACCAAAGCCGGAATGCACCAGACGCAGCACGGTTGTGCCGCTACGGCCTTGAAGAAAATATTCCACCGCCAGTTGCAATGGTTTTCCCTTCTCGGCATCCGCAAGCTTGATGGCCGTTTCCGTTTCCTCGTCCGTTTTTACAATCAGATCAGCTTGCAGATCATAAACTGCGCGCAAATGCTCGTTTGGCTGCCACTCATCGATGCGGAGATTCCAATCCGTTATCCCCGGCCAGGACAACAGTATTTTGCCGCCAACGCCCGGCGTGACCTTGGCTTGCTGGGGAAACCAGCGCGTCAATTCTTCGGCATCGGTGAGCGCTTTCCAAACCGTCTCCACGGGCGCTTTGATTTCAATTTCTGTTTCAAACTTCCGGCTGGTGGATGGGGAAGCGGAGACGCTTGTGGCTTTGGTTGCATTCAGGCTTTGCAGCATTTGGCGGGCGCGGGTTTCCAAAGCTTTCACTTGATCTTGCGGAATGCCATAAGTCGATAATTGGAAATTGACGTCGCGGTATCCAAACAGCTCGTCAAAATGGATTCGAAGAAGCGCGTGGTTGAGATTTTCCACGGTTGCCGAAAAATCATGCGGCGGTTGCAGAGAATGAATGACGCCGGCAAAATCATCACCGGCGGCAGTGCGGATGGCGTAACGATCTCCAGGCCGCAAGCCGTGAAGCCGGCCTTCGCCCACTAATCCTTTCGGGCCGAACAGAATTTGCCAGGCCTCTTCACGGGAAATGTCCTTGAGAAATTCCCGCACGTAGGCGGTACAGCGTGGAATGCCACGATGATTTTCCAAATAATGGCGCAGCGCCCAAAGCTGAAAATCCCATCCCGTGCGCGTGCCGTCGTACAGCGCATCCCAATCCGCCTCAAGCGAAAAGCCGGAATGAACGAGCCGCAGCGCCGTCGCGCCGCCACGCGATTCAAGATAAAAATCCGTTGCCAGTCCCCAGGACGAATCGCCGCTGCTCGCCGAATCGTTTTCCTGCGTTTTATCCTGCGACCAATGCGATTGCACCGGTGCCGTGCGGACATGACGCGGAAGCTCCCAAATCTCGATCCGGCTCGCGAATTTGAACTCGTTGCGCCAGGACATCCACATTGTGCCGTCGGGATTTTCGCCGGCTTCGAGCGGAAACCACTGCGTCAGCTCTTTGGCATCGGTCAGCGCTTTCCACACCGTTTCAATCGGCGCGTTGATCTCGATCTGTTTCTCAATCGAGCGTGTTGCTGTTTTCTTCTGCACTGCGCTCATTTCCTCTCCTTTCCTGAAGGTTCGTAACTATTCACCGTCCGGACGCCTACGGCCGTAGGCTTTTGTGTGAGAATTGATTGGTTGGTTCAACAAGTTTGCTCAAATCAAGAAGCGTCTGGACGGTTTCGTGAATAGTCATGGTTTGTCATTTTCTTTTTTGGTAATGGCCGGATAAGAGCCAATGATGAATTTATATTGGCGGCCGCTTGGCGCTTTTTCGTCATGATATTTGGCAGCCAAGCGGGCAACCGTATTGGCCAGTTCTTCCGAGAAGGCGTTGAGGGCCGAAGCGGAGGCAAATCTGACATTGGTTTCCAGGGTGAAGGTGGCGAGTTTTTTGCCGGCTTTCTCGGCGCGGGTTCGCAAGACGGCCAGATCATGGATGGCACGGGCGGCGATGGCGACCAGATAGGTCGAAGAGAAATGATCCTGAATTTGGCTGGGATCGGTGGCCAGGTTGCCGAGCGCTTCGGGGCTGATGAGATAATAGCGGGCGGTGGCGCGCACGATGCGCTCGACGCAGTTGCCCTTTTTGCGCTCTTCCACCTGCTCGATCAAGCCGTGTTTTTCAAGCTCGCGCAGATGATAATTGAGTTTTTGGCGCGGCTGGTTCATCAGCCGTGACAGGCCGGAAGCCGAGTCCGGCTCGCGCAGCCGTTCGAGAATTTGCAGGCGCAGCGGATTGAGCAAAACCGACGCGCTCGCCGCATCGCCGACGAAATTAACGGCGGTTTGGGATGGTGTCATGATCATAATATACAACTGAAAAATTAATTTGTCAAGAAAAATTTTTATTTCGGCTGAAAATAAAGAAACAAACGTGGACAAACCACGGCCAAAAACGCACGAAACCCAGACAAACGACTGCGCGTCGTATTTTAACCGTTTCTACCCCAAAATTCTCCTTGACAAAGTCTTTTCTTTTTGTTACTATCACCCACACAACTAAAGAAAAATAATCATGCGAAATCCAGTGCAATGGCTGCTGACCATTCTTGTGATCGTTGTTGGCGGCGTTTTGTTTGGCGCCGTTGGCCTGGCTTTGGCAGGCATCGCAACCGGGATGATGCTGTCCTCGAGCAAGCGCGGCTTTTGGCTTGGCGGTGCTATTGCCGCGCTCTTCTGGCTCGCCGCCGCCGTCGTTAAAATTGTGAACGGGCAAAGCCAGCAACTTCTAGCGCTCGCAGGATCGCTGGCTCAGCTTTCCGGCGCCAAAGCCTGGATGTTGGTTTTGGTCTCGTCCATCATCGCTTTTCTTGCAGGGGGATTAGGAGGGTGGCTTGGCGGCAGTTTGCGGCAGGTTATCAATAAACCGTCTTCATCACAACCGGTTTAGCATTCAAAAAAATATGCATATTGCCCGTATGCTGTTGATGCTCGCCGGAGTAGCCGGAATCATTGGCGCGTGCAGCATCAACAAAGACTCGGCGGCGAAAGCCCCCATCCGCGTCATGACCTTCAATATTCGGCTCAATACGCCGACGGATAGTGCCAATGCGTGGCCGCATCGCAAAGAGATGGTTGCCAGCATGATGCGATTCCATCGTGCGGATTTGACCGGCGTGCAAGAAGCGCTGAAAGACCAGATGGATGATCTCACAAATCTTCTGCCGGAATTCGGTTGGCTGGGAGTCGCCCGCGATGATGGCAGGGAAGCCGGTGAATATTCCGCGATTTTTTATCTGAAAGAGCGCTTTGCCGTTTTGGAGCAAAAGACGTTTTGGCTCTCGGAAACGCCTGAAAAACCCGGCAGCATGGGGTGGGATGCTGCGTATGTGCGCATCGTGACCTGGGCAAAATTCCAAGACAAAAAAACGGGAAAAGCGTTTTATCACTTCAACACCCACTTCGATCACCTCGGCGAAAAGGCGCGCCAGGAAAGCGCAAAGCTGCTTTTGCAAAAAATTGGAGAAATGACGAAAGCAGAACCAGTCATCGTCACCGGCGATTTCAACGCGACCGAGGATTCGCCGGTGTATGAAATATTGACCAAAGGGGCGATTGGCGAGACCGCTCCAAGCCCCTCGCATCCGCTTACGGACACGCGTTATGTTTCCGCGCGCGGCCATCACGGCCCGGATTGGACCTTCCATGGTTTTGAAACCGTTGTGGATCGCCCAAGAATCGATTATATTTTCGTCAGCAAAAATGTGAAAGTGGCGCGGCACGGCACGCTATCGGATCGCTGGAATGGCAGGTATCCTTCCGACCATCTTCCCGTGCTGGCAGAGTTGATTTTTTAAAGTGCAAACTTATTGATGTTTGCGAAAGTAAAAGAAAAATGTCATGCTGGAAGCATCTTTTCCCGATTGAACACAGTGCTGGATTGAAAAAGGATTCCCTACGGGCGTAGCCTCCTGAATGACATCAAACCAAGGATCGCGTTTCGTTTCCATAATTTATTAATGCAAAGTCAATAAGACGAAAAGGAGCAGAAGTCATGAAATTTTTTGCAAGAAAAATTTGGGCTTTGTTGTTTTGCGTGTTCTTAGTTGGCGCGCAGGCACAAAACCGCGCCGCGAAGCCAGGTCCAACGACAGATAATGGTGAGTGGTTCGTGCTTTCTAAGGATGACCTGGTTGGAGGGACCCATCATACCCGTCATGCCGAAATCTTTGGCAAATACGTGAAAGGCTACAATTATTACGTGCTACAAAGTATCGATAAAGTCCAAGCGACAGCGATGGATGGCGGCGGTTATTTCACCGGCATCAAAGCCGTTCCGACGGAATCACCGATCGGTTATAAATTGAAACTGTTTGATCGACCGTTGCTCGAACCGCCGCGAACGACCAGCTACTGCAGCGGCTCGACGTATGCCGCTTTCATCGAACAATTGAATCTTCTTTTTCCCGACCAAGGCGAGAAACTCAGCGACGACCGCTACGAATCGATTCGCATGCAGGAAGAAGACGGCAGCCGCCGCGAAGACACGATCAAGTTTTGGGGCAAATGGAATGACGACGGCTTCGGCAGCCATTATGCACTGGTGCAATACGCCAAGATGGGAAAAGAAATCAAACCGCGCAACGTGCGCCCCGGCGACTTCATGAATATTTCCTGGCAAAGAAGCGGCGGCCACTCGGTGATTTTTCTCGGCTGGTATCAGGATGAAAATGCTAAAAAGCATATCGTCTATTGGGCGAGCCAAACCCGCACCAACGGCTTTGGCGACGAGGTTATTCTGCACGAGCGCATTAAGGAAATCAAAGCCGTTCGTCTCACGCATCCGGAAAATCTGTTTACGTTTGATGTCAATACGCCGATACAGCGCGATATACCCGGAGATAAAATTGATTGGTGATAAACTAACCGTTTGCTAATTTAGGTCGACGTTTTCGTTGCGGTTCCCTTTTCGTTGCGGTTCCCTTTTCGTTGCAGTTCTCTTTTCGTTGCAGTTCTTTTTTCGTTGCAGTTCCCTTTTCGTTGCGGTTCCCTTTTCGTTGCGGTTC
>JAKEEU010000306.1 GCA_022616415.1 Candidatus Zhuqueibacterota bacterium | reverse complement strand
TTTTTGAAACTCATTTTGTCCAATTATTGAAGTCTTTCGCACCAAACCCTTGTCAAATGCGGTTCAAACAGCAAATCAGAAACCGACCTTGACGAGGTCTGGAGGCATTACTTTTCTTGGAAATTTTCCCTTGACAAGCCGGGTCTTTTTTCGTATTATCAATTTACAATTCGGCGCGACGGTTAGCGAGGTCCTTGGGATGGCAACACGGAAGTTGCCGAAAGGAGATTTTTGAGGAAAACCTCGTGCAGACAGGATTTCATATAACGTCCATCATAAGATCCCCCATTACACAAGCCACGCAAAAGTTGACCGGAGTGTATCAATGTGGGATTTTTATTTCCCTCAATCGCACTTCATCCATGGAGCAAGCATCATGTCCAACTTCGACAGCAAATTCATCAAATCTTATGTCCCCCCCGCCGGACGCAAATTCCAACACCCCACCATGGTTCGCCACAAAGGCGTAGTCATAGCCCTGGCGATGGACGATCAACGCCGGATTTTCTACGCGGCGCTCGACATGAACCCGGCGCCCAGCGATTCCGGTGCGCCCAAATCTCCTTTTGACGTCAATAATTGGCCGGCCAGCCCGGCGGAGCTGATTTTTCCCAACGAAATTGCCGAGGTGGGATTCGGCGTTGCCGATCAGACACTGCTCCCAACTTATCAAAAGGGCAGCCGCACGCCGGTTGATCCGGGAACGCGCTTGGATAATAGAGACAAAGATTTTTTTCTCTCAACGACCGCCCGACTGACCGCGGATGCGCCGTTGCAAGCGCTGTCGGATGGGCGTTACGTTTATATTTTTCGCCAAGCGATTGACGCGAATCACCGCGATATGGTTTTTATTGATAAAGCCGGGCATTTGATTACGAGCGCCGACGGCACGCCGGCCAACATGGTCTATTGGGATAAAAATGGCATGCAAAAAGTTTTTGTCGAGGATAACGGCAAATTAGTTTTGAGCAAGCCTGAAAATGGCATGCCGGTGCCGATAGTCGATGCCACTCTGCTCGTCGACCGATTTGTGATGGTAGGAACCAAACTCGTGCCGAAGTTGGAAGTACGTTTTCAACGCAGCCGCAGCAAGACGCGGCCGCAGAGCCGCAAGGATAGCCTCGGCGCGAAGGATTTGGATGGCAACGACTTTTTTGAGCCGACACAGGAATTGAAATTTGTCGGCAATTTGACCGGCGGGCACTTTACCGTTCTGCTGCTGCCGACGCAAGTCGCTGAGATCGAGCGCTGGCAAATCTTCACGCAAAATAATCGCACCAGCCGCATCGACTCATTCAACGTCGAGCGTTCTGCGGAGGGCTTGTTCAACACGCGCGGCTCGCAGGTTTACACTTGCGTCGATCATCCCGAAGTTTTTGCCAAGCAAGCCGGAACCTGCGTCGAGCCGAGTCTCGCCGATCCGAGCCAACCCTGCGACAAGAATTTGATTCCGCGTTTCAGTAAAGAGGGCTACGCCGAGTCTGCGCTGAAATTTGAGAACGCTGGTGATCCCGTCGCGCTCGATGGTGATCACGTCGCGCTCGATCCTGGTGTGA
The DNA here is from genome assembly GCA_022616415.1 of Candidatus Zhuqueibacterota bacterium. GTDB lineage: Bacteria > Zhuqueibacterota > Zhuqueibacteria > Zhuqueibacterales > Zhuqueibacteraceae > Zhuqueibacter. Next base: position 2,434 of record JAKEEU010000306.1, on the reverse strand, counting down.
TCATCGGCGAGACGTTTACGCAAGAGGCGTGGATTTTTCCAACGCGCTCTCAAACCGCATCGCCGCAAGCATTCATCACCGGCGAGGGCGCGGACAAAAATTCCGGCCCTGCAATTTGGCTCGAAGCGCAAACGCGGCTGCGCGTTGGATTTGGCGATGGACAAAACTGGAATGAATTCTCCTCGAGAAGCATTTTAACGCCGAACACGTGGAACCATTTGGCAGTGACGTTCGACGGCGCGGCGTATCGTTTTTACGTCAGCGGCAATTTACGCGACAAGATCGATTTGCCGAGCACTACGAAGCCGGTGTTGCAACCAATCAAATTTTTTGGCGCGGCGCAAAATTCTTTCACCGGCACGATTGACGAGATTCGATTGTGGAACCGCGTGCGCTTGAGCCGCGAGCTGCAAGCGGACATGCACCAGCGCTTGACCGGATTGGAGCCGGGGCTTGTGGGTTATTGGCGATTCGACGAGGCCGAGGGCGATACGGTGTACGATCAAACCAATAACGGCGCAAATGGAACGCTGCACGGCGGTCAATGGATCACGTCCGACGCGCCGGTAGGAGAAAATCCGGGCGTGAATCGCAGCAGCTTTCAAACTGCCACGCGCCAAACCGATGGCAAACTCGAAAGCCGCAGCTTCGAGTCGGGCATGACGGCGATGCTTTATTACCAACAAGCGAATGTGCCGAGCGGCTATGAGGGCAAGGAAAAACCGCTCAAACAGAATGCGCGCGTCATGCTCGCCGTCGCGACGAAAGGCTTGGCAGCCGACGACAAACATTATATTGCCGCGCTCGATTTCGGCGTATCAAGCTCGGGACGAATTGCGCAAGCGCCGGATCGTCTCGCCTTGAACGTCATCAATCCCGACGGCGCGGCGCAAAAACCGATCAACGACCAACTCGAAGAGATTCGCGCCGCCGAAGCGCAAGTGCGCCTATTCAGCGAAGCCGTGGTGAATGCGAAACGCGAGCGCGATTTGCGGCAAAGCGAATATCAAACATTGCAGGAGACTTTGAACGCCGCGAGGGTGAGCGCGATCGGCATCAAAGCGTCGGGGGAATCAATGGGGCTCTTACGCGGCGTCGGCGAGATCACTTACGATGAGCTTTTGCAAGCCGGTTTGAATGATCGCATCCAGGCGCTGGAGATTCCCGAAGCCCTGCAAGTCACCGTTTACGAGCACGCGAATTGGCAGGGGCGAAGTGAGACGTTCACAAGCAGCATCACCTTCGCGGCCGGTTCATTTTGGCGAACCAATATTTCCGGTTTGCGCATCGCGGCCAAGCCCGAGTATGACGCCAAACTTAGAAGAGCCGAAGAGCGGCTGCGACAAGCGCGCAGCGAAGTAACGGCGCAAGAAACCCTGCTGAACAACGCGAAAAAAATTCTCGACGGCCTCAAGTCCGTGCTCCGCAGCGGCGCCGAGGTCACCATGCCGCTCGTACACATCGATCCGTTCGGCTTGAGTCTCTCCGGCGGTTTGCTCGGCTTCGCGTGGACGACCGAAACGCCGCTGTTGTTCGACAGCGCCACCGGCACGTTGGCGCTTTATTTCCGCGGCGCCGACGATCAATTTTTCGCTGCGTATTTCAACACGTTCACCGAGCGCGCGCGTTATCCGTTGACCGACAAGAGCAAGCAAGAGAGCGTGCTGTGTGTGGCGCGCTCGACCGATCTCGACATGGACAAGATCGTGCTCGAAGTGAGCGGCGACGAGGAGAGCAGCACCTGCACGGTCACGATCAACGGCGCGGGTATTGAAGAGACGTGGACGAAAGTGCCGCGCGCCTCTGAAAAATTTGCGCGCGTGCTTAATGGCGAAGCCGGACATTATGAGAACACACGGCTGGTCGGTTACCGGGAATATATCGGCGCCGGTTTTATCGTTGTCGAGAGCCAGCAATTGACTTTGTTAGTTCCCGGCGGCGTGCGGCACGATCTCGAGGCCAACGCCGCACTGCAAGTCGGCGAGACTCGCGTGGCGGTTCTGGAAGCGGTGAACAGCGGCGCAACCAGCATTCCCATCACCAGCGATGCGATCGTTTTCGCAACGGAAAAGCTGCCGATCTTTTTCATGGAATACGATTACGCCGCAAATTCGCAAACCACGAAAGTGCCGAGCGATTTGTTCGGCGGCTCGCTGCTCATTCGCGCCGTGCCCACGGCGCCAACCGCGGTGGGCAATCAGCGCGTCACCAGCGGCGCGACGGTCACTTCCAAATGGACAGCAGCGGCGCCGGGCAGCACGCTCACGTTCGACGGCGAGAGCAACTACGCCCGCCTCGCGGATCCCGCCAAGCTGAAACAACTCGATGTCGTTGACGACGTAACGCTCGAAGCCTGGGTGCGGCCAAATTACATGGAGAGCAATGCGAGAGTGATTCAGCATCAATCCGGCCGGTCAAATTATACGCTGGGATT
>JAKEEU010000305.1 GCA_022616415.1 Candidatus Zhuqueibacterota bacterium | reverse complement strand
TAGTACACTGTTACCATAGTTTTTATAGTCCCGGCCTCTTGTGGGCCGCTGTCAAAGCCAAAAAATTCGCGGTTGCAACAGTGCCCCACAAGGGGGCAAGACTACGAAATTAAAGTAACAGTGCACTAGCCTTCGATGAGCCACGCTCCGGGCGGGACCCGTCGTCTCAGTTCCTCGCAATTTCCTGGTGGCGGCTGTTGCCCTGGCGGTCTATCGAGATACCAAATGCGGCACTTGCCAGGTGGGGGCATATGCCCCGGAGGTATCTGCGGCGCCTTTTCATGATAATGCGAATCAGAAGCTTCTTCAACAGTCGTTGATTCTGTTTTACTTTCGACAATCACTCTCCCGGAGGTCGCGCACCCGATGAGTAGTGCAATAATGGTCAAGAATATAAAGGTTATTCCAGTGTTCCCTAATTGAACTGTTGGCATAAAAGTAAGACCTCAGATTACAGGTGGACCGTCCGGACGCTGAGCTTCGATAACTCACCAGAATTGCGTATGACAAAGCGTCCGGACGGTGTATAAAACTGCCTCCTGCTTGCATTTAAGTTTTATTGAGGCGTCAGCGCAAAATTTATAGGCGTTCGATTTCCTGCAACTACATCAACATTTGAAACAGCAACAGTGTCATAACCTGCCTTTGTAGCATACGCTGAATAAGTTCCGGCGGGCAAACCCATAAGTGCATATAAGCCTTCTGAGCTGGTAAAAGTAGATGCGATGACTGACTGCTGCTCAACCCAAACTTGGGCATCGGCCAATGCACCTGATGCGGTATCTGTAACAACCCCAAGAATCCTGCCAGTAGTCATATTATTCACCGCTCTGATGACCGGATCAAAGTGAAAACCATTAATCCCTGCCGGGGTATTTGGATCGCCCTGGACTTCGAACGATTTGCTCAGATCAAAATCAAGCAATAACTCTGAGGTGAGCCCACTTTCAATTGTGATAGGAGGATCAATAAAAATTTTGATCCCGGTTTCAGCACCGCTTGGTACGGTTAGATCATATACTTGTTCCTCTTCTTCCAGTTTGTCACCCACCACAATAGAAGCGTCAGCCACATATAAACGGACAAGGTTATAAGTTCCCACCGGAATTTTGACTTCAGGTAAATCTTGCGTGATCGCATTTCTCAAATTAATCAGGTTGAGCTTGTGGGTATCATCAGACACCGTTATGAAAGGGAAGCCCTCATTTTCATTCGCTTTTCTGATTTCTATTTTAGAAATCGTCACATTGGCTTCGTCCACAAGGGAAATTGGAAACGGGCCGTCCGTTATCCTGACAACAAGCGATCCTTCAGCTCCGTTGTTTGATCCCGTTGTTGAATTTTTTTGGCAGCCTGCGAGCAGAACAAAAATGAGCGAAATCATCACACAACTGTTTAGCTTTTTCATGACAACTCCTTTGGTCTGTTAAGTTCTGAAGGTTATCCGGCCTTCGAATAACACAAGCGAAATACGGCGTTCCAAGAATGTAAGCCGGTTGGATAACGTTTAGGAGGTGGGACAGAACAAATTGGCCATTTCCTGCCGGTAGACCGTTGTTTCTCAGTATCGGCAAAGCGCAAAATGTCCAGGTCATTCCATCAGACCTCCTTAGTTCCCATACATTTATGTTTGCCTTGATTCAAAATAAAAACGCTCATCAATGAATGATATAATTCATCACTCCATTGATGAGCGTTATCAAATCCCTCTGATACGCTTTATTAATTGCAAAACCTATGCCAATAAAACAAAATCGTCATAGCCTTCGATGAGCCACGCTGCGGACGGGACCCGTCGTCTCAGTTCCTCGCAATTTCCGGATCATTCATCGCGTTGGCGTTGCCGGCGTGGAGGTGCAAGATGCCGAGGCCATCTTTTTGTTCGAGGCGATAGGCGTTCATCAATGCCAGATCAATTCCCCGTTTCGCCCATAATAAGCTTGGTCAGCGCCGGTACACGGCCGAGCAGGCGCGCGTACAGCGCCAACTGGCCGCGATGATATTCCTCGTGGGAAATGCCGTGTTGCATCCACGCGAAGCGCGTGCCTTTAAGGCCGTCGAAGCGGGTGATATATTGCAGCATGAGCAGCTCGCCGGCCTCGCGAAATTTTTTCTCGCCTTCAGTGTGGGTGGATTTCAACAAAGCCGACAACTTTTTCTTTGAATCGGCCGGTTGGATGTGGCCGGCGTACTCTTTGAGAAATTCCGGATAATCCTGGCGCTGAAAATCGCCGTCCGGCCGCGTCAGCTCGCCGCTCATCATCAAGCCGGATTCGATGATGTGATGCGCTAACTCCGCGACGCTGCGATTTTTGGGCGTTGGCCGAAAGCCGAAGTCTTTCTCAGGAATATTCTCAACTTCATCAATCACGCCTTGGCGCGTATAAGCCCAGGCTTCAAGGGCTTCTTCGAGAAGGGATTTGTATACGGTCATGGTTGTTTTAGGCGCAATTCAATTCTTTGAATGAAATCGGAAAAGGACATTGGAGCATTCAAAGGATCGTGCCGCGCCGGATCATCGAAAGGGTGAATGTGCCAACCGCCGGTGTTATCCGCTCCGAAAATCCTTTGGTTGTTTTTAATTAGTGCAAACGCAGTGCGCCCCGTCGATTCGTTGTGAAAAGTGTCAACGAATTGTCCCCCGGTTATCGGCACTCTTATATTGGCCGACGTTGGCGTAAGTCGGCGTATGGCTGGGATGCCGCAAATTGGCGAAGCTCGAGCCGTCGCAAAAATTTCATAAACAAAATCATTCACCTTCATGGCAGCTTTTCGAGCATTTCGCGCAAACGAGCGCAATCCGTTTGCGCGGCTTCCCACTCCCAAAAATCCTTTTCGACTTCGTAAGAGTATTTATCGGCAATTTGATCATTCTCCCAATCTTGCTGAAATTTCTCGAATGTCATGCCGTAACGCTCTTCAAAGCTTTTGATTTGTTGCTCGGCTTCTCGCAGCTTGAGTTGCACCAAGTCCTTCGTGGCCAAGTGCAACGCCACGTCAAATCGTTCTTCGCCGGTTAGCTCGGTCAAAATTTTGTAGAGCGGCTTTGAAACAGTTGTCTCAACCATGATCTGTAACCTCAAAAAGTAGGCTTTATACGCTATTTTAAGAAAAGATCGTGAGAATGTCAACGAATTTTTGGAAAAAGCTTTCGCTAAAACTTCGCCGCCCAATTCTGCCGCACTTCCGTCTTGCCGAGAGCGCGGTTATAGATGGCAATGAGATAATATTCGCCGAGCCAGGGGCGGTTGCCAATCAACTCGTTCGCCAGCGCCAATTGAAAGCTTCCATCCCAATTGTTGAATGTTCCTCCAATTTGAGGACGTTTGCTGCCGATCGGGTCAGAGCCATTCAAATAGAGCCTCACTTTGCCGGTGGTATCCCGCGTGTAAACCACATGACACAAATCCGGCGCCACCGCAACTTCTTGCGCCACGCGCTGGTTGCTGTCACGCCGATTGACGCCATTGTCATCCGTGGCGGTGGTACGCAAGCGAGCCTCATAACGATCTCCCGAGCTTTGCCCCAACGTGAAGTTGCGTTCGGTGAAATTGCGGGAAAAGGTCACGATACGGCCCGGGCTTTCGTCATCGTCAATTTGAGCGGCGCGCTTGATCCAGGCTTCGATGGTGATCTCATTGCCGTCTTTTAAGGCTTCGAACAATCTTGTTGCTGCGCCAGTCGCTTTGATGATGACTGGAACATTGATGCGAAGGCCGTTCGCCAGCCAGGTTACAGGCTCCGGATTCTCAACCAATTTTTCCACTTTTAGATCAAGGGGTGAGTCCACGCCGGAAACGTCATGCACCACGTCCCCGCTGCCTTCGTTGAACGTGTAGAGAGCCTGCAAGCCTTTGGTAACCCGAGGAGACGGGTGCACCGTGATGGTGACCTCATCACTGGCCTGCGCGCCGCTTTTGCCATCTTTGGCGGTGAAGCGCAAAACATAAGCGCCGCTCTGCGAGAACCTGACCTTGGTGTACGCCGAAGTGTCGTGCACAAATTCCGCTTTGCCAGGACCACTGACTTTCGTCCATTTCGTGGTGACGACTCCCGGAGGGTCAGGCAGTCCGTCGTCACTGACGATTCCCTCAAGCTCAGCCGTGGCCGGCAAAGTAATCTCTTGATCCGGCCCGGCATCGACGGCGGGCCGCTGGTTCACCATGATCGTCACTTCGGCGCTGGTCGTCAACTCAGGGTTGTCGCGATTCGTGGCGGTGAGCTGCAGCACGTAAACACCGCGGGCCGTGAAAGTGGCGGTGGTTTGCAGTTGCGCCGCATCTGCGAACTCGACCATCGCCCCGTCCGGCCCGCTCACTTTTTCCCACTTGATGAGAAGCGTATCCTGCGGGTTGCCCAACCCGGTATCGGTCACCTCGCCAGCGAGCGTTATTTGTGCGGTTCCCTCGAGGGGCAGCGTAACGATCTCATTCGAGCCCGCATTGACAACGGGGCTCTGATTCACCGTGACGGTAACCGGCACGACGGTCGAGAGGCGGCCGTTGCTCGCTTCGAGTTTCAACTCGTAAACGCCGCGCCGCTTGAAGCGCGATTTGGTTTGCAATTGATGCGGATTTTCAATTTGCATCGTTGACGACCCGCTCACACGGCTCCAGTTGTAGCTCATGCTGTTTGCAGCGCTTTCGTCGCCCAAGCCGCTGTCGAGCAATTCTCCAACAAGCTCCAACACGGTTGTCTGTTCCGTGAGCGCGATTTTCGGCGTCGCGCCGTTATTGATACGGACTCGAGGAGGACGATTGACTACCACCATGACTTCGTCACTCATCAGCAGCTCGCCGTCGTCGGCTGTCAGCCGCAAAACATAGCGGCCTTTTTGGGTGAACTCAACGTTTGTGTCCGGAGCATTTTCATCTTCAAATTTGACGCCGTTGGGACTGCCCGGTCCGCCGACTTGCATCCAGTTGACGCTCATCACTGGCGTCGGGCGATCATGCGTGACGCGCCCGTCCAACGGCACAACGATCTTCGATTGCTGAGTATCTGACCAGTCGATCACTTGATCCAGCCCGGCAGAGACGATCGGCGGCAAGTTGGCATCCGCGCCGAAATCAAAATTCTGTTTGACTTCGTCCGGACTCAACGCGCGACTGTAGATGGCGACAAGGTGGAAACTTCCCAGCCAGGCGCGGCCATCAAGTCCGCCATTCCAACCCGGCTCATTGCCGAGCGCCAATTCGAAGTCGGAAATCCACGATGAAAAGCTGCCCTCGATCACACGACGGCTCGCCTCTTGGCCATTTACGTAAAGCCGCGTCAGGCCGGAGATTTCGCGCGTGCAGACGAGATGCGATAAATCGCCGGCCTTCATCGCGCCACCGGCCAGCGCCTTGTTGCTGGCGGCGGCATTGGTCGTCGTGGTGCGCAGGCTAACATGATAGCTGTTGTTATTCTGCCCGAGTGTGAAGTTGCGAGCGGCAGGGCCGCCGGAGAGTGTCACGATTCGCGCCAGTCCCTCATGGTTTGAGGCCGCCGGTTTGATCCAAGCCTCGATGGTGATCTCGTTCGATGACTTGACCGCCTCGACGAGTCGCGTCGCCGGGTCGTTCGTCGCCAACAACGCCGGCGCATTCACAGCGAGGCCTCCCGTGACCCACTGCACCGCCGCGGCATCGTTGATGATGAGATCGAGCGGCTCTCCAGCTCCTGCCACGTCATGTACGACCGCACCATTGTTTTCTTCAAATGCATACAGCGCTTGCAATCGATCCGTGCTGCGCGCCGCCACGGCGATCATCACCTCGTCGTCGGCATCGAACGTGCCATTGCTCACCGAGAGCTTGAGCAAATAATGGCCGCGCGTGGCGAACGTTGCCATCGTCGCCAACGCATTCTTGTTTTCAAAAGTCACTTCGCCCGTGCGGCTCTGCTTCGACCACGTCACCGTCAAAGTTCCGGTTTGCGGATCGCCGAGGCCGCTGTCTATGATCTGTCCGGAGAGCAGCGCTTGCAGCGAATTGATCTGTTGATCCGGCCCGGCGGAGATGATCGGCCGCTCGTTGACGATGATGATGAGATCGTCGCTGGCCGTGAGCAAGCCGTCGCTCGCCGTGAGCCGTAACACGTAACGCCCGCGTTTTGTGAACGTCGCTTTCGTCTTCATGACGTGCGAATCGTCAAACGTGACGCTGCCCTCGCCGCTGATTTTTTCCCACGTCACAAAGATCGCTTCCGCTTTTTGCAAACGATCATCGATCACACTGGCGTCGAGATCGGCAGAAGTTGATGCGCCGTCGAGGCCGATGGTTTGATCCAAGCCGGCGTTAACGATCGGCGGCTGATTTGGCGCCAGCTCGAAGAGCGAACTTTCACCGAATTTGTCGTCGCCGGCGGAAAGCATCTGGCCGTCGGCAATGCCGAAGTACAAACTCATGTACTTGATGACTTCCTCGGTGTGCGGCTGCAGCTCCGGCAAATTTTGCTTGATGGTCTCGCGCACGGCGTCGGCAAAATCCGCAAAGCTGGTGAGGCTGTTGCTGACATACGGCTCCAACTGTTTGATCAATTCGTAGTTGCTATCGATGTCCAACGTTTGCAGCGTTTTCTCGAGCGAGGGCGGCGCCGAATTATCGAGCGGCGGCAGCACGCGGCTCACGTACGTCACGCGGTGCATGATGCGCCAGCACGCCGGTTTTTTGCCTTCGTCCCGCGCTTCGCGCAGCGCCACCGCGGCCGGATCGTCGCTCTGCGCCAGCCAAATCGGATCGACGACGCGATTGAAAAATAAATCGAAATGATCCGAATTGGGCTCGAGGTAAAACGTCATGAAGCGGTAGGCGTCGATTTTGTACGGGCTTTTTACCGGCTTCGGGCGTTTCGGATCGCTGTTGTCGATCAATACCTCGCGTGGATCGTTGGGATCGCGCCGGTAAATGTCGCGCTCGGTTTTATCGAGATTGAGATTCAACTGAAACGCGGTTTTGGATTCCCGGCTTTTTCTGACGTTCAATTGATGCTGGCCAACAAACATCGCATTCAGCTCGAACAACGACGCGACTTTCGAAATCGCGAGATCAATCGCCAGATCGATGCCGCCCATGCCTTTGAATTCATACGAGCCGCCGTATGTCGTCGTCTGCACCTCCATCGTCTGCTGCGTCTCCGCAAAAAAGCCGCCGTCGGCCGTCCAAACGTAAGTGTTGACCAGATTGCGGCGAAACTTTTCTTTCAACGCCGAAACTTCCGTCAGCTCCAAGGCGCTTTCGGAGGGAAAATACGCCAGCCGGCCTTTGTCCGCCGCGGCGAATTGATTGAAGTACGTTTCCAGCTCGGTGGCTTCGCGTTGAACCCGATTTTTGAGCGCATACGCTTCGACCGGTTTGAAGTAGCTGCTGTCGTTGCTGTAAGTCAGCGCGTTGGGATAATCCACGTCCGGCAGCGGCCCCACCTTGCCGTCGAGCGTGCCCTGCTTGAGGTAGCGCGGATTGATCGGAAAGCTGATGAGGTTCCAATCTTTGGGGATGTCGGGATTGGGTCGCATCTGAAAAGAGATCAGCGCATTGTTGTGGCGCAAGCGCAGCGCAAACACATCGGCCGTTTCGGATTGCACCAGCGCCAGGCCGGTGTTGTCCGGCACGAAGCGGCGGCCAAACGGCTCGCGTTCCGGCGTGGTTTCCTCCGGCGTGGTGTAGCGCCCGCGCAACTCGAGGCTCGTCGTCTTGCCGGTCGCGCGCGTCACGCCGACATTGGCTTCTTCCATCCAGCTCCACATTGCTTCGAAGCGGGCCCGCAGCCCGAACACAACTTTTGATTCTTCGACGCTGGTCAATACAATAGCGCCGATGCCGCCGCCCGCTTCGCTTTTTGATTTGAAGCCGAATTTCAGCGCCGCTTCAACTTCCAAACCGAACCCCTGTTCCTTCGAAGCGGCATAAGTGTGTGTCGTCTCCTGCGCTTCTTCCAATGCAATGACGCTCGCCTGGTTGTAATCATCGAGGTCGCCGATCAGCTCCACGCTCGGCTGCGTCAAATTTTCGCTCGGCACCGGCGGCGCGCCCTCGATGTAGCCGATGAGCTGCGGCGCGAACTGCACCTGGCCGATCCATTCGGTGGCAAGATCGCCGACTTTAAAACCGGTGATCAAATGCCAATCATTATCTTTCACCAAGCCATAACACCGTTTGAAAACGCCGATGAGATTGCCTTGATTGTCGTATTGCAAATCACCGTACTCGTGAACGCTCGGGCGGCTGTGAATGACGCCGCTGAAAGGCGTGCGCACGCCGGCGAGCGCGCTGCGCACTTGCGGCGCGTCCTCGCCAATTGGCGCGGTGGAAAGAATATAGAACGGCGTCCCTTCCACGGTGAGATGATTGCCGGCCAGCGACTGATCCGTCAACTGGTTTTCCATTTCGGCGTCGAACGTGTAATACGCGATGAGGCTGTCCAGCTCGCCATTCAAGCGCCGGAAGAGCGAGTCTTGAATTTGCTCCGGCGTGCGCGCAATTTTCCAAATGCGCACCTCTTCCAATTCGCCTTGAAAAAATTCTTGCACGTTGCTATTGCCGAGTGCGCCAAGCGAGAACTGGTCGGTGGCAGCGCCAAAATCCGTCGCATTGCGATTGTCCGTCAGCAGCGCGTCGCTATCGTTGCAATACAAAATTAAGCGCGAGCGCGCGAGATCGGAATCTTTCGTCCATTTGACATTGCCGTTGATGGTGGCGTGATTCTGGCCGGCGGAATCTGCAGCTTTGTTGCCTTCACGCTCCTCGAAACGCCACCACGAGACGAGACCCTCGGCTATGGCCGTGAGCTCTTTGCCAATGTCGGCAGCTTCGCGGCTGGTGTTCCAAATACGCACTTCGCTGATAATGCCTTTGAAGAAACCCGTTGAGTAAGTGCGCCCAATCACCAAAGTCTGATCGCTGCGGCCAATATCGACCGGCTTGAGGCGGCTCGCCGGATAGGAGCCAACCAGGTCATCGATTCCGTCGTCGTTCGGCGAGGCCTTCTGTGCTTCTTCTATTGCCTCTTTGACGTTGTCGTCATAAGCGTATTTGAAAAATTCCGGACTATTTTGATCGAGGTAAAGCCCGATGTCATCCCAGGCAAACGTATAACTTTTGGTGCGGTCTTGCCTGCTATAATTCAAAATTTGCCGTTTGCGCGTGACCGCGATCCGATGCGGCTTCCCGGCTTGAACCCTGGCGTTGGATTGAAAAGAATGTTGGCCGCCCTCTTTATCCTCGAACGAAAAAACCAAGCGGCCGCTGCGATCGAGGGCGAGCGCATACGGCACGTTTTGCTCGGTGCCGTCGTCGATCCGGCCGCGCGTTAGAATGCCGCGCTCCTGGCTCAGATCATCCGCCTGCAAAAAGACTTCGATGGTCAGATCGGTGTTGATGTTCAGCGTGTCGTCTTTGCCGCAATCGAGGTAGCCGCTCACGCCGTCAAAAATCAATCCGTAATCTTGTGCGAAAACTGCGGCCAAATGCGTCCAATTGCCAACGGGAATAATTTCGCGGCTTTGGACGAATTTTCCATTTACCCCGGCAAAAAACGCATAAACCGGCAGCGCCGAAGGCGCCGGCGTGAGCTGGCCGTTCAAAGTCCCATCATTTCTGCTGCGCGAGTAATCTTTCGCGCCCGCCTCGAAATGCCAGTAGCCAACCAGATCGGCCTCGTTGCCGCTGAGCCGGCGATTCATGTCCGCCTGAATCTCTTGCACGGTGCGGGCGCGTTTCCAGATGCGCACCTCGTCGAGCCGCCCGTTGAAATAATTTTCCACTCGCCCGATGTTTTTGATCGGCGTATTGACCGGCTGCCTGCCGGCCAACGCAGCGGTTTCATATTTTAGCAAGCCGTTGACATAAATCCGATACGTCGTTCCATCAAAAGTCGCTGCCACGTGATTCCAAGCGTCGAGCGCCAACACCGGGCCGGTGACGAACGAATTCCAATTTGTGCCATCACCAAAACCGGCGTGGATTCCATTTTTTTGATAGACCCAAAGCGACGGAGGGCGGTGATTAATCCCATCCGGCTGATTTCCCAGAAATCCATGAAACTCGTTCACATTATCCGAGGTCGGATAAATCCACGCCTCTTGCGTGAACGAGGCGCCAACCGTGACGCCCTCTCCCAGATCGATATAACTGCTGCCGTCGAACGTCAGCGCCGACATCGGCCGGTGCAATCCCAGCGTATAATTTGACCGGCCGGATTGATGCTGAATCACTCTCGCATTGCTCTCCATGTAATTTGGCCGCACCCAGGCTTCGAGCGTTACGTCGTC
>JAKEEU010000031.1 GCA_022616415.1 Candidatus Zhuqueibacterota bacterium | reverse complement strand
TCAAGAAAGAAAAAGAACTTACGAACGATTATAACGCTTCCGACTGGGAGCGCCAAAAATCCAAAAATGCTCGATCACAACCTGCGGAATGTAGGTTTAAAGAATGTCATTCCGCAGGAATCTTGTTTGTTCTAAAGATTTATCCAAAATTTTAAAAGGATTCTTCCAGAATGACATGCTGTGATGAATTGAATTTTCAAATAATAAACTCCAAGATGCAAAATCTATCAATGGCATTTAACAAAGGAATCGTGATTGGTCTGACCATAATCTTGTTTTGGGCAGCCGGTTTGATTTTTCTGCTGTCACTCAACATTGCCAGGACGCCGCTCTTTGGAATCGTTTCAGCCGTGCTGCTGCAAACCTTACTTTATACTGGCTTGTTCATCACCGCGCACGATGCCATGCACGAACTTGTCGCGCCGAAGCGTAAAAGGTTGAACAATTTCATTGGAACGCTCTGCGTAATTTTGTATGCGCTCTTTTCTTTTAAACGGCTCCGTATTGAGCATCACAAACACCACGCGCATCCTGGCAGCGAAGATGATCCTGATTTTCATGACGGCGAGCATCGCGGCTTCTGGGCGTGGTATTTTCATTTCATGAAGACGTATGTCACGTGGCAGCAAATTGCCGGCATGGCCATTGCATTCAATGTCATGCTGCACCTTTTAAAAATTTCCCAATTGAATCTCGCGCTGTTTTGGATCGCGCCGGCGCTGTTGAGCACGCTGCAGTTGTTTTATTTTGGCACCTATTTGCCGCATCGTGAGCCGGCCGGCGGCTACGACAATTCGCACCGCGCCAAGAGCAACGACTTCTCGGTGATCTGGTCTTTTCTCACTTGCTATCATTTCGGCTATCATTGGGAGCATCACGAGTATCCGCAGGTGCCGTGGTGGAAACTGCCAAAGATAAGAAAAGCGCAGATGCGAAAAAAACTTTTAACATCTTAAAATTCACCAACGGATAAAAGGCGGCCAACGGATTCTTGATTGGGTCGATTTTCATGCGCAGCTTTTCTTTGAGACCTTGCGTCACGTTGCAACAACGCGCATGCACACCGATGTGCTTCGTGCAATTTCATACGCCATGCTCTATGCCCTTTGCGCTACGCCAAAATGCAAAGTGAGTTTATTTGTTCTTCGATCATCCCAGCGCCATTGGAAAAAGTCTGGCCGTTTTACGCCGATGTCAACAGCATCAACAAAATCAGCCCGCCCTTTGCGCGAGTGAACTTCGAGCGCGTCGATTTGCCGTTGCGGGCCGGTTCGGAGATCGTCTTCGTGGCGAGGTATCCGCCACATTTGCGGTGGCATGCGAAAATCGAAGCCTTCGTGCCGAACTCGCATTTTGTCGATGTGCAAGTTGAAGGTCCGTTCGCAGAATGGCGGCACGAGCATATCTTCAAAGCGCACGGTGAGAAAACCGAGATGATTGATCAGGTGACCTTTCGACTCAAGGGCGGAGAGGCTCTCAATAAATTTTTGGCACCTTTGATGACTTTGCTCCTGCGCGCTTCCATTTCATTTCGCCATCGCCGGACACGTATTCTGCTGCAGAGATAAAAACAGCCATGCCAACTAAATTCAACCTCTCTATACTGCATAATCGTAAAACGCCTATTGCGCCCGCAGATCGCCACAACGAATTCGATCCGATGCAAAAGCGCATCGTGCCGTTGCGTCATCGCACACCACGAAAAGACGCACGCTACGCGCTCGACGGCCGCAATCCCAACACTTACACCGGCATTCTGTGGTGTTTCGGCAAGCACGACCGCGCCTGGGGGCCGCAGCGTCCGGTCTTCGGATTGGTCCGGTATATGACTTCGGATAGTACGCGGCGCAAAATCAATTTGCCGGCGTACAAGGCTTGGATGGAAAGTTGCGAAAAATAACCCTTACTCTTTTTCGTACTCATACTCTTACTCGCTTTTAGAAATTTTTCAATTCAAAAGCGAGTACGAGTACGAGTATGAGTATGAGCAAAATTAGAATTTAGACATGAACGAAATGGTCATCCTCGTCGATCCGCACGATCGGCAAATCGGCGTTGAAGAAAAAATGAAAGCCCATCGCGAAGGCAAGCTGCACCGCGCCTTCTCCGTTTTCGTGTTCAACGAAAAGGGCGAGATGCTGCTGCAGAAGCGCGCGCCGCAAAAATATCACTCCGGCGGCTTGTGGACAAACGCCTGCTGCAGCCACCCGCGGCCTGGTGAAGCGATCGAACAGGCGGCGGTGCGTCGTTTGAAAGAGGAAATGGGTTTTGTTTGCGAGTTGAAAAAGGCGTTTCATTTTATATATAAAGCCGAGCTTGACGGCGGCTTGATCGAGCACGAATTTGACAACGTTTTCATCGGCAATTACAATGGCAAGGTTTGCCCTAATATCAATGAAGTGGCCGATTATCGCTGGCTGAGCATTCAAGCGATCAAGCACGAGCTTGAGCATTTTCCGGAACGGTACACCGTCTGGTTTAAAATTGCGTTTGAACAGACGGAATTTCGCAAAGTGCTTCGTGCTTCTCTATCACAAGCCGATTGTGGTGAAGTGATTTCACACGAACAAAGCCATCAAGGAGTTAAAACGCTAGGTCAGGAAAGCGACAAAGTTCAAAAATAGTGTTTGATTATTTCACTTGTTTTGTTACATTGGTGAGAGTGAGGATGTCTGATTAATCAATGATCAAGTGGAAAGCCATGGTTCAAATCAGCATTGATGAAATGAAGCGCGATTTGCCGGCGTATGTGCAACGTGTCGAAGCCGGCGAAACGCTGGTGATCGTAAAAGCCGGCAAGCCGGTAGCCGAGATTAAACCGGTCCTTGCAAATTCGATTAGTGATGACGACTTTGAGGCGGTCGCGGACTTATTGGCGGACGAATTCGCGGCGTGCGTCAAATCCCCCACACCTGTGTTGTCGGATTATGCCGTCAGTCGTGCCGGCATTTATGAGGATCATCCCTATAGTCTGAATTTTTAATCGAACCAGAGTGGAATTGAGACAGTGAGTCAGAATTGTTTTGTTGCTTGACTAGTGGTGATTGTCGGAATCTTTAATAAGCCGGTTAAAAATGAACCTTGCGCAATTGAGGACTTGCAAGTATATTGATGAAAGCACATTCGGCAACACTTTGTCATTGGATCAACGTTCCAAATAATTTGAGAGCAAGACGATGCAAAACATGTTTCCCTCCGAGGATATTTGCGCCATCAACCAATTGGGCCACCAAACGGTCAAGCTTTTGAAAAACGTTCGGAAGAAACGCCGGCCGGTTTTTTTGATCAGCAAAGGCAGGGCAACCGGTGTTTTGATGGACATCGATGAATATGAAAGGCTGTTGGAACTGGCTGAATTTCACAAGGCACTGAACGCTTCTCTGGCTCAGGCTGATCGCGGCGAAGTGATTTCACATGAAGAAGCTCGCAAGGAGTCGAACCGCTGGATCAGGAAAACGATAAAATAACCGAATACGCGATTGAGTGGACAAGAGGCGGGCTTGATTCTCTGGGCCGGATCATGGAATATATTGCTCAGGATAAGCCCATCGCGGCCGAGAAGTTTCGTGATGAAATTTTTGCGCATGCCGATTTACTCAAAAAGGCTCCACAACTTGGCCGCATTGTTCCGGAGAAGGGAAACCCCAATATTCGTGAGCTTCTGCATGGAAATTATCGCATCATTTATCGCGTCCGACCACGGCTTAAAAAGGTGCAGATCGTTTTGATTTGGCATGGGAAACGCCTTTTGCGCCGATTTTCTTTTAATTAAAAAATTGTGTATGCGTGCAAAATTTAGGTTTTGCAATGCTCTCCGGTTCAGGTTGTTAAAGGCATACAAAATTGATCGGGCCTTATAAGCAGTTGAAAACTCGCCGATTTGGTCATCCCTATGACATCACTGTAATTTGGGGTTTCATCATGCCAAGAGAGATTACAGTTATCATAAATGCCGTTTCATTTTTTAAAAATTCTTCACTTTTCTCTTGACATTTGACTACAATTGTAATATATTTGGACTACACCTGTAGTCAATGCCTATGAAAAAACTCCCCAAAATCTCGGCGGCGGAGTGGGAGGTGATGAAAGTGGTTTGGGATCAGCCTCCTTTGACCGCCGGCCAAATCGTCGAGTTGCTTTCCTCCCAAAAGGATTGGAACCATCGCACCATCAAAACGCTGTTGGCGCGCCTGGTGAAAAAAGGCGCGCTGGCCTATCGCGCCGAGGCCAACCGTTATTTTTACGCCGCCAAAATCAAAAAAGAAGACGTCATCAACTACGAGAGCCAATCCTTTCTCGATCGTGTCTTTGACGGCGTGACCATGCCGATGCTGGCCCACTTCGTCAAAACCGCTAAGATGTCGCCGAAAGAAATTCAGCAGCTCAAAGCCATTCTCAAAGAAAAAGAAGGCAGGCGCGCGAATGCCGATCATTCTTAAAAATTTCGAGCCGTTCTTCTCCTGGCTGCTGCAAACCTCATGGCAGGCCTCGATTTTGGCGGCGCTCATTCTGGTGTTGCAGAGATTATTTCGCAGATTTTTGCCGCCAGCGTGGAGCTTCGGCCTGTGGCTGATTCTGCTCGTCAAATTGGTGCTGCCGGTTTCACCCTCCAGTCGGCTCAGCCTCTTCAATTTCGTCAGCATAGAAAAGCTGATTCTAAATGATCAGCGAATCGCCGCCAAAGATTCCCGCCAGGGTATCGGCATGGGCATTTCCGGCTTGGGCGAGGCAAAACAATCCGTCTCGGCAGATTCAGTAGCATCAGGCCAATCCGCACCAATAAGCTTGCCTCTCCTCTTAACGGCAACGTGGCTAATTGTTGCCATCGTGCTGTTGGGCAGAACCGCTTATGTAAATATCAGCGTTTTATCGCACGCGCGCAAGCTGCGCCCTTTGATCGACGGCGAGGTTTTGAATCTTTTGGAGAATTGCAAAAGCGAGTTGCGTGTCCACGTGCCGGTCAGCGTCGTGGTGACCGAAAAAGTTCAAAGTCCGGCGCTGCTCGGATTCATTCGCCCGCGGCTGTTGCTGCCGGAGCGCATTTTGCAAGCGCTGACGCCGGCGGAACTGCGGCACGTGTTTTTGCACGAGCTGGCGCACGTCAAGCGACTGGATATTTTTTGCAGTTGGCTCGTCACGTTTTTGCAAATTCTGCACTGGTTCAATCCGATTTTGTGGCTCGCATTCAATCGCATTCGCTCCGATCTCGAGATTGCCTGCGACAGCCTCGCGCTCTCGGCGCCCCGAAAGAATCAGCGCTATGAGTATGGCCGGACGATCATCAAAGTGTTGGAGCTGACGGCGAAGATCAGTCCGCTGCCTGGCGCCGCCGGCATCTTGGAAGACAAGGATTATATGAAAAGGCGGATCAGCAAGATTGGCGATACGCGCCTCGTGGCCAAGCGCTGGTCGCCAATCGGCGCCTTGCTGGTTGCCGGTTTGGGAATGACGGCGTTGACCAATCCCGTCGTTTCACAGCATCCGGAAGCCATTCTTGAGCGCATGAAAATTGCTTATGATCGGCAGGATGTGAAAGCGCTGATGGCGATGTACGCGAGCGACGCCGTCTATCAGGAAATCGGGCCCGATGGAAAGCCCTACTCGACTTTGGATCGAAGCGGCATTGAGAATTATTATCGATTCAATCTGTCGCAAAATCCCAAGTTCAATTACTCCGATGTCACGGTCAAAGACGACACGCTCAAATTTCACGGCGCGTTGCGCAGCGGCTTGTTCGAGGTGATCGGACTTTACGAAGTCGAGGGTGAAGGGCAGTTCGTCATTCGCGACGGCTTGATTGCAACGGCGCTGTGGCGGGAAGAGCCGCGCCTCAAGAAGCGGCGCATGGAGATATTCAATAATTTCGTCGACTGGCTAAAAGCGGACAAACCGCAGGAGTATGCGAGCATGTTTTCGCACGATCTGTTTGTAATGCACCGCGCCAGCGGCGAGAAAGTCAACGAGTTGTTTCTCGAATGGGTCGCCGCCCAAGTCAATGCCAAAGAGGAAAGGAGAATGATCAGCATGGGTGATTTGCCGGAAGTGAAGCAAGTGCGTCTTGAAAAAGACCTCATTGCCATTTGCAAAGAATTTCGCGGGCCGTATGCCGGCGCGCCGAAATACATCACCGAGATGAAAAACTATTGTGATGAGCAAAAGATTCCTTATCGACACCAACATGTTTTGGGCGTTTATTTCGACGATCCGAATCAGCCCCATCCCGAAACGCATCGCAGTATTCAAGGCGTGGTGGTTGAGAAAGAGGCTGCCGTGGAGCCGCCCTATTTTGTTTATAAAATGAAAAAAGGAGATGAATATTTGTATACAAAAGTGAAGGGCAATCCGATCGATACTCACCTTTTTATTCCGGCGGGATACATGGCGATTTTCAATTACATGGGCTTGAAGAAAATTCAGGCGGGCTCGACCGGCGGCCATCAAGTTGTGACGATGGAGGATGGGCAGGTAGTGTTTGAGATTTATTTGAAGATTGATTGAGAACTGTGCAATGCAGATTTTTATAAAAACAATTCACCAACGGATGAATTAAGACCAACTGATGCCTATGGCCGCAGGCCTTTATCCGTTGGTCTTAATTCGTCCTTTGGGGTTTTTGCTTTTCATGAAAAGATTTTTTCTCGTAAACCAAACGAGCAAACTCGAGCATGAAAATCATTCTCAAATACGGCATCATCGTCGGCGTGGTGGTTTTCGTTTATATCATATTGGAGCTCGTGCTGGGATTGCACGACAAATATCTCAGCGTCGGCCAGTATACGGGGTATCTTCGGTATCTTCTCCTCGCGGCGGGAATTTATGTCGGCACGAATGATTTGCGATACGAGCAGCCTGAAATCGACATTACCTTCTGGCAGGCTCTTGGCAAAGGGCTCGGCATCTCGGCGGTTGCCGGCGTCATCATTTGCATCTCGGAGTGGCTGTACATCGACTTCATCAATCCCAAGTTCGTTCAGGATTTCACCGAATTTACGATCAACAAGCTCAAAGCCGCAAACGCCTCGGCCGAACACATTGCTGCAGTGATGGAGCAAGCACAGATTTGGAAGCCTTTGGAAATGCAATTGCTGCTCTACTTCGCTGAAACCATGATATTGGGATCTATTTTTTCCTTAATTGTCTCGATAGTTCTCATAACCAGGAACCGCAAAAGGAGGATCGCATGAACATCCGAAAAATGTTTTGCACCATCGTTTTGATTTGCCTAACGGTGACGATCACCAGCGCTCGATCACAGGAGAAAAAAGCCGGAACCGACACGAAGGCGGCGGCCATGCCGAACATGGAAGAGATGATGAAAAAGTGGATGGACGCCATTACGCCGAATGAAAATCATAAACGCCTGGATATGTTTGTCGGTTCTTGGGAGACGACAACGAGTATGTGGATGGAAGGCCCTGGCAAGTCGCCCATAGTAACGAAAGGCACGGCGGAATTTAAATGGATTTTGGGTGGCCGCTATATTCAGCAAGACATCAACGGTGAAATGATGGGACAACGTCTCACTGGCGTGGGATTTACCGGTTATGATAATTTCAACAAAAAATTCGTCAGCTTCTGGATTGACAACATGAGCACGGCGATGTACCCGAGTGAGGGGAGTTTCGATCAATCCGGCAAAGTCTTGACCACTTATGGCAAGATAGACGAGCCGATGACCGGCGAGCACGACATAAACGTGAAGTACGTCTCGCGCATCATTAGTCCGGACAAGTTCATCTTCGAGGTGCATAATCTCGCGATTGGCGAGCCGAACACGAGAGTGGTTGAAGTGACTTACACACGCAAGAAGCCGTAGGAGTCGAGCATGCCCAACCAAGATGATTTCCAAACCGTCTTCAAGAAGCTCAAAGGCGTCTTAAAGAAGTACGAGCCGCACTTGACGGTCAAAGGAAACACAGCGGACGCTTATTATCTCGACGCCGGTTTTTCGGAGAAATACAAAAGGGTGGTATTTTTCGGCTCCGTGCAAATCAAAAAGAATTACGTGAGCTACTATCTGATGCCGGTGTATGTATTTCCGGAGCTGTTGAAGGGCATTTCTCCCGACCTGAAGAAGCGGATGCAGGGCAAGTCGTGTTTTAACTTCGCGGCGGCCGATGAGAAAATTTTCAGCGAGCTGGTGAAGTTGACGAAAAACGGTTTTGATAGATTCAAGCAAGAAGGGCTTGTTTAAAACGCAACACAAACACGCTGCAACGCCATGGACATGGTCAAAAGATTTGGCCCAACTGATGAATTAAGACCAACGGATAAAAATCCCGCCGTGGCGGGATTGGCCTTAACTCACCCGATGGAGTTTTTATTTTTTTGAAAGAAACGGAGTAGCGAAAATGAAACTGGCCGAAATTCAAGAACATCTGCTCGGAGATTGGAACGGCGCCAATCTCCTGCGGCTCAGTTGGCTTACGCCGTCGGATTATCATTCTTTCTCGCGCTTGTCGGTGGCGCCGGTTGCGAACGGCAAATTTCTATCGTTCAAATATACGTGGAGTCACGAAGACGTTGCTCAAGAAGGCCTGATCTTGCTTGGCTACGACGATCAGCAAGGGATTGCGACCGCGGCGTGGGTTGACTCCTGGCACATGAGCAGCAAGATCATGTCGTGTCAGGGCGCGATTGATGAGCAGGGTGCGATTATTTTGCGCGGCTCGTATGAAGCCCCGCCTGGACCGGATTGGGGTTGGCGCATCGTCATCACACCAAAGTCCGGCAGCGGTTTACAAATCGTCATGTACACTATCTCCCCCGAAGGCTTGGAGGACTTGGCAGTGCAAGCCGACTATAAACGTGGCAAGTGAAAATGGATCTTCAAAACATTCTCAAAGCGAGCAAAGATTTTTATAAGTCTCACCAGCTCGAAGCCTGGGCCAAAGCTTTGCCAAGCTCGATAAAATTAAACAAAGAAGCAGAGTCTGCGATCTCGCGTGCTAAAGAGCTTGGCTTGGAGCAAGTGATGGCTTTTCCGGATTTCAAAACGCAAATGGCGGCGATTGCTACGGTAATTGCAGAAACGGCCATGCAGCCGGTGGCTGGCATTCCCGCCAACCCGAAGTTTGCGAAAGTTTATATCTCGGATGATTGGGCCAAAGAGCCGTCGGGTCGCGTTTATCAAGCGCGCAGCGGGCTTGACCTGCGCGAAAAAGGGCCATATCTGCTCTTTTATAATTTGCAAAACATTCCGAAACAAACGGTGGGAAAAAATGGCGATCAAATCGCCAAGCTGTTCAAGAGCGAGGGCTGGAGCGGCTTTACTTCGCCGGAGCTGTTGATCGCGCAGCGTTTCTGGCGCGAGAGCGTAGCGGCGAAAGGGATCGACGCCAAATCCAAAGAGCTTGGCAAGTTTTATTGGGTGTGGGTGGTGGATTCCGGCGACAAGCAAAATTGCAGCGCGGCGTTCTATGGCCTGCAAGGCGTGGGCATGTACGGCTGCAAAATCGGCAGCGCCAACAAGCAGCGCGGCGCGAATGTGACCGTGGTTGTGCCCTTATGAGATCAACTCACTAAAACAAAAATTTCGGAAAGGAGAAAGCTATGGGTCGCAAAATTCTTGCTGTAGTCGGTGGCATTGTTGTCGGGGGCATTGTCGTTTTCGTGGTCGAATGGATCAGCAGCTTGATTTATCCCCTTCCAGCCGGTTTGGATATGGCCGACAAAGAAGCGATGAAGGCGTATGTCGCGGCTCTTCCAATCGGCGCGCTGCTTTTCGTTCTGTTGGCTTATGTTTTGGGCGGCCTGACCGGCGGCTGGCTCGCCGCAAAAATTGCCCGCGATTCGCAGATACGCTTGTCACTGATTGTCGGCGGCGTGCTTTTGCTTTTCGGCATTATTAATTTGGTGACGATTCCGCATCCGCTGTGGTTCGCGGTGCTTAGTGTTCTGGTGTTTTTGCCGGCGGCATACTTGGGCGGCAAGCTTGGAGCAAAACTGGCGTGATCGCACTAAAAGTTTTTTAATACACTGAAACGCTTTGCCGAAGCGCCGCCGACACGCGTGTACGCTTAAGTATTGTTTTGATGAGCGGAAGATTTTCAATTCCGCGTGAAAGATTTGGAGGGATTGCTCGAACAACTCAAAAAGGAAGGCGTCAAAGTTGACGACAAGATCGAGAAATACGACTAGGCAAATTCGGCTGGATTTATGATGCGGAAGGCAACAAGGTCGAGCTGTGGGAGTCTTTTGACGACAAATTCAAATTCGAAGCTGCCGACGGTGTTACGGCATGAATCTATTCACGAGGCAATCATGTGCGCGGACAAATTCATTTTCAGGTTCGTTACATTGTTCGTGAGTGTGCTTGGCTGCTCGCTTCTGTTTGCCCAAGCGTCAACAGTCGCTCAAAATTCCAATAACTCAAAGAACGAGATGAAACTCGGAAATTTCGCTGAATTTAGCCTGTCGGTCAAGGATGTTAAAGCGGCGCAAAAATTTTACGAAAGTCTTGACTTCAAAACTACGAAAGCGGTCTCTGCCGATTACCCAACCGCAGCGGTGACCGACGGCAGCGTCGTGCTGGCTTTGCACCAGGCGGAATTTAATTCGCCGGCGATCACGTATTTCGGTTCCGCTGTTGCCGAGTGTCTGCGCGTGCTGGAGAAAAATAGCATCGCCGCAAAAGTGTTAAAACGCGAGGGAGGTAAAGCCACTGAAATTGAATTTGCGGATATAAATGGACAACGCGTCGTTTTGAAAGCGCAAGCGCCGCAGCAACGCGAGGGTGTGAGCTTCGAGATGATGACGCCGGAAGGCCCCAAAGGCAAAGAAAAGCATTATTCCAAATGCGGCATATTCGGCGAGTTTTCCATCCCCGTCAAAGATCGCGCCGCTTCCGCTGCTTTTTGGCAAAAGCTCGGCTTTCAAAAAATGCACGAAAGTGACGCGCCGTATCCCTGGGGCATCTATTCGGATGGTGTGACGGTTTTAGGCATTCATCAAACCACCGAGTTTAAAGAGAGCGCCCTTTCCTTTTTCTCTAAAGACTCGAGGGATCGTATCGCAGCATTGAAGAAAGAAGGTTTTCAATTTCTCGTCGATCTCGATCCGACCAACTCTGTTCTGAAGTCTCCCGATGGGCAGATGATTTTTGTTTTTAATCTGCCGTAATAACAAACCGAGTGGGTGAGAGGGGGAGTGGGTGATTCTCCTCCCTCTCACCCTATCACCCTTTCTCCCTATCGGCTCTTCCTCGTCGCCGTAAAATTCCCATTCGGTTGTACAAAAATCGCTGTCATCGCGCTCTGATTTTTTCCCAGCGCAAATTTCAACGAATAGCCCGTCAATCCTTTCAGCTTGAACTCGGTTTCTTTGTACGGCTCGAGTTCATAAGTCGGTTGACCAGGAACGGTGACTGTCAATGCGTTCGTTCCTTTTATTGCCACCCTTACGGTTTGCCCCGTGAGATCATACTCCCCAACGAACTGCGCGAGAAATTTGGGATCGGACATTTCTGCGGACGGCTTGCGCGTGAAGACGATGGCTTTGACCGCCGGCTCTAACTGAACTTCGAGGCGGTCGAGGTCGCCTTTGTCGTTCGTATAAAACGTGATCATGAATTTTTCGTCAGGATCTTCCTCAACCGCGGCACGGAAAACATCGTAGTGCCAGTGCTCGAGTGGCATCGTAAAGCTGTTGAAGCGTGCCTTGAGATTTTTGCCGTCAAATTTCACTGCGATAATGCCGTAACCAGGATGCTCGTACTCTCCGGCGTATTCGGCCAACGCATGCGACGGTTTGGTGCCAAGCTTGCGCGCCGCCGATTCATCATTCGATTTTTGCTTCTCAGCCTCTCGCGCCTTCGCCACGTCGGCTTTGACTCGCGCATTCCAATCCACCGGCGACATTTGCAATAACAGATCGGTCGCATAAAGGCTGGTGATGTTCGGCAGGGGATTGCCGTTGCGATTCGTCAACACCACCATGCCGATATTATCCTGCGGCAGCAAAGAAACCAGCGCCGAGAAACCGTCGATATTGCCGCCATGCGCGACGCGCTTATGGCCGCGATATTGCGTGATCACCCAGCCGAGTCCGTAACTCGCGTGCGAAGTTTCAAGAAACCGAATTGGTTCCGAAATCGACATGTACGGCGTGTGCATCTGCGTCAACATCGCCTCAGAAATCACCTGAGCCTCACCAGCTTTGCCTTTATTGAGATTGAGCATGACCCATTTCGCCATATCGCTGACAGTGGAATTGATCGAACCCGCCGGCCCGATGGCGGAAATGTCGCGAAAGGGCATGAGCTTGATCTGATCTTTTTCCTCACGATATGGCATCGCAAAATCCGCCGCCTTTTGTGATTCGACTACGGAGAAATTGCTCTGCGCCATTCCCAACGGGGAAAAGATTCGATTGCGCACGAAATCTTCCCATGTTCCACCCGCGACCTGCTCCACCAAATAGCCGGCGGTCATGAACATCAAATTCTGATACTGATACGTCGTGCGGAAATCCTTGCTCGGCTCCAGATATTGCAAGCGATCGAACATCTCCTTGCGCGTGAAAGACGAGCCGTACCACATCAAATCGTGTCGCGGCAAACCGGAACGATGCGTCACCAAATCGCGCGGCGACATGCGTGCCGTGGCAAAATCATCGTGCAGCTTGAAAGTCGGGAGATAATCCCTGACCGGCTTGTCCCACTCCACCTTGCCGTCATCCGCGAGAATGCCGACGCACGCCGCCGTGAAAGCTTTGCTGCACGAACCGATGGCAAACAGCGTGTTGGGCGTGACCGGCAGTTTGGCCTCGATATTGCGCCAGCCGAAGCCTTCCGAAAAAATCACCTCGCCATCTTTCACAATCGCCATCGCTAGGCCAGGCACTTTCCACGATTTCATGGTTGAATCCACAAACGCGCGCAATTGCTGCAGCATGGCTTTCTGTTGCTCGCTTTTGGCTTCAAGCTCCGCCGCGCTTTTGCGCTTGAGCGTGAACGGAAAAGTTTGACCGCCCTGCGTGAAATCTCCCGCGATGCTGTTGCCATCCGCAGCGACCGCGCCTTTGAAAGTCGGATTGCCTGGCACATTTTGTATCGCAAAGGAAACCGTCGCACCCGAGATACTGATGTTGATCAACGGCAAGTCCTTCGCGTTTTGCATGGGGATATCGACGTCGCCTTGCCAGGTGCCATCGGCTTTCTTGCTTAAATCGATGCCGACGCCCAACGCTGTGCCTGGCAAATTGATCGTGCCTTCCCAGCGGCCGGCGAGATCGGGTTGACCCTGCGCCCATACGCTGGAATAACACAAAAATACAAATAAAACGATAAACATAAATTTTGTGTGTAATGAAAACTTGATTTTTGAATACACGGCGCTCCTCCTTTTGAAATGGTTGACACTTATTGTGAAACTTTGCCTCATCAAACGACGTACATCTCTAACTCAATCATCACCAATATAATCGAAGCAATCTCGCATGTCAAGTGATTGGGCAATTATTGCTTGCCTTTCTAACACCATTTCTTATCTTGATGAGAGCCTGTTTGAATTCAATTTAAAGAGATAAAGAACCGGAATTCCAATGCGCCTCGATTTACGTCTGCAATTAATTTTGTTGGCCCTCGTTGGCTTGTTGTGTACGGCGATTTATTTTTGGCTGTTTGCCCATTCCAGAAATATTGAACTCGTCAAGCTGCAAGCTCCGAAGGAAGAGATTTTGGCAAAAGCCGAGATGGTATTCAAGCAATCCGCGCTGGGTGAATACGATTTGCCGCAAAGCGTGCGCCTCAGCATCAACGAAGAGTTGTTTCGTTATGTGCAAGTCTCCGGCGACGAGCAAGCAAATGCGAAACTGCCGCTCGGACAATGGAGGATCTCCTGGACCGATGAAATCGAACAGGACGAACATGGAGCAAGCGTTAAAGTTGAAGATGGCGAAAAGAAGAAAGTCACCAGGCGTTTCGTTGCCCGCTATGATTTAAAAGGCAATTTACTCGGGCTTGAGCAAAGCGCGCCAACTGGCCAAACCCTGTTCAATCTGACCGAGCCTGAAGCATTCCGCCAAGCGAAAAATTTTCTTGCTTCTCTGAACGTCGACACGGCGGCGATCAAAGTGGAAAAACGCGCCACCTCGCAGGAAGATGAAAAAACGAAGCACACATTTTCTTTTACCCGCTCCTCGCCGGCCGCGATGAATTGGGATGAAAATTTCGACATGGAAATGATCGGAACGACGGTCACCCGTTACAGCGCTGACTTCGAACTGTCTAAAGAAAAGACCAAACGCCCAAAAACGGAAGAGGTCGGCGATATCGTTGCGGCGGTGCTGACGCCGGTCGCCTGGGTTGTCATCAGCATATTTCTGCTCGTTATTTTTTTTCGGCGCATGCGCCACGATGAGCTTGAGTTCAAAAGGGCGGTCTGGGTCGGCGCCATCACCGGCGCGGCGATGTGGCTCATGGTGGGAATTGAAAGCTGGCCGGAGTGGGCAGGCGTTTTGATCGGCGGCGGCTTTGCCGGCTTGTTTACCGGCGCCGGTTTGTTGCTCGTCTATGCCGCCACCGAGTCGCTGCAGCGCGAGGTGTGGAAAGAGAAACTCGCCGTCGTTGACCTGTTGTTTCGCGGTTACGTTCGCGTTAAAGAAATGGGGCAGGCGATATTGCGCTCGTTTTTCATTGCGGGAGTGACCCTGCTCCTCGTCGGCGCCACGATTTGGCTCGTTAGCCGATTCAATATCGGTTATCTCAAAATCGATAACGATGATTTGTGGTTCTTGCAAGATCAGGCTAATCTCATCGCGGCGCTCAGCGTTATTCTGATGGGAACCGGATATATCGGGCTGATGTTTCTGGCGTTCTGGCCGACTTATTTGCGCTCCAAATTTCAACGCCAGACAATTCTCATTCTCGTCACCGGCGTGTTTTTCGGCCTGTCGGGATTGCACCTGAATTTTCTCAGGCCGAGCTATTTGGCCATCATTTTCTTTTTGCCCGTTGCCTTGCTGTGGGCGTGGTTTGCTTATCGACACGATCTCTTTACCATTTTGCTCTCGCTGCTGGCGGTTCATTATTTTCTCAGTTTCTCGCTCGTCACGCTGATGCCGGAGAGTTACTATAGCCCCGTGAGTGTGACGACCGGCGTTTTAGCGTTGGGAATTTTTCTGGCCGGCATTTATTTCATCTATAGCAAAAAATCGGTGGTCGAGTTTGAAAACTACGTGCCGGCGTATGTCAGCCGCATCGCCGAGCGCGAGCGCTTTTTGAAGGAATTGGAGATCGCGCGCAGCATTCAAATGCGGTTTCTGCCGGCCACGCCACCGGCCTTCTCCAAATTGGACATTGCCTGTCTTTGCCGGCCCGCGATGGAGGTGGGAGGAGATTATTACGATTTTGTTCGCCACGATGATCAACGCCTCAGCGTGGTGATCGGCGACGTTTCGGGCAAAGGCGTTTCCGCTGCATTTTTTATGACGATGGCCAAAGGCATCATCAAAGCGCTGTCGCGGATTAATGCCTCGCCCAAATACTTGCTCAGCGAGATGAACACCGTGTTTTTTGAGAACACGCCCAAAGAGGTATTCATCAGTTTGATCTATGGCTTGTTCGATCTGCAAAACAACACCCTGACCTTTGCCCGCGCCGGACACAACCCGCTGATTGTGCGCAAAAGCGTCGGCAACACCCCCGAGCTTTTGAACCCGCGCGGCCTGGCCATCGGTTTGGAGAGAGGAACCGTTTTTGCCGCCACGATCGAAGAGAAAACCGTGCCGATTCAGCCTGGCGACGTGTTCGTTTTTTACACCGACGGCATCTCGGAATCCATGAACAAAAACGGCGAGGAATTTGGCGAGGAGAGATTGGGCCAGCTCATCAACCGCCACGCACAGGAATCCGCGCAAGCTTTGTTGGAGACGATCACCAAGGAAGTGACCGGCTTTGCCGGCGGCGCGAATCAGCACGATGATTTTACGATGGTGGTAGTGAGGGTAAACGGCAAATAAGATAAAAAAGAAAATAAGCCCAAAAAAGAAGGGGAACGAATGAGACGAACTGAAACTGGTCTTGATAAACCTGGCATACCAACAGTTGGTCTGAAACCCCATCTCGGAGATTTGCTTCTCGAAAGATATGGAGAAAGAATCCTGGGAGGCTTTGATGATCTCAAAAATTTCGAATTGATTGACCGATTGGAGAAACCCGTATTAAGCTTTGACCTGTTTGGCGGCAAAAAGCTTATCCTGGACCTCCAACAATATCTTGCTTCTTTTCCGTATGCCTACATTATCCAAACTAGAAGAGGAACAGAGTTACAAGAATTGTCAAACAAGGGTACGCATACTGTCGAAGTCTATATATCGCGCTTCCCCAAATTGATTAAATTCATACGTGACCATTGGAAAGAGATACCTAATGATTTTTGGGGCCTGCTCTATGGCTATCCGTTAGCCGAGGTTCATCAATTCACTTATGATTGGGAGGCGTGGGCGCAAAGCCGAACAAATGTTCAGCACGAATAAATCTGAAACGTTTTTTCAGTTGCAAATTTCCGCATATTTGTGTTAATTGGGACAAGCGGGAAATCAGCTTGACCCCTTTTTATTTTCTGGAGTAGCCCACCGCCCGGACGCTCCGAGCATCTAGACGGTTTATCACATTTTCGGGGAAGTAAAATGCCCGACCAAGAATTCGAATACGACGTCTTCCTCAGCTACACCGAGGCCAACAAAGCCGAAGCGTAAAATCTCTACGAACTTTTGCGTAACGAGGCCATTCGGGTTTTCTTTGCCGAAGAAACCATCCCTGCCGGTGGCAATATCACGCTCGGTGTCATGGACGCCCTGCGCGCCAGCCGCAAAGTCGCCATCATCATGACGCCAGCGTATTTTGAGAAAACGTGGCCGCGCGCC
This sequence comes from Candidatus Zhuqueibacterota bacterium, assembly GCA_022616415.1. Taxonomy (GTDB): domain Bacteria; phylum Zhuqueibacterota; class Zhuqueibacteria; order Zhuqueibacterales; family Zhuqueibacteraceae; genus Zhuqueibacter. Next base: position 241,299 of record JAKEEU010000031.1, on the reverse strand, counting down.
GAGTTCGCCGCGATTTTGAATAAAGACCCCGAAAATAAAGACCGCCGTCTCATTCCGCTGCTGTTTGAGTCGTGCGATATTCCCGATTTGATCTCGCCGTTCAAGTATCTTGACTTCCGAATACCAATGATCGTGAGTTCTTACTTTCTACCCAATGGCCGAGTATAACGACACTTTTTTGTGGCGTAATTTGAGCACCCGAAGAATTTTCGTCCGTATTTAGTTCGGATAACAAGAAATCCATTACAATCTGGTTCGGGACATTTCTCTTCTGTTTGATTTCCAACCGGCATATCTTCATCCAATTCCAAATTTCTGATGATCTCTTCAATAGCTGAAGGGCCTTCAAACCGCCTCATATGCTCTTGGGTATCGCGGTGGCTCAGGATATTGAGACTACCTTCCCAAGCTATCGCGTTGTCAAGAATGGCTACCTTCTGGTGCATGCTACGGCGTTCGAATACTTTAGCACCTATACTACGCAATTGTTCAATTACAATTTCAGCTTGCTCTGCCATCTGTCCTGTTTGTTGATTTTTTGGTCGTGTATAAATTCTGATCTCAATTCCACGACCTGCCATAGCTTTGAAATTGTTCATCAGGATGCTGCTGCGACGCAATGAGATAAATGGACTAAGAAGGATGAATCGTCCCTTAATAGTTTTTATGTCTTGGAAGAACTGCCCCCAAAAATTTCTCTCCGTATATAGCTCACCAGAAACTGGTTTTCTAAATACCGGCGGTGTTGATAACAGCGCATCCGCCCACTTTTCAAAGTCAGTCGTGAAATAATTGTCCACTAGGCTTCCTGACTTCAACACTTCTGCATTCTCATTGAAATAGTGCACAATCCTTGCTAAAGCAGAATCTCGCTGCAGGTCAGATAACAAATGGCGTGTATGTCCAACTAAATAAAGCCGCCGCTCAGCGCGAGTAATAGCAACATTCAATAATAGGCGAGCTTTTGCATCTCTCATATCATCAAGCATCGGCGCGGTTTTTATGCCTAAGCCCTCAACCGTATCAAATATAATGATAGGTTCTTCTCCACCTTGAAACTTATGGACGGTACTAATGCGAACATAATCCAATAGCTTCCAATCTGCTGCAATTTTGTTGATAAGCCGAGCTTGTGCCGCATAAGGAGTTACTATTCCAATCTTTGCATTGGAATTGTTGCGAGCCTTCCTTATAATCTCTATCTTAACAATTATTCGCTTGGCAAGAGTAGCAGATACTAAAGCATTATAGAGATTAAATCGCCCTCCTGTAGAAAGCTTGCTACACCAAGGATTTATTTCCGCAGTTTCAATCAAAACTAAAGGCGATTCAGAAATGCCGTCACCGAACTTTCCATTGAGCGTACTTGGATCATCTTTGAGTTTATTCTGATAGAAAAAGCGGTTTGGAATCACAGAAATTTGAGGGGCCATTCGATATTGGGTGTCAAGCAATTTTACCCGCGGATCATTGCACGCATCATTGACGCTTTTGATACCCAGTATTTCAAAAATGCTCCTGCCGAGCCACTTTTGCGCCATAGTTTTTTCTGCAATGCAAATTGGTGGGAGTTGGAGGAAATCGCCTACGATGGTTATGAATGCCCGACACCGGCTGGCTGCCCAATATAGATGCGGTAATGGAGCCATACTGGCCTCGTCAAGAATTAAAACATCAAATGGAGTATCCGGAAACTGTTTCGTAACGAAGGTCTTCGTCAAGGTTGTGGCAATGAGCTTTGCATCGGAAAGAATTTTCTTTTGTAATTCGTCCAACTGCTGATCGATCTCTGCAAATCTGGCCAGTATGACATCCTTTCGCTGGTCAACTGTTCTTTTCTTACTTTTCAAATCTCCTTCAGATACCCCCAAACGCCATAGAATGGTATTGGCGTCATTTCTAGCTCTATTTGTTTCTGCTTCTTTTCTATTGCATAAGTTTCGGAGTTCGTTCAGGTGCGCGCTAGTCTCCTTTGCAGTAAGCTTTGTGAAGTCAATCTTTACATTCGCCTGGTCTATTTCGTGTTCGATTCTTTGAGGATCTAGAGCCATGAAGATTCTTTTAAGAGTTCCGGCTGACTGCGCCTCTAATAATTTTTTCTTATATTCCTTTTGAAGTTCTTCTAACGTTTGCAGGTCACTATGAAGGGTTCTCAGTTTACTCGCCGATTCCGATTCCTGGGATCTTAGCTTATTCAATTCACTCGTGAGTATGCCGACCGTCTCAATTGCGCGAAACGCTGTATCGAACTGCGTTGTTAGATTATCGAGATATGTCTTTTCTTTTACTAAGGCATTCTTTTCTCGTATCAATGCGTCGCCCAACTTGGCGGCAATTTTTTCGATAAGCACCAATTCATAATCACTTTCAAATTTTTTCAGATAGGCTTCTTGTGGTTTTCCAAGTCGTACTAACTTTCCTTCCCGATAAAAAACGGTGTTTTTAAGCTGCTTTGCAACTTTTTCGAGTGCTTGATCAACTGCATTATTAGCATGTGAAACAAGGAGAACACGACGGCCTGCCTTCAAATGTCCTTCAATAGCTTGTGCTATAGTTTGGGTTTTCCCAGTTCCAGGTGGTCCCCAAATTACAGTCAGTTGTGAAGAGAAAGATGCCTCAATTGCCTTCTTTTGAGCATCGTTTGAGGAATCATTTGATGAAAAGCGAACTAAAACCAATGGGGTTTTACATCGAGTACAGATTGGCCTTGCATTTGGCGGATGCGCTCGTATTCTATTTTGAGTTTTGCAGTTTGTACATTCTGCTATCCCCAATTCAGGAATCGAGTCCAGTGGTCGGTTGAGAAAAAGAAACTCGCTTAAACGAAAATCTACTTTAACCAATCCCTTTTGACATTCTGTAAATTTCTTTTTGAGCAGTTCAAGTAAGTACCATAGATTCGTTTGCAGTTTGGCCTCGGGTATGAATTTACCACAAAAATTTTCAATTCCAATTTCTACTTCCAGCCCCTGTGTTGAGAGAACTTGAGCTGGATATCTTTTTTCACGAATTTCTATTTCAGCCGGAGACTCATCTAAAACTGCTAGGAAGTTCTCCAAATTGAAAACATACAGATGGAGGCCTGAAATCTCTCGTAGGAAGTGGCCGTTAAAAATCTTGACAGTGCTTCCTCCTTTGCCCCTTTTATTAGCGTCGATTTCTTCATCAAGTGTTTGGATGAATTCTTGAATGATCTCGGATGGCATTTTTACAGTAAGTAAATTTTTGCGATAATCAGAATTAGATATTGTTGTCATAGAATCAAGCCCCCATCCTCAAGTAACATTACCTGCAATTTTGACTTTTTGCGAATTTCTGAATATTTTAGGAATGGGAGAGAAGTTGGCGAGCGGAAGTTCTGATCACACCGTGCGGTTATGGGAGGTGGAAACCGGCAAATGCCTGCTAGTGTTAGAAGGCCATTTAGGCCCGGTTTACACCGTCTGCTTTGCGCCCAACGGCAAATATTTGGTGGCCGTCCCGACACAGTCGGGATCGCTTGCAATTCTGGGATCATGAGAAAGGCGAAACGTTTCTCTATCGCTACGCCTTCGGCCCCGGCGCCTGGCTCGACCTCCTCCCCGACGGCCGCTTCGACGCCAGCCCGGTAGGCATGCGCTATTTGTGCTACGCCGAGCGCGCTAGCGGCACGCTCAACTCTTACACCGCCGAAGAGCTGGTGAAGGAGTTTTATGATCCGAAAGCGGTGCAGGAAGTGCTGGAGAAGTATGTGAAATAAGAATCAAATCACCGTCCGGGCGGTTCGTTCTGATACATCGAGAAGTTGACCAACGCCACAGACCTTTGGAAGCAACCGCCCGGACGGTATTTTTGCGCGGAGGGTTTATGCCTTATCGTTATGCTGAATTCCAATCCGGTGAATACTACCACATCTATCACCGTGGTGGTGAGCGGCAAAAAATTTTCTTTGAAGAGGAGAACTACCTCTACTTTTTGCGCCTGCTCAAGAAATATCGTGACAAGTTTGAGATGAACGTTGTAGCTTACTGCCTTATGCCCAATCATTTTCATTTCAAGCTCCAACCTCAACGCGACGACAATCTCTCCCAATTCATGGGCAAATTGCAGCAAAGCTATGTGCAAGCGATCAACAAGCGCTACCAACGCAGCGGTTCGCTCTTCTACGAACGCTTCCGCCACGTTCACGTCCACAGCGAGAGATATCAAATCCTGCTCTGCCGCTATATTCATGTCAATCCCAAGAAAGATGGCCTCGTGACAAATTTGCGCGAATGGCCGTTTTCCAACTACCTGGAGTTTATCGAGGCGCGCAAGGGAGAATTGTTTGTGCCAGGTTATCGAGAGAAATTTTTTCCCACGGCGAAAGAATATGAGGATTTTGTCGCGAAATATGGCACAGATGAAGATGATGATTTGGAGAAGTTCCTGTTTGGCGCGAAGTAAAAGAACACCGTCCGGGCGGTTAGTTCCGAAGCCCCGAGGAGTTGATCAACTTCACAGAATGTCCGAAGCAACCGCCCGGACGGTAATTTGGCCGCTCGCTATGCAGGTCGTTTGCAATTCTGGGACTTTGAGAAAGGCGAACCCTTCCTCTACCGCTACGCCTTCGGCCCCGTCCCGCAAGGCGGGATCGATCTCCTCCCCGACGGCCGCTTCGACGCCAATCCCAAAGGCATGCGCTACTTGTGCTACACCGAACAAGGCACACTCAACTCCTACACCGCTGAAGAACTGGTGAAGGAGTTTTATGATCCGCAGGCGGTGCAGGAGGTGTTGGAGAAGTACGTCAAATAGGATAAAAAGAGAAAAAAGATACTGCAAGTGGCAAGTATGCAAGTGAGCAAGTTTATTTCTGCCGCTTGCGTTTTTGCCAGTGTTGTTTGGCCGCACGATAAAGCTCGTCCACGCTCTGTCCGTTGAATAAGCGTTGTTGTAGTTTGAGATAATCATCCCGACTCTGACTAACTTGTGCCAGAAAGCGATAGGTATTGAGCGCGCCTAAGTTTTTGTGCAAAATCAGAATGGCTTCGCGCCGCAATTCTTCGGGAGTGTAGTTTTTTTCAGTGGCCATTTTGATGCTCCATTAAATTGACAAATTCAACCGGCCCCATCACCTTTACTTTTAGATTGAGCTGACGGCTCTTTTTGACGAGCTTATCATCGCATGTGAGAAGGTAGTTACATCCAGTCAACTCTGCGCATGCCAAGTGTAAAGCGTCTCGACTTTTGATATTTATTTTTTCAAACTTCTGTGCCTGCTCGCGAATCTTCTCATTTGGTTCAATCTCTCGCGAAGCTTTTTGTGAAAGCAAAACTGCTGTTGATCGGCGATCAAGGTTGGGGTTTAGATTGTTTTCATAATCCAAAATGAATGACCAAGGAAACGCATATTTGCCGTCAGATACACCGGAAAAGATAACGTCTATCGCTGCGGTTTCAAGTCGAATCCGCAATGAGCTCTGATTATCAAAACTCCGTTTGAAAATGTTCATATCAAGATAGAGTTGAATAGCTTGGCTCATAGACTCAAAATACAAAATAGTCGGATAATTTCAAAGAATTTTTTAAGGCCATTTAGGCCCAGTTTACACCGTCTGCTTTGCGCCCAACGGCAAATATTTGGTGGCTGCCGGCGCCGCAGGGCGCTTGCAATTCTGGGATGTTGAGAAAGGCGAAACCTTCCTCTACCGTTACGCCTTCGGCCCCGGCGCCTGGCTCGACCTCCTCCCCGACGGCCGCTTCGACGCCAGTCCCGAAGGTATGCGCTACCTCTGCTACACCGAGCGCGCTAGCGGCACGCTCAACTCCTACACCGCCGAAGAGCTGGTGAAGGAGTTTTATGATCCGAAAGCTGTGCAAGACGTACTTGATAAGTACGTCAAGTAATGTGTGAGTAAAAGGAGCCAAGGAGCCAAAAAAGAAAAGGAGCCAAAGTAAGTGTCAAATATGCAAGTTTGCAAGTAGGAAATGAGATAATCTCTATTGCGCTTAATAGTCAGAATCTTTATATTGTCAGAGCCGGCTAATGGATTCGATTACTTTTCAAATATGAAAAAACGAAATAGTAGTAAAAATGGCGAACTCGATGTTCCGGAGATTTCGCCTAACGCCAAACTGAAACCACTCCATCGCCGCCCGCAAAAAAGCGCGAAGCTACCGCAGGAACAAGTGAAACTGCGGTTGGAGAAACACATTGTGACTTGGTTTCGTTATGAGGCCGAACGCCAAAATCAGGAGGTGAATTCGTTTATCAACGAAGCGTTACGCCAGTTTATTATTCGACAAGTAGGCGACCCCGAATTTCAAACGGGTGGCTTGAGTCCGGTTCAACGCGCTGAAGTTGAAGCTTTGATTGGTGAAATGCTTGCAACGCCAAGAAAACCTCGACGGCCAGAAACTCCGCTTGATAAAGATATGAGGGCAATCGCGCAGATGAAGAAACGCGGCAAAGCCAGAGTTTATTCGCGGCAGGAAGCATTCGGTGGTTAAAGGAGCAATTTTTCAAGTACAGTTTGATTTTCAGCTTTCACCTCATCTGCTTCGGTTAAAAGGTCATCGTAAGCCCGTTCGTTGGCTTCGATAAACTCTTCGATCTCGTCTTTGTGGTCGTAATAATACGACAAAGCATCATAAAACTGCGCGGCGGTTATCGTTGGAAAGCCTCGCAGAATATCCCACGCATCCATTCCTCGCTTGTGGCATCAAACCAGCGCCCACACTCGGATGTATGTACCTTTGATGGCGGCTTGCCAAATCCCAGACGCGCCCAAGATTTTGACAATATGCGGATGTTCTGTTGGCAGAAAAACGCTTTGACTTTCTCTCCCGCCTTTGTTATATTTCTATTCGTTTTTAACAAGTGCGTGCAGCTCTGGTATGCCCAATTTTTAAACACCAAGATAACGATGCGCATTCGCTTCACCAAACTCTCGGCCACCGGCAACGATTTCATTCTCTTCGATAATCGGGACGGCATTTTTCGCGGCGACGAAGAGAAGTTGTTTCGTACGCTCTGCACACGCCGCGTCGCCATCGGCGCAGATGGTATCTTGTTGATTGAGCAGAGGGCGGAGGGCAGAGGGCAAAGCGCCAAGAGCGGAGAGCGGAGGGCAGAGGGCAAAGAGCAAAGAATTGATGAGCGCCATGCGCTAGGCGCTATGCCCTCCGCGCCAAGCCCTCCGCCCTCCGCCCTCCGCCCTCCGCACTTCACCATGCGCTACTTCAACCGCGACGGTCGCGAATCGGAGATGTGTGGGAATGGCGCGCGGGCTTGCGCTTATTATGCTTTTCATCACGGTTTGGCGCCGGCGGAGATGCAATTCGAAGTGAGCGGTGATCTCTATCATGCCGTCGTTTCCGGTAAGAAAGTGCGGCTGCGCATGCAAAAGCCGTGGGATCTCAATTTGGCGCCGCATGCTCTTGAAGACGCGGGAATGGAAGAGGGCGGCTATGTCAACACCGGTGTGCCGCATTACGTTTTGTTTGTTGCAGATGTCAACCAAGTCGAGGTGGCGACGCTCGGCGTCAAATATCGCCATCATCCGGCTTTTCAACCTGCTGGCACAAACGTCAATTTCGTCAGCATCGCTGGAAGATCAAATTTGTATCTTCGAACCTACGAGCGCGGCGTCGAAGAAGAGACGCTGGCGTGCGGTACCGGGACCGTTGCCTCAGCCGTCATCACCCATTTGCAAAAACAGATGCCTTTCCCCATTCACGTCACCACCCGCGGCGGCGAGTTGATGGTTTACGGTGATCCGGAGTTTAAAAAGCTCGAGCTGGAAGGAGAGGTGCGGCTCGTATATGACGGTGAATTTGAATTGGAGAATTTCATTTAGCTTGTAGCTCGTTGCTTGTTGCTGGTAGCTTGTAGCTGGTTATTTGTAACGCGTATATCGGCAGCCAGCGACCAGCAACCAGCAACGAGCAACCAGTAACCAGACCATGACCGACTCCCTTTGGAAAAAAGCCTTGCTCGGCGCCGGATTGGGCCTGCTTGCCGGTGCCATCGTTTTGCTCGTCACCGGAGTGCTGCCCGCGTTTGAAAGTTTTGAAAACAAGACGTTTGATTTGCGTTATCGGCGCAAATTGGATTATCAACGCAGTGATGCCAAAATCGAAGATATCATTATCGTTGATGTCGACAATCGCAGCCTCGAAAAGCTCGGCCGTTTTCAACAATGGCCGCGCAGCTACCATGCTCGTGTCATCGACTATTTACGCGCCGGCGGCGCTGCTTGTATTGCCTTCGACATGCTGTTTGTGGAACGTGATGCCAAGCCGGCGGAAGACAGCCTGCTCATTCTTAGCACGAAAAATGCCGGAAACGTGGTTCATGCGATCACTTTGGAGCAAGAGCATCCCGAAGCTTTTCTTTATAAAATGGAAAAGCCGCCGGAGGGCTTTGCCGCGGCGCGATTCACGCTGCCCTTGCCGCCTGAAACCGTGGCCGCCCTCAACAGCTTTGACCGCTTTGACGGCAAATTGATGGAGTTGTACAACAACAGCGCCGGCCTCGGGTTTGTCAACTTCCTGCCGGATGATGATAACGCCATTCGCCGAATGCCGCTTTTCCTCAATTTTTCCGGACAGGCTTATCCCTCGTTTGCGTTGGCGGTGGTGATGCAATCTGCCGGACGGGCGCGCGATGATATCGAAGCTGAGCTTGGTCGCGAGCTGCGCTGGAGAAAATCCGTTAACGGCGGCGTGGCTATGCGCATCCCCATCGACACGAAGGGCAGAGTGCTGGTCAATTACATGGGAAGCCAAAACACTTTTCGCTACATTCCTTATTATGACGTTCTCGAACAACGCGTGCCGCCGGAAACGTTTCAAAATCGTATCGTCCTCATTGGCGCTTCCGCGGCCGGCTTGGCGGATTTGCGCCCGGTTCCGTTCGAAGCGACTTTTCCCGGCGTGGAAGTGCATGCCAATATTATTCACAGCATTCGAACGCAGAATTTCATCACCAGGCAGCCCGAGACGCTCAGCATCGTGACCATGCTGATCTTTGCCATGATCGCCGGTGTGATCACCATGATTTGGAGTCCGTGGCTTGGCATTTTGGTTACGGTTTTTCTCAGCGTCGGTTACACCTTGCTGACGACGGCGCTGTTTATTTCACGCCATGTCTGGATTCCCCAAGTGCGGCCGCTGTTTTCTTTTGGCGTCGCATTTATCAGCGTCATGGTGTATCGCTTCCTCAGCGAAGAGCGCCAAAAGCAACTCATCAAAGGCATGTTCGTACATTATCTCTCAGAGATTGTCGTCAATGAGCTGATCCGGGATCCCAGCAAGCTCAAGCTCGGTGGTGACAAAAAATATGCGACGGCGTTTTTTTCGGACATCAAGGATTTTACCACCTACTCAGAGAAATTGAGTCCGGAAGCGCTGATCACGCAGCTCAATGAGTATCTTTCGGCGATGACGGACATCGTGCTCGAATACGGTGGCTATTTGGACAAATATGTCGGTGATGCCGTGGTTGCGGTGTTCGGTGTACCTCTCGATCAAACTGACCACGCCGAACGCGCTTGCTTTGCTGCCCTCGATATGCAGCGTGTGCTTGACGAGCTGCAGAAAAAATGGTCGACCGCGAAGAAACCGCTTTTTGAGGCGCGCATCGGCATCAATACCGGCGATATGGTTGCCGGCAATATCGGCGGTACAAAAAAGATTAACTACACCGTCATCGGCGATGATGTCAACATCGCTTCGCGATTGGAAGGCGTCAATAAAATGTACGGCACCAAGATCATGATCGGTGAAGAAACGTACGGACAGGCGAAAGACAAAATCATGGCGCGCGAGCTGGATTTTATACGGGTGCAAGGCAAATTGCGGCCGGTGCGCGTTTTTGAGCTGGTGGGACGGCGCGGCGACCACTTCGACGAGAATCTCGTGGCGGCATTCACACACTTTGCACGCGGCCTCGAGTTATATCGCTTGCAGGAGTGGAATAAGGCCATCGCAGAATTTCGTCGCGTTTTGGCGCTCAATCCCAACGACGGCCCGGCCAAGGAATTTCTGCGCCGCTGCGACATCTTCATGCAAGCGCCGCGCCCGGCGGATTGGGACGGCGTGTTCGAGATGAGAACGAAGTGAGCGGGAAGTGGAAGTGGCAGTAGCAGTAGCAGGTTACTGCCACTGCTACTTTTCACATAAGGAACGAGGTGATACTGAATAAGACCAGCGTTCGCCGCATTCTATTGAGCCGACTGCGGTTCATGGGCGATGTGATTCTTACCACGCCGCTCATTCGGCGGCTCAAAGCAGCGTTTCCGGAAGCCAGGCTGAGTTATTTGACGCAAGACACTTTTGCGCCATTGCTCTTTCACAATCCGCATCTCGATGAAGTCATTGCTTGGCCGGTAAGTGGGAGCATCACTGAACAAGGGCGGGTTTATTATCAAGTGCGGCAGCGCCGGTTTGATGTGGCCATCGATCTGTTTGGCAATCCGCGCACCGCGCTGATGACGTGGCTGACTGGCGCACCTATTCGCGTCGGCGGCGATTTTCGCGGTCGCGGAAAATTGTATAACGTGCGCGTGCCGGCGCCAATCACCGAGCTGAATGCCATCGATTTTCATTGGCGCGGTCTCGAAGCGCTCGGCATCGACAAGGGCGACAATCGCACCGAAATTTTTCTCTCGGAAGAGGAGAAAAAATGGGCGAGAAATTATATTGAAGAAATGTCGCTTGATATGACGCGACCAATTGTTGGTTTGCACCCCGGCGCCACCTGGCCGAACAAACGCTGGCCGGAAAAATATTTTGCCGAATTGGCGCGACAGCTTGTTGGCAAAAAGATACAAGTGTTGTTCACGCAAGGGCCGGATGAAGAGAAAATTGTGATGGAGGTGATGCAGCAAATTTCGCCATCACAACGAACCGGCGCCGCCAACATCATTTCACTCCCGTTGCTCGATCTGCGCCGATTGGCGAGCATGCAAAAACAAATGCAGGTTTTTGTTTCCAACGATTGCGGTGTGATGCACTTGGCGGTTGCGGCCGGCACACCGACCATCGGCCTTTTCGGACCGAGCCAGCCGCATATCTGGTTTCCTTATGACCGCGCTGCCGGACACCTGGCGTTGTGGCACGAAATCGAATGCCGGCCCTGCCACAAAAACTTTTGCCCACTCGGGCATCTCAATTGTCAAAATGAATTGTTGCCAGAGCGAGTGGCCGCAGCGGTGTTGGAAAGGTTGCGCAAATGAGGCGACGGATTGTTGGAGTATTGGATTGTTGGAGTAATGGATTGATGTGCACAGCAACCCAATAATCCATCAATCCATTGATCCAACAATCCAATAATCCTGTAATGAGATAAAGATGTCTCTGCGAATTTTCACCATCGGACACGGCGCGTTGGCGCTCGAAGAATTCTTGCGCCGCCTGCAAACGCACGGCATCAAAGCGCTCACCGACGTGCGACGTTTTCCAACGTCCAAACGGCATCCGCATTTCACGCGAACCAATTTGGCGACGGTGTTAAATAAGAATGGAATCGTATATCATTGGCTCGGCGAAACGCTCGGCGGATATCGCACCGGCGGCTATGAAGCCTACACAAATACTGACACGTTTCGAGAAGGCTGTGACGAGCTGATTCATCATGCCCAGGCGCAATCGCTCGCGTTTATGTGCGCCGAGCTTGACTATCGCGGTTGCCACCGGCGTTTCATTGCGGCTTGCTTGCAACACCGAGGAATAGACGTTTGGCACATCGGCAAAAATGGCGAAGTGTATGCACATTCTGAAGCCGAGTTAGGAAAAACAATAGAGATTCCGTTTCATCTCAATTAGCGAGTAATAGGGAGATTTTGCTTTTCCATTAATCCAACAATCCAATACTCCATTACTCCGGCTATTCTTGTCATGCGGTTTTCATCAATTCAATCGTCGCGTACGCTGGTCATCGCCGTCATCATCACGATCGTCGTCGTGTTGGCAGCTTTCAATTTTGGAAGCTGGTTCTTTCTCAACCGTTTGAACCGTTCCCTTGACGAAGAGCTCGAGAACCGTTTGAGCGCCATTGCCGGACTGGTCGGAAGGCAGGTGCAAACCACGACGTTTCCGGATCTGATTTCCAGAGGCGAGCGCCTGACCGCCAAAGCGAGCATTGATTTGCTCATCGACAGATTGCCCGGAGAAGTGAACGTTCAAAACATTTTTCTCGTCGAACGGGATTTTGTGTGTTTGAAAGCGAGCCAGGATTTGTTCGAGCCAGGCGAAGAGATTTTTTATCTTGAGGAGGACAGCAATGAAGTGAGCCGCGCCTGGAAAGGGGAGATAACCAGTTCGCCGCTGCGCTTGATTGCCGGCTATCGTTTCAAGACCGCTTACGCGCCGGTGCGTGACAGCCGCGGCCAAATCGCTTGTCTCGTCGTGGTCGAGGCCAAAGCCGATTTTCTTAACTTACTGCAGCCTTTTCAACGCGGCCTCGTGATTGGTGGTATCGCCAGTTTTGGCTTGCTCATTATCTTCGCCGTTTTTTTATACACCGCCATCTCGCTTTTTTTGCGAACCCAAGAGAATTGGCGCCGCTCCGAACGACTTGCCACCATGGGCCAGATGGCGGCGACCGTCGCCCATGAGATTCGAAATCCGCTGGGCATCATCAAGAGCACGGCTTACGTTTTGCGCCAGCGCTACGAACAGCCGGCGCAGACGGACGAGCTGTTCGAGTTCATTCCGGCGGAAGTGAACCGGCTCAATCGCTTGGTCAACGATTTTCTCAGCCTCACCCGCGACCGCCAGCTCAACGCATCGCAGAGCGATCTCGTCAAAACCATTGAGAAGGCGCTGACGATGGTGCGCAGTGACGAGCAGGCCAACGGCATCGCCTTGAATTTCAATCGCGCCATGCCGTCTCTGCCCATGCGTTACGATGAAGAAGCGATCACCCAGGTGTTGCTCAATCTGCTTTTGAATGCGGTTCAGGCAATGGAAGGCAAAGGCGTAGTGGAAGTGTGTTTGCAAGAAGAAAATGAAAAAGGCGAGCAATTGGCCCACCTCGTCGTGCAAGACAATGGCCCCGGCTTGCCTGCCGATCCCGAAAAAATTTTTGAGCCATTTTTTACTACCAAAACCCGCGGCAGCGGCCTCGGCCTGGCGGTTTGCAAGCAACTCGTCGAAAAGCACGGCGGCCGCATCGCCGCGGAAAGTGAAAAGGGTAAAGGCACGGCGATGCACATGTGGCTGCCAAAAACTATGGATTGATGGATTGTCGGATTAATGTTGCGATGCAGTGTCCAACACTCCATCATTCCAACAATCCATCAATCCAATGATTCACAGCACATTCACAAATTTGAAATTTGCGATATGACCGAACGCACGATTCTGATTGTTGACGACGAAGCCCGGATGACAGCAGTTTTGAAAGCGGCGCTGGAACCGGAAGGTTACGCCATTGCGACTGCCACCAGTGGCACCACGGCGATGAACGCCCTGGATACGCACGCTTACGACGTGGTGTTGACGGATTTGAAAATGGAGGGTCCCGACAAGTCGGGATTGCAGGTTTTGGATTTCGCTAAAAAGCGTTATCCGCAATGCGAGGTTATTTTGATGACGGCGTATGCCACCGCCCAAACCGCGGTCGAAGCCATGAAGCGAGGCGCTTACGATTACATCATCAAGCCGTTTGAGATTGACGAGCTTAAGGTCAAGATTCGCCACATTTTTGAAAAGAAAGCGCTCGCCAATGAAAATCGCTCGCTGAAGCAGGAATTGCAGCAACGTTATTCCATCGACAACATGGTGGGGCAGAGCGGCGTGATGCAGGAAGTTTATAAAATGGTTCACAAAGTCGCGCCGAGTGATGCCACGGTGCTCATTCGCGGCGAAAGCGGCACCGGCAAGGAACTCGTCGCGCAAGCGATTCACTATCTCAGTCCGCGCGCGGAAAAACCGTTCGTCGCCATCAACTGCGCGGCGCTGCCGGAGACGCTGTTGGAGAGTGAGTTGTTCGGTTACGAGAAAGGCGCGTTCACCGGCGCGGAAAAACGCAAGTTGGGTCTCTTTGAGACCGCCGGCGAGGGCACGATTTTTCTGGATGAGATCGGCGAAGTTGCCACGACCATCCAAGTCAAACTTCTCCGCGCGTTGCAGAACCGCCAGATCATCCACCTCGGCGGCCACGAGCAAATTCCGGTGAAAGCCCGCGTCATTGCGGCGACGAACCGTGATCTGGAAATCGCCGTGAAAGAAGGAAATTTTCGTGAAGACTTTTATTATCGCATCAATGTCTTTCCCCTTTCCGTTCCGGCGTTGCGCAAGCGCTTGGAAGACTTGCCTGATCTTGTGAGCCACTTTTTGAAGCGCGCCGGACGCGATCCGCATGGCATCAGTGCCGAGGCTTTGGAGAAGCTCCGCATGTATCCCTGGCCCGGCAATGTGCGCGAGTTGGAAAACGTCGTCGAGCGCTCCACCATCATGGCGGGCGACCGGCCTATCGAAGTGACCGATCTGCCGCCACATATTCAAGGCATCCAAAAGTTGCCGACGGCCTTCGATCTCCCCGACGAAGGCATCGTGCTCGAAGACATCGAAAAGAAGCTTATACACCGCGCCATCGAGAAAGCCGGCGGCAACAAGAGCAAAGCTGCGAAGCTGCTCGGCATCACAAGGCGGAAGTTGTATTCGATGTTGGAGAGGTTGGGGTGAGAATTGACATTTTCAGATTAAAGGAATCTTAATGGCAAAGCCAAAGTTTCTCTTCCAAGGCATCCGCCAACATAACGATCACGAGACAGCGATACGCACATTTCTTGAGATTGATCCTCTCGACAAAATGATATTTGGTGTTGCGTTCGTTCGAGAAAACGGTGTTTGGCAGATTCGTGACTTTATCAAACAACACAGCCGCCGAACTGTTATTTATGCTGGTATCCGCAATGGCATCACCTCTGCACAGGGTTTGTTTGCTCTTCTTGACCTGAAAGTTAAGATTTACTCGGTTGACACAGGTTCCACATCAACAATATTCCACCCCAAAGCATATATATCATTCAACGATAGTGAGGGCAGGGTTATTATTGGAAGCGCGAATCTTACTCTCTCTGGTCTGCACCAAAATATTGAAGCGAGCACCTTACTCGCAATAAATCGGCAAGACCATGGCGATGAACAGTTTCTTGGCGATTTGGTTTCTTCTATAACATCCTTGCAGGATAATTTCCCTGAGCACGTTGTGGCAGTGCAGAAGAAAACAGATATCACTCGCATGCTCAGACAAGGGAGGGTCGAGGACGAAAGTATAGCGCAACCAATTCGAGGCGCTGCACGAGTGCAAGGTAAGTGGCGAGATCAACTTCCGATGATCAAGCTATTCAGAAATCGGCGAGAACCTGTGATCAAGCCCCCAAAACGCAGAATAATTCCTCCGGTACATGATGGTTGGGTTCTTGTCTGGGTAAGTAAAGGACTAACTGAGAGGGATTTAAATATACCGACCGGACTGACTACGAATCCCACCGGTTCAATGCTACTAAAGAAAGGAAAAATTGAAGGGATAGATCAAAGAAGCCATTTCAGGCAAAAAATTTTTTGTGCTTTGGATTGGAGAAGAGATTCCCAACCATCCTTGAGTCACCTTGAAAGGGCGGAAGCTGAATTTGAAATCATCATCAAAGGCATCAATCTTGGAAAATACAATTTGAAGCTGACGCACAATAGCCGCACCGATACCCGCTCTTACGAGCAACTAAATGCGATGACCCAAATACATTGGGGAGTCGCCAAAGATTTTGTTGCGCATCGTGACTTGCTTGGACGTGAATTCCGGCTTTACCAACGAATCAACAATCCACAACAATTTCTTGTTGAAATCGATTAGTTCCACTAATAAGTTTTGATGCCTTTTCTTCCGTCGCTCTTTGTCGTCTCAGCCTCAACCGATTCCATGCTGAGAAGATAATATCTATTTCACTGCTTGTTAAACCAATGTCACGCAGAATTTTTTTATCCTGCCTTGCAAGCAATTCTTCCGCACTTTCGTCCGATCTCATACTGTCGTCCAGCTTTTCCAAGTCCCCCTTTTCCATTCGCACAATTGGAACAAGAAGTCTCTCAATTTCGGATGGCACCAATTCCAAAACGCCGCCGCCATAGTGCCTCCCTTCAAGCTCCGCCGTTAGAGCTGTCAAGCTATTTAAAAATGAGAATACCAATTTTTCATCTGAAATAGTTTTAGGTTTTATGCGATAAGCAGTATCGGTAGTAAATGCTTTCGCACGGTTCAGTATCAACCTCGGAAATTCATGCGCCCTTTTGAGCATACCGACTGGAGCGAAATACACTGACGGCACACTGTACCAAGGCTTCCTGACGCGACATTTGTAGCGAGTGTGCAAGCCTTCTCGCTCACCAGACTCTATATAGACTCTCACGGTTTTGGGGAATTTATCAATCGGTTCATCCCCAAACCATATAAAGTTCGTCGGCAAGCCGTTCTGTCGATTAGCTGCATGCGAAGCTTTGCTGTAGATCACTCCTTCAACGTGCTCGCTTCGTCCAAACATCGGGTGCGCCCAATTCTGCAACCCGAATTTTTCCACAACCTCGTCGCTGACAAGAAAGAAATTGTTTGCGCCCGTGACTATACCGACATCGACCTCAGCCAGCGAGTCAAAGCGAAATACGTCTTTTCTATGTTTGATGCTAGACAAAAGCTCGCGTTCTTTTTTGCTAAGCAGTGCTTGCAACCATTTGCCTTCGATTGTTTCTCCATTGAGATACTCCACGCCATCAAATATCCCTGCTGGATCCGAATCAAGAAAGCTGTTTGATTTAGTCTGCACTATTCCAAGGCCTTTACATGCGCTATTCCGCGATTTCTTCTTCTGGGCAAGAAGTATGATTGCGCCCTGCAAGGCATTTTCGAACCAGAGTTCGTTCGGATCGATAATAAGTATTCTCTCGCATTCCTCAGCCAAGAAGTTCCGCAATGATTGGGCGTGTAAGACGTGAAGTAACTCGGAGGGAAGCACCATTCCCAGCCTGCCCCCTGGGCTTAATAAAGAGACGGAAGCAACGACGAAAGGAACCCAAGCATTTGTGTGTCTAGTGAATGGCAATGAATGATATCTGAAAATTGCCTCGGCTATGTTCTGCAGATTCTCATCCAAGTATTGGTAACGGATATATGGGGGATTTCCCAAAACGCCATCAAATTTTTCCCCTGATGGAAATCTAATCAAGGCCCAATACAAAAAGTCGCGGGTACGTATATCCGGCTCTATTTTAAGGAAAGTCCTGCCGCGCTCTTTCGCCTTTGCTGCTTCACTTGGCTTGATCTCGAAACCCAACACATATTCAAGCTGTTCATTTGGAACTTTGCCCATGACCTCGAAGAAGATTCCATCCCCACAACTCGGCTCCAACACCCTTCGCGGCTTTATCGCGAACACCCATTTCGTCAGAAACCGAGCAAGACGCGCGTCGGTGTAATACCCACCGCGCAGTTTCGTCGGCGATTCATTTTCCATAAAATTCATTTGATACCCTCACACTCTTGAGCGCTCCTTACAGCCAGAACACTTTGTTACCTGCCCATAACGGTCTTGACAATCATTGTTCAATATAATATATTATTATCGTCTTGTCAAGTTTCTTTGCTCTGTGCAATTTCATCGGAACAGAATTACCCCGACCCATTCAATCATTTAACCAGGATTCGTTTCTCTTTGCCGAAGTGTGAACATTTGACATTGAAGGTTTTTTTGATGCGCACGGCATTACGGCCGGAGCTTTAGAAAAATTACGTCTGTATCAGTGGCCCGGCAACGTGCGTGAGCTGGAAAATGTGGTTGAGCGCTCCATCATCATGGCCGGCGACCGGCCCATTGAACTCTCCGACTTGCCGCCCCACATTCAAGGCATTCAAAAGCTCCCGACGCAATTCGATCTTCCCGACGAAGGCATCGTGCTCGAAGACATCGAGAAGAAACTCATCCACCGCGCCATCGAAAAAGCCGGCGGGAACAAGAGCAAAGCGGCGAAGCTGCTCGGCATTACGCGGCGGAAGTTGTATTCGATGTTAGAGAGGTTGGGGTGAAATGTGAGGCGTAAAGCGTGAAGCGTAAGACGTAAAAAAACTCACTTCAAATCCGGCAAGTCTTCCCGTGGTAGCAACAGGCGAATCGAGCGCGCTTTTCCTGGTACCCGCTCGATGAGTTGATTTTTCTCCAGCGTCAAAATCATCTGATGTACTGAAGGTGGTGAAACTTTGAAATACCGCTGTATGTCAGCCTCAGCAGGTGGCTGTCCGTGAATTTTGGTATAGTAATAAATGAAGGCGAGAAACTGGCCTTGACGCGGAGTATAGCGAGCAGTCATTTATTTGCTTTTCCCTCCGAGGCCAAGCATTCGCCTTTTTTCCGGCTTGGCACCATTTTCCAACCAAGAAATGGGTTGCTCTTCTGTTTTATCTGGGTTTACCCAAACAATGTTTCTCATCTCGCCAATGCTTCGTGATATGGAGGCAAAAAGATCTCTCACTGTCTCATCAAGCGCGACCACGATTTGATCCGTGGCTTTCGCGGCTTCGACGAGGTGAATGTCTTTGAACATGGCTTCACGAGCCTTTTCATTTGTGGCGATTTCTTTGATTTTATCCCGTAGCTTTTTATTGATCGGAGCGTTAAGGCGATTCACCTTCTTTCTTGCTTCCATCGAGACACGCCAACGGCGGGTAAAATTTGACTGATGATTGTTCCATTCTTCAATTATAGCAGTTGTCATCACGATGCGGTGACATATTGTTCTAACCGCTATGAGAAAATCACGACAATTCTTGGAAGTTGGAAAGGTGGCTTCCTCTCCACCGGAAGCGTGGGCAATAGAAGCGTCGATAACGAGACGCCTCGAAATTTTAGTTGGCATATCACTGTGTCCCCCGGCGTAATTCAGCGGCGTCAAGATAGCGGCTCTCTGTTTCCAGAGCAACGTCGGCAAAATCTTCCGGCCAGTCCCCAAAAGCGCCGGCTTCGTCCAGATCGGCGCTCGTAACTTCTGTGACACCGTCATTGCGCCGTTTGAACCAGTGAAGTTTTATCTTGTTAGGAGAAATTTTGCGTTCCGCGACCAAAGATTGTACCCCCAATAACAGTAAGGAACTGTGCGTTTCTGCAACCACACGAACACCACGATTTGCCGCATCGGCCAGCACTTGTGCTAACGCGACTTGGGCACGAGGATGCAGGTGAATCTCTGGTTGTTCCAAGTAAACTAATTGCCCCGCTTCCGCCGTGAGTAGGGCGACGAGTACGGGCAACGTTTGCGACACGCCGAAACCAACGTCGGCAATACTGACCATATCTTTCAACCCGCTTCGAGAACCATGTGGCAAGCGGCCAACATGAAGTTCGACCTGGGTGCCATCAACTTGTTCAGCCTCTACTTTCCAAGTCAAAGCAAGCGTTTCAAGTGCATTCCCCAAGTTTCTGAGGCGGCGGTCTTCTGTAAGTTGCCAATGATTTACCACGCTGGCAACATAATTCTCGAAGGTGCCAGGAAATTGGGAATCGATGGCAGTGGTTTTATATGCACGTTCCGGATTTCCCCGTAAGCCGGGCACATGTATGATTTCGCGAATATGACGTTCGATGGGATCGTTTAAATCAATTACTGGCAATTCGAGGATTTTTTCACCTTGATAACGCAATTCATAATTCAAAAAGCATTTCGTGCGGCCTATACCCCACTCAACTTGCTCTTTCTCTTCACTCGAAAGCGTTGCATAAAAAACCTCAAACGGTTTGATGCCAGCTCCAACAAATTTCTTAGTGGTCATTTCCGGCCGCAGAACGTTTGATATGTTTCCATCATAATATTCCATCTTAGCCAGTTCAATGTGTTTTCTTTGGTGTTTTTTAAAAGTATTAGCAAGATATCGCCTGCCGTCAACCTCCAATCTAATCATGAATTCTTCGCTCGTTCTTTTGCCGGCCACCAGTGACAAGAGTTGGTCAACGGAAGTAAACCTTACATTAGGGCCATTGAGCAACAACGCTCCTGGATCATAACTGGCTTCCAACGTCTGTTTGAGCAACAACAGTGGCTGCATTGCGCTCGATTTGCCCGAGCTGTTCGCACCAGCCAACATCGTCAGTGGGCGAATTTCAAGATGGCATTCATCGAAGAGAGATTTGTATCCGCGTACCGAAATAGCCGTAATCCCCTTTGCCGATTCTTTTGGCTTTTTGTTATTGGATGATCGAGGTTTGTTCATGGCTTAACCTTTCCAGTTTCGTCAGAGAATATATGAGATTCTTTTCTGACGAGCAAGAAAAAAAGTCTAAATCTTGGAAAACTTCAAAACCCCATTAATCCAGCAATCCAAAACTCCACCACTCCAATTATGATTTCGCCTCTCCCACTCTTTTGATTACCACCACCGTCGCATCATCCTCCCAGCTTTTGCCCTGGCCAAAATCAAAAACCGTGTTGAAAACCAAATCCATAATTTCCTGGGCGCTGCGCTGTTGATTTTTGAGCACGAGCTTTTTCAGGCGCGGGATGCCGAATTGTTCTTCGTTGCGGTTTAGTCTCTCGAAAATGCCGTCGCTGTACATCACCAAAACGGCGTTGGGCTGAATTTGGGCATAAGCGCGCTGGAGAGTGATATCCGGCAGCGCGCCGAGAATGGTACCGTTGGCTTTCAATTCTTGCACCTGATCGCCGCGCACCAACAGCGGCGCGGGATGACCGGCATTGACGTAGAGCAGATTGCCGTTGCGCTCGATCTCGCCGTAAAACAGCGTGGCAAAACGCGTGGAAAAAGTGCTGCGATGCAGAACGCGATTCAACTTTTTAATGGTGTGAACCATCTTCATTTCTTTTTCCAGACCCATGCGCAGGCCGGTGACGACGTCGCGCACCAACATGGCGGCGAGCAAGCCGTGGCCGCTGGCATCGCCGATGCCCACGCCGAACATTTCATCGTCGAATTCGAAGTAATCATAAAAATCCCCTACCACCAGCTCGGCCGGTTTCGATTTTCCCGCAATTTGATAACCCGGGATCATCGGCGTGCTGGCCGGCAGCAGGCTGCGTTGAATCTGCGCGGCTTGCTCGAATTCGTTTTTGATCGAATCGGAAAACAGCCGGTAGTTCAGCGCGGTGCGCACGGCGTTGAGGCAAAATTCCACTTCTTCGCGAACCCAGCCGCTTTTCAATTCGAAGACGAAAATCCAACGCTTGGCCTTGGTGCGCACGGTGAATGCCGCCGGAATGGCATATTCTTGTTGCATGCTGATGTGGGGATCAATGCTCAAGCGCGGATCGTCGAAAATATAGCTGCCGTTCTGCAGCACGCGCTTGACCGGCTCGGAATCGATCGGCAGCTTGGTGGTGACTCCGGTGGTTTTAGCTTTGGGAAGCGAGCTGGCGAGCGCGAAACTGTCGCCACTTTCCTTGTAGAGCCGGATGTTGGTAATGCGCAGATCGTCGCCAAACGTGTTTTCCAATTCCGCGACGATGTTCGCAAAGTAGTCCTTGCTGGTTTTCTCTTTGCCGATTCTTTCGATGAGCCGGTCCAGTTTTCGGTAAAAATCTTTTGGGGTGATCATAAATTTTCCATAACGTGAAAAAGCCATTCCGTTTTGGAATGGCCTTTATCAACTTACAAAATTTTGAGCAAAATGTCAACTTGGGAAATTGCGGGGTTGTCGCAGGCAAGAATGCCCGCGCTCCCTTATTTTTCTTTGGTTTTTAAAAGACGCATGCCGTTGATCGTCACGAGCAGTGAGGCGCCGGTGTCGGCGATGACGGCCATCCACAATGTGGCGAGACCGGGGAGCGCCAGCGCGAGAAAAATGCCCTTGAGAACAAGGCTGATGGTGATATTTTGTTTGATCACGCGCATGGCCTTGCGGCTGAGCTTGATGGCGAACGGCAGCTTGCCGAGGTTGTCGGACATCAAGGCGATGCTGGCGGTTTCGAGCGCTTGGGCGGTGCCGGCGTTGCCCATGGCGATGCCGACGTCCGCGGTGGCGAGCGCGGGTGCGTCGTTAATGCCGTCGCCCACCATCGCGACGCGTTGGTACAGCTCGCGTAGCGCCTTCACTGCTTCCAGTTTTTGATTGGGCAACAGTTGTGCGCGCACTTCATCGACGCCCACGGCGTTGCCGATGCTTTGCGCCGTGACCGAGTTGTCGCCGGTGAGCATGACGCTTTTTTCAATACCCAATTTTTTCAATTCCGCAATCACATCACGGCTGCTGTCGCGGGTATGATCAGCCACTGCAATATATCCGGCGAGATGTTCGTCATTGCTCACAATCATCGCCGTGCGGCCGTTTTGTTCCACGGCATTGACGGCTCGGCAAATCGCCGCGTCGTGTGGATGCTCGGCATCGAATAACGCGTGGCTGCCAACAATCACGCTTCTGCCGTTGACTTTGCCGCGCACGCCACGTCCGCTCAACGTCTCGACTTCTTCCGCAACATAGCCGTTATGGCGTCCGCGTTCGCCAGCGGCTGTGACGATTGCATGCGCCAGCGGATGCTCGCTGCGGCGTTCGATGGCAGCGGCAAGCTGCAATACATCATCGCAGGATTTGCACTCTCCCTGCGCCGGATGCACACAGTCAAAGGCGCGCAGCTCGACGACGATCGGCTGGCCGTAGGTGAGGGTGCCGGTTTTGTCGAAGGCAAACGCGCGCACTTTGGCGAGGGCTTCGAGATAGGCGCCGCCTTTAATGAGCACGCCGTGTTTGGCGGCGGCGCTGATGGCGCTGACAAGCGTCACCGGCGTCGAGATCACCAGCGCGCATGGACAAGAGATAACCAACAGCGTCAGCGCGCGATAGAGCCAGCCGTGCGTGCCGTCAGCCAAATTCCAAAACGGCGCTTGAAACAGCAGCGGCGGCAAGATGGCAACCAGCAGCGCGGCGATGACCACCGTCGGGGTATAAATTTTCGCAAAGCGGTCGATGAAACGCTGTGCGGGCGCGCGCTGGGTTTGCGCCTCTTCAACGAGATGAATGATGTTGTTGAGTGTGGAATCTGCGGCGTGGCGAATGACACGGACTTCCAAGGTGCCTTCGCCGTTGATGGTACCGGCGAAAATTTCGTCGCCGCTCATTTTGGAAACCGGCATACTTTCGCCAGTGATGGGCGATTGGTTTACGGCTGAAGCGCCGGCAATCACCTGCCCATCAATCGGAATGCGCTCGCCGGATTTGACCAAAATGGTCTCGCCGATTTTGAGCTTGTCAACCGGAACGCGGGTTTCGTGGGCGCCGCAAAATGGGCATGGTCCGCCTGTGTAGCCGTCACGCCCTAAATGTTCTCGGCAGTCCATGCACGGACGCAACACGGTGGCTTCCGCCGGCACAAAGCTCATGAGTTTGCGAATGGAGTTGCGGGCGCGATTCATGGTGTAGCCTTCGAGCGCTTCGCCAATCGCAAAGAGGAAAATGACAGTGGCCGCTTCCGCCTCTTCGCCGATAATCACTGCACCGACCGCTGCGAGCGTCATCAGCAGATTGATGTTGATTTCGCGATTCAGCCAGAGCCGTCGCCAACCGGAATGCGCAATGGGATAGCCGGCAATCGCCAGCGCGAGCCAATAGATAATTTGTGTAAAGAGGTGCGGCGCGTTGAAAAACTCGGTGAGCAGGCCGATTCCGACGAGCACACCACCGATCGCGGCCAACGCGGTTGACATGCGCGTAAAGAGAAACGGAAAGAAACCGAGAATGCCGCCGCGCTGCAGTGAGGCGATCGTCGGCCGGCTCGGGGTTTCGGAGCTGATGTCATAGCCGAGTGTTTGAATTCGCTTCACGATGGCCGGCTCGTCAAGATGAGCCGGATCGAATTCAACTTTAAGGCGCGCCGCGGCAAAATTAACCGCACAGGTTTGCACGCCGGGAAGATGGCCGATGCCTTTTTCCAGCGTCGCCGCGCAATCGGCGCAGTCCATGCCGGTGATGCGAAGATGCAGAGTTTTCATAACAAATTCAAAATGCAAAATTTTCGCGAGAGTTGCAATAAAATTTTAGACGACGAAGGTGATCATTAGAATACAAAACTGAACTCGGCCAGCGAGCGATTGTTGTCTTTTTGGAGGCGCTGCTCGAGCCTGAGAACCAGAGTGAGCTGAGTCGCTGGAAACTGGAAGTTGAGGTGAGGGATGAAAATCGGATCCGAGTCCCTTCCCTTCTCTTTGCGCTGGTCATACCGTATCCCGGCAGAAACCCACTGCACGGGCACGATCTCGTTGGTCCAACTCACGCGAATTTCATCTTTCTCGTTTTGGCTGGCGGCTCCCAACGCGAGCGTCGAAAAAAAGGATGACCGGTTGTAGGCGCCAACGAGCTGGGCTAGCCAACGCCGGTGGTCTCCTGCAAAACCATGAAGGCCTATTGTGTTCAAACCCGATCTGTAATAGGTCTCGAAAAATGCTCCTTTGGGGCGCCCCTCCAGTTCAAAACTGGCCTCCTGTTGAGCCTCTTCATTGAGCGGAAATGATAATTCTCCACCGAAAGGAACCGTCACCCCGGCGTACCATCCCCAGGTCAGCGATTGGGCAAACGGCCGATAGTAGGAGAGCCGTACTGCCGGCGAGCGTCCGGATGGCGAAAAATCCCGCAGTCGAGTGAGACGTGCATCGCCCGGTTTCATTTTGCCCGGCAGAGACGCACTGAAAGCAAGCGGTTCGGAAACTGATAGCCGCCGTGAGACATCTTCCTGTGTCAGCAAACGGAACTGGCCGGCCGTCGTCGTGAGGTTCCCGGTTTGATAGCTGAGAAAGATATCTTCGAATCGACCGCTGCGATCCTGCAGCGTCCCGTCTGATCGCAGTCCCAGGCTGATAGCCCTCCACTCGATGAAGTAATAGAGGTCTGATTCCTTGATCGGCCCTCCGGAAATCAGCTCGATCCGGCTTAAGTAACCCGCTAGCTCCCGTTTGGGTGAATCCTCGATTTGTCCGGTGATCCAGACGGCAAGCGGAAATGTCTCTACGGGCTCTCTTCCCTCGAGCCGATATCCGCGGGCAACAAAAGCTTCTCCTTGCTGATTCAGCTTGGGCGGCAGCACGTGACAGGTGTTGCAGCTCGTCTTATATTTTCTGGCAAAGTAGGGAACGCCATAAGCTGTTTTTGAAAGGCACAAGGTAGCCACAGTCAAACCGCCGATGATAGCCGCTATCGCATAACATGCAAAACTCGTTGTCTTCAATCGTGCAAGCGCCTGCTTCGCGAAGTTGCGAAAATTTTTTAAAGAGAAGCGCATATTCGATCTCCGAGATTAAATTATCCTCCGCCGAATTTCTGCTGCTTTTGCTAAATTCCGCCCAACACCCGCCACACCTGCGCCACCACGAAGCAAATTGCAAAACCCATGACAATCGGCAGCAACGCGGAAATCGCCGTCCACTTGGCGCTGCCGGTTTCTTTATAAATAGTATAAATCGTTGTCGAGCAGGGATTGTGGATCAAGCTGAAGAGCATGAGATTGACCGCGGTCAGCAGCGTCCAGCCGCCGGCGGTGAACACGTTCATGTAAGCGTTGGCGTCGTCGAGCTCGAACATCACGCCGGCGCCTTCGCCGAAGCCGGCGAGCTTGGCGCTGAGCACGGTCAGCATCAGCACGGTGGGGATCACGATTTCATTCGCCGGAATGGCGATGATGTAAGCCAGCAGAATCACGCCGTTCAATCCGAGCAAAAATCCAAACGGATTGAGAAAATTAATGATGTGTTCCGCCAAGCTCAGCTCCGCGACTTTAATGTTGGAGAGCAACCAAATGGCCGCGCCGGCCGGAACGGCAAACACCACGGCTCTCCACAGCACGTAAATGGTGCGGTCGATGAGCGAGGTGTACAAGGTTCGCAAAATGCGCGGCGGCCGATACGGCGGCAATTCAAGGCTGAACGTCGAGGCTTCGCCTTTCAGGGCGGTTCGTGACAAGAACCACGAGGTCACGAAGGTCAGAAAAATCCCGAGGAGCGCGATGACCACAACCGCCCCCGCGGAAACGAGACCGCCCAGCGCAGCCGGTGCGAGTGCGCCGATGAAGAGCGAGGCGATGAGAATCTGCGTCGGCCAGCGGCCGTTGCACAGCGCGAAGTTGTTGGTGACAATCGCGATGAGCCGCTCGCGCGGGCTGTCGATGATGCGTGTTGCCACGATGCCGGCGGCGTTGCAGCCGTAGCCCATGCTCATGGTCAGCGCTTGCTTGCCGTGCGCGCCGGCCTTGCGGAAGAGATTGTCCATGTTGAAAGCGACGCGCGGCAAGTAGCCGAAATCTTCCAATAGTGTAAATAAAGGAAAGAAGATTGCCATCGGCGGCAGCATGACGCTTATCACCCACGCGCCGGCCAAATAAACACCATCGAGCAGAAATCCACTCAGCCACCACGGCATGCCGATTTGTGTCGCCAGATTTTTCAGGACCGGCTGCAGCGTATCGATGAGCAACGAAGCGAGCATGCCGGAAGGAACGTTGGCGCCGGCGATGGTGATCCAAAACACCGCCGTCAACAGCAGCAACATCACCGGCAAGCCGGTGAGACGGCTGGTGAGCAGCTTGTCCAACGTGCGATCCCAATCGAATCTGGGCTTCTCGCCGGTTTTGGTGACGACGCGATCGGAAATCCGCGCGGCGTCCTGATAAATGGCGTCCATCAGCGAGTCGTGAAAATTTTCGCCGATCTCCCAACGCAGGGAGTTTGCCGTGAGCAAAATGTCATTTTGTGATTTCATGCTGCCATCTCCATGCGAAAAGTTTCCGCCGCCGGCGCGGGTGCGAGCTGTTGGGTCTGAGCCAAGTCCGCCAGGTCTCCACTATTGACGGCCTCGATGATGCGCGTATCGCCTTCGAGTAAACGCAACGCGATCCAGCGGGCGTTGTGGATGCCGGCAAATTGCACTTCGATTTTTTTGACCAATGTCTCAAGCGCGTGCTTCAAAGCTTTGGATTCGCTCTTGATGCGGCGCGGCTTGCAGACAAATTCGCCGGTGGCGACGGCGTTGATGTTTTGTAATAATTCTTTGATGCCTTCGCCTTGTCTGGCGGCGGTGGGCACCACCGGCACGCCAAGCTCTTTGGCGAGCAAACGGTCGTTGATGTCGAGACGATGGCGGCGCGCTTCGTCGATGAGATTCAAACACACGACGACGCGGTTGGTGATTTCGAGCACTTGCAAAACCAAATTCAAATTGCGCTCCAAGCGCGTGGCGTCGACGACGATCACCGTCACGTCCGGTTGACCAAACAAAATAAAATTTCTGGCCACTTCTTCGTCCGTGCTGGTAGAGAGCAGCGAATACGTGCCGGGCAAATCGACGATCTTATAACGCTTGTCCGCGTAGCTGAAACCGCCCTCGGCGCGCGTCACGGTTTTGCCGGGCCAATTGCCGGTGTGTTGGCGCAAGCCGGTGAGGCTGTTGAACACCGTGCTCTTGCCGGTGTTGGGATTTCCTGCCAACGCTACGACGTAATCCCACGAATCCATTTTGACGCCGAGCTTGATCAAGTTGCCGGTGTTATGCACAGGGCAGGTGGCGCAAGCTTGTGTAGTTGGTGTATTCATAAGTTAACTTTCAAAAAAAGTTTAACCGCGAAGTCACGATGAAAAACTTTTAAAAGAGTCTATCAGCAAGACTATTGACGAAGACGCCATTCCTTTGTGTCTTGGCGGTTTATGAATTATTCAAGTGCCGACGAATATGAACCAAATTCGCTTGATCCTTTCGCAGGGCGATCAGCGCGCCGCGAATGTTGTAAGCGGTTGGGTTGCCGCTGGCGCTTTTCAAGTCGGCGCTGATGACGGTGCCGGGAATGACGCCAAGATCCATCAAACGCCGGCGCTGCATGCCGCGACAAGCTTTGGAAATGCCGAGAACGACGCCGGTCTCGCCAACCTTCAGCGTGCCCAGCGTTTCGTGCGGCCCGGCCATTTTTTGCGCTTTGGGCAAAGGCACGACAGTGACGTTGGCCGCCACCACCGGCGCGAGCACCGCGTCTTCGCCATCGGCAAGCAGCTTGATGCGCTCGGCGGATTTTTCCGTCACGAGAATTTGCATGCCGGGAAAAAGTCCTTGCGCGACGAGCTGCGCATAAAGCACTTCCGGCTCATCTTCGATGTGAACGACACGCGCCAGCTCACCGGTAGTGAGATCAGTCAACGGCTTGCCTTGGCGCGGCGGCAGCTCACCGTTGGAAGTCGGAATCGGATCGCCGTGCGGATCGTGAATGGGATTGCCCATCTGCATCGCCAGGGCCTCGGCTTCTTCAGGTGTAGTAACGTGCTCGCGGCGTTCCGCTTCGGCGTGCCATTGCGTTTCGGCGAGGCCGGTTTCGTCGGCGAAATAGCGCTCCCACAAGCGATGCACGCGAATAATGCGTAAGGCGTAAGATTTTCCCACTGGCGTTAGCTCGAAGCTATCGGCTTGCGTTTTGATCATCTCCAACGTTTCGAGTCTGGCCAACAGTTTGGCGGCGTGATCACGGCTGATCGCAAGCGCGCCGGATAAGCTCTCCAGCGTGCCGCCCTGGCCTTTGTATTCCTGATGATAAAGATGCTTGAGCGCATCTTCGATGAGGGTCCGCTCGGTGTTGCGGTGGCTTTTTCGCCAGATTGCGATAAGGCCGAGCTTTGGCCAAAAGGCAAAGGCGGCGAGCGCTACCAGCAAACCCGTGCCGAGCAGGAGTTTTAGTGGTTCGATCATGGCTGAATCAAGTTAATTTAAGTCTATAAATATTAGGTTTTTTCTCTGGCGTTATCAGCCTAAAATAAAATTTAGGCTTGCCTAAATTTAAGAAGAATATTTTAAAAATGCAAGATTTTTTTTGACTGGGCTGATCGCTGTTTCTTCGTGAAATAATTTAAAGGAAAGATCGAAAAGAAAATCTGCAAATTGCAATGCTTGTAATTTGCAGATTTTTTGTGTAGATTTATTTAATAAAATGCTGTGCAAAGAAGCTTTAAAAATGGTCACGCTATTTAAACCATCGAGAAGACGAATATTGACGCCCAAAATTTCCGCTTTGCTTTGTGGGGTGGCCTTGCTTCTCATCACGCCGAGCAACAACAAACCACCGCGCGAAGCGCTCAATGCCATTACCGCCACCGATATTCGCCGTCACATCGATTTTCTCGCTTCGGATTCGCTCATGGGCCGCAACACGCCGAGCCCGGAGCTCGATCGCGCCGCCGAATACGTTGCCGGCGAGTTCAAGCGTTACGGCTTGAAACCGGTGAATGGGAGTTATTTTAACGATTTCAACGTCAGCACCGTGCGGCTGGGAAAAGAAAATAGTTTGACCATCACCACCGCTGCCGGCGAAAAGGCTTACGAAATCAAAAAAGATTTTATGCCGTTCGATATGACGGCGAGCAAATCTTTGAGCGCACCGCTCGTGTTTGCCGGATATGGCATCACCGCGCCGGATTATAGCTACGATGATTACGCCGGCCTCGAGGTGAAAGATAAGATCGTTCTCGTCATGCGCCACGAACCAGCGGAAAAAGATCCTTCCAGTCCATTTGACGGCGTCAAAGATACTGAATATTCACAAGTATCTTGGAAAGTGCAAAACGCCATCGACCACGGCGTTGCGGGACTGTTGGTGATAACCGATCCGGCTAATCATCGCAGCCTCGCGCCGCGGGGTTTTCCTTGGCCTTCTCTTTACGAAGGCATTCCGGATGATGCTTTGCCGCTCACCTTGGCATTGACGGAGAAAGAAAAGATTCCGGTGGTGCAAGTCGGGGTGGAGGTGATCCAGCAAATCCTTGGAAGCGTCGATACGTTGCGCGCCTGGCAACAGCAGATTGATCGCACCCGTCAGCCCAAGTCGGCGCCGCTTTCACAGGTACAAGTGCGCTTGCAGACCACGACGGAAGTGACCTTGCAGCCGACACGCAACGTGATTGGCTTGATCGAAGGTTCGGACGCGAAGCTGAAAAAAGAGCTGGTCGTCATCGGCGCGCATTATGATCACGTCGGCTATATCAAACAGCACAAAGAAGGCGAGGATTACATCTACAACGGCGCCGATGACAACGCTTCCGGCACCAGTGCGGTGTTGGCAATGGCGAAGGCTTTTGGCGCTGCCAAGAAAAAGCCTAAGCGCAGCGTTTTGCTGATGACCTTTGCCGGCGAAGAAAAAGGGCTGTTCGGCTCGCGCGCTTACGTGGAGCAGCCTTTGTTGCCGCTCGAAAATACCGTGGCGATGTTTAATTGAGCCGCAGTAATTGATAGCGGATTGGGGATTTCGGACTTTGGAACCTGCTTCGCAAGGTCTGAATCGACGTGGCTTTATAATTCCGCACAATCCGCAATCCCAAAGCCGAAATCAAAAAACTCGCAATTTAAAGTGTTCCATAAACCTTTACGGAGGAAGTATGTGTTTGCAAAAGTTCTCGAAAATAACCGTAGGTGCAGTTGTTATCAGCATGTTGGCGGGGCTTGCGGTCGCCGCGGCCGGCGGCCCATACAAATTGGCATATCGCATGAAAAAAGGGCAACGGCTCAATTATCGAATGACGATGACAGTCGATCAATCCATGGAAATGCACGGCAACGAAATGAATTCCAACATAGACGGCGCCACGGCTTTGCATGTAGAAGTTGAGGAGGTCGGCAAGGAAGGAAATATTACCTTCGTCTACGCGCTGGATTCGCTTCGGACGCATGTCAAAAGCCCGCAAATGGATTCGACTTTTAGAAATCCGGAGGAGTTGATCGGCAAACGCAACCGGCAAACCATTAGCGTGCTGGGCAAAAAAATTAAATCCGAAGTGGTCGATAGCGTCAATCTCTCCGGAATGCTGGCGCAAGCCGGTATTGGTCGGCAATCTTCATTTCAATTGATCGAGCTTCCGGAGAAGGAAGTGAGAATTGGCGATTCCTGGACGACCAGCCAGATGGACACCTCCAAACAGGGCAATTTGAAAATTGTCTCTACTCCCAACGCTACGTACACAGTGGCCGGCGAGGTCGATACTTTGGGTTTCAAGTGCTTGCGGCTCACCTATAAAGGCACGCTAAAAATAAAGGGCGAGGGAACACAAATGGGAATGAACCTCTTCTTCGAAGGCGAAGGGCCTGTTGCCGGCACCGCTTATTTCGCGCCGACGGAAGGCCTGCTTGTTGGTGTGATTTCAGATTTAAATCTCGAGGCGACGATTGCACTCACCGGGCAGATGAGCATGACCATCCCGCAATCGACTTCGACGAAAACAGCGATAGTGCTCGTCAAATAGCCCGCTGTTCGTCGTCGCGGCTCCGGCTGTTAAATTTTGCATGACGAATCATGGCGCAGGCCATCTGTAGAATTTTCTTGAAAACAGATGGCCTGTCTGCTCTTGAGCTCTTTTCACCATTGAGCCGGGGATTTACATTCCTGAGAACACCGAAGGCAACGAACGCAAATATTGGAACATCGGCGTTCGGATCGAGACGACATTCTCGTGACGGAAACCGGCTACAAGCTCATGTCCTCTGGCGTACCGCGGGAGATCGAGGAAATTGAAAAGTTGATGCAGGCAAAGAGATAAAACTTTTCTTGCTATTTGAATTCTTTTTCGTTATTATACATTATATAAAATGGGAGCTAATTGAAGTTGTCATTTTGGATGACGAGATTAAAACACGTACAGAAAAGAAGAGGGTTTTTATGGCACTTAAAAAATCGCAATACATCTTCATCGGTAAGCTCAGCGACATCAAAGAGGTCGAGAAAGAGCTGCGAGAAGGTAATGATCCGATCGTACGTCGCCTCGTCGAAGAGCATGGGATGGAGCGCGATGAAGCAATCAAAAAGTGGGCGCGTTGGTTGGTTGGCATGGAAAAAGCTTTTCGCACCAAACCGCTTTTCCCCGAGTTGGAAATGCCCGAGTGGCAAAAAAATCTGAGGGTGTCGTGGGTCAATAAAAGAAATCATACTCGGAAGAAGTCCGGATCTCGAAAAAAATTGGCGAAACAATAGACTCTTCCCATGCTTGATCCTTCACTATCCGGTATCTTCAATGATCTGGCACAAGCGCTTTTAGAGCTGCACAATTACCAGCGTATTAGTCGTCAGCTTTATGATACGCTTTCAGAACCGAATTCTCTTCGTGCTATTGCTACTGAATTGCGCTTTAGCGGAGAGTACAAACTTAAAAGGCTTGACTTGAAGTTTGAGCGATTATTCATGAAAACCATGAGTGGTCTTGACTTCCCTTTCGTGCGTATCTTGTTCAAAGACGATCTTGCCCAAATTCCGAAGAAACGCCTGAAAGTTTTTGTTGGCCACCGTTTCGTCGATCATATTACACAACCTCTGCGCTTTAACCTCGCCCGCATTTTGGAGCCTTATGGCATCAAACTCATGTTCGCCGGACAAGAAGCAGCTTCCGAACCCTTGTTGTCCGACATTGTCAAAAAGCTAAGTACGGCGGATTTCGCGATTTTCGATAATCGCGAGACCGAAACCAAGCCCAACGTCTATATCGAAATTGGCATGAGCCTCATCCTGAAACTGTCGTTCATCGTTTGCGATTACCGCGATCCCAAGCGTCCCGATTTCGATCCCATGCCCTCCGATCTCAGCGGTTTTCTCACCGTACGATATGCCAACTACAAATCTCTCTTCACTGAATTGTCTCTGAAACTGCCCAGCTTTATTTACCAACGTGTACGTCCGATCAAACGTTCACGGCGCGCGTGAGTGACCCGACCCCAATCTTTCTTGTCTACTATAAACTCCGCGCTTGCTTTTCCTGCCAAATATCGTTAAATTCTTGAAATATCGCCGGAAACGAGTCATGAAAACGGTGAACCGCTTGTTTGAAAAAAATCATGTACGGCTTTTCAATGCGCTAATTCCTTCCGCAAAGAAAACCGCGATTTCTTTTTGCTTTTTGCCTTTGGCTGTTTTGCTTCTGAGCTGCGCCAACCAAGCGCTGCTGGTTATGCCGCCTCCAAAGGTGGAACCTCTGCGAACACTGGAAGCGACCAAAGCTGATTTTGCCCGTCCACAGTTAGTTGCTTCTTCAAACCAGCTTGAAAAAAATCTCGGCGTTTCTCTCGTTGCTGTGGGCGACGTGATGCTGGGCACTTGGGTCACAAGTTATTTGGACAGCTCGGGCGCGACTTATCCGTTCGAGCCGACACGGCATATTTTGGAGGCGGCTGATTTTGCGATTGCCAATCTCGAAGCGCCCTTCACCGATCGCGGTGAGGCGGTCAAAGACAAAACCTTCACTTTTCGCGTGCCGCCCAAACACGCCGTTGGTTTGAAAGAAAGCGGTTTCGATATTTTGCACCTGGCCAATAATCATATTCTCGATTATGGACCGGAAGGCCTCTTTGATACGATCACGACACTCGATAGTCTGGCGCTGACGCACATTGGCGCCGGCGAAAATATCGCGGCGGCATTGGCGCCGGCGATTTTCGAACGCGATGGGATTGATGGCAAAAAGCTGCGCCTCGGATTTCTCGGCTTTTCGATGACGCATCCGGAAGAGTTTTACGCCGGCAAGGAAAAGCCCGGCACGGCGTTCCCATTTTATGAGCGCTACGTCGCGGCGCTGGATTCACTCGCGCCGAAAGTGGACATTATGGTTGTCTCGTTTCATTGGGGCGCGGAAAAAATGGTCAAACCCAAAGCCTATCAAATCGAAACGGCGCATCTTGCCATCGAGCACGGCGCCGATATCGTGCTCGGCCATCATCCGCACGTTTTGCAAGGCGTGGAGCTGTATCGTCCGCGCACAAACGCCCGGCCGGGCTTGATCGCTTACTCGTTGGGAAACTTCGCTTTTGGAAGCTATAGCCGCAGCTCGCGCACCAGTATCATATTAAAATGCGTGCTGGACAACGAAGGCGTGTTGTATGCGCGCTGCATTCCGATCAACGTTTTTAATGACGAAGTGGAAGGCCAACCGCGGCTTTTGCAAGGTGAAGCGGCGACTGCCGTGATTGATTCGCTGAATGCAATTTCCCGGCATTTGAATAATGGCAAGAATGTCGTTTCCGCCGACGGCTTCATCGTTCCGGTTGAAGAAACTGCGATACTCGCGCCGACGGCGAGCGATTCGTTGGCGCCAAGAATCTCTTCGAAACCCTGAGGAGGAGAGCATGATTTCGCCAAAATACCTCCGCTGCTTTAGCGCTCTTTCCGTCACCCTCGTCGTTCTGCTGACAAGCTGCGCCGGAAATAAACAGTCGCAATCGGAAGGGCAGCGTATTTCTCAAATGCCGGCGCGCCTGACAGTGATCAACCAGCTCGGCTCCAGCATGCAAATTTTTTTCAGGCCGGATTTCGGCGGAGAAATCTATTTGGGGCGGGTTTCCATCGGCGACACCAAAACCTTGCTGATCCGGCCACCGTTTCCGGTGGGGCATTCGCGGCTGGTTGCCCTGCCTACTCCTACCGCATTTGCGGGCGAGCCTATCATCGCGGAGCTGGTTCAAGAGCTCGAGCCCGGCGATACGCTGCGTTGGGATTTGCAACTCGGAACCCTGGATTGGAGAGCGCGAGACGCAACCAAGTAGAGCCACCCTGACTGTCACCTCTGAATTTTGCAACGAAGAGAGAACCGCAACGAAAAATGGTTAAAGAGACAAAATAATTTTTGTGGAGGGGTGTGATGCTCACTCAAACTGATTTTTCCGAACAGGCGCTGCATCAACTGTGGCAGCAAGGCCGTTTATCCGCCGCGTTGTTGCGAACCACCGAAGGGCAAATCGTCGAAGTCATCAACCCCGGCAACCACAATCGCGATGGCGGCCCGGATTTCCGCCGGGCAGCGTTGCGACTTGCCGGCAAAATTCAACAAGGCGATGTTGAGCTGCATCTCGATGCCAACGACTGGTTTGGCCACAACCACCATCTCGACCCCCAATACAACGATGTGATTCTTCACGTTGCTCTCACCGGGCCGAACCCGCCGGAGAAAATCATCAAAGAAAACGGCTTGCCGATTCCACATATTCTCCTTTCCCTCGACGAAAGCTATCTGCGTATCGACGCGACGACTCCCCAGCCCGAGTCCGGATCGACCTCGCCAAGCTTGCTCGAATGCCCTCTTAGCCGCACCACCGCGGAGAAAATTCACGCGACGGTGCGGCACGTCGGCTTATTGCGTTTGGTTGCCAAAGCCGAGGCCTTTGCCGAGCAAGTCGCCAACACCTCGTGGGATCAGGCGGTGTATCGCGGCTTGGCGGAAGCGATGGGCTATGATAAAAATCAGGAGCCGTTTCGCCGGATCGTGGATTTATTGCCGGTCGATCTCGTGTTCGGCGAATTGCGCGCCAGCCGCGAGATGCAGCCGGCGCTGGTGTTGGATGCCATGCTCTTCGGTTCGGCCGGTTTTCTGTCGGCGTGGCCGTCGCCGGAGAAAATTCCCGATGCCGAGACCGCGGCGTTTCTTTCGCCGCGGCTGAAACTGTGGGAACCGTTGCAACACGCGCTGCAAATTCGCCCGTTGCGCCGCGAAGCGTGGCAATTCTTCCGCTTGCGGCCGCCGAATTTTCCGACGCGGCGCTTGGCGGGATTTTCGGCGCTGCTGCTGAAGTTTTATCGCGACGGTTTGTTGGAGCATTTGGCCGGGCTATTTTTGTCTTCCTCGAAAGTTTCTCTCAAGCAGCGCACCAAAGCCATCGTGGCCGAGCTGTTAAATTATTTCATTTGTCCGGCGGATGATTTTTGGCGGACGCATTATGATTTTCTCTCTATCGTTTCGGAAAGGGGCGGAAGGAGCGCTCGTGCCGAAGATGAAAATATAACGACCGCGCAAACCAATTACGGCGATCTCATTGGCCGTGACCGCGCATTGGATATTCTTGTCAATATCGTGCTGCCGGCGCTCTGGCATTACGGCCGGCAAGCCGGCGATGCGCATTTGCAAAATCTCGTGCAGGAAGTGTACGGCGGCTTTCCCCGCTTGCAGGAGAATCAAATCACCCGCGCCATGCGGCAACAACTCTCGCAGCAGCATCCCGTGAGCCGCACCGTCGCCACGTCGGCGCTGACGCAGCAGGGATTGATTCATTTGCAGAAGCGCTACTGCCGGCCGTTGCGGTGTGAGGAGTGTTTGGGTTTGGTAGGGTAGGCGGAAGTATAATTCGCGTGTTTGGTGGGCCGCACAAATGGTATCTGACTTTTGTGCAATAGCGAGGAACTCGGTGCCTCTGCCGGCGTATAAGTGATGAAAATCGTATGTAAAAGCAACGCCCGCAGTCTGCTCGGACGTTTGTATTATCCCGATTACAATCACATTGTTTTTTCACAATTCACTATGAGAAAATTTCATGAAAAAAACCTCGCTTTTGTTCATGTTGATTTTGCTGCCTTGGGGGGTTCTTTTTCATAGTGGTTCGATAAAAAGTTTTGCGCAACCTGCTGTAGCTGTGCCTCCGCCAAGCCCGCAAAATTTGGACGCCGCCCCTCCCAAAGTCACTCTCGAAAATACCGAGCTCAAGCTGCTTCATTCGAGGCAGGTGAATCTCGGCTACAAACTCTACATCAATCTGCCCAAAGGCTACAAGGAAAGCCACAAACCCTACCCCGTGATGTATCTGCTCGATGCGGATTATTCGTTTGCCATCGCCAAAAATATTGCGGATCATCTCAGTGAGCGCGATCATCTCACCGAGCTCATTCTCGTGGGCATCGCGTACGATGGCCCGGCAGAATATCGCTTGAACCGCACGCGCGACTATACCCCGACGCGATCAATGATCGGTAGCTACGGGCCGGAGTACCAAAAATTTTCCGGCGGCGGCGAGAAGTTCAAAGCGTTTATTCGTGACGAGCTGATGCCTTTCATCGACGCCAATTACCGCACCACGCCGGAAAGAACGCTGGTGGGACATTCTTACGGCGCCTTGTTCGGATGCTGGGTGGCGTTCACCACGCCGGAGCTTTTCAGCAACTATATTCTCGTCAGCCCTTCATTGTGGTACGACAACTGGCTCATGTTCCGTCTTGAAGAGAATTTCGCCGTGAGCCGCAAGGACAAGGAGCTGCCGGTCAAACTGTTCTTGTCGGTCGGCTCGCGCGAGATCAATTCGCAATGGAATATGGTCAAAGATCTGGAAAAATTCTATAGCCAGATCACGGCGCGCGACTATTCGAGGCTGGCGATTCAGATGATGGTCTTCGACGACGAGACGCACAACTCCATTTTTCCGGCTGCCCTCACCAGAGGATTGCGGTTCATTTACGGCATGGGAAACTGGATCGAGCCGAATTAAAAACGAATAGTTGACGTTATCCCAAACATACGGCCAGGGCTACGTCTTGCGGACTTAGCCGTGGCTTTTTATTTTTAAAATGACAGCAATTGGTGACGGCCGTTCAAACCGGTTTGTGGCTGCGCGAAGACCATCTATTCATGATTGCCGAAATCAAGGCCGGTGCATCGAACGCTGAACTTGTTCTTTCCGTCTTATATAAAAACGGCTCTTTGGTCATGCTTGTCACCAGCGAGAACGGTACGGTTGCCGGGCAATTCGGTTTTATGAGTCCAAGCCTGACGCCTAACTTCGAAAGAACAAAAAGCATCAGTAGCTGTTCGGATTGACTTGCCATGATTACCCTGATCTCACCAACGAAAATTACAAAAGATCCGCGCGCGCATGCAGAAAGCCCCATCAGCCATGTTCCGATGCCGGAGTGGCCCAACCTGATTGCGTACGTCAGGCAGGCCAAACTGTTTTTTCCGCGCCAAAAAGGCCATCTATCGATCAAA
This sequence comes from Candidatus Zhuqueibacterota bacterium, assembly GCA_022616415.1. Taxonomy (GTDB): domain Bacteria; phylum Zhuqueibacterota; class Zhuqueibacteria; order Zhuqueibacterales; family Zhuqueibacteraceae; genus Zhuqueibacter. Next base: position 203,609 of record JAKEEU010000031.1, on the reverse strand, counting down.
TGCGTCTTCGAAGGCGAGGAAACATATACTTTTTCAGGCAACTGCTATGAGTCGATAGCAGGTCCTACCTCATCACCAATTGCCAGCGCGAATATGCCAGTCGTATCGAATCGGAAGAGCCGGTCGAGTCGCTGTGTGTGTTTTTCAGGCCGGATTTCGTGCAGGAAGTGTTCGGCTGTCTTGTGCAAGCAGCAGACAAGCTTTTGGATTGTCCATATACACCAATGCCCGAATTAGGGAGTTCACGTTTCCTGCCTGTCGATCTATCTGTGCAGAATACCTTTGAGGATCATTATGCCGGACGGGATAGAGTTCTCGAAATGATATTTTCTTACCCTCACGATTGAGCAAGAAGCAGGATCTGGCATGCCAGCTCGAGCTCATGGAAATACTGCCCGTCTGTAGTTGCCAAGAACGACAGACTAAAAAACAACACATTGATCTCTAAACATGGTGTTCAAAATGAGAACGCATTCTGTAGTTTCAGCTAAAATGGGAAAATCCCAATTCTCGCACCCCATAACCAAAGCGCTATCTTATTCAGGTAAACACTGTTCAACGATATTAATCCTCCTCATGACAATTACAAGTTATGAGGATCAAACATTAAAAGATTCTACACCTGCGGTGAATCGAATTAATCAAGAGGACTCTACAAGGTTGGTATTAGGGTTTTCTCCCATAGAATTTATCGAGGTAAAAGAATTAGAAATGTCAGGCAAAAAATCCGACTGCAAAAAAGGAATTTTAGTGCCCATGCTTTATACGAAACTTCCCATCTATCAAGACGGACTACGACCCGGCGACATCATATTACAAATAGACGGACAATGTTTTAAAACAGCAGCAAAGCTGTTAAGCTATATCAAACAAAAACAAAGCCCTCATGTCGTAATAGATTTTAAGATGTCCACAGGTATCAGAACGATTCAATCGTCATTGGTTTCGGCAAATGAATATCATAAAATAACAACGGAATTTCTAAATACTTCCACAGGATCCGAAGGTGGTATCCTGTTTTTTGATGCAGAAGAAACAACAAAATATATTGACAGAGGCGATGCTTACGAATATTTCAAACTGGATGAAGTTTACAAGCAAACCCATTGGGATTTTATAGAATATCGGAAATTTGGTGCGGTTATCGACTATGCCAAGAAAGTCTCAAAACCAGTCCTTATTGCTTTATTCGGAAGTAAAAGCTGCTGTAGTTATATGTCACTATCGCAAAAGAATTATGAAAGCTTGATCGCCGACAAAAAAACTCAAGAAAACATCAAAGATAACTTTGTCTCACTACTCGTATTAAAACCGGAAGCATACCAGACATATAAGGATTACAACCTAGACGCGAGCAAACCCGCGCTTTTGGTTGTGAATGCTGACAGGCAATTAATCAATTACTTTCAACTATCAGAAGAAACCGAAAAGAAAGCGTTGATGGAGTTTTTACGACAGACAAACGAGACAGTAAAATAACTGTGGTTTGGCAAATCTCCGTGTAAAATTTCAAAATACTGATTTAAGGGGCTGCGCAAAAACTATTTGGAATATTTTAGTCATGATAGTAACAAAATACTCTACTGATTTTTCGCAAGTAAAGAAAGTCTCAAAAAATAATCAGGTTTAGCAGGTATTTTCTGACACTTTTTTTGTTGCTTTTTTTTGAAAATATTGTTACCATTAGGACAATATGGTAGAATGAATCCTATTGGTAACATTATGACAATGGCGCAAGATCAGTCCCAAACTCTCCGGTCTTTGTTCTATCGTGAGAAAATTGTGACCCTGGAGGCCCTGAAAAAGACCTTGGGCACAACCACCAAAATGACGGTCTTTCGCAAGCTGAAGACCTTGGCCTATCGTGCGAGCTACTCTCATGCCGGTAAGTATTATACCTTGGACGAGATTGCGAAGTATGATCAACATGGGATTTGGTGTTATCGTCAGGTTTACTTTTCAAAACATGGCACGCTTCTCAACACGGCAGAAGCTTTCGTATGCGCTTCAGAAACCGGACTTTTTGCTGATGAGCTTCAGAAACTTCTTAACGTGCGCGTTCAAAACGCCCTTCTACAATTGGTGGTTTCAGGCCGTCTTCACCGTGAAGAGCTGGCGCGGGGCTATCTTTATCTTTCTCCGCAGAACTGGGAGTTGCAATTGGCCTTGCGCAAGAAAATGCTCGAAGCAGCGGCCACCGCCCATATTCAACCACAAGAAATTGCTTTTGACAATCCTGAAATCAAGCGTTGTTTGGATACCTTTCTAACAACGTTGAATGAAAAGCAACGACGCCTTTATGCGGGCTTTGAGTCCATGAAATTGGGGCGCGGCGGTGACGTGATTCTTTCCCGCGTGACGGGCATGAACGTCAAGACTATCGCCCGCGGACGACATGAACTGCTTTCACATCAGATCACGGTGGAACGTGTCCGCCAAATGGGAGGCGGACGACCTCGTGTCGAAAAAAAAGCGACATCCTAAAGATTTTGGAACGGCTTATGGCCATCGATCCTACGACGATCAATTTTGAAGCATACATCAACGATCTGGAGGCGGTGCGAAAGCACCTCAAAGTCGAGCGTTGGACTTTGCTCGGACACTCTTGGGGCGGCATCCTGGCGATGGCTTACGCCGCTAAATATCCGCAGCGAATCCAAGCCATGATCTTGGCCGGCTCCGGCGGCATCGACACGGATTTTGTGAAATACTACACGCCGAACATTTTGAGCCGCCTAAGCCCCGCCGAACGCGAAGAGGTGCAATTTTGGCAAGAGCCGCAACGGTTTATGGTGAACCCCAATCGCGCCGTCCTCGAATTTAGCAGAATCATTGCTCCCGCGATGGTGTTCGACCGCAAACACGCGTACGCGCTGGTCGAGCAAACCTTGAAGACAGACGCATTCAATCCTGCGGTCAACTTGGTCATGAGTCAGCAATGGTTCGCGAAACCTTACGATTTCAAAGCGCCGTTGCGCCAACTCAAGGCGCCGGTTTTGATTGTGCAAGGCCGGCAGGATCCCATCGGCGAGATCACGGCGTATCAGATTCAGCAAACAATTCCCAATGCCAAACTGCAATTTGTCGAGCAATGCGGACATTGGGCGTTTGTCGAGCACGAGCAGGAATTTTTGCAAATCGTTCGTGACTTCATGAAGAATATGCCTTGACGGCGAAGCAAAAGTTATGACAACGAAATACGGCATGAAATCTCATGCTGACATCACCAGTCGCATGCGCGAAGCGTTAAAACTGAATAATCTTGAACGCCAGACTGGAAATATCATTATAGAGGGCGAAGCGACCAACGCCGGGACTGACGGGACGTTTCGTCTCACTTTTAATTTGGATGGCAGATTCACTCGCCGCCTTGAGACACAATTGAGCGAAACGGCCGGATTCGACGGTGTTGCCGGTTGGATGGTTGATTGGACGGGCATGCCGTGCGCTTTGGGGCAGGGCGAGCTTGAATGGCAGCAATTGGTGGCGGGCGCGCAAACCGGCTTGTGGCTGCGCGAAAACAGCCCGTTCGCGATCACAGCGCTTGACGCCGGCGCATCGAACGCTGAGCTTATTCTTTCTGTCATATATAAAAACGGTTCTTTACAAGCGGAGGCGCGCGTCGATGCAGCAAGTTGGCTCGTGAAATCGTTTCGGCATCAAGGTATTCACGGCGAAGAAGCTCTCGAACTCGGCGATTATAAAGAGATTGCGGGCTGGGTGTTGCCGGGGCGTGTGCTTCACAAGCTCAACAATATCCCCATTGCCTCATTTGAATTGCGTTCGATCGCCATGCGCCCATCGAATCAGGCTGATGATCCTTATCGCCCGATAACGGCGCGCCCCAACGACACGCAGTTCGATCATGCGGTCCCACCGCAACTCGAAGTCAGGCGCGCGCCGACCGGCCATTTTCTAATTCGCGCCAAAATCAACGGCCACGATTGTGGATGGTTCATTCTCGATACCGGCGCTTCGAGTTCCACAATTTCGCATGAGATCGCGGCGCGGTTGCAACTTGCGCAAATTGGAACCGTTCCGCTCACCAGCATATTTGGTGTAGTCGCGAGCCCGGTTCGTCGCACCAATCTTCTCGGGATTGGGCCATTCGCGTTGCAGCGCCCGATTTTCGTTGAGATGGATTTCACGCCGGTTAATCAAGCTTTTGGCCTGTCGGTCGCCGGCGTCATTGGATATGATCTTTTCAGCCGCGCTATCATCAAGATCGATGTTGCTGGAAGCGCTGTTTCTATTCACGATCCGCGCGCGTATCAGCGGCGTGATGGCAACTGGCAGGAGCTGGTGATTCAATATCAGACGCCAGTGGTGCGGGCTTCTTTTGAGGGAAATCATCAACGCTGGTTTTGCCTCGATATCGGCGCCGCGGTAACGGTGATGTTTCACACGCCGACCGTACGGGAATTGGATTTGTTGAAAGATCGCAATGGAACGCCCTCCCGCCTCGGACAGTTCGAAGTCATGCTCGGCGCTATGGCGTGGTTCGAGCTGGCGGGACATCGCTTCGATCAGCCAAAGGTTATTTTTGTCACCAGCGAGAACGGCCCGGTTGCCGATCCCCACACGGCCGGCAACATCGGCCTCGAATTTTTGCAGCCCTTCAAACTGATTTTTGATTATGCCAATCAACGAATTGCATTCGAATGAAAACTAAACGCTCTCTCCTCGGTGCTTTTTTTATCCCATTGCTATTGATATGGAATAGCAGCGGCGTCATCGCCCAATCAACCGGCGCGTGGTTCACCCGCAAACCGCTGCCGACGGCGCGACAGGAAATTCCCCACGCCGTTTTGAATGGCAAGATTTATATTCCCGGCGGATTCGCTAGCGGCGGTTTGGCGACGAACATCGTCGAGGTGTTTGATCCCGCAGCGAATGCCTGGTCGACGATAGCGCCCTTGCCGATCCGGATGCATCATCTGGCGTTCGCCGCAGCGAACGATCGACTCTACGTTTTGGGAGGCTACACCAGCAATTCCTTTTTGGCGACAGCACGTGTCTTTGAATTTGATTTTACCATTAACAACTGGACGGAAAAAGCTTCTATGTCCGGCGAGCGTGGCGCGGCGATTGCAGCGGAACATGATGGAAAAATCTACGTGATCGGCGGCGTCAACAGTTCCGGCGCGGTGGTGGGCACGAATCAAGTGTACGATCCTGTTGCCAATAACTGGAAGGATTTGGTGTCGATGCCCACGCCGCGCGAGCACCTTGCCGCCGCAGTGATTGACTCGTTGATTTACGTCATTGGCGGAAGAAACTTTTCTGAAGCCGCCAACTACAGCAGATTGGAAGCCTACTCCCCGGCAACGAACCGGTGGTACACCAAAGAAGATATGCCCACCCCTCGCGGCGGACTGGCGGCTGCGGCGTTACGTGGCAAGCTCTATGTTTTTGGCGGGGAAATTCCCGGGGTTTTTTCGCAAGTCGAAGAATATGACCCGATGAAAAATTCCTGGCAGTCAATGACATCAATGCCCTTGCCGCGTCACGGCATCGGCGCCGCAACCGTCGCCGACACGATTTTTATCATCGGCGGCGGCCCGGTGCAGGGTTTTGGCGTCAGCAATGTGAACTCGGGATTTACGGTGTCGCCGGCCACGGCTGTGCGCGACAAATCCAAAGCGCCGCGGGATTTTGCTTTATATCAAAACTACCCCAACCCGTTTAATCCGTCGACGGCGATACGTTTCGTTGTGCCAAACACCGGGCCGGTCACTTTGAAAATCTTCAATGCGCTCGGCAACGAAATGGCCACACTGGTGAATGGCAAAATTGAAGCCGGCACTCACGAAATACACTGGCTGGCCGATCGTGTGCCCGCCGGCATTTATTTCTATCGGCTGCAGGCGCAGAATCAATCGCTGACACGGAAACTCATCATAATAAAATAATCGTGATGAAATCTTTGCACGTGGTGACGCCGCTGTGGGAGTCACACTCTCTGAGCGCTGAAATTGGCGTTCCGGTTTTCTTGAAGATGGAAGCTTTGCAGCCCATCGGCTCATTCAAGATTCGAGGCATTGGTGCGGCTTGTCAAGCGAGTTGGAAAACCAGCGCGAAACGTTTGGTGTGCGCTTCGGGAGGCAATGCCGGTCACGCCGTCGCTTACGCCGGCCGCCGGCTCGAAATGGCCGTAACCATCGTGGTTCCTAAAACGACCTCGAGTTGGATGCAGGATATCCTTCGCCGCGAGGGCGCAACCGTTGCGGTGCATGGCGACTCTTGGGATGATGCCCATGAACACGCCACGGCATTAGCCGCACGGGAAAATGCGGCATATATTCATCCCTTTGATGATCCGCGAATCTGGCAAGGACATGCTTCGATCATTCATGAAATTGTCGGAGCCAATATCAAGCCCGGCGCCGTCGTTGTGTCGGTCGGCGGCGGTGGATTGCTTTGCGGATTGTTGGAAGGTCTGCACCAAGTTGGTTGGAAGGATGTTCCAGTTGTCGCGGTTGAAACCGAGGGCGCTGCTTCATTTGCCGCTTCTGTGCGAGCTGGCCATCTTATTACGCTTGAGCGTATCACCTCAATTGCTACGACTCTTGGCGCACGAACCGTTGCCTCCGCAGCGCTCGCGTGGACGCAACGCCACAAAATCATTCCTTGGATCGTCAACGACCGCGCCGCGGTCGAGGCTTGTCTGCGTTTTGCCGATGAGCAGCGCGTGTTGGTGGAGCCGGCGTGTGGCGCTGCGCTCGCGGCGGTGTATGGTCGAGCCGAACCGCTGAAAGGGCTCGCGCCAATTGTTGGCATCGTATGTGGCGGCGCAGGGGTAAGTCTGAAACTTTTGGATGAGTGGAAGAAAAAAGTTTCGTAGTGGCGCCTTCAGGCGTTGATCGTGAGATAAAGAATGATCCGCGAATTTTGAACATCCTACGCCTGAAGGCGCAACTACAAACATTATTTGCAAAATCATTTTTTTGAAAATTGAAATGATGATTACAGTAGGACGTTTGCGAACACTGAAAGACCGCGACATTCTTAACGACGGCATCATGCCGGACGCAGTCGTTGCCATGCCGGAGTCCCCCCTTCTCCATCCTACCCACGGCGAACCGGCATCCCATCAGGATGTTCAGTACCTCCGCGCTGTGGAAATTCTCTTAAAAAGGCAAAACGATTTTGAGCAAAACTATTGAAATAGGCGTCATTTTTTGTTTTTACGCTTTGTCGATTTTTGGGCACGTGATTCGTCTTATTATGAGATCAAGGTCGCCGCGCTTCCCCCAATAGAACTCTCAATTTATATCCTGAGGAGGTCGTTATGCCATCCATATTCATGCTCGTATTTGCTGTTTGTTCATTCTTTATAAGAGTGATACCATCAGCCACCACGTCCACACCGTTGCCAACGCGCGATGGTGACGAAGAAGTGATGAACACTGTATTAGCCGTGGCAGCAACGAAGCCGGCTCAACAAGACACCTCCACGGCAAAGAAAATGCTGTTCATTGCGATTTTCTCTCTTGGGCCTTCCTGGCAAGCGAACAAACCCGCCCACGAGCAGGCTTATTTCAACGAGCATAGCGCCAATCTGAAAAAGCTGCGCGCCGAGAAAAAGATACTCGTCGGCGCCAGATATTCCGACAAGGGCTTGATCATCATCGCCGCCGCCAACGAGCAAGAGGCGCGAGCGATGGTGGAGCACGACCCGATGGTGGCCAACAAAGTTTTCAATCTCGAGCTGCACCAGTTCACCCCTTTTTATAAAGGCTGTATCGATCCGCAGTAGCGTTTTCGTGTTTTGCTTTCCGCAACCATTTAACCGAAAGCCGAGAGATATGAAAGAAGTTGCTCTGCTTTTGCCGCCTATATTCATGTTGTTACAAGCCAATTTGCTCGAGGCGCAAACTTTCAGAGAGGCCTCGAACCTTTTGCGTTCGGCCGAGAATATTCCCGCTTTGGGCGGCGCCTGCGCGGTCGATTTCAACAACGACGGACTGGCCGACATCTATACGCGTGGGCGATTATATTTGAACAAAGGCAGCGCCGGATTTGTGGACGTTTTGCTGTCTACCAACATGATTCCGGGAGGAGACGTATTTGGCGCGGCTTTTGGCGATTACGACAATGACGGATATCCGGATATCTTTTTTGAAGACCTGGCCGCCTCCGGCAGATTATATCGAAACCGGCGCAACGGCGCATTCACCCGAACCGATCAAACAACCAATCTTGCGGCTCACCCCGCAGCGCAAGGGGCAGCGTGGGGAGATTTCAACCTCGATGGAAAACTCGATCTCTTCGTGAACAATGATTTCGGGACAAACCGGATATCTCAGTCAAAATAGTTTGAACGCTACATTCGGATTGGGCGGCGCGGAGGCCGTCGACTCACTTAAAATCGAATGGCCCTCGGGCCTCGTCGAAACTTTCACCACTGTGCCGGCCAACCGCTTCATCACTGCCACGGAAGGTCGAGGCCTAACTGGCGTGAAAGGGGCCGGCGGTCGTTTGCCAACGAAGCTGGCCTTGCAACAAAACTATCCGAATCCATTCAACCCCACAACCGCGATTCGTTTTGCCATCGAGAAGCCGGGAGTGATACGACTTGAAATTTATGATTTGGCCGGCAGGCTGGTTCGAACGTTGATAAACAACGAGAACAAAATATCCGGCGGGCATTTGGTGATTTGGGACGGCCGGGATGACCACGGGAAACCGGTTGGAAGCGGCGTATACTTCTACCGATTATTTTCAAATGGCAGCGCTAGCTTTGAAAAGACGAGAAAAATGGTTTTGTTGCGATAAGCCATTTGGGCAATTGAACAAAACAGCGGTAAGGCAGGTCTTTTCATTGCAATGCAACCAAACCAGCAGTTCTTCTTCTAAAAGCGGAGGTCAAAATGAAAACGTCTTCTCTTACTCGTCGCAAGTTTTTCAGCCTGTCGGCTGCGAGCGCAACGGGAATTTTGTTGGCGCCGAAAGCATCGCTGGCACAAGCGCCGCAACAAAACAATCGGCCACCCGCATTGAACCCGGATTTGGTCAAAGAGTTCGTGATCGCTGGCCACGGCAACTTGGATCGCGTCAAAGAGCTGTTGGCGCAAGTGCCGGGGCTGTTGAACGCGACGTGGGATTGGGGCGGCGGCGATTTTGAAACCGCGCTCGGCGGCGCCGGCCACATGGGCCGAAAAGACATCGCCGAGTTTCTCATCAACAGAGGATGCCGCATGGATATTTTCGTCGCCACCATGTTGGGCAAGCTGGACATCGTCAAAGCCATGCTCACGGCTTATCCGGAGCTGATTCACTCCAAAGGGCCGCACGGTTTGACCTTTTTGCACCACGCGAGAAAAGGCGGCGACGAAGCGGCGCCGGTGCTCGAGTATCTTGAATCTTTGGGTGCGCCATGATGAAATGGAAACGCTGATAATTTTTGTGCTCACTGGATGAATTAAGACCAACGGATAAAACATCCGTTGGTCGTTTTTTATCCGTTGGAAATTTTTAAAAATCTCAGCTACTTTCATGGTAATTCTTGACAATAAACTGCTTTGCATCGGTGTCCTTGTTTGGCAACTGTCACAGACACTTAACGCCCAGCCGGATAAAATTCGCTTCGATCACCTGTCACTCGAACAGGGTGTCTCTCATAACCTGGTGTTCAGCATCCATCAAGATCGCCATGGCTTGATGTGGTTCGGAACGATGTATGGCCTGGTCAAATACGACGGGCGGCAATACTCCGTTTATCGCCACGATCCGCGTGACGAACATTCCATATCTTTCAACGACGTCATTGCGATTTACGAAGATCGACAGGGCAAGCTTTGGGTTGGAACCTGGGGCGGCGGCTTGAACAAATTCGATCCGGCCAGCGGGAAATTCACGCGCTATCTGCGCGATTCGAATGATTCGACCAGCTTGAGCCACAACGTCGTTTGGGCAATTTGTGAAGATAAGTTTGGTGAAATTTGGATCGGCACTCAGGCCGGTTTGGATAGGCTGATTGCCGGCTCGCGGCTATCCGAACCGGGTAATGGCGCGAAAGAAAAATTCACCCGTTATTCATTCGAATCGCCGCGGGCAAATAACCCTCGCCAGGCTGCTGTTCGCGCTATTTGTGAAGACCGCGTCGGACGTTTGTGGGTTGGCACATTCGGCGACGGGTTGCAATTGCTCGACCGCGAGCGCCAGCAATTCATTCGTTTCAAGCACAATCCGGCGAATCCGGCGAGCTTGAGCCGCAATTTCATCCACTCGATTTACGAAGACAAAGCCGGGAGTCTGTGGATTGGCACAGCGGGCGGCGGCCTGAACAAGCTCGCCGATTTGAACGAAACGGACAAGAAAGGATTCCGTTTGACGCCGGAGAACGCGCAGTTCATTCATTACCAACACGATCCCCAAAACCCTTATAGCTTGAGCGATAATTCCGTTGGGCCAATCATCGAAGACCGGCAAGGTTTTATTTGGGTCGGAACTATTTCAGGAGGCCTGAATCGATTTGATCGCAAAAACGGCCGCTTCACTCCTTACACGCACGATCCTTCCGTTCCCTATTCATTGAGCAGCAACAACATCGTGACGCTCTGCGAAGACCGTTCCGGTATTTTGTGGATTGGTTCTTATCACGGCGGCGTGGACAAGCTCGATCCGCATCAATATAAATTCGAGCACTTCAAGAATACGCCGGTCAATCTCAATAGCCTAAGCCACAACGCGGTGCGGGCGATTTTTCAGGATCGCGACGGCGTGCTCTGGATCGGAACTTATGGTGGCGGGCTCAACAGGATGATCACGGCGACACGTGAGAATGATGCGCCGTATTTTTTTCATTATCGCGCCGATCGCAACAAAACTTATGGATTGCGTTCCGACCGGGTCACCGCGATCACCGAAGATCGCACCGGCACGTTGTGGATGGGCACGACCGGCGGCGGCTTGCACGCGCTCGACCGAACACGCCGGCACTTCACTTCTTATCAAAACGATCCGCAAATTCCACACAGCTTGAGCAGCAATGCGGTGACGGCGATTTACGAAGATCACACGGGCGCGCTTTGGGTTGGCACGAATGGGGGAGGCTTGAACCGATTTGATCGTGAGCAGAAGCGCTTCAAGTTCTACCAAAATGATGCTGCCAATCCCCACAGCCTGAGCAATAATACGATTCACACGATTTACGAAGATCGTTCCGGCGCGCTGTGGATTGGCACCTATCGCGGGTTGAATAAATTTGATCGCAGGACAGAAACTTTCACGAGTTACCAACATCGGCTCGATGACCCGAGCAGCCTGAGCAATGATTACGTTTATGCCATTTATGAAGATGAGGCCGGAACGCTGTGGGTGGGCACGAGCGACGGTTTGAACAAGCTTGATCGCGCGCAAGAAAAGTTTGCAAGCTATTACGAGCAAGACGGGCTTCCCAACAACGTTATTTGCGGCATTTTGGCAGACGATCGTGGCACGCTCTGGATCAGCACGCTGAAGGGCTTGGCTAAATTCGATCTCGTCACAGAAGCTTTTCGCTGCTACGATGTTTCGGACGGCTTGCAGAGCAATATGTTCAACATCGGCGCGTTTCACAAAAGCCGCAACGGCGAAATGTTTTTCGGCGGCATCAACGGCTTCAATCGTTTTCACCCCTCCCGAATCAAGGAGGATTCCTTTGCTCCACCCATTTTGTTGACGGCGTTGAAAGTTTTTGACAAATCAGCCTCTCTCGCGCTAGGTCAGCAAAACCCTGGCGCCATCGAGCTGCGCCACACCGACAACTTCATTACATTCGAATTTGCGGCGCTGAGTTATTCGCATCCGGAAAGAAATCAATTTGCCTACAAGCTGGAAGGAGTGGATCGCGATTGGAATTATTGCGGCACTCGGAATACGGCGAGTTACACCGATTTGCCGCCGGGCCGTTACGTCTTTCAGGTGAAAGGCGCCAATCACGACGGCGTTTGGAATGAGGCCGGCGCGTCGCTTTCAGTCGTCATTACGCCGCCGTTCTGGCGGACTTGGTGGTTTTACGGCTTGGTGAGCGCAGCGCTGGTGTTGTCCGCCCTCGTCTCGTACCGTTTGCGCTTGCGGCACGAGCGTCGACGCATCGCCGAAATCGAGCGCGTCAAGAGTGAAGAGAAGCTGGCGCGGTTTAAAGCTGTTGAACAAGCCAAATTGGAAGAACGTGAGCGCGTGCGCAAGCAAATCGCCGCGGATTTTCACGACGAGTCCGGGCACAAGCTGACGAAAATTTCTCTGTTCTGCGGCGTGCTGCAATCAAAGCTGCACAACGGCGCCTGCGAGGTCGAAGCTTATGTGAATCGCATTATGCAAGTCGCGGCCAGTTTGCACAAGGATATGAGCGATTTTATCTGGTCGCTTGATCCCGAGGAGAGCACGCTGCAAGACACGGCACTTAAACTGAAAGACTTCGGCGATAAGCTGTTTGCGCACAGCGGCATTCGCTTCCGCGTGCAGGGACTGACGCCCGATCTGGAGGAAACGCAGCTCTCGATGGAAGCGCGCCAAAATCTGACTTGCATCTTCAAAGAGGGTATGAACAATATTTTGAAGCACGCGCGCAAGCAGTGCAAGAACGTAACCTGCGCGTTCAGCCGCGAGAACGGCAGCTATGGCATCGTGCTTTTGGATGACGGCCAAGGTTTTGATCCGAGTCTGAGCGCGCCGGGAAGAGGCTTGCGCAATATGCAGAAGCGTGCCGCCGTAATTGGCGGTGAGTTACAAATTATTTCGCGGGCTGGGGAGGGCACGATTATAAAATTTACTGGTCCGCCATCTTCGTCCGAGATGGTAGTGATACAGGCGTCTCAAGCTGAATTGGTGAATGGAGCACCATACAATTAAAGCAACCAAATCACTGCTGAATAGACAAAATTATTTTATGACAAAATGATTTAACAGTTTATAATTATTTTGTCACAAAATAATTTTGTCATTTGAAAACCTTCTTTAGATTTTTTTGTTATATGATCCGTGTTGCCATAGTTGAAGACGAAGACGAGATTCGCGAGAGCCTGGCGATCATCATCAACAGCGCGCCGGGCTTTGCCTGCGCCGGCAGTTATCCGGACTGCGAATCGGCGCTGTCTCGACTGGAAGATGATTTGCCGGACGTGATTTTGATGGACATCAAATTTCGCCCCGGCAAAATGTCCGGCATCGACGGCGTGCGCAAAATCAAAGCGAGGCTGCAAGATGTTGACATCATCATGCTGACGATTTACGAGGACAACGTTTTGATTTTCGACTCGCTGCGCGCCGGCGCCTGCGGGTATCTGTTGAAACACACCTCGCCGGCGGAATTGCTGGCGAGCATCAAAGAAGTCGTGGCTGGCGGCGCGCCGATGAGCACCAAAATCGCGCGGCTGGTCGTAGGCTCATTTCAAAACGGCAACGACAGCCCGCAACTGACGAGCCGGCAAAAAGAGATCTTACAGAAACTGCGCGAGGGCAAAAGCTATCGCACCATCGGCGAAGAGCTGTTTATCAGTGAAAACACAGTGAAGTGCCACATCAAAAAAATCTACGAGCTGCTGCACGTCCACACGCAGGCCGAGGCCATTGCCAAGGCTTTTGAGAAGCATTTGATTTAATTTTTGTCCGGCCTTCCCCGCTTCTGGGTAATTTCTCTCTTTTTAAAAATTCCGTGTGCGTTTATGATCCGTGTGATGGCAAAACCACCTGATCAGGTGATTGAGGGAATGGTGAATTCTTCTTATTATCCATAGGAAGCCAATTCAATCATTCTCTTCACATCACCACGGAGGTGGAATATGTTGCATTGCTTCAGTACGAACCGGACGGCACGTGTTATGCCGAAAGTACTGTTGATGGCCATCATGACATGGAGTGTAACACTACGCAGCCAAACTTTCGTCAAAATTACCGATTCGACGAATCCAATTACCACAAGCGAGGCAAGCACAAACGGCTACGTTGGCGCGAGCTGGATCGATTTCAACAACGATGGCAGGCTCGATCTGTTTGCCAACCGCCTTTATTTGTATCGCAACGACGGCAGCGGCGCTTTCACCAAAATCGCCAGCGGCATCGGCGCCAACCAAACTCAAACCATCGGCAGCGGCAATAGCTGGGCGGATTACGATAACGACGGCGATCTTGATTGTTTTTATTCCGGCGGCACTTCGCGGCTCTATCGCAACAACGGCGACGGAACTTTCACGCCAATTACGACAGGCGAAATCGGTGACAGCTTGGCGACGCGAGGCTGGGCTTGCGCTTGGGCCGATTATGATCATGACGGCAACGTCGATTTAATCATTACGCATCCTGCCGGTTTCGTTGGGCAAATGCCACCCACCCCCAATCACTTGTTTCACAATGATGGACCGCCGAATTACACATTTACGCGTGTGACGGCCGGTGAGTTTGTCACTGCGCTGGCGCCTTACACGGTGGCGACGTGGTCGGATTACGACAATGATGGCGACATAGACTTATTCATCGGCAGCGGCCCGGCGAACGGCAATTTTGCGCCGGATTATCTTTACCGCAACATGTTGAAGGAAACCGGCGCCGCAAATTTCGAGCGCATCACTACCGCACCCATCGCCACGGATCTGGTGGATGGTCAGGTCTGGAACTGGATTGATTACGACAACGACGGCGATCTCGATGCGTTTCTCACCAATTATGGCGCTTCGCAAACGACGAATGGACTAGCAAACAATCTTTATCGCAACGACAACGGTATATTCACGCGTATGACTGGTGCACAAGTTGGCAGTATCGTTACAACTGTCGATGCCTCACTGGCCTCGGTTTGGGGTGATTTCGACAACGATGGCGACCTGGATGTGTTAGTCACGCAAGAACAAGGAAGGTCAAGACGCTATTACAGGAATAACGGAGACGGCACTTTTACCAGCGCCGGTACGGGCGACTTTGTGGCTGGAACCAATCGCCACGCTTCCGCGACGGCAGGCGATTATGACAACGATGGAGATTTGGATATTTATGTAACCGGCGCCAGCGCGACCAAGGCGCTGTTTCGCAACGATCTGACCAACGGCAACAGTTGGATCAATATTCTTTGTATTGGCACGGCGTCGAACCGTTCCGCCATCGGCGCTAAAGTGCGCGCGAAAGCCACGATCGACGGCAAGGCGATTTGGCAGCTTCGGGAAATCTCCAGCCAGAACACGTTCAACGGGCAGAGTATGTTGAATGCGCATTTCGGTTTTGGCAATGCGACTTTGATCGATTCACTCAAAATTGAATGGCCCTCCGGCAACGTCGAGGTTGCGAGCAATGTTCCGGTCAATCGTTTTATTATCGTTACCGAGGGCAGCGGCATCCCGACGGGCGTCAAAGAAAACAGTTCGCCGCTTCCCGCCGATTTTGCCTTGAGTCAAAGCTATCCGAATCCTCTACAGACATCTGCGTTTAATTCCGCAACTACGATTACCTACACGCTTCCCAAGAGCACGCAAGTCGTCTTGAGTGTTTATAACGTGCTTGGCCAAAGACTCGTCACCCTCGTGAACCGCGCACAAGAAGCCGGATCGCATACCGCCACTTGGGATGGCAAAGATGCGAAAGGTGAAATTCTTCCTTCCGGCATTTATCTTTACAAAATTGAGACGGATTCCTTTACGCAAACGAAGAAATTGATTTTAGCAAAATAGCTGCCTCGTAACGATTCAGGCAATATTTAAAGGCAAAACCATTTAAGGTGAATCGATGTCAAAATCTATCAAACTAATCACACTGATCACCGTCCTCGCCTTGAGCGCTTTGGCAACGGCTGCCGTGTTCACGGGTTTTTGTTTAATGCCAGACGACGAGGTGGTGTCCGCGCCGGCAAAACGCCAGTTTGATTTTTGGTTGGGCGAATGGGATTTAACCTGGCCGGGCGAGCAAAGCGGGTTGCCCGCCGGCCAAACCGGCCGCGGTACCAATAGCATCAAAGCCATCCTCGACAGCGCCGTTATCGAGGAAAATTTTGTCGATCTGGCGCCGAACTCACTGCGCGGCATGAGCGTCTCGGTTTATAACCAGCGCTTGGGCAAATGGCAACAAACTTGGGTGGATAATCAAAGCAGTTATTTGGATTTCGTCGGCGAATTTAAAGACGGCAAAATGATCCTTTCGCGCCAAGCCACGACGAAAGATGGCAAGGAGATCATCCAGCGCATGGTGTGGCACAACATTGCCAAAAACCAGCTCGATTGGAATTGGGAGGCTTCGGAGGACGGCGGGAAAACGTGGAAGGTTAATTGGCAGATTCATTATACGAGAAAGAAGTAATACGAGCAATTTCTATCGTTGTAAAAGACAAAAATCACCAACGGATGAATTAAGACCAACGGATGTTTTTATCGTTGGTCTTAATTCAACCGCTGGGGCAATTTTTTATTACATTGATCTGGAGATAAAAAACAATGAAAGACTGTCTTCAAAAATTCGTTGCATTCTTTGTGTTGCTCGCTATAGCCGTGGCGTTGCCAGCAGTGGCGCAAAATTCTTCTCAGAAAACCGCAATGGACGAAGCGAATGCGCTTTTTCAAAATAAGGATTGGCTGAATGCGGCAAAAGCTTTCGAGAACATCACCAAGAAAGAGCCGGCCAATTTTCAAGCGTGGAATCAATTGGGCGCTACGCTGCTTTCGCTGGGCAAATATGACAAGGCGGCTGCAGCTTATGAGAAAGCCGTCGCGATCAACAGCAGCAGCCCGATTACGCAATACAACCTCGCTTGCGCATACGCGCGCCTGAACGACAAAGACAAGGCGTTTGCGGTGTTGAATAAAATTATGTCGACGGGCTTCTTTCAGCCGGAGCAAATTAGTGGCGATGCGGATTTGGCAAGCTTGCACGATGACCCGCGCTTTAAGGAACTGTTGTCGCAGGCGCAAAAAGCTGTAAAACCCTGCACCGCCTCGCCCGAGTACCGGCAATTTGATTTTTGGATTGGCGAGTGGGACGTTCAAACCACCAGCGGGCAACCCGCGGGAAAGAGCAGCGTGCAGCTCATCTTGGGCGATTGTGTTATTTTTGAAAATTGGAGCGGCACGTTTGGAATGAACGGCAAAAGCTTCAGCATTTACAATGCTACGCGTCGCCAATGGCAACAAACGTGGGTGAATGATCGCGGCACCATCACCGAATTTATCGGCGAGTTCAAAAACGACCGCATGGAATTTCTCGCCGAACAGGCCGGGCCGGATGGGAGCAAGCAACTACGCCGCATGACGCTGTTCAATCTCGGGCCGGATCGCGTCCGGCAATTGGGCGAAGTTTCTACGGATGAGGGAAAAACTTGGAACGTGCAATATGATCTGCTCTATTTGAGAAAGAAATGAAATCTCATCAAACTCTTCTCGCCAGGCTCACTCGGGGATAAACGTTTTTGCGCTCTCGCCGTCCATATTGGAAAGCCCGATCCAAGATGGTAACTATTCGCCCAGAACAACCCAAAGACCTCGCCGGTGTTCGACACGTCAACGAGCGTGCGTTTGGCCGGCCCAATGAAGCGGACCTCGTGGATGCACTTCGTGCGCACAGCAAGGCGATGCTTTCGCTCGTTGCCGTGCAAGACAATAAAATCGTCGGGCATATTCTTTTTAGCCCCATGACAATTGAGTCAGAAGGGAAGTCATTCTCTGCCATTGGTCTCGGCCCGATGGCGGTTTTGCCGGAATATCAGAGAACGGGCATAGGATCAGCGCTGATCGACCAAGGTTTAGAACAATGTCGGGAGGCTGGCCATGCGTGCGTCGTTGTGCTGGGGCATCCGGAGTATTACCCGCGATTCGGGTTTGTTCCGGCCAGCAAGTATGGCATCAAATGTGAATATAACGCGCCGGATGAAGCGTTTATGGTGATTGAGTTGCGTAAAGGGGCGTTGCGAGGTCGTTCCGGAACGGTCAAGTACCAGCACGAATTCAACGAGGCTTAAGATTCCGTATATGCGCTACCGAGCGATTCCACCCAGCCCGTATCTTGCCAAGTACATCGAATGCTTTTGGACATTGGAGAGCGGCGGGAAATCTTCGGCGACTTCGCCGGAAAGAATTTTGCCCGATGGGTGTGTCGAGTTGATTTTTAATTTGGCTGATTCGTTCAAACGTTATCATTCAAACCGCGTGGTTGAGATCCAACCGCAAACGCTCGTCGCCGGTCAGATGCGGCGCTACGCGATGATCGAGCCGGCCGGACGAGTGAAGCTGTTCGGCGTGCGCTTTCACCCCGGCGGCGCTTATCCTTTTTTTCAATTTCCGCTCAGCGAATTGACCGACCAGATCATCGGCTTCGACAGCGTTTGGATTCGCGCCGGAAAAGAACTGGCGGATAGAATCCACTCGGCGCGTTCGGTGCGGGAGCGCATTGGCATCATTGAAACGACGCTGCTCACGCGCTTGGAACAACGGCGCAACGCCGATCGGCTCATGGATGCCGTTGTGAGAATGATCGTTGCCAGAGAAGGCTTGGTGTCAATAGAGCGGCTGCGGCGAAATTTCGGCGTGAGTGAGAGACAGCTCGAGCGCAAGTTTCAAACGACGGTGGGAATAACGCCAAAATTTCTTTGCCGCACGTTGCGATTCCAGAAAGTGTTCAAGGCCGTCGAGCGCAATCAAACCGTCAATTGGAGCTTTATTGCCTCGGAATGCGGGTATTACGATCAGGCGCATTTCATCCACGACTTCAGGGAATTTTCCGGACAGAACCCCACGGCCTATTTCAGCCAGGATCACAAGATGTCCGAATACTTTACCCGCAAAAAACGCTTGTCGGATTTTTACAATACAATTGAGTAATGTTTTGTATATTTGGGTAAATCCTTATGTAAAGCCACTGACCGGTCACTATAGCTAATTTGCGATGCAACAGATCGTGCAGAAGTGACCGGTCAGTTGGCCCGATTGGAACCCAAATATCGGAGGAAGCGTTATGACCATCAAACATTACTCGCTGATCTGCGCCTGTCTGCTGACGTTTGGAACGGCGGCCGCGCAAGAGCAAAAAACCACCATCGCCGATTTTGCCTGGCTCGCCGGGTGTTGGGACGGCAGCGGCGGTGGGCGTGAATCCCTCGAGCACTGGATGAAGCCGTCCGGACAAACCATGTTGGGAATGAGCCGGACGGTAGCCGGTGGCAAAACCGTGGCTTTTGAATTTTTGCAACTCCGCGAGCAGGAAGGCAATATTTTTTACATCGCCAAACCCTCGGGACAAGCGGAGGCTTCGTTCAAGCTCGTCAAATATGAGAATAATGAAGCCGTGTTTGAAAATCCCGAGCACGATTTTCCACAACGCATCTTTTATCGTTTGGAAAAAGACGGCTCGCTCGCGGCGGCGATCGAAGGCATGAGCAAAGGCAAATTAAAAAAAATTGACTTCCCCATGAAGCGCGCGAAATGTGATCAGTAACCCCTACGGGCGCAGCCAGCCGGCTCGACTGGGTTTGTAAAAAGGAGCACCTTTGAAAGACGCATTACCTCCTCCTCATAACAATCATACCTCTGGTGACATGCCGGCGGAGCAATTCCGCCGGCACGGTCACCAACTCATCGACTGGGTGGCGGATTTTCTGAAAGCAATTGAAAATCATCCCGTTTTTCCCAATGTCAATCCGGGCGACATTCGCCGCCGGCTTCCGCCATCGCCACCGCAAAAGGGCGAGGCGATGACGGATATTCTTGCCGATGTGGATCGCGTCATCATGCCGGGGATGACGCATTGGAACCATCCGCGCTTCTTTGCCTATTTTACTTCGTCCGGCAGCGGGCCGGGCATTCTCGGCGATCTGCTCGCGACGGCATTCAATATCAACGGCATGATCTGGCAATCCTGTCCGGCCGCGACGGAGCTTGAAGAAGTGACGCTCGATTGGCTGCGGCAGATGCTCGGCTTGCCGGGAAATTTTTGGGGTATCATCTTTGACGGCGCTTCGAATAGCACGCTGCACGCGCTAGCCGCGGCGCGCGAGCAGCTCGTTGATTTGCAAATTCGCGAGCGCGGCATGTCCGGCCGAAATGAATTGCCGCGGCTGCGGCTTTACATTTCGGAGTACACGCATTCATCCATCGACAAAGCCGCGCTGCTCATCGGCATCGGCATGGAAGGCATCCGCCGGATTCCGGTGGATGATGAATTTCGCCTGCAGCCCGAAGCATTAGCCGAGGCCATTGCGGATGACCGGCGCGAAGGTTGGCTTCCCTTTTGTGCTGTGGCAACCATCGGCACCACGTCGTGCACGAGCATCGATCCGGTTCCGGCCATTGCAGAAATTTGCAACCGCGAAAATATTTGGCTGCACGTCGATGCCGCGCACGGCGGCATAGCGGCGATTGTGCCGGAGATGCGCCATATTCTCGCCGGTTGTGATCGCGCGGATTCGTTCGTCGTCAATCCGCACAAATGGATGTTCGTGCCCATGGGCTTGAGCGTGCTCTTCACCCGCAAGCCCGAGGTGCTGCGCCGCGCCTTCAGCCTCGTGCCGGAATATTTGCGCACTTCGCAAGGCGACGAGGCGACGAATTATATGGATTACGGCATTCCGCTCGGAAGACGTTTCCGCTCGCTGAAGCTATGGTTCGTAATGAGATATTTCGGCGTTGAAGGCATCGCCAAACGCATTCGCGAGCATTTTCGGCTCGCGCAGTTGTTTGTCGAATGGGTGGAGGCGCATCCCGACTTCGAACTCATGGCGCCGGTGCCGTTGACCACAATCTGCTTTCGCGCCCATCCCCAAGGCTGGGTTGATGAAATCGCCTTGAATCGCCTGAACGAGCAGCTTATGCACGCCATCAATCGCACCGGCGAAGCGTTTTTATCCCATACCAAATTGCGCGAGTGGTTCGTAATTCGGCTCGTCGTCAGCCATCTGCGCGTCACCGAGGCGGATTTGCGCCGGCTTTGGGAAATTGCGCAGGCGAAGCTGCCGGAGGTTTTGGCCTCTCACATGTGAAAGGATATGAAGTTTTAGTTTCAAAAATTACATACGAATCGTACCAATTGGTATCGTACCAAAAAGTACGATGGCCACGAAATCGTTGTTAAAGCCAGCCCTTTTCCCGATACCATTGATAAGTATTCTGCAGGCCCGCCTGAATGGATAACGCCGGCACAAAGCCGAGCTGTTGCCGGGCTTTCTCTCCGGAACAAACCCAGTAATACTGCCGCATTTCAGCAACTTTATCAAAATTGAGCAACGCCGGTTTATTGGTGATTTTGGCGCCCAGTTCACTCACCGCGGCCAGCATCGGCGCTACCGCCTCTGGAACGGCAATCGAGAGCGTTTTGCGCTGCATGGCCGTTGCTACGGCTTGGCCAAGCTCGTGCCAGTCATAAGGGTGAGGATTCGTCATGAAGTAAGTCTCTCCAACGGCGCGAGGATGCTCGCTGACGAGAAGTATGCCGGCGACAAGATCATGCACGTGAATCATGCTCACTTTGCGCTCGTGGCGGCCGAGCCGCAGCCGCAGCCCCATTTTGACTTGCTTGAAATATTGATACACGTCTTTGTCGCGCGGACCGTACACCACCGGCGGCCGAATGATGGTGATGGGCAACTTGCCGCGCCACTCCTGGCAGGCAAGCTCGCCCGCCAGTTTCGAGCGACCGTAAATCGACATGGGCCGCGGCGGCTCGTCTTCAGTAACCAGGCGGCCATCCGGACTCGGCCCGGCCGCAGCGATGCTGGAGATATAAACGAATTTTTGCAGATTTGGGGCGTGGCGGGCGCAAAGCCGCAAAAAATGGCGGGTGGTCTCGCCGTTGGAATGAAAGTATTCGGCTTCGGTTCTCGCTTTGGTTACGCCGGCCAAATGTATCACATGCGACACTTCTGAAAGAACCGGAATCAACGTGGCGTCTGCAAAGAGATCGCCATGCACCAATTCAACCGGCACATTTTCCAACCAAGTACCGGAAATGGCGCGACGAACCAAACAAAAGACCCGTGCAGGTTCTTTCCCCTCTTGTTGTGCCCCATCTAGCAAACGTTCCACTAAAAGGCTGCCGATAAAACCAGTCGCTCCGGTCACCAGTGTACGCATGTCACCTCCAATTGGGGACTTATTAAGACGAACAGATTAGCGCTTGCTTTCGAAAGCGCCATTCCTTATATTTATCTAATTTAACATATTTTTGTGATTATTGCAAAAACTTCACATTCAACCCGAGGAGGATAGGTTTGGACCTTTTTGACAAGTGTCGCAACTTTACGCGAGCGCAGCAGGGCAGAACGGAAGGCTGGTACCCTTATTTCAAAGCGATCGAATCCGGCGCTGATTCGGAGGTCGTCATCGACGGCCGCAAGCTGGTGATGATCGGCTCCAACAATTATCTTGGCCTGACTCAGGATCCGCGGGTGAAAGAAGCGGCTCAGAAGGCGGTCGAAACATTCGGTTCCGGATGTACCGGCTCGCGCTTTCTCAACGGCACGCTCAAATTGCACGAAGAGCTCGAGCAGCGTTTGGCAAACTTCATGAAGCGCGAAGCGGCTTTGTGTTTTTCAACCGGCTTCCAAACCAATCTCGGCACGATCGCCACCGTGGTTGGCAAAGACGACTTCGTTTTTACCGACCGCGCCAATCACGCCAGCATCGTTGACGGCTGCCGGCTCTCCTTTGGACGAACCGTCAAATTCAAGCACAACGATTTGAACGATCTCGAGCGCTTGCTCAAGCGCCACCCCAATTCCGGCGGCAAGCTGATCGTTGCCGACGGCGTCTTCAGCATGGAAGGCGATATTATCGATTTGCCGAATCTCGTCAAGTTGGCGGAGAAATACGAGGCGAGAATCATGCTCGATGATGCCCATTCGATAGGCGTTTTGGGCAAGCACGGCCGCGGCACCGGCGAGCATTTCGACCTCGAGAACAAAGTCGATATCGTGATGGGAACGTTCAGCAAGTCTTTCGCTTCGCTCGGCGGGTTCATCGCTGGCGACGCGTACGTCATCGATTACATCAAGCATCACGCCCGCGCGCTGATTTTCTCGGCGAGCATGCCGCCGGCGGCCACCGCCTCGGTGCTCGCGGCGCTCGACATTATCGAGCAGGAGCCGCAACGCATCGAGTGCTTGTGGAAAAACACCCGCAAGATGAAAGCCGGATTTGACGCGCTCGGCTTCGACACCGGCAAGTCGGTGACGCCGATCATCCCCATTCTTGTCGGGGATGACATGAAAACCTTCGCGTTTTGGAAATTACTGTTCGACAACGGCATCTTCGCCAACCCGGTGATCACGCCCGCGGTGCCGCCGGGTCATGGCCGCATTCGCACCAGCTACATGGCCACTCACACCGAGGCCGAGCTCGATCATGTGTTGGAAGTGTTTGGCCGTATCGGCCGCGAATTTGGGCTGATTCCGTAAATGCTTTCTCAATATAACAAATGTGAGGGTGTTTGAAGCAGCCAAACAAAACCAAAAAACTTTATATCCCCAACTGATAAATTAAGCCCAACGGATAAAGGCTGCCAACGGATTTAAAGAAAAGGTAAAAACTTTTGCCCACTATCGAGGTTATACCCATCACCAGCTCCCGCGAATGGCGCGAATTTATGCTGTTGCCGTGGAGAATTTACCATGGCGATCCGCATTGGGTTCCCCCGCTGATTATGGATTTGAAGAAGCTCTTAGATAAAAAGAAACATCCCTTTTTCCAACACTCCACCGCCGATTTTTTTCTGGCCAGGCGCAACGGCGAAACCGTCGGCCGTATCGCCGCCATTCTCAACAATAACCACAACAAATTTCACAACCAGCGCTGCGCTTTTTTTGGCTTTTTTGAATCCATCAACGATCAGGCGGTGGCAAAGGCGCTTCTGGAAAAGGCAGCGGATTGGGCGCGTGAGCGCGGCATGACGGTTTTGCGCGGCCCAGCCAACTATTCCAGCAACGACACCTTCGGCTTGCTCGTTGAGGGATTCGATTCGAGTCCTGTGATTTTGATGACTTACAACCCGCGCTATTATGTCGAGCTAATCGAGAAGACGGGATTCGGCAAGGTGATGGATCTTTACGCTTGGTGGCTGACCAAGGAACAAGGCGTCAATCCGCGAGTGCTTCGGGTCGGCGAAAAAGTTTTGCAGGACGAAAATCTGCGGCTGCGCACGATGAATATGAAAAATTTTTGGGGCGAGGTGGAAATCATCAAAAAAATCTATAACGACGCGTGGAGCGCAAATTGGGGGTTTGTGCCGATGACGGACGCCGAGTTTGAATTTTTAGCAAAAGATTTGAAGCCGGTGGTGGATCCGCGCTTGGCGCTCGTTGCTGAAAAAGATGGCGAGCCGGTGGGCTTTGCGCTGTCACTGCCGGATTTCAATCTCGCTCTGAAAAAAATCAACGGCAGGTTGCTGCCATTCGGCGTTTTCAAAGTGTTGTACCACAGCCGCCGCATCAAACAGATGCGCGTGATTACGCTCGGCGTGGTGAAAAAGCTGCAAAACCACAGCGGCATCGGCGCGGCGCTCTATACGGAAACTTTCCGGCAGGGCCTGGCGGCGGGATTCGAGACCGCCGATTTCTCCTGGACGCTGGAGAGCAATACACTCATCAACCGGAGCATGAAGCTGATCGGCGCCCAAATTTACAAGCGCTATCGGGTTTACGAAAAACCGTTATAAACATCCCGCATAAAAACTTCTTTGCATCATCACCTAGGGTATCCGGATTTGGCGAATCCCCCGGATGAATGAATCAGTATGACTCGGTAGCTCCGGATATAACTCTTATCTCATCATTATCTTCCTTCCGGCGGCAGCGGGCTGGTGGTGTCCAGCACTACTTGCCACTGGCCATTCGGCCCGCGTTTCCACACGCGTGCGTAGTATCCTTTTTCCGCAATGGCGCCAGCGTTGCTCGTTTCTTTCAACTCATAGCTGCCGTACGTGTAACCCAAATCGCCGGATTGCGCGACGTCGGCAAACATCGGCTCCCACGTTGGAATAAAAGAAGCTTTGGCGAGAAACTGCGCGATGGCATCATGTCCAAGAACCGGGTGCACACCGTTGCGATGCAGGCGCGCGTCTCGGCTCAAATGCTTGGCGAACGCTTTGGCCATGCCATCGGTTTGCGCCGATTTCAGAAAAGCGCGCTCGGCATTCAGCAAATTGGCGCGTTCGGCCTCCACGTTTACTTCTTTCGCGTTCATCGCATTTTCAGCCATCACCGGAGCCGTCTTCATTTCACGCGATCCTTTGTAAAGCTCCTTTGTCTCGGCGCCGCCAACATCGAGAACGACCTTCCAATTGCCGTCCGCTTGTTTCTTCCACACGGAAAAGAAAAATCCATATTGTGGAGTAGGTTTCTCGGCGGTCTTGTCTGTAAAAATTGAGGGACCGGTGTCGTATCCCATATCCCCCGCTGCGGACACCTCGCCGAAGATCGGTTCCCACTCCAGCGCATAAGCCAACGGATTCGGCGGAGCTGGACGATCCTTCACCGCTTCTTTGTATTTGGCCGGATGCGGCCGAAACACGATGGCATCATCCGTAAAAAACTCCAAAAACGAGGCGCGAATGCCCACCTCGCCGCACCTTTTCGCAAAAGCCCGTTCGGCGTCAAAGAGCGAAAGCAGTGTTGGAGAAATTTGTTTGTCTTGCGCAAAGCCGAGCGTACTGCCGATGCTCAATATCAAAACGAGAAGGTTGCGATTTAATTTCATGGTTTTTTTTCCTTTCTTGTGCAAACAAACAAATAGATCGAACCGGCGAGCAATAACGGCGACGAATAGACTCCCGGCATCATTCGCCCAAAATAAAATGAGCCGGTGATATGCAGCGCGCCGTTCAACAGCATGATCACCGCGAAGAAATAGGACAATGGCATCATCCACTTGGAACCACGGAAAACCAATATCGAAAGAGAAAGCGAGAGTAAAATGGCGAAGATCAAACCTGACAGCCAGACCTCAAACGAAAAGGTTGGTAACGGCAAGAGAGGAAACTTGCTGCGAATGGCTTGGACCGCCGGATTGTAGACTGACAGAAAATCGGTGAGAGTCTCATCAATCACGTGCACCGCCAGCGCCAGACACAGTGCAATCCAGGCAAAGCTGTGTTTGCGAACAGCCTGATCTTTGATTTGAGCTAAATGGAATATGCTGTCCATTTGTCTCTACCAATTCACCAAAAACTATTGCTTCTTCTTAGGCGGTCGCGTCCACAGATCAATTTCGACCGTTACTTCATCGCCGATGAAATTGGGAATCGCCGAGTGCACCCAATCCGTGCCAATATCAAACTCTTTTCGATTCAATTTCAATCTCGTCGAAAAGCCCCACACCGGTCGGCCATCTTCGGTCGGACTCATGCCGGTCACCGCCACCGGCAGCTCGAGGGTTTTGGTTTTGCCCCGCATGGTCAGATCTCCCACCAATAGATATTCATTGTCCTTCTTCTTAACGAGCTTGCTTTGAAACGCGATCTCCGGATGATTCTGCACATCAAAGAATTTCGCTCCTTGCAAATCTTTATCACGATCGACATTGCCGGTGTTGATGCTCGCGGCTTTGATGGCGGCGTTAATCGAGCATTTGGTTAGATCGGAATTTTTTGAAAGCGGCTCGTTCCAAGACAAGGTGATTTTGAAATCGGTAAACTTTCCTGTTACTTTTGTGATGCCGCCGGCAATCGGCACCACAAACCCGATGGTGGAATGATTCGGCTCGACTTCAACCGAGTTTAAAATTTGTGCCGGCGCTGAAGCACATGCCAGGATGAAAATAGAAAGTACGAGTTGGCGGATGATAATGCTGCAACGTTTGTGCATATAAGCTCCTTGAGTTTCAATCTCCCTGCATTCCGGTTCCCGCCTCCAAAACAATATCGAATATCGCTGACTCATACGTTTGGCCGTTGGCTTGTTGCTTTGCAATCTTCACCATCAGTGCCGTCTGAAAAAGCGGATCGATGTCGTGTTTCGGATCCCCTTCAAAGAAAAGCTCGGTGATCAGCGTTTTGTAGCCCGGATGTGTGATCTTGTAATGAATGTGCGCCGAGCGCCAGAAGCCAGGATTTGGCTCGTAGGCAATCGGGTGAATCGCCTCGAACTCGTAATAACCGCTCTCCGAAGTGATGAGCCGCGCGCGATTTCTGAAGCCGTTTTTATCGCTGCTATCCCCGCTGGAATAATTGCCGTTGTGGTCTACATGCCAAACATCCAGCACCGCGCCGGAAAGAGGCCTCTTCGTATCAAAAGCCCAAACGCGCCCAGAAACGATGAGCACGGTTCCCGGCTCAAACGGCGGCGTCACTTTGGCGCGAAACGGCGCACCAGCGCGATAAAACGGCCCAAGCTGGCTCTTCTGTGTCGGCTTGAGATTATCCTGCATCACAATCGGCAGCGGCGGTTCGCCCATTTGTTGCAACACGCTCTCGCTGATTTCGATGTTCTTGCTCGCAGCAGTGGGTTTGGCTTCGGCGCGCAACACGAGTCCGGCAACACCGGTTGCAGCCAAGCCCAAGCTCGCGTGCTTCAAAAAATCTCGACGAGTCAATTCGCTCATGTTCTCTCCTTTCTCGAGATATTCTTCGACATTGAAAATAAAGACGGTGTATCTCCCGCGGTGTTGCATCATCAGTTGTAACCCCAATGGGGCATTAGCTTGAGGAGGTGCAGCGAGCAGGGTTTTCCGGAATGTTTATTCTGTTCAATTCTTCCAAATCAGTTCTCTGAATAAACGTTCAGTATTTTGAGGAACAAATAGGCATCGAGGTGCAATCTCATGACATGTGCTTGTTCAACCACCGTACCATGGCAGGAGGAAATACAGAAATGCAATCCCAGAAAACAAAACTCATCATGCCGCTCTTGATGAGCCTTGCACTGGCAGCTTGCAGTGGAAGCAACGAGCCGTTACGTCATGAAATCATCGATCTCAAGGGTACCGACTGGATACTCACGCAACTGAGCGGCAAGAGTCTGCTGCCGAATACAAACATTACGCTGGAGTTTTCCAACTCTGAGGCCGGCGGATTTGCCGGGTGCAACGCCTATGGCGGCAAGTACACCGCCACCAGTGACGGCGCTTTGAAATTCGATGAAGTCGCGATGACCGAGATGCTCTGCTCATCGCCGAATGGTGTGATGGCGCAGGAGCAAGCCTTTAGCCGAGCGATCGTCGACGCGCATTCTTTTCGTGCGATAGACGATCATCTCGAAATCGCCAATGCCGGCGGAAAACGACTCTGACGTTCAAGAGGCGGGAAGTATTCCCGATGGATCCTCGCGCGTTGGTAGGTACGCAATGGCGTCTTCTTTCGTGGAACGACAAAAGCCCGTTGCCGGACTCGACGATTACCATTGCCTTGCGCGGAGAAGTTTTAGTGTTTGTGAAGTGAGCATCTCAAAAGTCGGCGATTGTCTTCACAATCGCCGGCGTGAGTAGAACCCCGATCACCGACGCCGCGATGACGATAGCCGCGCCTACGCCCCAATACGGAAAGCTGGGGTTTCCCCAAACCACCATCGTTGCCATCAACCCAAAGAGCAATGGAATAGCCCAACGCAAATGTTTCTGCCAACCCGACGCTTTGGGGAGAACTTTTTCAACTGCTATCGCATCGTTGTTATCTAAAAACATCACGGCTGAGTTCAAACGGTATCCCCGCTTGGTAATGGCCTCAATCAGCTCGGGGTCGCCAAAGACTTTCCGCAGTTGCGAGACACAGCGAATGATCGAATCTTATGTGTTCTTTAAATTTGATCAAGATACTGCCGGCGAACCCTTTTTGCTCGAGAGCGACAAGAACGGAATCGATTCTGCGGCCGAGCGCATCGTTAACGTGGTTCGATTGTGCGTTTGCAGCCGAGAAGATAAACAGGGCGGCGAAAAGTAATTGGATGAGTTGTCGTGAAAACATGGCAAACCTCTCCTGAGGTTTTTGTGCAATATACGAAACCCAGAAAACTTTGCCACAATGGAAGGCCGATGTTTGCCCGATGATTTGCCGAGCCTGCATTAAAATCGCCGGTCCAAAGCTCAAGTCGTCTAAAGACGGCTGCTCGCCTCATCCGCGGCAGTTATTTCTCAAATAGAGCGACGGCATTCGGATAATCGACCGTCACGCGAAAGTAACGAAGCGCGCTTCCTCCCAATGCGCCTTCAACGCGTTTGTCCATGAACTGCGACATGAACTCGTGAAAATTTTTGTCGCGGCGCCGCGTAAACCAAACCGGCCCGACGCTGTAGCCAGCTAGAGTAATCTTTGACACTTCGATCATGGCCTCGCCGGTTTCTTTTTCCGCTCTTGCCATCACACGCCAGTCGGGATGCCGCTTCCGCCATTTCTCAAAGGTTGTCGTGGCAATGAAGCTCGTCGCCCGCTCTGCCGGCCGATTGTCTTTCAAGACAGATAAAGCCGAGTCTGACAGCGTCGTAGTTGCGCCGGTGTCGAAGAGCAAATCAAGATTCTCGCCGTCAATCATGGCTTGAATCCGCGGGAAATTGAGCAAGCGTGCGCCGGATTCATCGGTCTTAAAACCGAGGACAACGCGATGTCGATCGTCAGCTTTTTTCAACACTTCATTAGATGCGTGCAAAAGCAGCCGGCGTTGTGGATAATCAAAAGTCCAAACCCGGCCGGCAAACCATTCCTGCCCGAGCATGCCGTCAAAATCCATCATGGCTTCGCGCTCGTTCGCAGCAGGTGCAAAAACGGGCAAGCGCCCTTCGCGGCTCTCAGGCAAAGGAATCATCGCTTCCGGTTTGAACGCAGGCAAAGAGGTGAGAAAAAAAGCCTCGTCTCCTTCTCCCCCAATATTGATTATGGGCAACTCAAAGCGTTCAGCCGCGGCTCGATAGATGAAGAGGCCGCCGCCGGTATCCGTATAGAAGTTAAACGTATCTCCTTTGGTTGTGATAGGCTGCACATAAAAAAGGCCTTCAACATATCGGCTTGGCAGAACGAGGGTTGCGCTCGAGCTTTGCGCGCTTGTTGGCGTACCGAAAAACAAATCTGCCAGAATGGCGCTCCCAAAGAAAAGACCGCGAAAAAAATTAAAAGACGGCATGCACATTTTTAAATGCTCCTCGAAGGTTTTTTCGAAATTGCTTCTATCGCAACCCGTACTCCGCCACCGCTTTGATGGCGATCAGATCTTCCTGCCCATCGCGCTTGTGCCAGAGTTGCACGAGGCCAGTTCCTTCCGGGCCGCCGTATTTTCTCACCCACGCCGAGGCGCGGCCGGTTTCATCGTGCGCCAGCACAGTCGTCACTTGATCGACATCGACCGCAAAGCCGCCGATCCACCAGTCACGTACCAATCCCCATTTCACGCCTTCCGCAGTGACTGTCGATTGATACCACCCTCCTACTCCGATCGCGCTATTACCAGGATAGCGCACACCGATGATGCGCTCGGGAATGACGAAGTCGAGAGCGACCACCTGGTCGGTTTTTGGATCGCGTTTGTAAGCCAGCGGCGGCGCGCCGAGCCAAACCACTTTGCCGCCGGCATTGAGATATTGCCGCAACAACGCCGCTTCCGAAGAATCATTTATAACTGTCGCTGGCACGCGGCACGCAGCGAACACGACGACACTCGGCGTTTTGGTGGCAACGCCATCTTGCATAAATTGCGCGAGTGCTTTGGCGTCCAGCTTTTCATAGCCTTCGCGCACAAAATAATCGCGAATCTGTTCATCAATGCCGAATCGGAACCAATTGAAACCGGTGCTCGCTTCCCAAAAGACGGCGCGTCGTGTTCGTTGAGCATGAGACGCTTCGAAATCTGTTCCAGTCAACGCGTAGAGATAACCATCGTCGCTGCCGATGTAAACCACGCCATCCGCCGCCACCGGTGAAGAGAAAACCCGATCTTTGGTTTTAAAGCGCCATTTCTCCTTGCCGTTGCGATGATCGAGCGCAAAAACATTTCCGCCGCCATCGCCGAAATATACAAGAGAATCAGCAATCGCCGGCGAAGACCAAACCGTTTCCGTCGCGCTAAACCGCCATTTTTCTTTTCCGGTGTTCAAATCGACCGCATGCGCAAAACGTCCATCCGACGTGCCGGTAAATAATGTTTCATGCAAAATCGCCGGTGAGGAAATCACCCACGAAATTTCGTAATCACGCCGCCACTGCTCTTGGCCGGTTTGCCGATCGAGGGCATAAAGAAAACCATCGCGCCCGCCAAACGTAACGACGTCGCCGCTGATCGCTGCCGAGGAAACGATAGCGCAGCGATCAAAACCAAACTCCGCCGGATTAAATTTGACCCCCTCGGTCGCAAAACGCCATTTCTGCGCGCCGGTTTCGCCATCAATCGCGTAGAAATAGCCGCTCATGTCGCCGAAATAAATCATGTTGCCGGCGATTGCCGGAGAGCTGCGAATGCGACTCTGCGCGTTGAATCTCCATTTCGGCTTGCCGCTGCGAATATCGAGCGCATAGAGATGGCCATCCTCGCTGCCGAAATAGACGACGCCATTTACCACCAACGGCGAGGAAACATAATAATCAAAACCCCATTTGTAAGGCAAAGGCTCGCCGGTTTGAAATTTCAACAATGGCTTTCCACGCTGCGCCTCAACAGCATAAAGGCAACCATCGCGGCTGGTGAAATAAACCACGCCATTCGCCACCGCCGGCGACGAATGCACCGCGCCCTCGGTTTTGCAGCGCCATTTCTCTTCACCGCGTTGAATATCCACCGCGTACAAATAGCCATCGCCGCTGCCAAAATACACCGCGTCATTCGTCACCGCCGGCGAAGAACGCACCGGCCCGTTGGTTCGGTGCGCCCATTTTATTGCATTAAATTTGTGCACGGCTTTGGTCGCGTAAACGCCGGTGTGCTGCGGGTCGCCACGGAATGTGGTATCTGCCTGCGATTGCATGTACTGGGGTTGACTGCACGCCCAACCCATGAGCCATAAGCTGAGCAAGGACACCAAATCTTTGTAAACAATTTTCATCTACGCTTATCCTCCTCTCCTTTCTCCGGAATCCGCCTGTCGTTGAAAAACAGGTCGATGCTCTTCAACTCTGTTGCGCCTGCCTAACAATCAAATGATAGACAAGAGTGTTGGAACTATCGTTCAAAAATGGCGATTGACCCATTTGGGTTGGACCGGCCCAAAATGAAAATCGCTTCACACTCGCCGAATTAAAATTTCTCTTGACATTGATTGCAGGATTTTGCTTTATATGGGCAAAAATCGGCGCTAGCGCTTATGACTGGTGTTTGTGCTGATCCGGAGAATGGTTGAGAAAAGTTTTACAACCCACCATGTTGTTTAACCAAACCATCCCGCTTGATCGGGAGAAGGAGGAAAAATGGATATCAAGAAGTACGGTCTCACGGCGCTCGTGGTCTTCGTCGCCACCTTTGTTTGGGACTTTCTCTTTCACGGCATGTTTTTGGGGCCAAACTATTATCAGACCAACGCGGCGACCTTTGTGCAGAGCCAGGAATTCAATATCTGGCTTCTCATCGGCGAATTGTTTCAGTCGGCCTTGCTGGTCTACCTCTGGTCGCGGGTCATGGGCAGCTTTGGCGGCGGGGTCAAGGGTGGCGTGCAGTTCGGCGTGCTGGCGCAATTGTTTCTCAGTATGCCATGGTTCATGTATAATCACATGTTCATCAACGGCTTTCCGTATGCGCTCTCATGGCTTTGGGTGGCCGGCGCGCTGATTGCCGGCGCCATTCAAGGCGCGATTGCCGGCGCCATGTACAAACCGTCGATGGCAGGCAAGATGGCTTAAAATCGCCGCGACGATTGGTTGATTTGAACCCCTGCTGCGAGCCTGCGGCGGGGGTTTAAAGTAGCGCCGGACTCCAACTGTCAACTCGCACCATGCCGATGCCCAACGGCACGATCCTGAAAAGATCGGAAACCTGCAGCAGGCTGGATTTTCCCTTAAACAAATCATCCCGAATCACCCCATTCGACTCCACTGCAATGGCCGTTCGCGTATTTGGCCGTGTTGGGTCGTGCTCATGTTTATCGATGCTCCAGCGAATCGCGTCGGCGACCAGATTGCCCAAGTTTGAATCTTCTGCCTTGATCGTCAAATCAAAAAAGGCGTATATTCCCGATTCGACGCAAAGCCCAGCAGCCGCGATTGCAGATCATTGGTGTGGATGATCGTCAAGCTTTTGGCCTGGTCCTGTGCGAAGGAACTTTTCTTATCCGGGATGACCACGAGCAAGACAATTGCCAGAATGAGGCGTGTGAAGAAATGTTGCAAGGCGCTACTCGCTGTTTAAGGAATGGATGAAGCCCTGTGTGAGCTTATAATTGCGCTTTGATAGCTTGTGCAAGTCGATTCAGGCGATCCATACGCGCATCAGGATAAAGGGCGCGTTGTGAAATCATCGGGAAGTCTTTCGTCCAAAACGAAGCTTTGCGTCCCAGCCGAAACTTGCAGAGCAAACGCTGGCCGAAATCAAACTCATTACGATCATATTCGGCTTTCGTCTTAAAACTAATCGTGGGGTACTCACCCAATAAGAAACCCTCCTGGAAATGCGGGCGGAGAGCCGAGGGTGGACAGATGCTCAACAATCGGATGATTTGAATACCATGTTCAGATGATGCCGTCACACTGCCGCTGATCTGAGGCAATCCCAACACATAAATTAAAGCGCCGGTTTTTACCTGTAGTTGCGCAAAAGAACAAGCCACCCGCAGCGACTGGGTCACGTCCAGGAGAGGAGTTGCACACACTTCATAGTGCTGTAGAATGGCCCACCGCAAGATCTGATGGATACGAATGCGGCGGGCACCATCAAGATCGTACTGTTCACTCAAGAGATCTTCGGCGCGCAGAAGCCGTTGAAATCGGCGCTCGACCTCAGCTTGCATTAAGTAATTCGTATGGCTACGAAATATGCTGGAATAAAGTGACGAGGCGCCATTCCGGTTGGGAAAATCTTTAGCCTGACCGCGGAAAAAAAGCACGAACTCCGGATTGCGAAATGACAACTGCGCCACCCGCTCAACCAGCTCAGAAAAAGTACGCACAAGTTGCCCGCGATCTCGTCGTACGACACTTACTTTCGTTTTTTGGATTTTGCGCTGGCCGGATAGGAATGACCAGATATCATAGTCAATCTTACGCATGCCGAGCTGCTTCCTTGAACATCATTTAAACATGCTCTGGCGGCAGAATCGGCTCGATCTTGCCTTCGGCCAACCATTGTTGATAAGTGTTCCACGACATCTCCGGTTTGCCAGTGTCGATTTCTTTCATATTGATACAACCTTCAACCGGACAAACGATCATGCACATGTTGCAACCGACGCAACTTTCTTCTTTAATGGAATAGTAATTGACCCCATTTTGCGCTTGCATGCGAATGCTTTGATGACATCCATCTTCGCAAGCGATGTAGCACAGGCCGCAGTGGATGCACTTTTCCTGATGAATCTGCGCGACGAGCTTGTAATTCAAATCGAGATGGCCCCAGTCGGTCACTCTATCGACGGTTTTGCCGATGAAATCTGCCGGCGTTTGGAAGCCTTTCTCTTCCATCCAATTCGACATGCCATCGATCATGCCTTCGACGAGGCGAAAGCCATAGTGCATCACCGCGGTGCAAACTTGCACGCTGGTGGCGCCGAGCAGCATGAACTCCACCGCATCCTGCCAGCTTTGAATGCCGCCGATGCCGCTGATGGGAACTCGAAAGGGTTTGCCATTTTGCTTGCCGTTTGCACGATGCATCAACGCGTGCATCTCCGGATCGCCGGCGATTTGATTGACCATATTCAACGCAATCGGTTTCACCGCCGGGCCGCAATAGCCGCCGTGCGAAGATTTGCCGCGCACCGCCGGCCGCGGCGCGAGCGTATCGAGATCGACGCTCGTGATCGAATTGATGGTGTTGATCAACGAGACTGCATCAGCCCCGCCTTGCGCGGCGGCGCGCGCGATGTAACGAACGTCCGTGATGTTCGGCGTAAGCTTGACGATCACCGGCGTGGTGGCAACTTCCTTCACCCACTCGACGATCATGCAGGCATAATCCGGCACCTGTCCGACCGCCGATCCCATGCCGCGCTCGCTCATGCCGTGCGGGCAACCGAAGTTAAGCTCGAGGCCGTCACAGCCGGTGTCCTCGGTGCGTTTCACAATTTCATGCCACGCCTCGCGTTTGGATTCCACCATCAGCGAAACGATGAGCGCGTTGTTGGGATAGCGTTTTTTGACGTCGGCAATCTCGCGGAGATTCACCTCAATGGGCCGGTCGGTGATCAGCTCGATGTTGTTGAGCCCCATCACGCGCTTGTCGGCGTAATGCACCGCGGAGTAGCGGCTGGTGACGTTGACAATCGGCTCGCCAATGGTTTTCCACACGGCGCCGCCCCAGCCGGCATCAAACGCGCGCGCAACTTGGTAGGCGCTATTGGTCGGCGGCGCCGAGGCCAGCCAAAACGGATTCGGGGATTTGATTCCGCAGAAGTTGATATTGAGATCTGGCATGGGATCACCTCTTGGTTGTTCGCAAAAACTTCACTTGCTAAAAATTATTGACCAACGGATAAAAGCGGCCAATGGATAAAAAAACCAATCCGCTGACAGCCCTCATCCGTTAGTGATTCAATGGGTTTTGCCATTCATCTTTCTTTCAAAGATTTGTATAAGCCAAACGACGGTTTCATTCTCATATACTTTTTCAAAGCCGGCCTCCGTAATCCATCTCTGAACCTGCTTCGGTTCGTGATAATAAGGATGAAACGCTTGCCGAAAAAGCTTGAGAAGAAATTTGGTGCTCCGAAAAACCAGCTTGACAATGGGGTTTTGGCGCGGATAGCTTACCGCATAAATCCGACACGTTTTAGCGGTCGAACGAGCTATAAGCTCCGGCGCATTTTCATAGCAGCAAATCACTTTGTCGAGAATGGTCACATCGGCAGTCGGTGCCTCGTCGTGCATCGCCACAAAATCACCGTGCCGGTATTGTGTGCGCTCCTGCAATCCCATTTCGGCGGAAAGTTTGCGGGCAGCGGCAATCATCCTTTCGGAGATGTCGAAGCCGGTGGCCTTCGCGGCGCCGTCTTTGAGCAGGCTCAAATGCAAGCCGCCGACACCGCAGCCGATCTCGAGAATTTCGGCGTCTTTCATCCCGCTGTGGCGGATGCCATCAGCGAGATGCTTCTGTTCCTTGCGCAAGCCTTTTTTCTTGAATTGTTTTTCCAGGCGGTGCGCTTGCGTGTTGAAGAATTTGTTGGTGCCTTCGAGGGTGCAACAATTCATAGGTCTTCTCAATAGTTCATGGAACAGGCCAATGTTTATCCGCCACTTTTCGGACATGATTCGGAGCATTTATCGGCCATTTTACATGATTTTTAGGCGAATCATCTATCCAATGTTTTTTCATTTACTTATCTATAGTTTACCACCGTTTTTGCGACATTTAAACGACATTTAAACGACATTATGGTAATACCCAAACATAAAAGCGATCCTTTTTTCCTCCTTCAGCTTTAACGATCTTAAGGTCAATTAAATCTTTGAAATCACGCTGCGCAGTTCGCTTGTGGAGCCCTGGATTTAAATTTAAATATTCTTGGACTGTGATCCGGCCCGTGCGTTGCAAATAGCTCACAGCTTTTTTCTGCCGCTCATTCAAATTGACCAAGCGATTGTCTTCGATATTGGGTATAGCGGGTTGCCGCAGTTGCCGCTTCTCCAAATTGTTGTGCAACGTAACGCGAAACATGAAGGCATATTCCTCGAACACCGGCGGTTCTAAACCCATGGCGTTCATTTCCCGAATCATGCGGTCGACGCCTTCTCCGAAATCGCGCAATTGGCTGCTGACAACCCGAAACACCTCGTTCAACAATTTCGGCAATGGCAAATCAAGACGAATATCCTTGATCAGATTCATACGCGGGCCGGTTTCTGCGACCGTGCCTTCGTAACGCAAAAATCGTACATCGGCGCGAGGAAACCAACGATAAGGATTCTTGGCGAACAGCAAAACACCGGCGCGATTCAGGATGATCTCATCGTTTTTCTGCTCAGTCAGATTACGAGCCACAAGCAAACGTTCCGAGCTGAGCGAGGTGCCACACATCCGGCGATAACGTTGAAGCAAGCCTTTATCCAGCTCCTCAAGCGGAAAATCCGGCACTGACGCACTTTCCCACGAAGCTTCACCGCGGTCGTAAGCCAACTGCATGCGTTCATCAAAATTGAGTTTCCGGCTTTGATCGCCAATACGAAGATAGACTTCGTCTTTGGAAGTGGCGTGCAACTTTCGTCCTGGGGCGACTTCGATCAGCATGATTCGATCAGCCTTGCCGTTGTGATTAACACAATCCACAAATTTATGGGCGATCATTATTGGCGGCACACAAAGATTCCACGCCGCTTGGAGAAAAGCATTGATTTGAGCTTCGTAGGCATTCACGCCGCTGATCGTTCCATCCTTCTCTATGCCAACCGCGAGCAAACCACCATCCGCATTCGCAAAGGCCACGTAGTGAGCCGCCACTTCGCGATGATCAAGACGCGCGCTCTTAAAGTCAAAAAGCTGGCCTTCTTTTTCACGCAGAATTTTTTCGAGGTTTGGGCTTTCGAAAAGAATCATCGTCTAATTCCCCGTTTCTGGTGCATATTGAGCATGTGCAAAAGAAAAACCAAATCGTTTGGCGCTAACAAATGCAATGAGGCTCGCCGCGAATCCCCATAAAATATATCCCAAGCCGGTGGCGGCAAGCCATGACGGCTCAAATGCAGCCAAGTGGCCGCGGCTTTCCAAAAAATAAAAGAACAGCGTTCCGATAAACCCGGCGATAATCGCGGCCTGCACTTGCCGCGATTTCACATTCGGCAGAAAAAGCGCCACCATCGGTAAAAAAATCGTCGTCGTCAAAATGCCGGACGAGAGATAAAAAATATCCCACAACGATTCGGTGAATAATGAATAAATGTAGGCCACGACAATCGCCAACACGGAGATCACGCGCGCCAATTTCAGCCGGCCGGCTTGTGAACGATTCTTGAGCGCGGGCACGACGATATCATAGCAAATCGACAGCGCGGCCACATTGCCGCAGGTGTCAATCGTGGACATCGATGCTGCAGCCAAGCCAACGCCGAGCAAAACATTTAACCACACCGGCGCATAGTCGTTCATCAGCGACGCAAAGATCGTCGCGCCGTCTTTCAGCTCCGGTGGAATAATACCATTGACGGGCGGATAAAGATAAAGCGTCGAGAGTCCGATCACCATCGGCAGCAGACCGACGAAGATCAGCGAATTGGCCGCCGCAATGCCGACGGCCTGCCGAGCTTTGGCGGCGGAACGCGCCGCTTGCAAGCGAATCCACACGTCGGTTTCCACCAGCCATCCGGGCAGATAAGAAACGAGCGTTAAAATAATCAGGGCCGCACCGGCGGCGAAAAGCGACAGCGCCGAAACACCGGTTTTAGGCGGCGCCGGCACTTTGGCCAAAAATGTCGAGAAGCTTTCGTGTTGCAAAATTTCGTGCAGACCCAAATAGGCCATGGTCGTGATGAAGAAAGCGACCAAAAGATATTGCACTTTGTCCGTAACCACATCGGCCTCGAAACCGCCCAAGGATGAATATGCCGCCACCACCAATGCCATCAGAATCAGCATCACATGCTTGGAAGTTTGCAACAGCGGCGCCAGGATGATCGCCGAGGCGTAAATTTCCGCGCCGCACCAAATTATAAAAACAAATGCCAGCGGCACGGCCAACATTTGGCGCGCGCGTTGGCCGAAGCGTTGCCCGATCATCTCCGGCTGCGAAAATGCTGCCAACTTACGGAAGCGGGGAATGAGCAAAAAAAATCCCAGCATCGCCATGAGCCAGGGGATGACGAGCAGCCATGTGGCGCCGAGGCCGTACCAATAAAACAATTGCACGCCGTACACACACGACCAACTGATGGACATCATGCTGGCCGAGATCGACAACCCGGCGGAGCTGGCGGACAGGTTTTTCTTGGCATCCCAAAACTCATTGGCATCGGCTTGCCGACCTCGGCGAAGGTCACGGCGATAGATGTAAAAACCCATGCCGACGACGACGACCGAATAGACGATGAATCCGAGCCAGTAAAAGATGATTGACATGCTGTTGTGATTCTGCTTGACCAAGTGTGGTATTCGGATTTGCCGAATCGTCCGGATTCACGCCGTTGGATTTTTGATCCGGGCGATTCGTCAAATCCGAATACAAAAGCTTTTCGCGTGTTTCGTGGGCAAAATTCAAATCTGCCGAAGTAGAATTACCTCACGTGCAACAACATCGCTTGCAAATATCTGCCTTCAGGATGATAAACGCTGATCGGATGATCCGGCGCGTGGCCGCTTTGCCCGAGAATACGAACGGCGCGGCCGGCATCGGCAGCCGCGCCGAAAAGAATTTTCTGAAAAAGATCCGGCGAGATCGGCTGCGAGCAGGAGCAGGTCAGCAACAGGCCGCCAGGTTCGATCATCTTCATCGCTTGCAGATTGACATCTTTATAAGCCCGCGCGGCGTTTTCGACATCTTTCTGGCGATGCGCGAAAGCCGGCGGATCGAGAATGATGAAGTCGAACTTCTGCGTCGTGCTGCGCAGATAGTGAAAAAGATCGGCGACGACAAAATCCTCCGGCACGGCTTCGAGGTTGTTAAGAGCGAAATTTTGTTTTGCCAGCTCGATGGCGGCGCTCGAAGAATCCACCGTAACCACGCGCTGCGCTCCGGCATGTTTGGCGTACACCGAAAACGCGCCGGTGTAGCCGAAACCGTTCAACACATTTTTGCCTTTGCCAAGCTTGGCCGCCCACACGCGGTTCTCACGCTGATCGAGAAAAAAGCCGGTCTTCTGCCCTTCGTGAATGTTGACGGCAAAGTGCAGGTCGTTTTCGTGAATGTGAATTAACGGCGGCGGCTCGGCGCCGGCGAGAACTTGCGTCACCGGCTGTAAGCCTTCCTCGTGCAACGCCGCGCCGGCGCTGCGCTCGAAAATACCGCGGGGTTGAATAGCTTGCTGCAAAGCGGCAACGATTTCATTTCGAAAACGCGACAAGCCGAGCGTGCTGATTTGCACGACGAGATAATCCGTGTATCGATCAACGATCAAGCCTGGCAGTCCGTCGCCCTCGGCGTTCACGACGCGAAAGGCGTTCGTTGCGCTTGGCGCATTTATGCCAAACAAATCAAGCCGCAGGCGATAGGCGCTTGTAATTTTGTGCTGAAAGAAAGCGGCATCAATCGGCTCGTCCTGCCAGTTGAGCATGCGGCAGATGAGCTGGGAATTGGGATTATAAAACCCGCGCCCGAGAAAAGCGCCGTCTGCGGCAAGAACGTCGACGACGTCGCCGGGCGCAGCCGTGCCTTCAAGCCGGTTCATCGATCCAGAGAAAATCCACGGATGAAACCGGCGCACCGCGCGATCACGATTGGGTTTGAGGTGGAGCTTGGGCATGTTTCAGCGTCGAGTCAATGGTGCTCTTAAAATTCACTTTTGCCGGCGGATGAAATAAAGTAAAAGTTTTCCAGCGAAAAGCAAGCGGTTTTCGGCGAAAATTTTTGTTGCGGATGGTTGGGCGGTTTTGCATATTGAAATGAAACATAGTTCCAACAAGATAAAATACACCAGCAACCAGCAACAAGCAACCAGATGAAAGTTCTCCTCATCCAACCTCCGGTCGAGGACTTCTACCAAACCACCATCCGCACCCTGCCGGTGGGGTTGCTCTATCTTGCCGCGTCGTTGAAACAAGCAGGTGTCGAAGTTGAGATTCTCGATTGCCAGGCAACGGAGAAAAAACAGACTATTGAAGTGCCGCCGGAGTTTGCGTATCTCAAGCGCTATTATCGGCCTGGCAATTTGAGTCCGTTCAAACTTTTTAGCCACTACCGGCATTATGGCTTGCCGTGGGAGGAAATTCGCGAGCGCATTCGCGCGGCACACGCGGATGTGATTGGCGTCTCATCGCTGTTCACACCGTTTTATCGCGAAGCGTTGCGTGTAGCGGCGATTGCCAAAGACTTGGACCCGGCGCGACCGGTGATCATGGGCGGCGCGCATGTGAATGCTTGCCCCGAACAAGTGCTCTCCAATCCCAACGTCGATTTTATTTTGCTCGGTGAAGGCGAGCGCACGTTGCCGAAACTGATTGTTGCGCTCAACAATGGCAGGCTGTCGGCAGTCGATTCGATTTGTGGCTTTGGATACAAAACGAACGGCAAACTTCATCTTCCCGAACATGGCGATCTCATCGATGACATCGAGACATTGCCATTTCCCGCACGCGAATTGATCGATCCCGCGCGCTACACGCTTGGCGGGAAACGTTTGACAATGCTCGTGACCAGCCGTGGTTGTCCCTACCATTGCACTTTCTGCTCGATTTTTCTCACCGCCGGCCGGCAATTCCGCACGCGCTCGATCAACAACGTTATTGACGAGATGAAGCTCTGCCGCGAGCGCTTTGGCGCCGAGATTTTTGATATTGAAGACGACAATTTTAGTTTCGATCAAAAACGCGCAGCAAAAATTCTTGCGGCGATTCGCGAAGAGTTTGGCGAAGGCCAAATCGAGTTGCTGGCGATGAACGGCATTTCGGCGGCGAATATCAGTGAGCCATTGGTGGAAGAAATGAAGCGCACCGGCTTTCGCGCACTCAATCTCGCGCTGGTGACAAGCGACAAGCAGCAACAACGCGCCACCAAACGCCCTGGCTCCACGAGTCACTTCGATCGCGTCGTAGAAAAGGCTGCAGCAGCCGGCATGGAGATGGTAAATTACGTCATTCTCGGTCTGCCGGATTCCACGATTGACGAAATGCTCGACTCGATCATTCATCTGATGCAGCGGCCCGTGCTCATCGGCCCGAGCGTGTTTTACGCCACACCGGGCACGGAGAGTTATCGGCAATGCCTCGAACGTGGCCTCCTCCTTTCTCCCGAACTTGCACTGCAGCGCTCCACCTGCTTTCCGGTTGAAACACCGCAATTTTCTCGCCGCGATCTCGTTACGCTTTTCCGCATTACTCGTTTTTTAAATTTCATCAAATCGCGTTTGGACGCGCAGCCGCGCGGCATCGGAGAATTTGATTTGGAAGAGTTGTCGGCTTCTCCAAATATTCCGGATTTTATTCCGCAGGCTGGTGCAGCTTATGCTTTCTCGTGTAAGCTCACCGAAGCCGAGATTGGCGGTTGGCTCGCACGAGCGTTATTGAGTGAAAAACGCCTATTGGGAATACGGCTGGTGCGCCGCGAGAAAGAGCAGGCCGTTTATCAGGTTTATGAGGAAGAAGCCTCCCCCCAAGTCATCAAGCTTTTCTCGGAGAAGGCGGTTGGAAGAGTGATCCATGGGGTGAAAAATCATTTTGCGTTTACACGGCTGTTTCATAAGGGCCTGGCGCTCAAAGCCGCTGAGGAGAGCTTCTGGCAAGGTTGGAAAGAGGCGCGGGCTGGTGAGACACAGCCAGTGTCGGAACTGTGGGAGGGAATTGATGCCGAATGAATCATGCGTACGCACGGCTGAGTGATTTTTTTGTTGAACGTCAACAATAAATCGATTATATTACTACAAGTTCTGGAGCAGAAACAAACTTTCCCTATTATTTGATGATTTCACTATGAAACTGCAACGAACAATCAAAGCCGTCATCCGTGCCGGTGAGCAATCCGGCTATGTGGCCGAGTGTTTGGAATTGCCCGTTGTTACTCAGGGCGAGACGCTCGATGAAGTCACGCAAAATCTTCATGAGGCGATTCAGCTTCATCTTGAAGGCGAGGATTTGGCCGAGCTGGGCTTGGCGCCGAATCCTACAGTTTTGGTAACTTTTGAATTGGAACCGGTGTATGCCTAAGTTGCGCCGCCTATCCGGGCCGGATGTTGTTGATATCCTGCGAAATTTCGGATTTTCCGAGTTTTCGCAGCGAGGTAGCCATATCAAATTGCGACGAATTACTGCTACCGGAGAGAAACAAACGTTGACGGTTCCCAACCATAAGCAACTTGACACCGGAACGTGCAAAGCTATCTTTCGCCAAGCCACGCGATACATACCGGAGGATGATCTGCGGCCATACTTTTACGATTGAAATGCTTTCGTTGCTCTGTTCCATTTTCTCGCGATGACATATTCCCACCGACCACAACACGCTTATCTGTATTGGCTGGCTTTGAGGAGATGTATAAATCTTGCTGGAATTTATCAACAAACTTTTGGCCGAGCTGACCGGATTTGATTTCTGGTTTGCCGCCATTTTATTTGTGCTTGGACTGGCCGGATGGTATTATTTCGGCCAGACGAAAAAAACAGAGCGAGAGACGGCAAAGCGCCAACTTTTATTCGCTGGTTTGATTGTTGTGATTGGAGTCTCTGGCATTGCCGTTCATCACCTGTTTTTCGAGCCAAATTACAAGTTCCCTGATGGCGTGGCCGGAATTTTGGTTTTGCGTATCGAAGGCGATGACGAGAAGAATTCTCTGCAAAGGGATTTGGTAAGC
Source organism: Candidatus Zhuqueibacterota bacterium (assembly GCA_022616415.1). Classification (GTDB taxonomy): domain Bacteria; phylum Zhuqueibacterota; class Zhuqueibacteria; order Zhuqueibacterales; family Zhuqueibacteraceae; genus Zhuqueibacter. The sequence goes on along the minus strand of JAKEEU010000031.1, from coordinate 160,193 downwards.
ACACTCAATACCGAATTGAGTAAAGAAGCGCCTGGACAAAAGATTGAAGTGCGTACCCATCAAGAAATTGTAACTGAATCCATTGGACTCAAACAAGCTCATGCCAAAGCCCGTGAGCTTGGTAAAGATTGTCAAGCCATTTTGGCGATTTGGGGAACGCGAGTTGATGAAAAGAAATTTCACCCACGACTTACGGTAGTGGAAGATCGTTCCCGTTCAGTTCTTGCTGGGGATCGCACTCTGGTCGTGCAAACTATTAATGAGTTGAATTTGCCGGTTGAGCTCATTCACCAACCAATTTATCTTGCCCATTTTGCCGCCGGTTACTCCATCTATGAACGAAACGATTATGCTGCAGCGCTCGGACACTTTAAAGCGGCACTGAATTGGCCAACAGCGAATACCTCCGAATTAAACGATATTCGAATCTATATTGGCAACAGCCATTGGTATTTGGCACAAGGCCAGAAGAACATGGATTGGCACTTGCGCCAAACGGTTGCTTATTACGATACCGCTCTTAGCTTCTACTCGGAACTAAATTTTCCTGAAAGCTGGGCTATGACCCAGAACAATTTAGGCACTGCATATGCCGATTTACCCACCGGCGACCACAGTGAGAATCTGCAAAAGGCCATCACCGCTTACCAAGCCGCCCTGCGCGTTCGTACCGAAAGGGATTTTCCCGTGGATTGGGCCACGACCTACAACAATTTGGGTGCTGCTTATGCCGATTTACCCATAGACGACCGCGGTGATAATCTGCAAAAGGCCATCGCCTCTTACCAAGCCGCCCTACGCGTTTACACCAAAAAGGATTTCCCTTTATATTGGGCCACGACCCAGAATAATTTGGGGAATGCTTATAAGAAATTACCCACTGGTAACCATAATGAGAATCTACAGAAAGCTATAAAAGCCTACGAGGCGGCACTGCGAGTCCGTACTGAACAAGGCTTTCCTATAGACTGGGCTATGACACAGAACAATTTAGGCACAGCCTATAGAAATTTATCCATAGGTGATCGAAGCCAAAATTTGCAAAAGGCCATTACTGCTTTTGAAGCGGCACTGCGCGTCTACACTGAAAAAAACTTTCCTGCGAACTGGGCGATGGCTCAGAGCAATTTGGGCAACGCTTATTCAGATTTACCTAACGGTGGTCACACTCAGAATCTACAAAAGGTTATAGCCGCATATGAAGTGACGCTGCATATTTTGACTTCAAAAGACTTTCCGATGGAATGGGCAACTACCCAATACAATTTGGGACTAGCTTATGTATATTTGCGCACTGGCGATCGCAGTGCAAATCTGCAGAAAGCCATTGCTGCCTTTGAAGGTGCACTACGCGTTCACACCGAAAAAGACTTTCCTATTCAATGGGCAATGGCCCAGAACAATTTGGGCGCTGCTTATGCAGATTTACCCACCGGCGATCGCAGTGCTAACCTCCAAAAGGCCATTGCCGCCTATGAAGCAGCGTTGCGTGTCTATACTGAAAAGGATTTTCCTGCGGACTGGGCCGGAACTCAAAAAAATTTGGGCCTCGCTTATGCGGATTTACCAACAGGTAGCCGCAGTGCGAATCTGCAAAAGATGATTGCGACCCACGAAGCGGCGCTGTGTGTTTATACCGAAAAGGACTTTCCCGTAGACTGGGCCAGAACCAAGATCGATTTGGGAAACGCATATGCGACACTAACTACGGGTAATCATACCAAAAATTTGCAAAAAGCCATTGACTTCTATGAAGCCGCGCTGCGCGTTTATACCGAAAAGACTTTTCCAAATGAGCATAAGTTCGTGGCTAAAATTCTAAAAAATGCACAAATCCAATTACAAAACCTGGCGAAGAAATGATTCATAGCCACAAAACCGAACGGAGGAAACAATGAACGAAAAAGACAACCCCCGCAGTAAAAATTATGACCACTCATGGGATGATGATTTCGATGAAGACAGTGATTTGGAAAATGACGATTATAATGATGAGGCTTTCGAGCGCAAAATGGAGCAATGGGATGAGCGCAACTGGCGGACGTGGCTCAAGCAATATTTGACTTTCCCATTTACGGTGATTCGTGAAGAAGACATGGATGCGGACCCATTTAGGGAGGAGGATGAGAGCAAGCCATTTGCGATCGATTCAGAGATGATGGTGTTGGAGTTCGGGTATAATGAATTTCACGATGCCATAATGGCACACGTCAAACAAGGGAAAGAAGAAGGCTGGGTGCCGCTGGCGGATTTAAAAGTCACACCCAAACGCGATCCCAATTATTGGCCCGTGCGGGAGTATACGGTCTGGTTTGCTAACAGGTGAGGGAAATAAACAACAACCCAAGAGATTCTACACGGATAAAAAACTCACACAGAAAAGCATTTAACAATTCCGTGTGCGTTTTTGATCCGTGTGGAATAAAGTCTTTTTGTAAAAGCTTCACTTGTAACGGAATACGCCAGATTTTCAGACAAGCTGAAAACCGCAGCCTCTTCGAGGCGGCCTTAAATTTTAAAAAAATTTCCCAACGGATAAAAGCGGCCAACGGATAAGAAAAATTTTGTTAATCCGTTGGCCGCCTTTATCCGTTGGTTTTCATCAATCAGTTGGGGGCATGAAACTTTTAGAATTTTTTCTGAGTTTGGTCGTATAAGTGAACTTAATAAACTGCACCGCTTGCCGGCGGCTTGGCCGGAAACTCGAGCGTGTCTTGATAAGTCACTTTCGTTCGGTAGACCACGTCGGCAAGCGCTGCGGTTACGCGGACGGGGACCGGCATTTCCGGATATTGCGCTTCAATCTTGCGGATGACTTTAGCGCCTTTGGAAATCGTGAACCGCGCGGCGACTTGCAAAGTTTCCGGCGGCTCGGCGTACCAGGAAAAAGTCAGATCGCTACTATTATGCTTGTATTTGAGGCGCGTTTGGATGTCCTGAATTTCCAAGGTATCGACCTGAAGCTTCAGCGAGACTTGAAACCATGGCCGTGAGCTGACAATCTGCCAGTTGGCAAATACCGTATCCCTCTCCCCCGGTGCCAGCGAATCCACTCCGGAAAATTTTAGCCAATCCGCCTCGAATCGAAGCGGAATCTCATCTTCGTGGATGCGTTCGTCGTAATGGCGTTGCAGCGTATCGGCGGTTAGATCAACCCGGCGAAAATACTCGTTGCCGATTAAATGCAGCTTGCTCTCGCCTTTCGGCAATTCGTATTCGGCGTTAACGTGCAGCGCGGCGCGCCAAGTTTCATCATAAGCCGGCAGCGCGTACAAATAGCCGCCATAGCCAACAATGGCCAGCAAGATCACAAAGCCTGCCGCGAGGCTGCGAAAGGGTTTGAGCAGATTCAAAATTGAATGCGCGCTGGCGAAAGCATAACCCACCAAATAGAGAATTGGCAAAAACCAAAATAACATTAATATTGTGAGCACCGCGCTAAACAAAAATGCTTCGAGAAAACTATTGATTCCCAGTCCCGCTCCGGTCAAAGAACGCGCGCCCAGAGAAAACATCTCAAAAAACATCAAGCGCCACATTGGGATAAATGCTACCACCGTTGCGCCCAATTTGAGCCAGGCATTCGGCACAAATACCGCCAGACTCAAGGCGATGAGCGAGAGCGCCGGATACAACGCCAGACGTGCGCTGGAAAGCCCGAGCAAAATAGTTAAGATGAAGAGAAAAATCGCGGCCCTTTTGGCATAGACATACGGGTCGGGACTAAACCGCCAAAACCGCGTGAACTGGGAGCCAAGCCAAACTCCTGCCACCGCCCACAAGACAGCAAACCACAAGTAATGGCTTAATGGCACCAACCACGGGTAGCGCAATCCTTTTATAAATTGCATCAACGCCTCACCAAGCTGCACAGAAATAGCGATCAGAAGCATAATAAAAAAGAGCTTGAAGCCGGAGAATTTTACTCGCTGGCTTTTTTCGATTTGCAGGCGCATGCGGCGGCTGCGAAAAAAAGCCAAGCCACCGAGCAAAAGCGCCAGCACATCTGTCGCCACCAGAAACCAATAAGGAATGTACAGCCGTCCACCGAAAGCTTCCCAGAGCATATAATTTCCCTTTTTCGGCGCCGGGATGCCTCGTTCCTGATATTTCGTCAACAGCCCATCCACCAAAAGCCCACTGCGCGCCAGCATGGGCTTGGGGATAAGCTCCATCGCATCCCGCTGTGTGTGGATTGGCGAAGTATTGACGCCGGCAGTGAAATCAATCGCCGGAATGTTTTTTTCGAGGAACGGCTCATGATCCGAGCCGGCCCCGCCTCCGGGGAAAGCAAAATTCACCGAGAAAAAGTGGGTGGGATAATCCAGGCTGTTGTATCCGAGCACGCGGTCGATCGCATAAGCGTCTTCGACCAGCCAGGCCGGCGCTTGGTGCGTGCTGCTCGCTTCAAGAAATGGAATGAGTGACTCGGTGCTGCCGGCCATGTCGATTTGCAGCATCAGTTTGACTTTGTCGAGCGCCGCATAATGATCGACAAAATATTCCGATCCCACCAGGCCGCTTTCCTCACCGCCAAACGCGGCAAAGAGCAGCGTAAAACGGCGAGGGCGCTGGCTCCAAATCCGCGCCGACTCGATCATGCACGCAGTGCCGGAACCGTCGTCATTGGCGCCGGGAATTTCCCGGCCGGACGAGTCGATGTGGCCGCCAATAACGATGGTGCTATCGGTAGAGCCGTGCATGATGCCAATCGCCACCCCGCTGTTGGTATTCACTGTTCCATTGGCTTCCGGAACGGGCATGACGTAAACGGTATCCGCGCCAAAACGGCGAAATTGTTCAACCGTCCATTGCAACGCGGCACGCTCATTGGCCGAGCCCATCGGCCGCGGGCCGATTTTCACGCAAAGATGCTCTAAATAAGTATAAGCGCTGTCCGCCTCAAACCGCACGTTTTGAGCGGCGGCACGCGTCGGGAGCAAGCTCGTCAAACCGAGCGCGACGATAATCAGATGGCGCATGTTTTCCTCTTTCCTAAAATTACGGAGTTGTCATTTTTAGCGCCTTTGAATTTCCCCAAAAATCATTCAAAAAGCAAGAAAAATCTCAAAATCCGCCGCAAAAGTTCAAACGCGCTTGGCTTCCACCTCTCTCATTCCTGTATTTCACTTACCAATTTGTCGGCGCTCATGACCAATTTTTCCGCATCAGCATCGGCAATCATGCGCAAAAAATTTGGCTTCGATTTTGCATATTCTTCTTAAATTAAAAAATTTTCAGCTATTCCGCACACACTGCGGTCAAAACTAATACTGTAAGCGGATTAAGCGGCTAATGATTCTGGCTAAACCAACTCTTTAAATCCGTTTTATCTGCTCAATCCGCTTACAAAAATCTTTTATCTTATTTTACTTTTTCAGTGGCCTATGAAACTCATAAAATTTGGTACGAAGTCGAGTTTGCTTGTAACCTCGGCATTGATTTTGTTTTTGCTCGGGATGATTTTGCCGGCCTGCCAAACCAGAATGGTTACGCTGCCGGCCGTGCAAGGCCGTCCGCTTTACGGCGTCGACATCGCGAACAATCTCGTGCGCTTTGGCAGCCAGAGTCCGGAGACGATTACCAACACCTTCGCCATCTCCGGCCTGTATGACGGCGAAACCATTTTGGGCATCGACTTCCGTGCAACCGATCGCCGGCTTTACGGGCTGGGCAGTTCCAATCGCATTTACGTCATCGACACGCTCTCCGGCGGAACCATATCGATGGGAACAACCAGCTTCTTCCCCGCCATCTTCGGAACCTCTTTCGGCTTCGATTTCAATCCGGTGCCGGATCGCATTCGTCTGCACAGCAATGCGAAACAGGATTTGCGTTTGGATCCGGATACCGGCGTCGTGAGCAACAGGGATTCCACGCTTGCATACGCCGCTCCTGACATCAATGCGGCATTCAATGCCTACATCGTCGGCACCGCTTACACCAACAGCGTCGTGGCAGCGCGCTCGACTACTTTGTATGCCATTGATTCCAATCTCGGCATCCTGGTCATTTTACCATCGCCCAACAACGGCCAGTTGTACACGGTTGGCCCGCTGGGCGTCGTCATTTCTGATTTTGTCGGTTTTGACATTGCCGGCAAAGATAGCACCGCTTACGCGGCATTGACAGTGGCTGGAAATCGTGGGTCCGGGTTATATACAATCGATCTGTTCTCAGGCGCGGCAACTTATATTGGCGACATTGGCGGGGGAATACTTTTGCGCGGCTTGGCGATCAGGCCATAATTTAACCCCATGAGAGGTGCCATGTTTATAGAGCACTAGTTCGCTCATTTTTTCTCAATCTTTTATCTTGAGCAGCTCCTTGAGCTGCCGCGCCACTTCCTTTTTGATAAAACCATTCTCAAAGTAGGCATACAAATTTTTGCCCGGGCAAACTGTTCCCTCTGCTACATCTTTGTGCCCCTTGATGACCTCCGGCAACAATTCATATTTCCAACACAGCCAAACGAAAACGTCGATGACGGCGCGAAGCTGTTTATCATTCGGCTGCTGGATTTCGTAGTTTCCCGGCAAACAAACCAGCGCATGGCCGGTGGGATCATAAGCCGTGTTCGTATCTCCGGGATAATGGATATCGCGGCCTTCGTAGATTTTTCCCTCGAAATCGATCAGATAATGATAAGGAATGTCGATCCATTTCTTCTCACTCCGTGACCAACTCTGCAAGTTGATCAAATACGTTGCAAAATCTTTATCTTGCTTGAATTCTTCTCCCCCATGATGCAGGGTGATGAATTTTATTTCTTGTACGCGCGAGGTATCTTTTGCCGGCGTGCCACCCCATTGCGAGACGGTGGCAATCTTGCGGTCAAGATGTTTGATCTTGTCCGGCTGTGAAGAAGCATCACGGAAGCCATATAACAGAGCCAAACAAACGACAAAAAAGTTTATAACCTGCATACGTTTAAATCCCAAAGGCATTCGGAGCGAATTCTGCATGATCTGTGGCTTTTCCAAGAAATGTTCAGGGGCGAGGTTCGACGCGCTACTTCCCGCCCCTGAACGGGTTTATTTGTTTATCTCGCCGCGCGGCGAGATCGGAACGAACTCTGGACGGTGGCATGCACGCTCCAGTTGTCCGTAAACAACTGAACTCCGGCATCCTGGTTTCCAGCGTCTTGGGCACAACGAAAACCAACATTATTGTTGCGGTTCGTTGGCTCGTTGTTGTTGCGGTTGGCGCAGCGCACATTCTGTGGATTATTGTTCCACGACCCGCCGCGCAACACCCGAGGTTTGAGTTCGCACCGACGCGTTTGTAGTCGCGCCTTCAGGTGCCGGTGCTTGATCTCCCAAGCAAGCCCCTGAAGGGGCAACTACGAACGTTGCAAAGGATATTCTTCAAATAATCTTTCCCGCAGACGATAGGTATCGCCGAAACCGGCGTGGCCCAACCAACCATGGATGGCGCGGGTGGCTTCCGGAAAAGAAATTCTTTTCGCCGCATATAGCGCCTGCAATCGGCGCAATCGCCGCCGTGCGCGCACGACGTTATCACGTTGCAACAACAAAAAATGCGGAAACACGCGAAAACCCAGGAAAGTAACGCCGTCTTCGACGCGACGGATTTGGCATTTATTTTCGTGCAGCCGTAACCGCAAGCTTACCAAATATTTTTCCATTTCCCGTTTGACTTCTTGCAACCAGTTTTTGTCGTTGCCCAGCACAACGGAATCATCAACATACCTGAGATAGAACGGACAGCGCAAAACTTCTTTGATGAAATGATCGAGGTGGTTAAGATAGACATTGGCAAAAAACTGGCTGGTTAAATTACCTATGGGCAAACCCTTGCGGCGCGCGGCAGGCGTGAATAAATCGTCGCCGGGAAAATAGTACAGCACCGGCTCTTGCTCGTTGCTGCCGTCGATGATGCGGTCGATCAGCCACAGCGTATCCGGACAGGCGATGGTGCGGCGAATTTCCGCTTTTAAAATTTCATGATCAATCGAAGGAAAATATTTTTTGACGTCGCATTTGAGCGCATATTTGTTTTTCCGGGAAAAATCGCGATACCGCAAAATCGCTTTGTGCGTGCCTTTGCCGAGGCGATTGGCGTAGCTGTCGAAGATGAAGGTCCTCTCGAAGAGCGGCGCGACGACGTTGCACAGAGCATGATGCACGACGCGATCCCGATACGGCGCGGCCGAGATCGTGCGCTTTTTCGGCTCATAAATGAGAAACTCGTGATAGCCACCGGGCTGATAGGTTTTTTCCAACAGCTCGCGCCGCAGCATGATCAACTCGTTTTCGAGATTGATATTGAAACGGCAGACATTGTTTTGCCGGCGCTTGCCTTTTTGCGCCTTTTCTGCGGCGTCGAGCAGATTTTCAAACGAGCAGATCACCTCGTAAAGATCGGCATGTGTCTTCATTTTTTCCCATCCAAATACTTGAGCCAATTGCCTAGCGAGCCGCCGATCTCGTTGATCTTCGTTGCAATCACGCCGTAGTGTTGATTGCTAAGCAATTTCAAATCGTGGCTCAAACGTACCGAAAAACGCAAGCGTTCTAATTTCACATTGACCGGCTTGAGCCGGGCGATCTTTTCGGGCTTGTCCTTGGTGTAATAGGCGACGATAAAATCGTCTAAAATATCATGCGTTAGCGTTTGCATGCGGTCGGCCAGCAAAAACTTTTGGTCGCGCGGATACTTCGCCAATTGCGGCACCAGATACTTTAAAAAATCATACGTCAAAGTGAGAACGTCTTCATATTGCGGCATAGTCATTTTCCAAAAAAATTTCGAGGCGCTCGCTGCGCTCGCGCCAAAAGGGTAAAAGCTTTAAAAGCATAAAAGCGTAAAAAGGTTAAAGAGAAAAAAAGTTTAACGAACGTCCTGGGCACAACGAAAACCAACATTAACGTCGCGGTCCGTCGGCCCGAAGTCGCCGCGGAAGGCGCAGCGCACATACTGCGGATAATTGTACCACGACCCGCCGCGCAACACCCGAGATTTACCGCTCGTTGGCCCTTTGGGATTACGCGACGGGCTATTTTTATAATAATTCTCGTCATACCAATCTTCACACCATTCCCACACGTTACCGGCCATATCGTAGAGGCCATATCCGTTTTTAGCATAACTTCCGACCTCGCGCAAATATTTGCCTGCGCCTTGTGACCATTCAGCATTCCATGGATTGTTGTAATTCGCCAGTGATTGTGAAATTTCATCGCCCCACGGATACTTTTTGCCACTCAGTCCACCGCGCGCGGCATATTCCCATTCGGCCTCGGTTGGCAAGCGCACACGTTTTCCCCGCTGTTTACTCAACCACTCGCAATAGGTCACGGCATCATTCCAGCTTACATAAACCACCGGCCGGTTAGAATTTTGCAATTGTTCGTCCCAATGATCCGGCTTGCTCTGCTTGGGATTTGCATTGAGGAACTTTTGATATTGCGCCACGGTCACTTCGTACTTGTCCATATAAAAGTCATCTATATAAACTTGATGCACCGGCTTTTCACTATCATAATCATCGCTGCCCATATCATCGCTGCCCATCATGAAAGACCCGGCGGGGATGAGCACCATATCCGTCGGCAACTTAACGATCAACTTATCACAGGCCTGAATGCGTTTGGTTACGTATTGATCGTCAGGCTTTTGCGAGCGCGCCTGCTCGTACAAACTTTTGGCTTGCTCATATTCGCCTTGTTCAAAAAAGTCATCGCCTTCGTCTTTGTATTTGGCGTAGAGCTTTGCCCGCTCTGCTTCGGCCTTTTGCTCCGCCATTTTTTGGTTGCAGAGATTTATCCTCTCGTCGATATACGAATCATCCGGTTTTTGGGCCAGCGCGTTGGCATATTTGAGCTTGGCTTCAATATATTTGCCTTGGCCAAATAACGCATCGCCTTCATTTTTAAACTTCGCGTACAGTTTTTCTTCTTCAGTTTCTTTTGGAACCGGGGGCAGCTTGGGGAGGCGCGGCGCAGCAACTTTGGCGCTCTCCATATCAAAAACTTTCCCATCTTGCGCACGCATGTAAAGCACCGGCGTGCCCCATTCCACGGTGTTATTTACGGCGAGGCTGATGGCTTTGCGGGCTTCCACCACAGCGGCGTCCACCGGCATGTTCTCGGCCAATGCTTCATAAAACGAGCGGCTAAATTCTACGGCAGCGCGGTCGGTAATTTCATATTGCATCGCCAGCACCGCGGGGAGGCCGCGACGCACTAGAATCGAGCCGGTGCTGGAGAAAATATCGCGTTCGTTGCCACGCGCGCCTTCGCAGGCATTCAGCAGCGCCAATCGCAACGAAGGATGATCGGCGAGCAAGCGGCCCAGTTGCGTGGCGGTGAGACGATGGGAAGCGCCCTCTTCATCTTCGAGGAAAATCAAGCCTTCGCCGGCGTTGCGATCAAACGCGCCGTGGCCGATGAAATGAAAAATATGCCACGGCCCGGCGCGCATCGCCTTTTGCAAATCCCGCCACGTCTTTCCTTCCAGCCAGGTCAATTCCACGAGACCCTTCGTTTGCAAATCCTTTGTGGCCTCTTCCACGCGGTGTTTTTCGTTGTCTAAATCCAGCGGTTGGAGATCGCTCGGGCTGACCATCATGCTGAGAATGCGGAGCGGCGGAGTCACAGCTAAGGGTTGGATGATTTGCGGCAATTCGAGGTAACGCACGACCGGCGTGCTGCGCGAGAGGCAGACGTATTCGGCCTGGCGCGCGTCATACAAAAATTCCCACGGCAGCGCCGCCAATTCCGGAGATTGAATGCGCAGTTTGAAGCGCAAGCCCAAACCTTTTTGCGCGGCTTCGCGCTGGCTCACATCGTAACGGCTGCGCAATTCGCCGACAAGCAGCGAATTGAACAACGCCTGGCCGAACTCCTGCACCATCTGCTCTTCCGGCGAGAGAAAAGAGCGGCGTTTACCGCCGGAACGCAACAAGGCGATCTGCAAATTCTGCAAACGATCTTTCAGCGCCAGCTCATCGAACGGGAACTTCATCGTCTCACGTGCTTCGCCCGCCGGTGAGCGCACAATCGCCACGGGATATTCGCGTGCCGTTCCGGGGCTGATTTCAATTTCAAAGTCGAGGTAGTTCATGATTCGACTTCTTCATTTTGCTCTCTTCGTTTTGATTCTGTCCACCAACTGCCGATACTTCGTCAAGATTTCCGGCTTCTCCAAGGCTTCAGCAAATTGCTCAAGCCAATTCTCGATAAAGGTCTCGTCAAGCTTGCCGTACTGTTCCAGCAATAATGCCTCCAAATCCAACCAATCTTTTTCCCGTCCTGCAACAACTTTTTGGATAATCAAATCTTCAACGGAACAGACCCAGGCTAAGATACCACCAAAATCTCGGCGTTTGGCACGTTCGATAATTTGTTCTTCGTAGCCAGGCAAAGTCAGCAAAAAATCTATGATAACTTTATCAATCGTGACAGAGACAATAAACGGGTTTTCAGGAGCATCAATACGGGCGCGTTCAGGAAACTTCCTCAAAAGCGCAGCCCGCACACCTGCATAATCCGTGTTGGGAACGAGGACTTTGATATCAACGTCATTCGTCGCGCGCGGGAATCCCCATTGCGCCACAGCAATACCGCCAATAATGGCATAGCGATAACCCTCTTCTTCAAGAAAGCCGATGGCTTTCCGAAAAGAGCCTTCAAGCTGCTTGTCCATGTTTGCGCCTCCACGCTTCCAAACGTTGGATCGCGGCGTAGTAACGATTTAAGCTTTCCAGTTTTTCTTTTCGCTGCCACTCACTCGGCTCAGGGCAAAGCCGCCAAACAAATTCCACCAAATCGACGTACTGCTTAAACGCTTCCGCCGGAGATAATTCACGGTGCAGGTGTGCGCGTTCAACTAGCTTGGCATCGCTCGATTGTTGATGCAACTCGTAGGCTTTGCGATAAAGCTCTTTATCTAATTTCATCATGAAACCTTTCTTTGATGCTGAGCGAATATAAAATAAACCGCTTGAATAATATACGCCGTTTGCCCTTAATTTGCAAGCGCGCCGTCTATTCAATCACTTCCCACCGCGGCTGATATTTTTGCAACTGCTCCTGCGTGTACGCATCCAACTCGTGATCGCGCTCGGGAATTTCGACGTGTTTGGGATTGCCGCACAGCTCGGTGGAAAAATAGCGCTGGCCGGTATCGTTGATCATCGTCACGATCATCTCCACTTCCGGGTGCTTCCTGGCAAATTTCAAACAGGCCGCCAGATTCGAGCCGGAAGAAATGCCGCAGAAAATGCCTTCCTCGCGGCTCATGCGCTTGGCCATCGCAATCGCCTCGTCGGACGTCGTGGTGATGACGCCGTCGAGCAGACTCACGTCGAGCACTTTCGGAATGAAGCCGTCGCCGATGCCTTCGATTTTGTGCTCGCCCCATTTGCCGTGCGCGAGAACCGGGCATTCGGCAGGCTCGACCGCGTAGAGTTTCACTTGCGGATTTTTCTTGCGCAAATACCGCCCGACGCCGGTCAACGTGCCGCCGGTTCCCTGCGTCACGATAAAAGCTTCGACGTTGCCCTCGGTTTGCTCCCAAATTTCCGGACCGGTGGCCTGGTAATGCGCCGCAATGTTGTCGGGATTATCGAACTGCGCCGGCACCCAATATTTGTCCGGGTTTTGTGCGCGAATCTCCGCCAGTTTTTTGAGCGCCAAATCCACGTCACTCTCGCCGCCGGGCGTATGGATCAACTGCGCGCCGTAAGCGAGATCGAGCTTTTTGCGCTCTTCGCTCATGCCTTCAGGCATGACGATGATGCACGGAAAGCCTTTTACCGCCGCCACAAACGAGCAGCCGATGCCGGCGTTGCCGGTCGAGCATTCGAGCACCGTCATGCCGGGTTTGAGGTCGCCGCGCTCCTGCGCGCGTGTGAACATCTTCCAATAAATGCGATCTTTCAAGCTGCCGGACGGCGAGAACCATTCGAGTTTGCCTAAAATGATGGCGCTCACGCCTTCGCTATGCGGAATGCGATTGAGCTGCACCAAAGGCGTACGGCCAATGGCCGCGAAAATGTTTTTGGCGATGCGTCGATTTTTATTCCATTTGATCATAAGCGTTCGCCGGTTTGCCTGTTTGCCAGTTGGCTTGTTCAAAAGCCGTTAACCGGCCAACTGGCCAACCGGCTAACTGGCTAACCCTCTCACATCGTCAGCGCCATAATCGCCTTCGCCGTGTGCAGACGATTCTCCGCTTCCTGATACACCACCGAGTGCGGCCCGTCGATCACCGCGTCGGTCACTTCGTTGCCGCGATCCGCCGGCAGGCAGTGCATGTAAATCGATTCCCTCTTGGTGATCGACATCAACTTCTCGTCGCAAATCCACGACTTGTAGCGTTTGGAAATTTCGAGCGCTTTTTCCGGCTGTTTAAAAAGGGATTCGATGCCCCAGCTTTTGGGATAGACAATATCGGCGTCGCGAAACGCCTCTTCGAGATTATCGGCCACATTAAATTGGGTGCCATTCTTCTGCGCATTCTCGCGCGCGATCTGCATGGTGTTGCTCATCAGCGTGTATTCCGGCGGGTGCGCCAGCGTCACGTCGAGGCCGAAGCGTGTCATCAGCATGATCAAGCCTTGCGGCACGGACATCGGCTTGGCATAACTCGGCGCATACGTCCACGCCACGGCGATCTTAAGGCCGCGCAGATTTTTGCCATATTTCTCGCGAATCGTCATCAAATCCGCCAGCGTTTGGCAGGGATGATCGATGTCGCATTGCATGTTGATCACCGGCTTGCTGGCATGTTCCGCCACCTCGCGCATGTAGCTGTTACCCTCGCCGGGAATGAGATCGTGGCGAATCGCGATGCCGTGTCCGTAACTCGACAGAATAATGCCGGTATCTTTCGCGCTTTCGCCATGGGCGATTTGCGAGGTGCTCGAATCGATAAAATGCGCGTGCCCGCCAAGCTGGGTGATGCCGGCTTCAAACGAATTGCGCGTGCGCGTTGATTTATCGAAGAACAGCAGGAAAATGGTTTTATCCGCCAGCAGCCGATGCGGAATGCCTTGGCGAAATTTCTCTTTCAACTCGCCGGCGGTCTGGAGCGCGAGATCGATTTCGTCGTTGCTCCATTCTTGCGTCATAATGTAATCGCGTCCACGTAATGCGTCGGTCATGGTTGCTCCTCAGATTATTATTTGCGTTTTATTTTAGTTCAAAAAAGTGAAACGTAATGTGTAAAACGTAAGTTAAGTTTTACGTCTTGCGCATCACGTTTCATGAATTCCGTTTTACAAAAAACCTCGGAAACGCCGCGTAAAAACTCATCGCCTTGCCGAGATGATCGATCGGGCACTGATCTTCCGGCGAGTGCGCGTGGATTTCGTTGGCCGGGCCGAAGCCGATGGACGGAATGCCGTGCATACCCATCGTCGCAATGCCGTTGGTGCTAAAATTCCAACGGCTCACGCGCGGGGCTTCATTGAAGAGTTGCTGATAAGTTTCTTCTCCAGCATTCATCGCAGGGTGATTCTCATCCAACAGCCAGGTGGGATAATATTTTTTGGTGGGATATGTAAGGCCGCGATAACTCGGCACGGCGTAATCCAACACCACCACTTCGGCGCCGGTGCGTTGCACGCTCGGCAAATCCTGCACTTCTTTCACCGCGGATTCGATCGTCTCGCCCTTTGTCAACCGGCGGTCGAGATGAATCGTCGCGCTATCGGCAACGGCGCACAACGAGGGGGAGGTCGAGCGAATTTCCGAAATCGTCACCGTGCCTTTGCCCAAAAATGGCTCGGGCGCCAGCCGCTCGTTCAGCTTTTCGACGTCGGCGATGATCGGCGCCATTTTGTAGATGGCATTGACGCCGCGCTCCGGCATGGAGCCATGACAGGAGAGGCCTTGCGTACGCACTTCCATTTCCATGCGGCCGCGATGGCCGCGATAAATGCCGAGATTCGTCGGTTCGGTGATGACGACACAATCCGGCCGCAGCTTGTCTTCTTTCACAATATATTGCCAGCACAAACCGTCACAATCTTCTTCCTGTACACTGCACACGACGTAGAGCGTGAAATCATCCGCCAAGCCCAGCTCTTTCACGATTCTTCCGGCAAAAACAATCGAAGCCACCGCGCCTTTCATGTCCGAAGCGCCGCGGCCGTAAATCACGCCGTCTTTGATCACGCCTTTGAACGGATCGGTTTTCCACAAGCTGGCGTTGCCGACGTCGACCGTGTCCACGTGCGCATCCAGCGCGATGACGGTTTTGCCGTTGCCGATGCGGCCGAGCAAATTTCCCATCGGATCGACCGTGATTTCGTCGTACCGGAATTGTTCCATTTTTTTGCGGATGACGTTTATCACGTTTTCTTCCTGGCTGCTCATCGACGGCGTGGCAATGAGATCGCAGAGAAATTGCGCGCCTTCGGATTCGTATTTCTGGCTGAGCTTTTTGATGTCGTCGATCATGCCGGAGTCTCCTGTCAAGAAAATTGGTCCACTATAATCTTTGCAAGAACTCTTCCGTTGCGTTGAATTCAAATGCCACCATTTGCTCAATAAAAAGCAAAATGCAATATACTCAGCTTTTTTCAAGAAGTCAAGTCGTTGCTGCAATTGCGCTGGGAAAATTTCTAAAGCGAATATTCGTCATCACGGCCTGGAGGCGACTCCCTGTCGGATGATTCGTGAAGAACTTCGTGCGGTTGGGTGATTTTACCACTGCGGCTTGCCACAACGTTCTCGTTTCCGCCCCGAACAAAATAAAAATGCCACTTGTTCATCTCTGACAAACAAGTGGCGTTATAATTTTCTACCCGGAAGCCCGGTTTTCAGCCGGATTGATAAAGCAGGATTTCAAAGAGGATACAGAGTTCCAAATTTTTTGCATTTTTTAAATCGACTTTGCCAAATACTGTCATAAGTTACATGGCCTTGGTGAAACGTTTGAAAGACCGGCTGCAATGTATATTAGATTCTAGTAGATGGCCAGCGGCGCGACAGCCGGGCTCCCAGACATTCCGACCACCACTGCACGTCTGACGAGCACTATCGCGCCGCTGTAGCCATTACACAGAACTAGCCGCGTCACGATTGATCAGTGAACGAGGCGGTTATGAATAAAGTAAATACCAGCGTTCTTCAATCGCCGCCGGCTTTAAGGCAAGATCACGGCTTTTGGCGCGTGTCAATTCTGCAACGATGGCCTTTGTTCTTCTGTTCATGCTCCTTGCCGGCTTGGTCGGCCTCGTCTCTACTGTCCAACCAAGCGGTCAAAGGATGATCTTGCCCCCCATGCTCGTGCTTTTCCGTGCATACTGCCATGAATTGTTCTTCCATGGTTGTTCTCCTTAATCTAAAAGTTACTTGTAAGTGTACCTGACGCGAATTCGACGTCCTGTAAGAATTGCCGTAAGCGTCAGGCGGTGATAAGTAAGACGGTACGCAATAAAATCAACTGTGCCGCCCATGACAACAAAAAATTTGCTTTCATGCAACAAACTAAGCCCTGAATCCACGTGGGAGGTGATCGACGGTGTGTCTAAACTGCAGCAAATTTAAGGAAAGCCCCGCCTCAGCCAAATACTATATCGTGAATATAGAAATTCAATCGTGCAAAAGCAAGATAAAAAATTTTAACACGGAAGATTTGAAATTGAAAAATTGCAGAAAAGCCTTCTTTTCAGCTTAGGGGGTGGGATAAAATAAGTTACCCATTTCAAACTCATAAGTCGCTTTTTCTCAACATGGGTAAGCATCAAAATGTCCAAGTTATTTAATCCCAACCCCCTTAGCGCCTGAAACGGCGTCGCCGCCGTTTCCGCAGAAAGCCGAAAAGCCTTTGCCGCCAAACCAACCAGATAATGAAGGCCACAAAACTATCCAAACGGTTTCTCAAGAACATCGTGTGGTCCGATTCTGTACAGCAAGTAAGTTTCACCAATGATGGTAAAGATAATTCGGTAGGCCTTGGTCACCCGCGCCTCGAAGAGATTTCGTCCAACCGGATCGTACACTCCACTCATTTTCTTCGTTCGCAGACTTGGATGACGAAAATCTGTTAGCAGAAATTTCAGAGCTTTCTCGGCGCGCCGCTGGAGATTAGCTGGCAGCCTCTGATAATCACGCTTGAATAAGTCGGTGCGGACGATTCTCATGAACGCAAGTCAGCGAGGAAATCTTCAACAGTGTCAAATGATTTCACTCGCCCCTGTTTCACCTCTTGCAATGCTTCTCGATACCATCGTTGCCATGTCGGCGTCCAGAACCATTGCTGGCCTTTCGGAATACTTTTCTTCGAGATCAAGGTAATCGTAGCGTCGTCGAGAATATCTATTTTGAGCAGGTCCCCTTCCTGAAGTTTCAAGCGCTGGAATATCGCTTCGGGAATGGTCACTTGACGCTTCGGCCGTACTTTCACTACTGGCATGTGAATGTTTCCTTTGTTGAGAGTGTCAATGATAGAGCCATAACAATCATAATATAACACGCAGCGTGAAAAAAGCAAGCTTGATTTGGTCGTTCCATCGGGAAGTTTTCCTTTCAGCTTAACGCAGTAAACGGCGCTGCCACCGTTTCCGCAGCAAGCCGAAAAGCCTTTGCCGCCAAACAAACCAGATAAGATCGCTGCACTTGCTTGGAAAAAAGCTCGCGAAAAGCGGTCATGCAAATTTGCATTCGAAATGCAAATTTGCATATATCGAGTTCAAGTCACTTATAATCAGGCTATTATATCGTCTGCTTTTCTCCTAGTCAAACACGTTTGAACCCATTTTCGTCTTTTTAGCCGCATTTGGGCCGTCAAATTCAAAATGCAGGCCGGTGGCCGACAAGGTTTTCAATCATGCATCAACAACGCCCTGAAAGCGAACAGAGCAGGCTATCATTAGTCGCCAACTGCTTTGAAAATGCCATCTACTACAAAAATGACTATATAAATTTCCAGTAATAAGAAAAGGCATAAAACACAGCTCTCGATCCTTACTCCATTTTCATGAACTAAATTTGCTGCCAACACGCCTATAGAATCTCCAACTATTCCAACAACAAGCAGTCTCGTTGGTAATTTAATCGATAATTTGATTTTATTAATTTTCTCTATTTGCGTAGCCCAATTGTTAAATAATGGCAAGATCGCTTTAGAATATTTACCGTTTTGAATTGCTGATTTCTTGTTTTCTAAAGACATCTGATCAAATTCAACCAAATTATCAATCGTAATTCGTCTTCCTCCTTCAGCCACAAGAATATTTTTAACTAAATCTATCGATGATTGAATAGATTGAATCTTAAAAATCGTGAAAACACCAACAATCGAAAGTATGGCTGCATTTGCTTGCACGAGTGCACTATAAAAATAGAGGCCTGTACTATCCGAAAAAGTTATCAATCGACAAACGTTTTGCGTGCATAAAAGGAGAAGAGCAATCACTCCACTAATAGTCGTAATAAATAACCAAAAGGCTAGAGATTTTGATTTCATGATTTCACTTGTTGGTCGAAACTATAACTTCGATTCGGGTGGTTTCTCTCTACCGTCGAGATGGCAAGTCAGCGTAATTGCTTTTGTACCGTTTTGAGATTCTTGCGCATTTTTTTTGTATCTGGATGATGTGGCCCTAACTGCTTTTCGCGAATTTTCAAAGCTCGGCGCAAGAGCTGCTCAGCCTCAGTGTAATTACCCTGAGCGTGAAGCAATGACGCGAGATTGTTCAACCTCTGTGCGACTTCAGAATGCTCCCTCCCCAATTGTTTTTCTCTAATCCCGAGAGCTCGACGACAAAGCGGTTCGGCCACAGCGTACTTGCCCTGAGCCTCAAACAATCTCACTAAATTGTCTAACACCATCACCACCAACGGATGTTCTGTACCGAGCTTATTTTCATGAACATGCAAAGCCCTATGAAAGAGCAACTCAGCCTCTGCATATTTGCCTTGCGCTTTAAGTAGTCCAGCCAAGTTGTTTAAGCTTTGAGCGACATCGGGATGCTCAAGTGGTAGTTGCTCTTCCCTGATTTTCAGGGCTCGGCGATGTAAAGGTTCAGCCTCAGTATACTTACCCTGATCCTGAAGTAATAGCGCAAGATTGTTCAAAATTGTTGCGACAGTTGGATGGCCCGATCCCATGCATTTTTCTTTAATTTCCAGTGCTCGATGATAGAGCGGCTCAGCCTGTGCATACTTCGTCTGGGTACGCAACAATTCAGCCAAGTTGTTCATTTGCGTTGCCACAGTAGAATGGTCAGAACCAAGTTGATTTTGAGAAATCTGCAGTGCTCTAAACAGTAATAACTCAGCTTCTACATATTTACCCTCACGATGAAGTAGATTGGCCAAATTATTCAAACTTGTCGCAACATCCAGATGCTCGGGACCCTGTTGCTGCTCTCTAATATTAAGCACCTGACGCAAAATTGGCTCAGCCTCAGAATATCTACCCTTTCTTTGCAGTAACAAAGCCAAATTGTTTAAGGTCGCTGTAGCAATCAGATGATCTGTACCCAATTGCATTTCATAGATTTTCAAAGCCTTCCGAAAAAGTGGCTCGGCATCATTATAATTGGAACGTCCTTCAAAATATAATCCTATTTGGTTCAATAGGAAGGCAACAGCAGGTAACGCTATCTGGTATTTATCAGCATGCTCGATCGCTACTAATGCATGAGGGGACAAGCGATTACACACAGGCCAGAATCGTACATCAGAAGGAACATCATCGTCACCTGAAGGAAACATTTTGGCAATAAGACGCACAGCAGTTTCGAGCCAAATCTTTTTCGCAACTTCTTCCAAGCGGTCACGCGTTACCGCCTGGACCAACCGATGCACAGAAAGGCTATCGCTTTGGGCTTCAATCAGGGAGTAGCTACGTAAAGCGATAACAGCATCATCCACCGCCAGTGGACTGGTCAAGGTCAGAGTTCTTAGCTCCGGCGTATTCTTTATGCCTTCACTCAAAAGATCACGAGGAATGTCGTCAGGCGCTAGGAAAGCGCACAAATTTAAGAGTTCAATGCCTGCAATAGATTTCGCTTGCACGCGTTGAAAAGATAGTTCCCATGTGGTTGCAACTGTATACGGATAGCCAGTAGAAGGTTTGCCACGATTTAACACTTTCTGTTGGTACTCCTGAAATAAATTCAGGTACTCGGAAAGAGAGATGGCAGAGGCTTCAATATATGCACCTGCTTGTTCCAGGGCTAGTGGCAATCGTCCCAATGCCTCGGCTAGAGCTTCCGCTGTGACGGTATCCGCTTGTTTGGTCCGCCTGCACAGAAATTCTACGGCTTCGAGCGGATCTAACACTTTTATTTCAAATGGACTGGAAACCCCTTCCCAACTCGGATTCCGTGATGTGATCAACACGTGTCCAGCGAACCCTCGTGGCAAGTAGAAACGAATATCATCGACTGTTTGAGCATTGTCAAAAATTAACAGCCAGCCTGGATTGTGATCAAGCCAGTCCCGCACAGCCACAATAATACGGCTCTGCTCGACAGCGTCCTTTTCAGGCAGGTCTAACGCCCGCGCCAGTTCTGCATAATCGGCTGCACAAGTGGATGCTTCTTCCGCACGCATCCACCACACTGTATCGTATTCTGACGCGTAGCGATAAGCATACTCCAAAACTAGTTGGGTTTTCCCTACGCCACCAAGTCCATGGATAGCCTGAGTCGAGGCCGCTGATTTTTTTGTCGTCAATGCGGCCCTTAGATTATTCAACAGATTTTCCCGACCTATAAAATTCGGATTCCGATGGAGAGTAATATTCCATCGAGGAGGCAACGCGCCGGGAAAGCGGGGTTGTTTGGAAATTGTGCGTACGGAAGAAACCGGAAACGCGGGTGGTTCCACTGGCTTCGCGCGCCCCACATCGACACCTTTTAAAAGTTCGTCCTTGGCGGTCGATTCATCGTGGCCAACCAAGTCAATGTAAATGATTCGCGGCCACAGACCTTTCAAATCGCATTCACGCACCCGCACGGGTATCAGTGTTTTCTTGTCGCCAGTGGGATCAAACGCCGCCGCCCATTCGGGTTGCACATAGGGCGATTGCAGGTAATCCGGCGACAGCACTGCAATGGTTCGTTGTGTCTCAGTAGCAGCTTTCTGCATCTCCAACACGAAGTTGCAACCAGGGCGAAAATCCCAAGCTTGCACGACGGTCGTGTAATCTGCTTTTTCCAACTGCCAAGCGATCCACTCCGCCCATTGGCGGTCGGCGCTGTTGTAGCTGATGAAAAAGTCCTTCATCTGATTTTTTCACGAAATCCTTTCGATTTGATTTACTTCCCAAATAATGCCTCGCTAATTTTTTTCAAAAGCCCGCAGAAGCCTCAGATCTATGATGAAATACCTACTTTTCTAAATTGAAAACAAAATCAAGGAGGCTAAGGATGAAATCTTGAATGTTCTATACTGAGTAACTTCAAGAACTGTTTTGAGTCGCCAGACGAAATGCACGTATCGCCGAAATTCTCTCTTGAATTCGAAATGTATGTTCTTCGACATTTTCAATAAACCTTCCAACTTCATCCAAGAGTTCAGGCGTAAAAGAAGGGTGTTCAAAACGAAGAAGACCATCTAAAAGACGAAGCAAATCACTGAAACCGTATGCTTCGTCTTTTTGCAAATTCACTTTTGCATCATGCAGTGCATTTGTAAGCTGACCAATGCGAAAGAGCACTAAAAAAATTAAATAACCTACTGAGGCGTATTCAGAATTTCGAGAGAGACGTTTACGCAAAGCCATGATGTATCGTGACTGTCCATCTTCATTATCAAGCTTTCCGAAAAGATTTAGTAGAGCCGTTGCATTGTCAGATTTTATAGAAGCATTTTGAGGATCAAAAATAATCGATTGATTTTTTGGAGAACCCACTTCACGCCATTCATCACCTATGCCATGCATTGTTCTTCCCTTGTAAGTAGTCTGAACACTTCCAAGCCCGCCTACAGGACGACCACATTCACGGTATCTATGTATTTCGGCTTTTAAAACCGCAGCAATTTCTTTTTCGATTGGATCGCTTATACTATAAAGCGATTCAATGACAGGCTCAAACTTTTTAGGTTGTTTTATCTGTTTGTCAGATTTGAATATAACATTTTTTACCTTGTGTTCGTTACCAAACTGATCGACAAAGACCAAAGTGGCGTTAAAATCCTGCCCATCTTTTCGAACAGGATT
Source organism: Candidatus Zhuqueibacterota bacterium (assembly GCA_022616415.1). Lineage (GTDB taxonomy): Bacteria > Zhuqueibacterota > Zhuqueibacteria > Zhuqueibacterales > Zhuqueibacteraceae > Zhuqueibacter. The sequence continues at coordinate 138,041 of JAKEEU010000031.1, read as the reverse complement.
TCTAATCCAAAAATCAGCACTAATCTTGTTAAGGTTTTTGGGTAGAATAGGGAATGTACCAAATAGGTTATGCTTGGGATGTTGGACGCTCACAGAACCATCCGTGCGAGGCTTGCTGATTCGAGCAGCAAGAACAAATACCTGATTATCGGTTATATTCGTCACATTGAAATGACCGACGACTTGCATTGCCGGTTGACCATTAGACGACCCCATATGCCACCAACATCCACGCAACTCGGGTATTATTCGTATAGTCTCTCGAGGAACGCTTGGGTGATAGCGAGTGAAAAAATGTAAAAGCTTCTGGAATAAATTCTTTACCCATTTCAGCATATTCAAAATATAAATCAAAATGCCGATAAGACCTCCACCGCCTAATATCTTAATTTCTGTCTCATGCTTCTTAACCCATTCTAATACTTCTATACTCCAAGAAGTAGAAATTGCAGACGAGGAATCGCTTGGTTGAGCAATTGAAACTACACCCACAGTATCCTCCCCCTGATGTAGGTTTTTTTCAGTGACTTTTTTTCCTGCTTTCCAGGGTGAATCCGAAACAATCAGTACAGGTGCAGTATTCATGTGAAAGCTGTTTTGTTGACTCAAGACGAGAGTACAATCAAGGAAAACTAAAATAATCCATGAGTACCAATACTGTACGAGCTGCTTTTTATCCATCTTAACTACCTTTTCTTGTAAGGATACTTGTCGCTTTTTTTACGATTCTCTTCCCAATGGAGCGGCTGAATGTTTTGGGGTCTGTCGCTTCCACCTTTCGACTCAGGATTTTTATGATCTAATCCCCAGCCATATTGGCCTTCAGTACCATAAGAAGGTTTACGAATCAAATTCCCGAATCGATCTTTTCTCCATACATCAGAATCACGTCCACGCACAGGTTTGCCCTTTTCCCATGCTTGATCTATTTGTTTTTGACTTGCCATAATGATACCTCCTAAATTAAGAAGCTCTCAAAAGCACATAAATTGAATATGACAGGAACCAACTCTGGAGAATTTGGAGGGCTGTCAGAACCAAGGTTGCCTAACCAAATTGATAGAGGGTAACTGCTATCGTTTCAAACATACACAGGAAAGAAACTTGGTCAATATACTCGACAAATTTGTAAAAATCAAGAAAATTTCAATATATAGTATTTGGGCTTTCTGTACACTATTTTTCTGGTAGTATACGTATGTCCAATTTTCTGCTTAAGTGACAAAAAATCCTTTAACTTAAGGTAAGAGCCTACTATTTCTCCCCAACATACAGCCCAAAACTTAGGGGCAAACAGAAACTTTTTCAAAAAAGTTTTTCAGAGCCAACGAGAAAAATTTCCTTCTACCTACTATAAACTGAGGCATCAAACTTTCCCTAATTCTTCCCTTGACATTCCCCTCGCTTTTTCGTAAACTGTCGCATCACTTAAATCATCTGCCTCGCGTTCAGAAATTCATACTTGCCTGAATCTTCGACGCGTTTCAAACAGATGTCGCCCAGTTACCGCATCTTGCAAGGAGACTGCTATGCCTCATCCCACCAACCCATCCACGCAGCAAATTCGCTGTTTGCACATTGTTTTTATAAAACCCTCAAAGTATGACGACGACGGTTACGTCATGCGCCATTTTCGCGGGGTGCTGCCGAGCAATACGTTGGCCTGCCTTTATGGCCTGACGGAAGAGGTCAAGCGCCAAAAAATTCTCGGCGAGGTCGAAATCGATATCACTTTGCTCGACGAAGCCATTCACAGAATTCCGGTGGCGAAGTTCATCAAACTCGACCGCCGGAAAGACACCAAAGTTGTGGTTTGTTTGGCGGGCGTGCAGACCAACCAGTATCCGCGTGCGACGGATTTGGCGCTGCAATTCCGTGAGGCCGGCGTCACCGTGCTGATCGGTGGCTTTCACGTCAGCGGCATTCTCGCCATGTTCCCAACTATTCCGGCGGATATTCAGCGCTTGATGGATTTTGGCGTGACCATCGTCAAGGGCGAGGTGGAAGAGCATTGGCATGAGATTCTGCTGGATGCCTGCCACGACCGACTCAAGCCGATGTACGATTTCATTAAAGACCTGCCGGACATGATGCAGCCGGCGCTGCCGATGGTGAATAAAAAATATCTGCGCCAATTCGCCTTTCCCAATTTCGGCACGATTGACTGCGGCCGCGGCTGTCCGTTCAATTGCACCTTTTGCACCATCATCAACGTGCAGGGCCGCAAGATGCGCTACCGCGATGCGCACATGATCGCGGACACGCTGCGGAACAACCATCAAGCCGGCATCAATTTTTACTTTTTCACCGACGACAATTTTGCGCGCAACAAAAACTGGGAGGGAATTTTCGACGAGATCATCCGCCTGCGCCAGGAGGAGGGCATTGCCATCAATTTCATGATGCAGGTGGATGTGCTTTCCTACAAAATCAAAAATTTTATCGACAAGGCCAAAGCCGCGGGTTGCACGCAGGTGTTTATCGGCATGGAAAGCACCAATCCGAAAAATTTGCTAGCCGCCGGCAAAACGCAAAACGACGTGGATGACTTTGTTAATCTGATTTCGGCCTGGCACAACGCACGGGTGGCAACCCACGTGGGTTTCATCATCGGCTTCCCGTTTGATACCGAAGCCTCGGTGCGTGAAGACGTGCGCCGGCTCAAGAACGAGATCAAAGTGGATCAGGCTTCCTTCTTCATGTTGACGCCGTTGCCGGGATCGATGGATCACAAGAAGATGGTGGAGGCCGGCGCGTATATGGATCCGGACTACAACACCTACGATTCGTTCCACGAAAGCATGCACCATCCTTCTCTCAAAAATGGCGCGTGGACGAACCTCTACCGCGAGTGCTGGCGCAGCTTCTACAGTTTTGACAATATGAAAGCCATTCTCCAGCGCGCCGGCAAAGAGACATATTGGAACATTTTCCGAAATTTTATTTGGTACAAAAACGCCGCGCTGGTCGAGGGTAACCATCCGATGGTGGCCGGCTTTTTCCGCATGAAAGACCGCACCATCCGCCGGCCGGGTTATGCGATCGCCGGACGTTGGGCGCATTTGAAAATGCGCGTGCCGGAGATTTGGCGCTATTTGAAAGGCGTCACGAATCTGCTCTTCGAGATGCAAGAGCTTTGGCTGCAAACCCGCCTCCGTCCGGCCTTCGAGATCAAAGTCGTACACGAGCTTGACCAGCTCAAAGCCGGCTTGCAGGAAAAATTGACGATTTTGGAATGGAAACGTTCGGCAGTATGGAATCGTTTGCAAATGGCGTTCAGCCGTCTCAACGTCTTTGCGCTGGGTGGCCGGCAATCGCGCCGGGAGATCACCCGCTTCTGGCAACGCGCCTACATTTTTCTGAAAACCGGCCGCTGGTATCGCCTCTCGCCGCCGCGGCTGGCGTTGAATCTTTTTCGAGAAGCCAAGCTGGCGTTCCACTTCCTGCACTCGATGGTTGCGCAAATTAAGTCCACAGACATCTTGCGCCGTCGACGGTCAACACCTGCGTCGCAGCCTGTCACGATTTCTCTCGGACTCCCCAACAAAGTCGGTGCGCTCAAAACGGCGCTCGAAAACTTTTTCACGGAACTGGGCGTGAAAATCATTCCGGCGGGACAGAGTCTGGAAAGTCTGCTCGAGGGGAGCCATAGTTTTGTGCAACGTCAGGGGCAACAAGTCGAAAAGACAGTTTCGACTTACCTGAATGGCTTAAAAGGCAGAGCGGACTACGTGCTCCTGCCGCTGGTCAAAGAGTTGGAGCAATATCACCAGCGCTTCCTGGCCGGCGTCGAGCAGACGGCGCAAGAGGTGTCGTCGAAGCTGAAACAATTGCCGAAAATCATCAACGTGCCGCTGCCGCAGACAAACGTGGAGGCGCTGCGCGAAAATCTCTTGCAGCTCGGTTTGTTGTTCACGGATGATTTGGCGAAGGTGCAATTGGCTTACGAGCGGGCGGTGGTGGCGGAAATGTCGCGGCTTGCGGTGCGGGCGTAATCAAAGGCAGAATGATCGTTTAATCATTCGCAACTGTTCAGGCCTTTTTTGAAGGCAAAACAAGTTGGGGCAAAACCATTAGACCGGTTGGGACAATTGTTTTGTCCTTAATCGTTTTGCCTTGATCTTTCTTGCTTTTCTTAAAATTAGTTTTAACGAGATCGGCAGTCAGTTTGGTGAATTTTTTGAGGGAGACGGTGCCGGCAGCAAAGGTCGCAGCGCCTCGGCAAAAGTTTCAAAACTCTGCTGCGCGACCAAACGTTTCACCAGCGTGCCGTTGGTGTCATAAATGAACGTCGCCGGAAGCGCGCCGCTCCATTTCGCATCGATGGCGTTGATGAACGCCTCGTCGTCTTTGGTGCGTTTGATATATGTGCGAAAGGCAACTTCCTGCGCTTTGAGGAAGGGCAGCACTTTGCCGTCGACATCCTCCGGCTCGTCGATGCTGACAAAGATGACTTGCAAGCCGCGCGGCTGAAACTCGCGGGCGATTTTCGCGAGATCGGGGAACTCTTCTTTACACGGCTCGCACCACGTCGCCCAGAAATTCAACAAGACAACTTTGCCGCATGCTTGCTTGATGAGTTGTTGCAGGCCGTTTTCATCGATCGGTTGCACAAGCTTGGAGCCGCCACGCAAGCCGGCGCAAGATGAGAGCAAAGAGCAAAAGGCAAAAAGAAAAAAGCAAGGGACGCCCCACGCACACAAATTTTTTCGCACTCGACTAAAATTGAGAGAAAGATGAGAGATGGTCATGCCGTATTAGACTGAATTTTCAACGTGTGTGTTATCGAACAATCCGGTCGTTCAAACTCGTCGCCGCCATTCTTCCAAACCGATGGTCAGAGATTTTTCAAGCCATTTGTGAAAAGCAGCGATGGTTGGCGCAACGGCCATTGTGGAAGCGAATGTAAAGGGTTCCGAGCATGCCGGGCTGGGAGTTGTCATCACATAGGTCTGGGTTGGCACAGCAGTCGTCAGAGCTTCAACTGGCTTCACATGCTCGAGAGACGCCCCTTCCTCGTCCGGTGATTTGATGGAAATAAATGCCGTACAAGCCATCAAGCCGGCAATTTCTTCACCGATACGATGAAATGAGAAAACCAGATCAAATTGCAATCCTGATTCGATCCGCAAACGCAGCCAACGTTTAGATGAGTGCAAATTGGCGCGATAACCAAATTTTTGCGCGATTAGGCCGATTTGCCAATGATACCAATGCTCAGAGTCGACTTGGCTTCTTGCCGTTTTTGCCATCCAAGCGAGATTGGTCGCGGTAAGCGCCTCATTTAACTGTTTCTTAACCGCCTCCAGTTCTTTCCAAGCGAAATCAACCAATTGGTCAGCAAGCTTCAGCACTACCTGATTTTCTTTTTCGCTTTCTTGGGAACGTTGCAAGATTCGTGATACGGCGTGGTCAATAAGCGTTCGCACGCTTGTCTGGCGCTCCAAAACGTCTGAAGACAAGCTCAAGGCGCGCAAGAAGGCGTCTTTTTCAATCTGAGCAAAGAGCGCTATCAACACGTTTAAATCACCACGATCAGCCTGCTCCAAAGCATCAATGTATCGCTCGCGATGATCGCGAGTAATCACCAATGGAAACCAACCAGCTTTCAGAAGCACCATAGTCGCCAAACATCGGGCAACTCGCCCGTTTCCATCCTGGAAAGGATGAATCTGCGTGAAACGATGGTGCAACCAAGCAGCCTCGAGCTCAGGTGGAACACTTTGATGAGCCGCATAAAATTGCACCAACCGCTCAATTTCCGAAGCAACTTGCTCAGGCGGACAATACTCATGCCGGCGTCCATTCGGTCGCGTTGGATTATTCGGCCAACGTTTCCACTCGCCTTGTAGCAAGTTAGCCTGAAAACGCTGGCCAAATTGATCAACAGCGTCAGCCGCCTCTTGATGGCGGGTTAATACTTGGTGCAATTGTTCAATAAAACTGGTTGTGAGCGGCCGGTTGGCTTTGACAAAATCGAAGATGCCTTCGACAGCTTCCTGATGATCGGAAAGGATTCTGACAATTTCCGCAGCGGGCCGGTCAGTCGAGCCGTGTGGGATCAAAGCTTCCTGAATGCCACGCTCGATCAAAATTTCAGTCGTGCCGCGATCAATGTCATAAATTCGTTCGATGATGCCCGTCTCAATCGCCCACTGTCGCTGCAAGCGCGCATTGAATTCTTTGAGCACCTTTGATTGGCCCAACTTTTCATTTTGTTGCGCCCATATTTTTCCCAGCGCCGCCAACTCCGGCTCGGCAAGTTTTTGCCAATTCTCTGGCAGATCTTCAATCGGTCGCCAAGCAAAACTAACGGCAGGTTGTTGTATAGATTGAGAGCTCATACGAAGCATCGTTTCCAGACCGGCGGTCTGGGTTACGTTTAATCCGAATCTTTCTTCACGCGCTTGATGGTGCAGCCGAACGCTTTGGTTTCCATCTTTGCAATTTCTTTGCCGGCGAGCATGGCGTTGAGCACGTCGCGCAGATCGTGGGTTTCGACCTCCTTGATTTTGTGGCTGTTGTCGATACGACCGTGATAGCGCAGGGTGAGATCGCCGTCGAGCACGAAAATTTCCGGCGTGAATTGCGCGCCATACTCGTCGGCCACGACGTTGCCCTCGTCTTTCAAAACCGGAAAGGCGAACTTGTTCTCCTCGGCGTGCTTGCGCACATCATCCGTGGATTCGGTGTGGTTCGCGTTGATGCCGATGACCGCCACACCTTTTTTGTTGTAGTCGTCATACAGCTTTGCCATGCGCTCGTTATAGGCGTTCGAATAAGGACAGCGCGTGGAAATAAACATCACCACCACCGCCTTTTTGCCTTTGAAGCTTTCGAGATCGTATTCCTTGCCGTCAATGCCTTTGAGCTTGAAAAGCGGCGCCGGCTTGTCCATTTCAGCGGAACCCGCGATCGCCGCAAACGGCAACAAACCAACGGCAGCAATCAACAGCAAATTAAAAATTCGTTTCATGGTTATGCTCCAAATTTGAGTTAATTTAAATGAAAAATTTGACGCGGCCTCGTCGCAACGAGAGGCCGTTCTTGATAGAAAGATTCCGCCGTGCACCAAAACGTTGAAGGCCAAATCAAAAATTTTGCAATCGTCCGGACGCTATATCTGGCAAGCACGGCAAAGTTAAATAAAGTACGTTAGAAGCAGACAAAAAGCGCCCGGACGGTGAATTCACGGAATCGCATACCGGCACCATTCTCCGAAGGCGACAACGGGATCGTCGAGGCGCACCGACTCGTGCACGACAAACGCCTCGCCGTATTTGGCGCCGATCATCTCGCCCCATCGGCGGTTCTTGGTTTCGATGAATCCTAGAAACTCCGGGCGCGCAATGGAAGTTGTCTCCGGGCCGTATTTTTCAAAGTTCGGGCCGTGAAACTGCGACTCATGGGCGCGAATGGCGCGCATCTTGTGCTCGAAGGTATCGCTGATGTCAACAATAAAACTCGGCGTCACCTCGAAGCGTTCCGGATAATAAAGCACGCGAAACGGCCGCCACGGCTCCATGAGTTTTGCCCACTGCCTTTTGTCGTCCGTCACTATGCTCAGATTTTTAAGTCCGGAAATCATCGCCGCGTCGCGCACGAGATGAGAAGTGTGAATGTGATCCGGATGGCGCGCTTCCCAATGCACGGTGGCGACAACGCGCGGGCGCAGTTCGCGAATAACACGCACGATCTGCAATTTGTTCTCGTAAGTTTCTTCAATCGCGCCGTCCATCACCTCCAACTGGCGGTGTACGGCGACCTGCATGATTGCAGCGGCAGCGGCAAACTCTTTTTCCCGAATTGCCGGCGTGCCGCGCGTGCCGGCTTCGCCGCGCGTCAGCGTGACCGCCGCGGTGCGGTAACCCTGTTTGGCTAATTTGATCAACGTGCCGGCGCAACAGAGCTCGATGTCGTCCGGATGCGCGCCGATGGCGAGAAAATCGATGGAAGTGGGCATGACAAAATAATCAAATTTCAGTTGCGTTTTACTTCAATATCTTCGCATTCTTTTTCGAGATAAATCCTTCTTTTCCATCCAGCAGCTTGACTTTGAACCAATCGCCGGCGTCCTGAACGACTTCCAACTCAATCTCGCCCGGCACTTTCACCAAAGTCTGGCTGGCCAAGTCAGGCCCGGCTTTGATCTCGAAGCGATCCGATCCCGAACCGGTAACCTGGATTTTGGGAAGGGTGGCTGCTTGCATCTGCTCGGCAGAGACTTCAAACTTGCGTTCTTGAATAAAAATACCGAGCGCGTTCAACTTATCCCAAAACGCCGCCTGCTTGGCGACGCGGCTTTGCGCTTTAATATAATCGCCTTCTTTTTGTCCTCGCGATCTTCCTTCAACCAGCGATCCTCAAAAGAAACCGAGAGATTGCCGGCGATCATCGCATCGACGCCGAGCAATTTGCCGACTTGCGCGGCTTGCGCTTCGTTCACCACGCCGCTTTGCCCAAGCTGCAGCTCGCTCATCACCTGTTGCAGGCGCATGCGCTCGACCACGCCGAAGACATTGGTGCGTGCGCCGTTTTGAAAACTCTTACCTTCTTTTTTGCCCAGCCCGAGAAAGCCGCTGCCGACCTCCCGAACGCCGCGATCATCTTCCAGGAGCATCGCAATCATCATATCCGTCAATTTGGTGCCGCTATCCCCAAAACGCTGCTCGTTCTTTCCGGATTCACTGACTTTTTCAAGAAATCCGATCACGCCCTTTTTCTCTTTTCCCGGCGCCGCATCGGCGTGAAAGCTCGTGGTCACGGCAAAATCCGTAATCGCGACTTGTTTCACACCCTCGAGCAATTGCTCCGGCGGTGTTAGAATAAAGCATTTAAGACTCTGACCGCTGACAATGGTTGGCGCCATGATAAGAATCGCCGCGACAAATAATCGGACACAAACGGCAAAGCGTTTCATACCTTCCTCCTTGGTTATGACTTTGCATCGTACTTTATTTTTTGTGCGATGTGACTTGGAGTAATCGGGTGATGGAAAGCTCAACACTCCAACACTCCAACACTCCATTACTCCAGAAATCCAAACTCCATCACCCCAACAATCCGGTTTTTAGAGTTCCATGATTTGATGCTGAAAATTCGCCAAATCAATCTGCTCGTAAAGTTTCTGAATCAAGCCGCGGCCATATTTGCACAAAAACGGGACTAAACTCAGCTCACGTTCTTGCAGATGATGGTGCGGGTAAAGCGCATACGCCGCTTTGGCAATTTGCTGCGCCAACGTTTCGTTCTGTCGCTTTGTCGCTTGCAAAAGCTTTTTCTCGATGCCGTCGAGCTGATGAAAAATTTTGCCCCGCTCTTTGTCGATAAAGCCGCCGAGCGTGGCGTCAACGGCGATGGCACGCGTTTTCAATACCGCAAGCTGCCGGCCCAACTCGTCCCGCACCGCGGCAACCGGCGTAAACAATTCATCGGCCGCGTCACGCTTCACCACGCGGCCAATCAACTCTTCCGCCGCGCTGCCGTGCGTCGTCCAAAAATCAGTGATCTGCAAACGGTATTTTTCGAGCACACGTGCAATCTTTTTCTCGAGCAGCGTCATGCTCTGCCGCGGAAAAATCGCCGGCATCGGCACTTCAAACGTTTCATAGACGCCGCGCAATTGCGCAAAATAGGCAATTTCAGCCGGACCTGCTACATACGCAACAGTCGGCAAAAGAAAATCTTGCAGCACCGGCCGCAATATTACATTGGGAGAAAAATGTTCCGGATGCTTACGCAAATCTTGCAGCAACTCGGCGAGTGAAAGCTGCAACGCGCCGTCCGTGCTGACAACCTGGCCGTCGCGCTGCTCCAGCGTGTGCCGTTGGGTTTGCACGTAAAAAAGATTGAAGCGACCCGGCCGCAACGAAACTTGCGGGGCATAGCCGGCAGCGCCAAGCTTCGCGGCGGCTCGCAAAGCCGCCGCGGTTGAAGGGCTGTTCTCGTTGATTTCACGCGCAAAGATGGGGCCGGCAAGCCTTTTCAATTCCGCGTCTGTCGGGTTCATCACCACCAGCCCATAATGGCCGAGCAGATTGACGAGCCACCGGGCGAAGGCGTCGGGCAACGACTCGCCGGCAAAATAGGCCTGCCGCAACGCTTGCAAAATGTCGGTTTTAAACTCGGTCTCGGGAATAGCCTCACTGAAAGCACGATGGCAATTTTCGATATTGCCCGTCAGATGCACCTGCGCCACCGGCCGGCGCTCGTCCGTGTCGAACACACATGAGAATGGCACGAGCTCATTCTCGCGATTCAGCACGGTGAGCCGGTTGACTTCGGCGACGTCATCGTCATCTGCCGCAAGCCAGAAAATCGGCACCACCGTCTTGCCAAAGCGGGCGCTCAGGCTCTCCGCCAATTTCAAGCACGTGAGGGCTTTGTAAAGGGTGAACAACGGCCCGCCGAAAATGCCGACTTGCTGGCCGGTGACAACAGCCACGCTATCTTTCTGCGCCAGCGCCGCGAGATGGCGCTCAACCGCTTCGCCGGCGCCCCAGTGGCGATTTTGCCGTTGTAGAATTTTTGTCACTTCGGCGCGTGGATAATCGCGCTGACCGACCCGCTCGGCTTGGTCCAGCAGAGCCGCGCGGCTGCGATAATCCGCCGCATAAAATGCGGCGAGCCTGTCAAAATTTTCGATGTAATCAGCAAACAACCGGCTGGCGCCGGGCAAATGAGAAAATGAAATTTTCAAGGTGTTTTCGCTCGCTCCTTTGTTGACGAGAATTAAATTTAAAAATTTTTTTAACAGGATGCAAAGGGAATTTGTGTTTGTCAAAGGGCTTGCTTTTTTGCGGAAGAAGATTATCTTTGCAGAGGGCTGAGGGCAAAGAGCGGAGGGCGTGGCGCATTTTCTGCTCTACGCCCTCTGCTCTATGCCCTCTGCTCTATGCCCTCTGCCTCCACCCCTTTCTCAAAAACAAGAAATCTCGAGTCAATTTTATTGACACTAAGAAAAGAAAAGAGATAAACAGTTAAAGTCGGGCGAAATTCCCTAGAGGTTATTTTCTTTTTTTACAGCCGTTTGTGCACCACAAACGGTTTTTTTATTTTAGCGTCAAAGCGGGTATGCTTTTTGAAATGGCAAAAAGTGAGATTTTGAGGAGACTTTTGCATGGCGTCTTTGGATACTTCGCGGATTTTGGTGGTGGATGATGATCGTGAATTTCAACGATCATTGATCAAAATTTTCCAAAAAGCGGGTTATCAGGTGAATGTCGCTTCCGATAGCGTACAGGCATTGGCCGTGATCGACCGGCGGCATTATGACCTTATCGTGTTGGATTTAAAAATGCCTGGAAAATCCGGCCTGGAAGTCCTGCGAGAGATCAAGACTAAAACGCCTGACTCAAAAGTGATTGTCGTAACGGCTTTTGGCGACTCGACCAGCCACCGCGAAGCGATGGCGATCGGCGCGTGCGATTATCTCAACAAGCCGGTGAAACGGAAAGAGATTCTCGAAGCCTCCAGGAAGGCGCTAGCGCGCTTTAAAAACAGCTTTGAGGTTATGGGTTAGTAAGGATAGGCGGGGTCAAGCTTTTTTTCACGAGGACGCGCGAAGAAATTCTGCAGTGGTTGGATGCAATCGCAGCATGCGACTCGAGTCTTAAAATCAAAAGTTTCATCAAAAAAAGGAGCGCGGACTTTCTTGTCCGCGATGCATTTGTGGACTAGAAAGTCCACTACCCCTCAAAGTCATTAAGGAGGCCTTATGAAAAACTCACCTCTCATCGTATTCGCCGCGGCTTGCGGCATCATCCTGTTGGCGCTCGCTTGCCGTAAAGGGCCGAGTCCCGAATCCGCGGCGCCGCGGCAAGAAATCACGCTGGGCGAAAAAATTTTTGTGGAAAAAGAATGCGGCAAGTGTCACACTGCCGGCGATCAATCCGTCGAGAAGGAAATGAAGGCGCCGGACCTGGCCTCGGTATTTCTGGCGGTCGATACGGTGTTCATCAAATCGCATCTCAAGTTTATCGAGCTGAGCCAAATGCCGCCGATCGAGCTGAAACCGGATGAGATCAACGCGCTGACGCGCTACGTCGCTTCGCTTCACGCCAAAGCCAACACTGCCCCCGATTTGAAGAATCCCGATGGGAAATGCTCTGTGTGTGGCGCGCCGCTGAAGATCGAATCGGCGAAGGTCGCCCAGTTGCAAGCCAGCCAGAATGACAAGGCGTTTTATTTTGAATGTCCCGACTGCAAACGCATGTTTGAGATGAATCCGGATTGGTATGCGCAACAGGGCTATTAGAAAAAAATCTGCAATTATGTTGCTCTTCATCGCTGATTAAGATGGTGATCTTATGATAATCGGTATTCCCAAAGAAAGCTGGCGCGATGAACATCGCGTTGCGCTCATTCCCGCCGGAGTTTTTGCGCTTGTGAAAGCGGGCCATCAAGTTATCGTGCAGGCCGACGCCGGCCTGGGCTGTGATTACACCAACGAAGCCTACGATGAGGCGGGCGCCAAGCTGGTTTTCAACGCCGGTGAGGTATTCAAGCGCGCTGATCTCATCGTCAAGGTCATGCCGCCGTTATTGCCGGAGTTCGAATATTTGACGCCCGGCAAGACGCTTTTCAGTTTTTTGGCTTATAACGTTTTGAATACAAAACTGATGGCCAAGCTCAGCGACGACAAATGCACGGCGATTGGCTATAACTTGATTGAAGACGAGATGGCCAATCTGCCGGTTTTGACGGCGATGAGCGAGATTGCCGGCTTGTTGCTGCCGCAAATTGCCGGACGTTTTCTGGCGACGCAGGAAGGCGGGCGCGGCATTTCGCTGGGAGGAGTGGCCGGCATTCCCGCGGCCAACGTGGTCATCATCGGCGCGGGCGTGGTTGGCAAGACCGCGGCAAAGGCGTTCATCGGCGCCGGCGCCAACGTCACCGTCATGGATAGCGATTTGGCGCGTCTGCGCGATCTTACCAAATGGGTGCATGCTCCGGTCAACACCGCGCTGGCAACGCCTTATTATATTGACCGCTACATCGAGACTGCCGACGTGGTGGTTGGCGCGGTGATGATTCATGGCCAGCAATCGCCGCACGTGGTCACCGAAGCGCAGGTGCACCGTATGCGCAAGGGCAGTGTGATTTTGGACGTGTCGATCGATCAAGGCGGTTGCGTGGAAACCAGCCGCCCGACCACGCTCACCGATCCGGTTTTTATTCGCCACGGGGTGATTCACTACGCGGTAGCGAACATTCCGGCGATGGTCGCCCGCACCGCCTCACAGGCGCTGAATAATGTCATTTTGCCGTTTGTTCAGCTCACGGCTGACAGCGGGCCAAAAGCTTTTGTGGCTGAGTCTTCTCTTCAGCGTGGCATCTATCTCTTTCAAGGAAAATGCACCCAACCAGCCATTGGAGAGTTGTTGGGTTGGCCCACGGTTCAGGTTGACGAATTATTAGGAAAAGTATATGAATTGGCTTGAAGTCTATCGCAGTAAAAGATGCTCCGCTGACGAGGCCGTCGCGCATATTCGCAACGATCAAACCGTTTACATTCACCCTGGCTGTGCCGAGCCTGAACAGTTGGTGCGCGCCATTGTGCGGCGGGGCCCGCAGTTGCGTGACGTGAAGGTTATTCATTTGCTCACCGCCGGCAACGCTGACTATGTCAATCCAGAAATGGCCGGCCATTTCCGCCACGTCGCCTTTTTTGCCGGCGCCAACGTGCGCCGCGCGCTTAATGAAGGCCGCGCCGATTTTATCCCGATTTTCCTGGGCGAAATCGAAGCGCTGTTCGCCAATGGCAGCGTTCCGATCGATATTGCGCTGATTCACGTTTCGCCGCCGGACGAACACGGTTTTTGCAGCTACGGCGTCGGGGTGGATACGACGAAAACCGCCGCCGAGCACGCCGGTTTGGTCATCGCGCAAGTCAATCCCAAAATGCCGCGCAGCCTTGGCGACTCGTTCATTCACCTCAACAAGATCGATTATCTCGTTGAAGTGGAAGACGATATTCTCGAACACGCGCAAGGGCAGATTTCCGACGTGGCCAAAAAGATCGGCAGCAACATCGCGGACTTGATCGAAGACGGCGCGACGCTGCAGCTCGGCATCGGCGAAATTCCGGATGCGGTTTTATATTATTTGGAGAGCAAAAAAGACCTCGGCATTCACACGGAGATGGTGAGCGACGGGGTCGTCAACCTGATCGAAAAGGGCGTGATTAACAACGAAAAGAAAACGCTGCATCCCGGCAAGGTCATCGTCGGATTCGTGCTCGGCACGCGCAAGCTTTATGATTTTATCGACAACAATCCGATCTTTGAATTTCACCCGAGCAGCTACACCAACGATCCGTTCATTATCAGCCGCAACGACAAGCAGGTGGCGATCAACTCCGCGCTGGAGGTCGATCTCACCGGCCAGGTTTGCGCGGATTCGATTGGCTACAATTTTTACAGCGGCATCGGCGGCCAGGTGGATTTCATTCGCGGCGCCGCCCGCAGCAAAGGCGGCAAGCCGATCATCGCGCTGCCGGCAACGGCCAAAAACGGTTCGCTCAGCCGCATCGTGCCGCACTTGAAAGAAGGCGCCGGCGTGGTCACCTCGCGCGGCGACGTGCATTACGTGGTGACCGAATACGGCGTCGCTTATCTGCACGGCAAAACCATACAGGAACGCTGCCGCGCCTTGATCAAAATTGCCCATCCGAAATTTCGTGATGAGCTGGTCAAGTTCACGCGTGAAAAAAGATGGCTGTGAACCACTTTACACCTCGACAAGGAGGTGAATAACATGACGAATCACCTCAAAATCCTCGGCATACTGTATCTCGCCTTTGGAATGCTGGGAGCCGTTGTCGCCGTCATTCTTTTTAATTCCCATACCGGTTACCTTTCCGTGAAGGGCGTTGTCACCATGCTCGCCAGCACTTCCGGCTTTGTGTCGGTGATTGCCTTCTTTTTTGCAGTGGAATCTTTGCCTGCTCTCGTCACCGGTGTGGCGCTGCTCAAACGATGGCTTTGGGCGCGGTTCTTGGCGGTGGTGCTGGGCTTTTTGAGCTTGCTCATCGTTCCACTCGGCACGGCGCTCGGCGTTTACACGCTTTGGGTGGTGATCAACGATAAAGCGTTCGGCGAATCGAATGCGGAATTGAAAGAATCGACGATGCCGAGAGTATTTCCGCCGTACCATTGAGAGCGGGAGCGCGGACTTTCTAGTCCGCGATGCGCGTGTGGACGAAAAAGACGAAGAAACTTGCAAGCTTTTGCAATACCTGCTTGAGACTTTCTAGTCCGCGATGCGCATGCGGACTAGAAAGTCCACACTCCTTCAAGAGAAGGAGGCGATGATGGCGAGCGGCAATTTTTATCTCGAATCGCAGTGGAAACAAATCCGCAAGATCGCGCGGATGTTGACGATGCTGTGGGCAAGCGGGTGACTTTTATTTGGCCTCAGCTCCGGCCTCTATGAGGGCGTGACGCTGCGTGGGGTGCTGCTCCACGCCGCGTTGCCCGGGTTGATTTTTTTGCTCACGACGATTGTCGCGTGGCGGTGGGAAGTGATTGGCGGAAAACTGCTGATGTTCGAGGGCTTGCTCATTCTCGTCATTTTTCCGGTGATTGCCGCAGGCTCGATTCCCTTTGGCGGCATCCTGTTCGTCATTCTGACCATGGCGTTGCCGCCGTTGGTTGCCGGAGTTCTGCTGCGCACAAACTGGCAAAGATTGTGAACTTCAAAACAAATGTCATTTTGGAAAGTCAATGCTGAATATGAAGTGAGCCAAGAAAATTCTATAGAGAGTCGATATTATGGCGCAAGTGCGAAAAGATAGCCGCGGCCGCGGCATGGTGGTCATTGACGCGGAGGAATGCAAGGGCTGCGGCTTGTGTGTCGAAGTGTGTCCGCCTGCGGTGCTGAAAATTTCCGAAGCGCTGAATCGCATGGGTTATCACCCGGCGGAATATATCGGCGTGGCGTGTACGGGTTGCGGCGTGTGTTTTTATGTGTGCCCGGAACCGGCGGCGATTACGGTGTACAAACGGGTGGAGTCAAAAATGCCGGTCGCGGAAGCAGCGGCTTGAAAATGCTTAGCCTTATTAGAAACTCTTGCAATGTGGAAGAAGTTATGAACAAGCAACTCATCAAAGGCAACGAAGCGGTGGTGAAAGCGGCCTTGCTCGCCGGCTGCCGCGCTTACTTCGGGTACCCCATCACGCCGGCGAGCGAAATTGCCGAAACCGCCTCGGAATATTTTCCCAAGCTGGGCGGTACGTTCTTGCAGGCAGAGAGTGAAGTGGCGTCGATCAACATGCTCTACGGCGCCGCCTCGGCCGGCGTGCGCGCCATGACGGCTTCTTCGAGCCCGGGTATCTCGTTGATGCAAGAAGGCATCTCGTATGCGGCCGGCGCGGAATTGCCGATGGTGATCGTTGACGTCATGCGCGGCGGACCGGGGCTTGGCAACATCGCGCCGGAGCAGGGTGATTATTTTCAAATCGTCAAAGGCGGCGGCCACGGCAACTATCGCGTCATCGTGCTGGCGCCGAATAGCGCGCAAGAAATGTGTGATTTGACCATGTTCGCCTTTGCGCTGGCGGACAAATACCGCAATCCGGTCGTGGTGTTGGCGGATGGTTTCATCGGCCAGATGATGGAACCGGTGTGCTTTCCGAAGCCGGTTGCCAAACTGCCGGAAAAATCGTGGGCCGTGTCAGGAAATGCCGCGACGCGCGATAATTTGATTTCTTCGATCGAGCTGGTACCGGAAGTGCTGGAAGCGCACGTCCGCCATTTGCAGGCGAAATATGCAGAGATCGCCGGCAAAGAAGTGCGTTTTGAGGAATATCGTTTGGCCGACGCGCAAATCGTAACCATCGGTTATGGCATCATTGCACGGCTTCTGCGCACCGCCGTGGACATGGCGCGCGAGCAGGGCATCCCGGCGGGGTTGTTGCGGCCGGTCACGCTGTGGCCGTTTCCCAGCCATAAGATCAGCGAGTTGACGGATTATGCGTATGGTTTTCTGGTTTGTGAATTGAGCACGGGACAAATGGTGGAGGACGTGCAATTGGCCGTCAACGGTTGGGTGCCGGTGGAATTCTATGGCCGCGCCGGCGGCGTGGTGCCAACCGCGGAAGAGTTGTTGGAGCAGATTGTAAAATTCTGGAATGGGTTGGGAGGGAATGGCAGGAAAGCGGATTGAGGCTGATTGCTCGATGAACGGCTTGTTATACTCGTTCAGGGTAAATTTGCAAGGTCATGGCGAGCGTTTCTCAGCGAAGCAATCTCTTAAAATTAACAGATCGCTTCGTCACAAAAAGCGCTCCTCGCGATGACAACGTTTCTTCCTGAAAAAGCCACTGTGAGTGGTATACCACTCGCAATGACAATATGGTGTTACATTTTAACCCTTAACCGGTATATATCACTTGCGTGCTGTGCGCATGCCATAAATGATGTCGAGCAGATATGCTGATATAACGTGCGATGGTTATGTTTGAAAAGGAGGCAAATACGATGGTCATTGAAAAGGAATTGTTCCCCGACTATGAATGGGAATTGGATTTTTGCTGCGCCCGCTGCGGCTCGACGCATTATTTGATTTACGATGAAGACAGCGAAGAGATTTATTGCGGGCCGTGTTTGGAGTTTCTCCGCCGCCGCCAAAAACAACGATCCGAGATGTTTGAAATTTATGAGGAAGATGATTTCGTGTTATAACTCTTACTCATACTCCTACTCGCTTTTAATAATTTTTAAAAAGCGAGTACGAGAAAGAGTATGTATGAGTAGGAGTAAGAGCGAGAGTGAAAAGTGGAGCAAATCATGGAAGCAACCGTCCTGCGACGCCCGGAATCATTTTATGAAGTTTTTGCCCGCAAGCCCGGCGCTGAAAAAACCTCAACGCATTATTGCCCCGGCTGCGGCCATGGCGTCATTCACAAATTGATTGCCGAGGCCATGGATGATTTCGGCATCCGCGATCGCACGGTGTTCGTTTCGCCGGTGGGATGCGCCGTGTTCGCTTATTACTATATGAAATGCGGCAATATTCAAGCCGCGCACGGCCGCGCGCCGGCGGTCGCTACCGGCGCGCGGAGAGCGTTGCCGAACAGCATCGTCATCAGTTATCAAGGCGACGGCGATCTCGCGGCGATCGGCGGCAACGAGATTTTGCACGCCGCCAATCGCGGCGAAAATATCACGGTGATTTTCGTGAACAATGCCATTTACGGCATGACCGGCGGTCAGATGGCGCCAACGACGCTGCTCGGCATGAAAACGACGACGACGCCTTATGGCCGCAGCGTTGGCAACGAGGGCTATCCCATCCGCGTTTGCGAGCTGTTGTCAACTCTGGAGGCGCCGGCTTATATCGAGCGCGCCGCCATCACTGAAGCGAAGAACGTCATGGCCGCGCGCAAAGCCATTCGCAAAGCCATTCAGTATCAGATCGAGGGCCGCGGCTTCACGCTGGTGGAATTGCTCGCGACCTGCCCGACCGGCTGGAAGCTGACGCCGGCGGCGGCGAAAAAATGGCTCATCGAAAACATGCTGCCGGTTTTTCCGCTCGGTGTTTTTAAAGACAAAAAAGAAGGCGTCGCGCGCATGCCGCCGACAAACGGTGTCGTGCAAGATGCCGCGACCGTGCATCGCTTGCTCGATATTCCAACCGAAGAAACCGGCGACGTGAAAAATTTGCAAAAGCCGGACGTCCGCGTCCGTCAAATAAGTCCGCGTTTGAAGATTTCCGGCTTTGGCGGCCAAGGCATTCTCTTCATGGGCGTGGCCCTGGCCGAAGCCGGCATGCGCGCCGGCCGCCAGGTGAGCTGGCTGCCGAATTATGGCCCGGAGATGCGCGGCGGCACCGCGAATTGCCACGTCATCATTTCCGACAAGCCCATCGGCTCGCCGCTGGTCTCTGAAACCGACGTGCTGATAGCGATGAACCGGCCCTCGCTCGAAAAATTTCAGCCGGAAGTGCGGCGTGGCGGTTTGATTCTTTACAACAGCTCGCTTATTAGCGGCGTGGCTCTCCGCGAAGATGTTCAAGTCGTGCCGGTGCCGGCGACCGGGCTCGCCGATAATCTCGGCAACACCAAAGTGGCCAACGTTGTGATGCTCGGCGCTTATCTTGCGCTCTCCGGGCTGCTGCCGGATGAAACTGTTCTTGTCGCCATCAATGAAAAGGCGCATTCGCGTCCGGAATTGGCAGAATTCAATACGAAGGCGTTACACGCGGGAGAAGAGTTTGTTCGTAGTAGTGCCCTATGGGCGCAGCCTTCAGGCATCAAGCATAACGATAAATGACGGACTTTATTTTATCCTAAAAATTTTGCGCCTGAAGGCGATACTACAAACCAAAGGGAACGCCCATGCCATTTTCACCTCAACAATTCGCGCCGGTCGCAGTGGAATGTCCTTTTCTCGATCAACCCTGTGTGCAAGATGCGGTACAAGGAAAGGAGTGTGAGTATGAAAATCTTTAGCGCCATGCACGAATACAATCACGAAGAGGTGGTGTTTTGCCAGGATCGCGATTCCGGCCTGCGCGCGATCATCGCGATTCACGACACCACGCTAGGACCGGCGCTGGGCGGCACGAGAATGTGGCCTTATAAAACTGAAGAGGAAGCCTTGCAGGACGTGCTGCGCCTCTCGCGCGGCATGACCTATAAATCCGCGGCCGCCGGCCTGAATCTCGGCGGCGGCAAAGCGGTGATCATCGGCGACCCGCAACGGGACAAAAATGAAATGCTGTTTCGCGCCTTTGGACGGTTTGTGCACGGCCTAAATGGGCGCTACATCACCGCCGAAGACGTCGGTACGGAAGTGCGCGACATGGAATGGGTACGCATGGAAACGCCGTGGGTGGTGGGAATTTCGGAAGCGCTGGGCGGCAGCGGCGATCCTTCACCGGTGACGGCGCGCGGCGTTTATTTCGGCTTGAAAGCTTGTTGCGAAGCGGTGTTTGATACCAGCTCGTTGCGCGGCCGCAAAGTGGCGATTCAGGGGGTTGGCCACGTGGGTTATTATCTGGCAGAGTTTCTGCACAAAGAAGGCGCCAAGCTTTTTGTGACCGACATTCGCAAAGATCGCGTCCGGCGCTGTGTGGGGCAATTCGGCGCTACCGCGGTTGAGCCGGACAAGATTTATGACGCAGAGGCTGAAATTTTTGCGCCGTGCGCGCTCGGCGCGATCATCAATGACGAGACCATTCAACGCGTGAAGTGCAAAATCATTGCCGGTGGCGCCAACAACCAACTCGCTGACGAGCACAAGCATGGCCGCATCCTGATGGAGAAAAGAATTCTTTACGCGCCGGATTACGTCATCAACGCCGGCGGACTTATCAACGTTGCCAATGAAGTCGAGGGGTATCATCGCGACAAGGCGCTGAAGGAGGCCGAGGGCATTTATAACGTCCTCGAGCAAATCATCGCGATCGCGCGCCAGGAAAACACCTCCACCCACGAAGCCTCCAATCGCCTGGCTGAACAGCGCATCGAACAAATGTCAAAACTCAAACGCATGCACGTCATCAGCAAACCGCGGGAAATTCGCGGCGAGCGGTATGCGTGGTAAAAACTGGAGTGTTGGAGTAATGGATTGATGGAGCAATGGAGTATTGCAGTGATGGATTGATGGAGTAATGAAGTTTCGTGATCCACGTCAATCCAGTAATCCAACACTCCATTACTCCTTAAAATGAAAGAAGATGCTATGATCTCAAAGGTAGAGGCCCTGCGCTACCACAGTGAGGGACGCAAGGGCAAGGTTGAAGTGGTTTCCTCCAAGCCGTGTGTGACGCAAGCGGATTTGTCGCTGGCGTACACGCCGGGGGTGGCCGAACCCTGTCGGGAAATTCATCAATCACCAGACAAAATTTGGGAGTATACTTCGCGCGGCAATCTGGTGGCAGTAATTTCCAACGGCACCGCGGTGTTGGGGCTGGGCGACATCGGCGCCGATGCGGGTAAACCCGTGATGGAAGGCAAAGGCGTGCTCTTCAAACGCTTCGCCGATATCGACGTGTTCGATATCGAGCTTAATTCGCACGATCCGGATGAAATTATCAAAGCTGTGCAGCTCATGGAACCGACGTTTGGAGGAATCAACCTCGAAGACATCAAAGCGCCGGAATGTTTTCAGATTGAAGAAACACTGAAGAAGACGATGAAAATTCCGGTGTTCCACGATGATCAGCACGGCACGGCCATCATTTCCGGCGCGGCGCTGCTCAATGCGCTGGAAATTGTTGGCAAAGACATCAGTAAAGTCAAACTCGTTTTCAATGGCGCCGGCGCTTCCGGAATTGCGTGCGCAAATTATTACCTCAGTCTTGGCGTGGAGCGGCGCAACTTGATTCTCTGCGACACCAAAGGCGTGGTTTACGCCGGCCGCAAAGAAAACATGAATTCATACAAAGCCAAGCTCGCCGCCGAGACCAAAGCGCGGACCTTGGCCGAAGCGATGGAAGGCGCGGATGTGTTTGTCGGCCTTTCGGGCCCAAATATCGTAACCAAAGCAATGGTAAAGTCCATGGCGAAGGATCCGATCATCTTCGCCATGGCGAATCCCGATCCGGAGATTACTTACGAAGAAGCCACCTCGGTTCGGAGTGATTTAATCATGGCCACCGGTCGCTCGGATTATCCCAACCAGGTCAACAATGTGCTCGGTTTTCCATTCATCTTTCGCGGCGCGCTGGATGTGCGGGCGACTGCGATCAACGAAGAGATGAAGCACGCCGCGACTCGTGCGTTGGCTGATCTCGCCAAAGAGCCGGTGCCATATTCCGTCATCAAAACCTATCGTTTGCAAAGCCTCAAATTCGGACGCGACTACATCATTCCGAAGCCGTTCGATCCGCGCGTGTTGCTTTGGGTCGCGCCGGCAGCGGCGAAAGCGGCGATGAACAGCGGCGTGGCGCAGCAGAAGATCGATCTCGACAAATATCGCGAAGAGTTGGAAGGCCGTCTCGGCGTCGCGCGAAAATTCATGCGCGTCATGATCAACAAAGCCAAAGAGCAGCCGAAGCGCATCGTTTATCCCGAGGGTGATTTGCCGGCGGTTCTCAAAGCGTGTGAGATCATTCTCGACGAAGGCATGGCGCATCCGATTCTGATCGGCGATGAGAAGGTGATTAACAGCCGCATTGAAGAAATGCGCGTGCCCCTGCACGGCGGCGTTGAAATCATAAATCCGGTTACTTCGCCAAAGTTATCGAAATACATCGACACCTTCTACGAGCTGCGCAAGCGCAAAGGCACGACGCGTCGCGATGCCGAAGAGCTGATGCGCCATCGCCATTATTTTGGCCCGATGATGGTTTATCTCGGCGAAGCCGACGGCATGGTCGCCGGCCTCACCAAACATTATCCCGAAACGCTGCGGCCCGCGTTGCAAATCATCAAGCTGCGCGAAGGCGTTTCCAAAGTCTCCGGATTGTACGCGATGGTGTTCAAAGATGGCGTCTATTTTATCGCCGACGCCACGGTGAATATCGATCCGACCGCCGAAGACCTTGCCGAGATCGCCATGCTCGCCGCCAAAGAGGTGCGCCGCTTCAGCATCGAGCCGCGCGTGGCGCTGCTCTCATTCTCGAACTTCGGCAGTGTGAAGCATCCGTTGTCTGAGAAAGTCCAGCAAGCGCTGGCGATTCTGCGCCACAAGGCGGTGGATTTCGTGGTGGACGGCGAAATGCAGGCCGATACTGCGGTGGTGCCGGAGATTGTCGATGAGTTTTATCCGTTTTGCCGGATCAAGGGCGGCACCAATGTGCTGATCTTTCCCGATCTCATCAGCGGCAACGTGGCTTACAAACTCCTGCAGCGCCTCGGCCGGGCAGAAGCCATTGGCCCGATTCTCATGGGCATGCAGAAGCCGGTACACGTTCTGCAAATCGGCAGCATGAACGAGACGGACGTCGTGAATATGACGGCGATTGCCGTGGTGGATGCGCAAGTCAAATAATTCGGACGCCTCGTCTCGTTAAGCTGAAATCACAATTGGTCGCTTATGTACGAGTAAAAGCCGGAGAAGACGTCAACATGACAATAGCAAAAAACAATCGTTGCCTTTTTGGTCCGGTAGACTCCCGCCGTTTGGGCCGTTCGCTCGGCATCGATGTGGCGCCGCTGAAAACGTGCACCTTCAACTGTATTTATTGCCAGCTCGGCCGCACGACTTTTCAAACGCTGGAGCGCGAAGAATACGTCCCCACTGTCGAAGTGATGGCCGAATTGGCGGCGTTTTTCAAAAGCGGCGGCCTGGCGGATTACCTTACTTTTTCCGGATCCGGCGAACCGACGCTGCACAGCAAGCTTGGTGAGATGATCGCGCAAGCAAAACAGATGAGCCCCATACCGGTGGCCGTGCTGACTTGCGCGCCCTGCTGTTTGATGCACAGGTGCGCCAGGAGCTGGCATTGGCCGATGTGGTGCTGCCCTCGTTGAATGCGGTTTCGCCCGAAATTTTCCATGCCATCAACCGGCCGCATGGCAGGCTGAATCTTGCAGAAATGATCAAAGGGCTCAAGCGTTTTCGCAAGGAGTATCGCGGCCAAATTTGGCTGGAAATCATGTTGGTCAAAGGCGTCAACGATTACCCTACGGAAATAACGCGGCTGCAAAAAGCCATTGCGGAGATCAAGCCGGACAAAGTGCATCTCAACACGGTGGTTCGTCCGCCGGCCGAAAGCGACGTGCTGCCGCTTACGGAGTCCGAGCTAAATGCGCTAGCGTCAACTTTGGGTTCACAGGCAGAGGTGATCGCTTTGCGGCCTGCCATCCACAAGCTTTCGGCTGACGATCACCTCATTTCCGAAGTGGTGAATTTGATCGCCCGCCATCCAGCGACGTTGGCAGAAATTTGCGAGTATGTGAATTGTAATCACAACCTCGTCTGGCTGGCGTTGAATGCTTTGATTCAGAACGGCGTTGTGAACGTACGCGACCATCAGGGCAAAAAATATTATGCACAAAATCCTCAGCAAGCAAACTCTCGCTCCTGGAATTCAACGTTATGAAGTGGTGGCGCCGGAAATCGCCCAACGCCGCAAAGCCGGGCAATTCGTCATTTTGCGCGTGCATGAAGAAGGCGAGCGCATTCCGATTACGATTGCCGATGCCAATCCCGCAAAAGGCGCAATTACGCTCATCGTGCAAGAAGTGGGAATGACCACCCGCATGATGGCACAAAAGGAAGTTGGAGAGTTTTTGCCGGATGTTTGCGGTCCGCTCGGCGACCCGACCCATATTGAAAATTTCGGACATTGTGTTTGTCTCGCTGGCGGCGTCGGCGTCGCCGAGATTTTTCCGGTGGTGCAAGCGCTTCGTGCGGCGGGAAATAAAGTTACTGCTATTATCGGCGCGCGCTCGCGCGAGCTGTTGATTCTCGAAGAAGAAATGCGCCGCGCTGCACATCAGCTTGCCGTCACCACCGACGACGGCAGCTACGGCATTCATGGCCTCGTGACGAAGCCGTTGGCCGAGATGATGCAGCGCGGCGAAAAAATCGACCGCGTTTTTTGCATTGGGCCCGTTCCCATGATGCGCGCGGTCGCCGAGCTGACTCGCCCAACCAAAATTCCTACCATCGTGAGCTTGAACCCGGTGATGGTCGACGGCACCGGCATGTGCGGCGGTTGTCGCGTCACCATCGGCGGCAAAATCAAATTCGCCTGCGTCGACGGCCCCGACTTCGACGCGCACCAAGTCGATTTCGACGAGCTGGTGCGCCGGCAGCAGATGTATCGCGGCGAAGAAAAGGAAGCTTTGGAGCGGTATGTGAAAAGTTTGGAAGAAGGTGAAGCCGAAAAGAAATCGTGTCAAATGGCGGAGATGGTTTAGATCGCGGAGAGAATATGGCAAAGAAAGTGATTCCGGAGAAAACCCCGATTCCCGAGCAAGCGCCGGAGCTGCGCATCACCAACTTTAACGAAGTGGCGCTTGGATATAGTGATGATCAAGCGGTATTTGAAGCCAGTCGCTGTTTGCAATGTAAGAAACCCGTTTGCATCGCCGGCTGTCCGGTGGGCATTGATATTCCTCGTTTCGTTGATATGGTGGCACACGGTGATTTCAACCGCGCGCTGGAAATCATTCGTGAGAAAAACGCGCTGCCGGCGGTTTGCGGACGCGTGTGCCCGCAAGAGAATCAGTGCGAGCTGGTTTGCGTCATGGGCAAAAAATATCAGCCGCTCGCCATTGGCCGGCTCGAGCGCTTTGTGGCGGATTATACGCGCGAGCAGAGCAACGGCGCGCCGCTTTTCATTCCGGCGCAGAAAACTGGAAAATCCGTCGCCGTTGTCGGCGGCGGGCCTGCTGGGTTAACCGTCGCTGGTGAATTGGTTCGGCTCGGCCATCGCGTCACGGTGTTCGAGGCATTGCACAAAATCGGCGGCGTGCTGGTTTATGGCATTCCGGAATTTCGCTTGCCCAAAGCGATCTTGCAAGCGGAAGTCGATAAGCTCGCGGAGCTGGGCGTGGAATTTCGCACCAACTACGTCGTTGGCCGCACCGAGATGGTGGATGAATTGTTGGGCCGCTACGATGCGGTGTTCATCGGCACCGGCGCGGGTTTGCCGTATTTCATGAACGTGCCTGGCGAAAATTTGAACGGCGTTTATTCGGCCAATGAATTTCTCACGCGCCTCAATCTCATGCGCGCGTACATCTTTCCGCGCTGGGATACGCCGGTCAAAGTTGGACGGCGCGTCGCGGTGATCGGCGGCGGCAACACGGCGATGGATGCGGTGCGCACCGCCAAACGCATGGGCGCGGAGCATGCCTATCTGATTTATCGCCGCTCGCGTAATGAAATTCCCGCGCGCCTCGAAGAAGTGCACCATGCCGAGCAGGAAGGCATCGAGTTTCGTTTTCTCGAAGCGCCGGTGGCGGTGAAGGGAGATGCGAAAGGTTGGGTCACTGGAATCGAATTGATCAAAATGCAGCTCGGTGATCCCGACGAGTCGGGACGCCGCCGCCCCGTGCCCATAGAAAATTCAAATTATATTCTCGATATCGATACTGTCGTTGTTGCCATTGGGCAAGGACCGAATCCGCTGATTCCACAAACCACGCCTGGTTTAAAAATCGGCAGGCACGGCATCATCGCCGTTGATCCCGAAACCGGAGCGACGAGCAAGCCTGGCGTCTTTGCTGGCGGCGATGTGGCGACCGGCGGCGCAACGGTTATTCTCGCGATGGGCGCGGGCAAAAAAGCTGCAGCAGCTATTCATGAATATCTGCGCTGAAAATCCCATGCAAAACAAATTGATCAAAATAACCTGTCTGTCATTCGGAATCGCCGCCAGAATCGTTCGCATCGAAGGTGGCCAAACGGTGTGGGAGAGGCTCAACGAAGTGGGCCTTCATATCGGTGATCGTATTACGGTTATTCGCCGGGCGCCATTGCACGGGCCGTTGCTCGTGCAGTGTAATGGACAAGATATCGCCATCAGCAGCAGCATTGCCGTCAAGATTTTTGTGCAGGTGGCCGCATGAAAATCGCTCTCGTGGGTCAGCCTAATTCCGGCAAGAGCACGATCTTTAATTGGGTCGCCGGATACAAATCGGCTACCGCCAATTTTCCCGGCACCACGGTGACCTACACCGGCAGCAAGGTGCGTCTCAACGGCTTGGTTGCCGAAATTGTGGATTTGCCGGGGATCTATTCACTCGCTGCAGCCGACGCCGCAGCGGAAGCGGCGCTCGACTTCCTCATTCGCCGCGAGGTGGATGTCATCGTCAATGTCATCGATGCCTCGCGTTTGATTCGCGGGCTCGAGCTGACGCTGCAACTAATTGAGCTGGGCCGGCCTGTGGTCGTTTGCCTGAACATGATGGACGAGGCTGCCCGTACCGGTGTGCACATCGATCTTGAAAAATTATCCGGCTGTCTTGGCGTTCCGGTGGTCGCAACCGTAGCGGCAAAGGGCGATGGCGTGAGCCGGGCATTTCAAAAAGTGCGGGAAGTCGTTCATAACAAAATCGTCCCAGCCGAAATTCCTGTGAGTGCGCCGATCGCCAGGGCGTTGTTTGCTCTCGCCAATCATTGCAATGGTGCTGCTGTCAAGCTGCCTGATCGAATGCCGGGTCTGGTTGTTCCCAATCGCCTCTTGTTCCTAAAAGTTCTCGAAAACAACGCGGCTTTCGTCGAAGTTGCCCGCCGGCATGCGCCTGACGTGCTGCTGGAAGCGCCGCGGCAGCGTGCCGAGATCGAAAATATTTTTGGGCGCTCGGCGCCGGAGGTCATCAGCGGCGAACGCCACGCCAATGCGCTGCGTATTTTCGAGCAGGTTGCGACTATCGGCAAGCCCTACCTCGGCTGGCGCGATAAAATCGATCGGCTATTGATGCACAAATTTGGAGGCTATTTTTTTCTCGGGTTCATTCTCTATGCCTGCTTTAATCTGATTTTCACCATTGGCGCCTGGTTCGAGCCGTGCCTGTTGGCGGTGTTTGAAGTCGGCATCGCCAAACTGCCGGCTTGGTTTGGCGGCACCTCACTCCTTGTTTCCATGCTGAGTGGAGTGGTGCAGGGCCTGGGGGCGGGCGTGGCTATCGTTTTGCCTTACCTCGTGCCGTTTTTGCTCGCCATGGCGGTGTTGGAAGATATCGGCTATTTGCCGCGCGTCGCGTTTCTCATGGACGCGCTCATGCATCGCATCGGCTTGCACGGCACCTCGGTTTTTCCGGCGATTCTCGGCTATGGCTGCAGTGTGCCGGCGGTCATGGCCACGCGCATTTTGCGATCGCCGCGCGACCGGTTGCTGGCGGCCGCGCTGGCGATCATGGTTCCGTGCTCGGCTCGCACCACCGTGATTCTCGGGCTGGTCGCTTTTTATCTCGGCGCCAATGCCGCGCTGGCAATTTACGCTCTCAATATTTTGGTGGCGGCAGTGGCCGGGAAAGTCTTGTCAAAAATTTGGCTGGAGATTACGCCCGGCTTGATCATGGAGATTCCGCCATATCGCCTGCCGACGCTTCGCATGTTGTTGGCCAAGACCTGGTGGCGACTGAAAGAGTTTATCGTTATGGCGTGGCCGCTGCTCATTATCGGCAGCGCGGCGCTCAGCCTGGCGGAGCACTGGCAGCTCGATCAAGCCATCAACCACTTGCTGCGGCCGATCACGGCGCTTTTGGATCTACCCGCGGCCACCGGCACCACGCTGATCTTCGGCGTCATGCGCAAAGAGTTATCGCTGCTCATGCTGATGCAAGCCGTTGGCACGACGAATATCGCGGCAGTGATGAGCTCGGCGCAGATGATGGTTTTCACGCTGTTCGTCGTTTTCTACATTCCTTGCCTGGCAACCATCACCGTTCTGTGGCGAGAGATCGGCAAAGGGCGAACCCTCTTGATGGCGGCGCTGACGTTGATATTAGCCATGGTTGTCGGCGTGTTGACGCGAGCCGCCTTCGGCATCATCGGCGCGGGTTTTTGATTCGCAAAAAATGACGGCAAGGGGCTCACAGCCTGGGGCGTGATGGCGGGGATGTTGCTCGTGACGAGTTTGCTGAATCTTATTAAATGAGCATGATTTTGGAGATCGAATGATGACAAAACCAGCTCCCCTATCACCCCATTTTGAGAAATTAACAGCATGATCCAAAATTTATCTCCAGAACAACTGCGCCGCACGTTCGATCCGAAGATGCTGGGTGTCGAAACCACTGCGCATCTCAAAACTTCGGAAGGAATTATCGGACAAAAACGGGCCGTCTCGGCTTTGCAGTTTGGCCTGGAAATTCACGACAAGGGCTTCAACATCTACGTGGCCGGGCCGCCGGGAATCGGCAAGATGACCGCGGTGCAGGCTTTTCTCGAAGAACGCGCCCGCCGCAAAGCGCCGCCGCCGGATTGTTGTTACGTGAACAATTTTGAGGATTCTTATCAGCCCAAAGGGTGCCAACTGCCGGCGGGCCGCGGGCATCAGCTTCAGCAGGATATGAAAAGCTTGATCGAGCATATTCGCCGTGAAATTCAATCCGAGTTACAACAATCTCTTCGGGCGCGTTGAAAAGGAAGTCCAATTCGGCGCGCTCTATACCGACTTCACCATGATCAAGCCGGGCGCCTTTCATCGCGCCAATGGCGGATATCTCGTGCTGCCGATGGAGGACGTCTTGCGCAATCTTCTCAGTTGGGACGGCGTGAAGCGGGCGCTGCGGAGCGGGGAGATCGAAGTCGAAGACATCGGTGAGCGCCTGGGCTTTATGGCCACGAAAAGCTTGCGCCCGCAACCGATTCCCCTTTCCATCAAAGTCGTGCTCGTGGGGCGTCCGCTGCTCTACTATCTCTTGCACACTTACGACGAAGAGTTCCCCGAGCTTTTCAAGGTGAAGGCGGATTTTGACACCCGCATGCCGCGCAGTGAAGAAAACATTCAAGATTTTGTGGCGTTTTTATCGACCTTTTGCAACAAGGAAAAGCTCAAACATTTGGATGGCGCCGCGGTCGCAAAGCTGTTGGAACATAGCTCACGCCTGGTGGAGGATCAAGAAAAACTCTCCACTCACTTCGGCGCTTTGGCCGACATCATCCGCGAAGCCAACTTTTGGGCTTTGCAAGACGGCGAAGCGCAAATCCGCGCCTCGCACGTGAACAAAGCTCTCGAGGCCAAAATCTATCGTTCCAATCTTCTCGAAGAACGTTTGCAAGAGATGATCGAGCGCGGCACGGTTTTGATTGATACCACAAGCACGGTGGTGGGACAAGTGAATGGGCTTTCGGTGTTGAGCCTCGGCGATTATTTCTTCGGTAAGCCCAGCCGTATTACCGCCAGCATTGCTCCTGGACGCGAAGGTATCATCGACATCGAGCGCGAAGTCGAACTGGGCGGCCCGATTCACAGCAAAGGCGTGTTGATCTTGAGCGGCTATCTGGCGCAACAATTTGCCCAAGATAGACCGTTGACCCTCTCGGCGCGGCTCGTGTTCGAGCAGAGCTACGAGGGCGTCGAAGGAGACAGCGCATCTTCGACCGAGCTTTATGCGCTGCTGTCGGCGCTGTCGGGGCTGCCGATCAAGCAAGGCATCGCCGTCACCGGCTCGGTGAATCAACACGGCGAGGTGCAAGCCATCGGCGGCGTTAATGAAAAAATTGAAGGATTCTTCGCCGTGTGCAA
This sequence comes from Candidatus Zhuqueibacterota bacterium, assembly GCA_022616415.1. Taxonomy (GTDB): domain Bacteria; phylum Zhuqueibacterota; class Zhuqueibacteria; order Zhuqueibacterales; family Zhuqueibacteraceae; genus Zhuqueibacter. The sequence goes on along the minus strand of JAKEEU010000031.1, from coordinate 107,941 downwards.
GGCCAAAGGCTTGACCGGCGAGCAGGGCATGATCATTCCGCAAAGCAACGCGGCCAATCTCATGCTCCGCGAGGAAGTTGTCGAAGCCGTCGCCGCCAAAAAATTTTCCATCTGGGCCGCGAACACCATCAATGACGGCATCGAGATACTCACCGGCGTTCCGGCGGGCGCGCGCGGCGCCGATGGCAAATTCCCCGCCGACACCGTCAACTTCCGTGTCGAGCAGCGGCTGCGTGAATTTTGGGAGCGGTTGAAAGAGGCGGGAAAAGAGGAGAAAAGTAAAAAGGAGTAGCACGATGAAACGAGTCCTTTCTCTTTGCGCTGCCATAATGTGCTTGGGCATGTTTGCCGGAAGCTGCAGTCAAAGCGACCGCCAGGCCAGCGTCGAGGCGAAAATCCCCGTCGAAGTCATGACGGTGCGTCTCGGGAATTTGGCGCAGACGCTCAGTTATTACGGCGACATCAAAGCTGAGCTCGAAGTCAAAGTCTTCTCCAAAGTTCCCGATCGCATCGAAAGATTTTTCGTCGATGCCGGAGATAACGTTGCCAAAGGCGCGCCGATTGCCAGGATTGTGGCCACGACCATCGAACAAGCGGTGCGACAAGCGGAGGCGGCTTTGATGGCGGCAAAGGCGCAAGAAACGAACTTGCGCTCGGAGTATGATCGTTTTGAGCTGTTGTATCGTGATCATTCCGTGAGCAAGCAACAATACGATGCGATTGCCACGCAGTACGAGGCGGCGAAAGCGCAGGTGAAACAAACCGAGGCCGCCCTCACCAGCGCCAAAAGCCAATTGCATGACGCGACAATTACGGCGCCCATCGCCGGCATCATCGGCAAACGTTATTGTGAGGCCGGCGATATGGCGGCTCTCTCGCTGCCTTTGGTCAGCGTCTGCCAGATGGATCGTGTGAAAATGACGTTTGAAGCGACTGAAAAAGATTTGGCTAGACTGGAGATCGGACAGAAAACCGTCGTGCAGGTGAGCACATATCCCGATCGCACCTTCGATGGGAAAGTCGTAAAAATCAGTCCGGTGCTCGATCCCTTGACGCGCCTGGCAGAAGTCGAAGTGCTGCTGGACAACCCCGAGCATAAATTAAAGCCCGGCATGTATGCCCATGCCGAAGTCACCACCGGCATGATCGAAAATGTCATCGTCGTCCCCCGGCACGCGGTGATTGAAAACACCTCGCTGGAGCGCATCGGCGGCGAGGATCAGGTGGTGAAAAATTATTACGTCTTCGTGGTGGATAGCAGCAAAGCCGTGCAGAGAAAACTCGCGGTGATCTATTTGAATCACGAATATTTGGCGATCTCGTCCGGCTTGAGGATCGGTGAGAAGTTGGTGACAGTGGGGCAAAACAACTTGCGCGATGGCACGCCCGTTGTCGTTGTGAGAGAGAGGGAGGAGACTTCATGAAGATATTGATGTCCCCTCTGTTACTTCAAAAGATTCTCGACGATCTCTTCGACAAGAAACGAGAGGTTGGGTTGATCAAATGAAAGTTCCGGCGCAGGAATGCGATGGTGTTTAATATCAGGATGAATATGTTTGTGATGAGGATGGTTGAGGGCTAAGGTCACATCGGCAGGATGAGGCTGAGGATCGTACCAATAAAGTAGCGATTCACTTTGATGTACTTCATAGCTGTAGTATGCAATCTTTCGTTCGATAAAGTCGAGACGTTCGTAAACGCGCAGGACGATATTACGGCCAAAATGTAGTTCGCCTTGTAGCTGACATCGATGCGGCCCTCGGCGCACGATGACCAGCGTGGACATCACGATTTCCGGATGCCGATCCTTTATAGAATAGGCAAAATTTTCGTAGGTCTCGACAGATTGTAATGCCGCTTTCATGCCGCTTCGAGGATTTGTACAGCTCCATTCGTTGGCAGATTTGACATGGCTTTAGGCAAAAACTGCTTGAACAATTCAATGCGTTTGGCCCGCATTCCGAGAAGCGCTGCCCAATCGCCAAAATCGTGATTCTCCTCAAGAATGCCGGTCTCATAAAGCGGCAGAAAGTAGCAACTGAGAAGCTTGTATTTCTTCTCGTGCTGTTGAATCTCAAGCTCAATGCCGTGCAAATCTTCAAGGAGGCTTTCAAGAGTAATTTCTTGAGACATCTTAATCTCCTTAATCATTTTTAGAAATATACTCTAAAAATGCCACAAGCGCAAGAGCTTCGTGTAAAAAAGTTGTACCGAAAAAGCCATGATTGCGGAACAACATAATTTGCGCGATGGTGCACCGTTCGCTATCGTTCGCGAGGAGTTGTATACTTAATGAAAATGACTGAAACCGCCATCCGGCGCGGCGTCACTTTTTTCATGATTTATCTCATTGCCGTCGGATTTGGCCTTTTTTCATTCGGCCGCCTCGATATCGATCTGTATCCCAAACTGGAATTTCCGATGATCGCGCTGATCTCGCAATACACCGGCGTCGGGCCGTTCGACATGGAAACCGTGGTGACGCGCCCCGTCGAAGAGGTGGTGGCTTCGGTGGAAAACATCGAAAAAATCACCTCCACCTCGGCGCAAGGTTTGTCGCTGGTGTTGCTGGAGTTTGATTGGGGCACCAACATGAATCAAGCCGAGATCGACGTCCGCAACAGTCTCGAATTTATCCAGGACGTTTTGCCGCAGGAGGTCGACGGCCCGTTGGTTTTTGCGTTCGATCCCTCGCAACAGCCGATTTTTTATCTTGCCCTCAGCTCCGATATGCACGGCATGGCAGAATTGCGGCGGATTGCGGAGCGCGATCTCGAGCCCCGATTGGAGCGCATCCCCGGCGTCGCCTCGGCTTTCACCATGGGCGGCATGCGCCGCGAGATCAAAGTATTGGTCGATCCGGCCCGGCTGCGCGCCCACAACATTCCCATCGAACAGGTATCGGCGGCTTTGCAAATGGGCAATCTGCAATTGCCGGCGGGCAAAATCGACAACGCCATGCAGGAATTCACCATTCAAACTGCGGGCGAATACAGCAACCTCGAGCAGATCGAAAACACCAACGTGGCGGCATTGAACGGCTCGGTCATTCGCGTGAAAGACGTCGCCTCGGTCGTCGATGGTTTTGTCGACCAGCAGCAAAAGGTTTGGAACAACGGCAAGCCGGCGGTGATGGTGGTGATTCAGAAACAATCCGATGCCAACACCGTCCAAGTCTGTGAGGAAGTGCGAAACCGCTTTGCGACAATCGAAGCCGAGCTGCCCAAAGGTGTGCGCCTCGAAACCGTCGTCGATTTCTCGGAATTTATCAACCGCTCGATGGCGAATTTGGGCAACACCGCGGTGCAAGCCATCGGCTTGACGTTTCTCGTGCTGCTTTTCTTTCTGAGAAATCTGCGCAGCTCGCTCATCGTGGCGGTGTCGATTCCGGTCTCGATGATCGTGACCTTTGCGGTGATGGATCAAGCCGGACTGACGCTGAACGTTATTTCGATGGCCGGACTGGCTCTGGCCGTCGGCTTGTTGGTGGACAATTCCATCGTCGTGCTCGAAAACATTTTCCGCCACCGTGAATTGGGCGAGGATTTGCGTGACGCCTCGCACAACGGCGCCACCGAAGTGTCGATGGCCATCACCGCCTCGACGTTGACCACGCTGGCGGTGTTCGTGCCAGTGTTGTTTGTGCCCGGTCTCGCCGGCGAGCTGTTCAACGACATGGTGGTCACCATCTGCTTTTCCCTGACCGTTTCTCTTCTCGTCGCGTTGACGCTCATTCCATTGCTCACTTCTCGTTTGTTGCATTTGAGAGAAAAATTGCAACAGCACAGCTTATTGGCGAAAACGAGCAACCGCGTTAGTGGATGGCTGGCCGGTTTACACAAAATATACGCGGCTGGCTTAAAATGGTCATTGGAACACCGCAAGACCGTCGTTTTTTCCGCCCTGGGCTTGTTCGTTCTTTCCATCGTCATTCTGGCCAGCCTCGGCGGTGAATTTCTGCCGCAGAGTGATTCGGGATTTGTGGCGATTGCGGTCGACCGCGCTCCCGGCACCAGCCTGGAGGCAATGGAAGCGAGCATGCGCGAAATCGATGGCATCATCCGTGAAAACGTGCCAGAAGCAAAAAATACTTACATCAATTTTGGCCAGGGCGAGGGTATCATGGCGTTCTTCTCTTCTCGCACCTCCAGCGAAGGAGATGTCACCATCGGCCTGACCAAACTCACCGAGCGTCAACGCACGCAATTTGACATCCAGGACGACCTACGCGAGCGCTTCAAAACCATGCCTGGTGTGGAGGTTCGTTTCGCCGACCGCGGACAGGAAGCCATGTTCGGCAGCGGCACCGATATCATGGTGGAAATTTTCGGCCACGATTTGTCGCACGCCGAAGCCCTGGCCAATGACGTTGCCGAAAAAGTCAAAGGCATCAAAGGCGTTGCCGAGGTGGAAACCAGTTTGCGCGAATCGGCGCCCGAGCTGCGAGTTAATTTTGACCGCCAGTGCCTTGCCGATTCGGGATTGAGCACCGCGCAGCTCAGCCGGCTGGTCAGCACCAGCGTGCTCGGCTCCGTCGTCACCCGCTATCGCGAAGAGGGTGACGAATATGACGTGCGCGTGCAATTGGTCAAAGACGCGCGCCGGAGCAAAGAAGATATTGAGAATATTTTAGTCGTGACACCTGCTGGCAAACAAATTCCTCTGCGCGCGGTGGCGGAGGTGGAATATAGCAAAGCGCCCATCGAAATCACGCGCGAGGGCCAGGAAAGAATGGTGCTGGTCAACATTGACATTTCCGGCCGCGACCTGCGCAGCGTCACCCAGGATGTGCAAAAAGCGCTCCGGCAAGTGAGCGTGCCGAATGATTTTCGCCTCGAGATCGGCGGCATTGCCGAGGAGCAGCAGGAATCGTTCATGTATCTTGGCTTGGCGGCGCTGGCGGCGCTATTGTTGGTCTACATGGTCATGGCTTCGCAATTCGAATCGTTGTTGGATCCCTTTATCATTATCTTTACCATTCCGCTATCCCTCATCGGGGTTGCCATGGCATTGCTCCTCACCGGCACCAACCTCAACGTCATGGCGCTCATCGGCATCATCATGCTGGTCGGCATCGTCGTCAACAATGCCATCGTGTTGGTGGATTTTACGAATCAATTGCGCCATCGCGGCAAAGAATTGTTTGAAGCCATCATGGAGGCGGGTCGAGCGCGTATGCGGCCGGTGCTGATGACCGCGCTCACCACCATCTTGGCCATGCTGCCGCTTGCACCCGGCCTGGGCGAAAGCGGTGAAAACTGGGCGCCGATGGCGCGCGCCGTCATGGGCGGATTGACCGCAGCGATGATGCTGACGCTGCTGGTGGTTCCGGTTATCTATGCGATTGTGGAATTAAAGGCGGAGAAGATTCGGAAGAAACGGGAGGCAAGGCTACGCTCGTAGGGGCAGCCAATTAGCAACTCACAGAGGTAGGTTCTCAACTTCTGGAAAAATGATGCACGAAATTTAAGTTTTGTATTAGTTCCCGTTTTGAACATGCTGCAAAAGGCGATAGAATTGGTTTTCGTTGCCAAGTGGATGAGTAAAGTCGGCATAGTGAAGCATGGCGATACGTTCCGGAGGTTGACATGGATGTAACATCAAGGGCAGTAACCTACGTTTTCTTCCAGCAGCATCCATATTGCCAACCAACAAACTCTCAAATTCAGTCCACTCACTCGATAACCAAGCTGGTGTCAGAACAATGATCGTATAGCGACTATTCTGTACTGCTCGTTCTATGTTGACTAGCTTGGGCACGCCGAACTCAAAATCCAAGTCAACGATCACTTTTAGGCCGGCACTTTTTAACCTTGGTAACAGCGCGTCCCAGACCCAAGCACCATCAGCAGCATGATTGTAACTAATAAATACATCATACTTGTATTGAGCAGAATCAGCCATTTTCATCCTCCTGTTCGATTATCGTATATGTCCTTAGTTTCTCTTGATGCAGACAACCAGTAAAAGGCTATTTGTGACAACTGTCACCAAAAACTAACGAACCTTTTCAAAATTTTTGATTTTTTCATTTTTCGGAAAATTAAGTTCTTTAAGTAGTCTGCTGTATGTCATTCGTTTGATGCCAAGCATGCTTGCCTTTTCATCTTGTGACAATTCTTTGTAGTTAGATTCAAGAGTGGCTACAGCGAGTAAACTGACAATTTTTGTAACCTCTTTAAGACTTCGTGGTTGGCTTAAATTAATTAAAAGATCGCGAATTCCATGTTCAGTTATCGTAATTTCAAAATCATCTTCCACAGATATCGGATCAGATGCTGAAAAGACCATGTGACCATGTGATTCTTGAACACGTTGTTCATTTTCTTCGATTGTGCGAAGAACATCAGGACTAGTCGTTTTATTAAGAAAGTTATTTAGCTTTTCGACTACTTTTCTAGAATATCCATGCTCCTTGAGAACAATGTCATTACATTCATCTTTAATCTTGGGAAAGTTTGGGGAGTCGTAGAGTTGACTCATAGTAAAAGTTGTGAGCAATATCTTATGGACGTCTCTGTATTTCTCAAACGACTTACTTGTTTTCAATCTAAGGATAAAATCTGTAATGTCTCTTCCTGGTATTTGAAAATCAAAAACAATAGCGTGAATGTCACTTCCGCCTTCGAGGAAACTTAAAGCCTCATCATCCCATCGGAATGCATGAACATCATAAGAAGCCATTTTCAAGGCATTACCCAAAAGCAATAGAAGGCTTGCATCATCATCTATAAGCAAAATCGTTCTTGTCATTTTTGTGCTTGCTCCGCTTTAGATTGATCAAAAAATAGCGAATAACCGATTATTTCGCACATTTCTGTTCAAACAACAGTCAACCAACTATTTTTGTCAAATTTTATGCCAAAAAAACACCAAAAACTCGTGCAACCTTAAGCTACTGTTTACAATAGTAATAGAGCGTAAGCCGAACGCTGGGTAAACTTGTTGATAAATTTCAAAATCGTTTCACTCCAAAACACGGTCTTACAAGTGGGTAATTTTGATCATTTATGCACAAAAAAGTGCAAATAATCAGAATTTTTCTCTTCCAAACAGTCGCCTAGAGAGTAACCATGAACACAATCATAAAAAATGGCTGCGCCGAATGATTTTCGTATCGAGATCGGCGGCATTGCCATGGAAGTCGGTCAGGCGCGCATGCGGCCCGTGCTGATGACGGCGCTCACCACCATCTTGGTCATGCTGCCGCTTGCGCTCGGCCTCGGCGAAAGCGGTGAGAACTGGGCGCCGATGGCGCGTGCCGTCATGGGCGGATTGACCGCTGCGATGGTGCTGACCCTGCTGGTGGTTCCGGTGATCTATGTGATGGTGGAATTAAAGGCGGAAAAGATTCGATGGAAGCGAGAAACAAAATTGCAGGCTTGATTTAACCATTGAATCGGGTTGACAAGCAGGAGATAAAATTTTGGGTGTTCTTTGTGCTCGTCATCGGCTACATTTTGTATGCTGGAATTTTTGATGAGCTTGGTGTTGGGGTTGGGATTGCCATCGGCTTGATTGTTTTGGAGGGTGTCATCTTAAGGCTCAACAACGGGAGTTGCCCATTGACTCCCATTGCTGCAAGATATACCAACAGAAGGGACGATGGCTTTGACATTTTTTTGCCAAACTGGCTGGCCAGGAACAACAAGATAATATTCGGTTCGATCTCGTTCTTGGGTGTCGTCATCGTAATATACAGAGTGTTAATGTAGCGTGGCTAAAACCGCCGCCAAACTTAAATGCTGAACATGAATAATCATCAACCAAGCTTCTTGGCGCTTGCCGTCAAAACAATCGTCGTCCATACCGTTACCTACTTCTTGATTGGAGCGCTTGCTTCGACTTTCCTGAATTATGCGGAACGGTTCGCCCGTCCCGAGATGGCGTGTTGGATGCGGCAGCTCGCTGATCCGCTGATCATGGCTGGGCCATTGCTCCAGCCCATTCGTGGGTTGATCTTTGCACTGGCCTTCTACCCGCTGCGCGAAATTTTGTTCGGGAGGAAGAACGGCTGGCTGATCTTATGGTGGCTTTTGGTAGCATTGGGAATTCTCTCGACCTTTGGGCCAGCCCCCGCCTCAGTCGAAGGAATAATATACACTGTCATTCCGATTTCGGATCAGTTGACGGGTTGGTTGGAAGTTGTGCCGCAAGCGCTGCTGCTTTCTGTCATCCTGTTTTATTGGGTGAATCATTCGGAGAAGAAATGGCTGAATTGGGTGATGGGAGTGGTTTTCTTTCTGTTGCTCCTTATGCCAGTCGCCGGTCTGTTGTCACGTTAGTAATCGTAGCGCAGACTGCCAGTCTGCAAGCGGACCATGTTGGCAGCTTGGGCTAAAAAATCTTCGCGATCGTGATAGTTTTTTTAAGGGTAATCTTCTGCAGCGGATTTTCAGACAAACTGAAAACCGCAGCCCTTCAGGCGATCCGTTGGGGATAAAAAACTTTCAGAATTTTATTCTGAGCTTGAAAAGCTAATCGCAAAAAATGAGAGAAAGAATATCAATGATAATCCGCTACACTTTTGCCTGGTTTATTTTGATGGAAATCTTTTACGTAACTGGTTATGATCCGGAAGCCAGCTATCAAAACTCGCTCAAAGCGGACGTAGAAAATGGCGACTTTGCACTGACGCTTTATGACAATGTCCATGCCGGCTATTCTCCCAAGGGCAAGAATACGCTGGCAGGGACAGGTGACGCATCAGGGGCCGTTTTACGGGCTGCCGCCGACAGGAAGACAGATCAAAGCTTCCGGTATCAACATCTACCGCATTGTCGGCGGCAAAGTCGACGCCGAGTGGGAACAGACCGATTCGCTTGGCATGCTCCAGCAGTTGGGTGCATTGCCGGCGGCCTGACCATTTGTTCGGATAATTTTAGAAAATTCATAATTAAGGAAACGGACAATGTTCGTGACTCTGTTGCTGATTACTTTCGCCATTGCCGCAGTGACGTCAACTGTGGCCGCTTTGCTGTTCTCCAAGCCGGTCAAGAAAATTCTTGGTCGCTTGGTTACGGAAGAGCTCGCCCCAACGTGGCAGCGCTATCTCCTCTTTGCCATTTATGTGGTCGGAATCTCGGGCGGCGTGCGCGTTTGGGAGATCGAGAAATATATCACGCCAGATAAAGAGGGCAAACTCCTCGTGCTCAACTCCGACCGCTGGGTCATCGAAGTTTACAAGACGGTGATCGGAACGCTGCAAAGCATCGCCTGGACGTTGCTCGTCTTCTTTCCCTTTGCGTTACTGGCCTACGTCGTGGTGCGCGGCCTCGAATTGAGGCGAATGGCGAACACTCTCGAGAAAGACAAAAGCGCCGCCCTAAATTAAAGAAAGGATTTCATCATCCATCCAATTCTCTATTTTAAATTCGCGTTTATTAGCGTTCATTCGCGGTTTGAGATATGGAACAGTTATTTAAACGACATTCCTAAGGAGAAAATGATGAACGATCCAAAATCTAAAACGAGCAACGCCTTCCAAGTTTTCATGAAAGAAGCGTCCGGCCATGCGCAAGCTTGGATGGCCGCCGCGCAGGGCCTCGAAAAAGCCAGCGCGTTGGACAAGAAAACCGCTGAGCTGGCCTATCTTGCCGTGCTCGCTGCGATGCGCTTGGAGAGCGGGCTGCCGTTTCATGTGCATACGGCGAAGGCAGCCGGCGCCTCGCGCGAAGAAGTCATCAGCGCCGTCTTGATTGGATTGCCGGCGGCTGGAAACAATGTCGTGCAAGCGCTGCCCGCGGCGCTTGCAGCTTATGACGAAGGGTAGAATTGTGAAAATTACGGATTTTGTTTTTCTGTATTTGAACAAATTCGGAGGAGTATATGAAAAGAGTCACAAAAATTATCATCGGCGTTGTTGCCGCCCTCGTCGTTGTCGTCGCTGCGTTCATTGCTCTGTCCATTTATTTCATGATGCGGGGGCCGGACCTGACGAGATACGAGTCTCTCAAAGATCCGAAAATCTCGACCGCGCAGAATCAGAAGATGATCGTGGTCGCGGCCAAAGGCGATCCGAACGTTGCCGGCGAGAAGGCGTTTGGCTTGTTGTTCCGAATGTATTTCAAAATGAAGGACACGCCCAAAGGTCCAAACCAACCCGCGCCGCGTGCGCGCTGGCCGGTCGCTCTGGACACACCCAAAACGGAATGGGTGGGTTTATATGCGATGCCCGTCCCTGAAACCACCACCGAGCTTCCGCAATACGAAGCAGCGCCGGAGTTAAAGGTTTCGTTGACAACTTGGGAGTATGGCGAGGTCGCCGAGATTCTGTACTTCGGGCCTTATGACAAAGAGCAACCTACAGTCACGCGGCTGATGGAATTCATCAAAGCGCAAGGCTATGAAACCATCGGCGCGCATGAAGAAGAATACCTCAAAGGGCCGACGATGTTTTCCAAAGGCGATCCCGAGAAGTACGTCACGATCATTCGCTATCGCGTGAAAAAAACTGAGCAAACGTAAATGTGAATGACCAGATGGATCAGGCGATGTCAAGAACTTTAAGGCAAAACGAAAAGTTGAAGAAAATTATAAAGCGGGCTTTCACGAATGATAAACTCGCAGCATCGCTGCACCGGAAGCTTGGCGATTCGTCGCCAAATACAATTTGGCATTTTTGCACAATTCGAGCAAATGCCAAGAACTTGCTTGAAATTTTGTGCCGGGGTTTTTCCAACGGCTTTCACAACGTCATTCGAGGTTTTTGAAATCATATTTTCTTCCCGAGTGGACGGTTCGCCTGCCAAGCCAAAGTATTTGATTTATAGAATTTGCAATAATTGTTCCACGTTACAATAAGCTTCCCTTTACTCCCACCATCGGGCAAATTTGCAAGACTGCAAAAAACTTCTCCACCGTTTCTTATTTTCAAGAATTTTTTCTGGCTGGCCTCCAATTTCACTCCTACAACCTCAACGAAAACAGCAAGCAAATACAGCGATAGCAGGCATGGTACTTGCGTATTGTAAAAATTGTGAAATATGACTTTCGATGGCCTTCGGTAGTGTCAAAAGGTTTATGAAAAGGAGGAGGGAGTGCGGACCTTTCTTGTCCGCGATGCGCGTGTGGACTAGAAAGTCCACCCTCCCGTCATTTTCAAAGGAGGTCTTTCTATGGCTCGCAAAGCGATGCTGATTGACATCACTCTTTGTGTCGGTTGCGGTTTATGCCGCGACGCGTGCAAAGAGACAAATGGTTTGCCGGCAGGCGAAGAAATCAAACTCAACGCGAACGCTTACACGGTCGTGCAGGATTGGGGCGACAATACGTTTGTCCGGCGCCTGTGTATGCACTGCGAAAGCCCCACCTGTGTTTCCGTCTGTCCGGTCGGCGCTTTTACCAAAACTGATTTCGGGCCGGTTTTGTATAACGAGAGCAAATGCATCGGCTGCCGGTATTGCATGCAGGCTTGCCCGTTTCAAGTGCCGACTTATACCTGGAACGAAACCGCGCCGCGTGTCCGTAAGTGCATCTTTTGTCATGAACGCCTTGCACAAGGCTTGCCGACCGCGTGCTCTGAAGCCTGTCCGACCGGCGCGACGATCTTTGGCGATCGTGACGAGTTGATTGCCGAGGCGCAAAAGCGGTTGCGCGAAAATCCCGACAATTATGTGAACCACATTTATGGCCTGCAGGAAGCCGGCGGCACTTCCGTGTTCTTCCTTTCGGCGGTGCCGTTTGAAAAACTTGGCTTCCCGACGAATCTGCCCGATCAGCCTTTGCCGATGCTCACCTGGAATGCGCTGTCGAAAATTCCGAACATCGTCGCCGTTGGCGGCACCGCGCTGTACGGCTTGTGGTGGATCATCAACCGCCGTGACGAAGTCGGTAAGCTGCACGCCAAACTAAAGGAGATGGAAGATCGCGAGGACAGCAGATTTGCAAATTGATTTTTCAATGTTCTGTGGGCGAATTTTTGATCTGACCAGATAGAGAAGAGATCTGATTATGAAAAAGATATTGACTCAGTTCACCTTCTGGCGCGCCGTGCTGGTCATCTTGCTGGCGCTCGGCCTTTACGCGACTTACGTGCGCTTCACGCAAGGTCTCGGTGCGGCGACCAACCTCACCGATCAGTTTCCGTGGGGATTATGGATTGGCTTCGATATTCTCTGCGGCGTTGGCCTCGCTGCCGGCGGCTTCACCTTATGCGCCATCGTTTACATTTTCAACATCAAAGAATTTAAGCCCATCGTCCGCCCGGCGGTGCTCACCGCGTTTTTAGGTTATCTCTTGGTGATTTTCGCGTTGATGTTTGACCTCGGCCGGCCGGATCGCATTTGGCATGCGCTCATCATGTGGAATCCGCATTCCGTAATGTTTGAGGTCGCGTGGTGCGTGATGTTGTATACCACCGTTCTGGCGCTCGAGTTCAGTCCGGTATTATTTGAAGGCCTCGGTTGGATGAAAGCCGTGCGCGTGATGCGCGCCATTACCATTCCGCTGGTGATTATTGGCGTGATGCTTTCAACCTTGCATCAATCTTCGCTCGGCTCGCTGTATTTGATCGTGCCGGAAAAACTCCATCCCTTGTGGTACTCATCGCTGCTGCCGGTTTTCTTTTTCCTCTCCGCCATTGGCGTTGGCTGCGCGATGGTGGTCTTCGAATCATTCATGAGCAGCCGCGCCTTCAAGCGCCAAATCGAAATGCCCTTGCTCTCACAGCTTGGCCGCGTCATGGTGGTCGTTCTGATGATTTACACCATCATCAAAATTCAAGATTTGCTCGATCGTCACGCGCTCGCCGCCGTTTTCACGATCAGTCTCGAATCGGCTTTGTATTGGGTGGAAATGGGACTCGGCGTGTTGCTGCCGATGATTCTGCTCGCGATTCCCAAAGTGCGATTGCATCAAACCGGTTTGTTCGTCTCGGCATTATTGGTCGTGTTGGGATTCGTGCTCAACCGCATGAACGTCAGCATCACCGGTATGGAAGGCTGGGCCAATGCAGGTTATTTCCCTTCGTGGATGGAGATCGCCGTGACGGTGATGATCGTCGCGCTCGGCTTCGCCGCCTTCGCGCTCGCGGCGCGCTACCTGCCGGTTTTTCCGAAGGCGGAAGAAGAAGCGAAACCGGTGGAAGAAGAAGCGTATGCGTTGTGGGCGGAATAGGCCACTAAGGCCAAATAATTGACGGCAAGAAATTTTATAAACGGAGGATAGCATGAATTCGCTGAATGATTCGACCTACAATCCGTGGCAGGCGGCTATGGAGGTTTTTGACCATGCCGCCGATGTTTTGGATCTTCAAGAGGGCATAAGGAATCGCATCAAATATGCCGAACGCGAGCTTACAGTGAATTTTCCGGTTAAGATGCGGAACGGAAGGATCAAAATGTTCACCGGCCATCGCGTTCAGCACAACACGGCGCGAGGGCCGGCCAAGGGCGGCATTCGTTATCATCCTGGAGTAACTCTGGACGAAGTGCGGGCGCTGGCCAGTTGGATGACCTGGAAATGTGCAGTGGTTGGCATTCCTTTTGGCGGCGGCAAAGGCGGCGTGCAATGTAATCCAAAAGAAATGAACATGGATGAGCTGGAACACATGACGCGCCGTTTCGCGAGCGAGTTGGTCGGTTTTATTGGGCCGGACCGCGACATTCCCGCGCCGGATGTTTACACCACGCCGCAAACCATGGCCTGGATTATGGACACTTACTCGATGCATAAGGGCCACAGCGTGCCAGGCGTGGTGACCGGCAAACCGCTTTTAATTGGCGGTTCCAAAGGACGCAACGAAGCCACGGGCCGTGGTTGTGTTTATACCATTTTTGAAGCCGCTAAACATTTGAACTTCAAGTTGAACGGGGCGACGGCGGCGATTCAAGGATTTGGCAATGCCGGCTCGGTGGCGGCGAAGTTATTGGCCGCAGAGCACGGCATGAAAATTATTGCAGTGAATGATTCCACGGGCGGCGCCTACAACAAAAACGGCCTGGACGTTCCCGCGCTGCTGGCTTACAAAGAAAAAACCGGCAAAGTCAAAGGCTTTTCAGGATCGGAAGACATCGGCAACGATGATTTGCTCGCGCTTAAGTGTGAAGTGTTGGTGCCGGCGGCGTTGGAGAATGCGATTACGGACAAGATCGCTCCCAAGATCAACGCCCGTGTTATCGCCGAGGCCGCCAATGGCCCGACGACCCCGGAAGCGGACAAAATTCTCCACGAGAAAAACGTTTTCATGTTGCCTGACATTCTCGCCAATGCCGGTGGCGTCACCGTGTCGTATTTTGAATGGGTGCAGGACAATTACAGCTTCTTCTGGAAGGAAAAAGACGTGAACGACAATCTGCGTGACGTGATGGTGAATAGTTTTACGGAAGTTTTACAAACTGCGCAGCAGCGCAAAATCGACATGCGGCGCGCGGCTTACGTGTTGGCGGTGGACCGTGTTGCCGAAGCAATCAGAGTACGGGGCATTTATCCGTGAGCCAAGTCTCGCGTGATGAAGCAGAATAATCCAAAAGATATGAAAGGAGGCCATTTATGGCACTCATGATCACTGCGGAATGCATCAATTGCGGCGCCTGCGAGCCGGAATGTCCGAATAATGCGATTTATAATGTCGGCGAAGAATGGAGTTTTGTGGATGGCACGACCGTGACCGGCCAAATCGAATATCATGGTGAGATGGTCGACGTCAACGCGAAGCTTGGCGCCCTCTCGGACAGCGTTTATTTCATCGTTCCCGAAAAATGCACGGAATGCGTTGGCTTTTATGACGAGCAAAAGTGCGTCTCGGTTTGTCCGGTCGATTGCTGTGTGGATGATCCGGAGCGCCGTGAGTCCAAAGAAGCGCTCATGGCCAGAAAAGAAAAGTTGCATCCGTAAAAGCCAAACTCAAGACGTGCAGCGCGTGAACGTTTGTTTATCAAGAAAGGAAAATTTGATTATGAAAGCCCTCGTATATCATGGTCCAGGCAAGCGCGCTTGGGAAGAAACACCCAAACCGGTATTGAAAGCGGAAACCGATGCCATTGTCAGAATCACAAAAACCACCATCTGCGGAACCGATCTTCATATTATGAAAGGGGATGTTCCAA
The DNA here is from genome assembly GCA_022616415.1 of Candidatus Zhuqueibacterota bacterium. GTDB lineage: Bacteria > Zhuqueibacterota > Zhuqueibacteria > Zhuqueibacterales > Zhuqueibacteraceae > Zhuqueibacter. The sequence continues at coordinate 92,894 of JAKEEU010000031.1, read as the reverse complement.
CCGTGACGCCCGACCGAATTTTGGGCCACGAAGGTATTGGAGTTGTTGCAGAAGTTGGCAAAGCTGTATCGAATTTTCATGCCGGTGCTCGGGTTTTGATTTCGTGCATCACTTCGTGTGGCAAGTGTGACTATTGCAAAAAGGGGCTCTATTCCCATTGTGAGCATGGGGGCTGGGTGCTCGGCAATACTATAAACGGGACGCAAGCGGAGTATGTGAGGATTCCTTTTGCGGATACCAGCCTGTATCATATTCCCGACCGCACTGACGGCGAAGCCTTGGTGATGTTAAGCGACATCTTTCCTACCGGATTCGAATGCGGTGTGCTCAATGGTCAAGTCAAGCCGGGGGATACGGTGGCTATTGTTGGCGCCGGCCCGATTGGGCTGGCCACGCTATTAACCGCCCAATTTTACTCACCCTCTGAAATTATTATGATCGATTTGGATGAAAATCGACTCGCGGTCTCACAAAAGTTCGGGGCAACGAAGGTGGTTAATAGCAGCGACGGCAAAGCCGTTGAGAAAGTGATGGCCTTGACAAAAAACAAAGGCGTGGACGTAGCCATCGAAGCGGTTGGCATTCCGGCGACCTTTGACATTTGCCAGACGATTGTCACCGCCGGCGGTCACATTGCCAACGTCGGCGTTCATGGAAAAAGTGTCGAGCTGCGCTTGGAAAAACTCTGGGCGCATAATATCACGCTGACCACCCGGCTCGTCGATACCGTGACGACCCCGTTGCTATTGAAAACCGTGGCCTCGGGCCGGCTGCAACCGAAGCAATTGATCACCCATCGCTTCAGATTGAGTGAAATCATGAAAGCTTACGATACCTTTGGCAATGCGGCGCAGGAACGCGCTTTGAAAGTCATTCTGGTGAATGAATAATCAGAACGGAGGCATGACATGCAAGCTTATCTCGATGCCGTCCGCAACAACGTGTGCCCGGTGTGCTTGGATGCGGTTATGGCGGGAAATCAATTTGTGCGTTGCGGCTTACCGGCCGGCCGCAAGTGTCCGGTGGAAATTTATTTGCCGCAAGTGGTCGAGGTTGTCGAGTCCGTCGATAGTTGGCTGATGGACGACTACGTCGAAGCGTTGCGCGAGAAAGTTTGTGCCTTCTGCGAAAATTCAACCGGCGATTTTTGCGCGCTCCGGCTGCAAGCCGATTGCGCTCTTGACCGCTATTTCATGCTGGTCGCCGACGCGATTAAAGAAGTCGATACGCGCACGAACGCTGTGAATGAGACGGCAGGAATTCCATGATCGCAGATTTTCTTTATACGACGCTCGGAAACACCGGCGTCAAAGTGTGCCGCCTTGGCTTGTCGGCCTCCTATCGTCCAGGCAGGAAGACCGTTTACAAGGCGCTTGATGAAGGCCCATCGCACGATTTCGATATGGATTTCATGCGTAAGTTCGGCGACGTGGTGCATGCGGCCAATCACTGGTTCATGTAATAACGATGGTTGCCATGAAGGCAATGAAAAACTATGCCGCCCCAATCCCGCTTCTCTTTGCATGGGTGGCGCGAATAGCGCTGGCAATCTGTGTTGGCGGATTGGCATTTCACAGCCTCAAATCGATTAACCCGCAGTTTCTGCCGCTCGTCAATAATGCCAAAGACGATTTTATGTTTCAAATCGAGGGGTTGGGAAATCTCTCGCCAAACGTTCGATACACTTGGAAGCACACGGGCAATGTCGCGGCGGTGGAACAAGGGTGCAGCGTCGCGCCAGGGAAGGCCAAGCTGATTATTCACGACGGCGCGGGCAACGAAGTTTACTCCCGCGATCTCAGCGAGCGCGGCACGTTTTATACAAACGAAGGAACCGCGGGCAAGTGGACAATTCAAGTTTTGCTCACAGAAGGGCGTTGAAATAGCATGCACGTGAAAATCAGCTACAAGCTCATTGCCGCCGTCGGCGGCGTTGCAGTCGCGATCATCGGTATTTTTGCTTATCTCATTCTCAACGCACATCAACGACAACTCATTGCCGAGCTCGAACGGAATGCGCATCAATTGAGCGAAACTGTCAAAAGCAGCACCAAATATGACATGCTGTTGAATCAGCGCGAGTCGGTGCATCGCATCATCAACACCATCGGCGGGCAGGAAGGCATCGAAAAGGTGCGCGTCTTCAACAAAGACGGCGCCATCATTTTTTCCACCGATTCGGCGGACGTCGGCCACATGGTGGATAAACAAACCGAATCCTGTTACGCCTGCCACGCCGCCGATCAGCCGCTGGAGAGGTTGTCCATCTCCGAGCGGACGCGCATTTTTCGCGCCGGCTCGCAATCGCGCACGCTCGGCATCATCAACCCGATTTACAACGAGCCGGGCTGTTGGCAAAGCGATTGTCACGCGCATACCTCGAATCAAAAAGTGCTCGGCGTGCTGGACATCACCATGTCGCTCGCGGAAGTCGATCGCGGCATGCAGGCGAGCCGGATGCGCCTTTTGATGTTTGCCGTCATCGCCGTCGCCGCCGTGAGCTTGATAATTTATTTGCTCGTGAAAGGCCTCGTGCTCAAGCCCGTTGGCCAAATCGTCAAGGCCACCAAGCACGTCGCTACCGGCGATCTCAATTATGCCATCAAACTCGCGAAGAATGACGAAATCGGTGATTTGGCAAAATCTTTTAATGACATGACCCGCCAGCTCGCCGAGACACAGCGCCAACTTTATCAGTCGGAAAAACTCGCTTCGGTTGGCCGGTTGGCGGCGGGCGTTGCCCACGAAATCAATAACCCGCTTACAGGCGTTTTGACCTACAGCAGCTATTTGCTCAAACGCGCCAACGGCAACGCCGAAATCAAAGACGATCTCGAAGTGATCGTGCGCGAGACCAAGCGCTGCCGCGAGATCGTCAAAGGCTTGTTGGATTTTGCTCGCCAGTCGCCGCCGGAAAAGCATCGTGTCGATTTGAACGAAATCATTCTTCAGGCCACGCGCATCGTCGAGAATCAATTCGCTGCGCGCAAAATCAAGTTGGAGAAAAATCTGCAGCCAGGTCTTCCGGCCACGATGGCGGACGGCAATCAGCTCCAACAAGTGCTGGTCAATTTGCTGGTGAATGCGAACGATGCGATGGGCGACAAGGGCGGCACGATTGCGATCACCAGTGAGCTGCTCGCCAATGGTGCGAATGCGCCGGATGCGAAAACGACCGGCCCACATATCCGAATCACGATGAGCGACACCGGCTGTGGCATTTCGCCGGAAAATCTGCAGAAAATTTTCGAGCCATTTTTTTCGACCAAAGGCAAGAAAGGCTACGGTTTGGGATTGGCTGTCGTTTGGGGCATCATTGAAAAACACAATGGACGAATTACGGTTGAGAGTGAAGTTGGCAAAGGCACAACTTTCACGATATTGCTGCCGGTGGAGAACCAAGGTGTAAAACGTAATGCGTAAATTACATTTTACGCCTTACCTCAGAAAGGAATAACTTATGGTCGCCATCTTAGTCGTGTCGATGATCGTCGCTTTCATTGTCATCGACATTGTCGTGCGCATTGCTTCCGAAAAAATTCGTGAAGCGAAAGCGCAAAAAGAGCGGCTTGCGGCGCTGGACATCGGTTTGAATCTCGATTTCACCCACGAAGCCAAATCACTCAAACGCGTCGATGTGCCGAATCCGCTCGCGCGTATTTTGGCGGTTGATGATGAGCCCGTGGTGTTGGATAGCTTTCGAAAAATTCTTGTCGTCGCTGGTTACGCGATTGACACGGTGGAAAGCGGTCGCGAAGCGCTGGGGCTCGTGCAAAAAAACAAATACGATTTTGTTTTCACCGATTTGAAAATGCCGGAGATGGACGGGCTCGACGTGGTGAAAGGCGTCAGGCATTTCAGTCCCGAAACCGACGTCATCGTCATCACCGGCTACGCGACGATTGAGTCCGCGGTGAACGCGATGAAATTCAGCGCGATGGATTACGTGCAAAAACCTTTCACCGAAGACGAGCTGGCCGATTTCACCAAAAAGTGCCTGATTCGCCGGCAAGATCGCTTGGAAAAACAAATCAGGCCGATGGTGCGCGTGGTGACGACTGAGCGGCCTTCCGAGCACGAATTTGCCTTGCCCGGCGGCGTGTTTATTTCGGAAGGACACGTATGGGCGAATGTGACGGTACCCGGCTTGGTGCGAGTCGGCATTGATGATTTCGCGCGCAAGATGATCGGCCGCATTAATGCCGTCGAATTTCCCACCAAAGGCAGCATGGTAAAAAAAGGCGAGCGTTTATTTACGGTTCACCAAGGCGCGCGTACCGCCATATTCAAAGCGCCGGTCACGGGCAAAATCCATTCGGTTAATGCCGAGCTCGCACAAAATCTGGTTTGGCTGGAAAAACAGCCGTATGAAAAAGGCTGGGTTTGTTCCATCAAGCCGGATCAGCTCGCAACGGAGTTGGAAAATTTGAAAATCGGCGAGAAAGCCGCGACATGGTATCAGCAGGAAATCAAGCGCGTCCGCGAATTGCTTGCGCCCGAGAGCGGCAACGGCCATCTCGGTGGCGTGGCGGAAATGGCATCGCTGGTCGAAGGCCAGCTTGAGGAGATGGATACGCGGACATGGGAAAAATTTGCGGCCTCATTCTTATAACCGGAGCGAGCATGACGATCGTCCAATTTTTGCAAAACCGCGCCGGCGACATACTCGCCGAAGCCTATCAGGCAATGGCACGCGCGCGTCTGAAAAGTTATGAAACGGCCGGCGTTGAGCAGACCAAGCAACGATTGCGAGCGCTATACGATCTCGTCGTGCAAGGCGTGCACGAGAGAAATCTGGCGCCGATGCGGGTGTATGCCAAGGCCATCGCCGTCGAGCGGTTTGAATCCGGCTTTGACCTTTGGGAAGTGCAAACCGCTTTCAATGTTTTGGAAGAAGCCATTTGGTTACACATTATGAAAGAATTGCCGCCCGCACAGTTCGCTGAGGCATTGGGCTTGGTGAGCACCATACTCGGCGCCGGCAAAGACACGCTGGCCCGCACGTATATTGGATTGGCGAGCAAGACGCACGCGCCCTCGCTCAACGTGCAATCTTTGTTTGCCGGAACCGAGGGTTAATGCACAGGACTTAATCTTTTTGTGAAAAAGGCAAAGCATGGAACCGAACAGAAAGTCAAACGGCGCTGCACAGCTTGTCGGCAAAGCCGTTAAGTTAGCTGATTTGGTCGACTATCAAGAAGGCGCCGTGGTGAGCCGGACAATCATGTCCTAAGATTGGCCAGTAGCGATGAAACAGAATAATATGAAAAACTCCATCACCTGGACTTGGCATCTGCTGGCGGGCGTGGCACTCGTTTTCCTGCTCGGCACGCACATGTTCATCATGCATCTCGATGACGTGTTCAAATTTGTCGGCGGGGACGCCACCAAAACCGTCAGCTTTGCCGCCGTGGTTGACCGCGGCAGGCAAGTATCCTTTATGGCCAGCTATGTTCTGCTTTTGGCCGCCGCACTGTATCACGGTTTATATGGCTTGCGCACGGTAATTTTTGAGCTGACGCTGGCGCCGCGCGTTGAGAAAGCAATCACGAGGCTTTTCGTCGTCATCGGCGTGGCGTTGTTTGTTTACAGCGCGGTGGTGGCGGTCTCGGCCTACAGCGTGGGATAATGGAGTATTGGAGTAATGGATTATTGGAGTAATAAATTTTTTGGGTGATAAGATTTCCAATAATCCAGCAATCCAATAATCCAACGACCCGATACTCATCAGGGAAGACAAACTTATGCAAAAAGTCGATCAACAGATCAGGCTCAAAGTTTTTCGATATGATGACCAGGGGCGGCCACGCTGGGAGAAGTTTGAAATTCCCGTGACGCGCGGCATGACCGTGCTCGATGGCTTGGCTCATCTCAAAGAGCACCAGGACAACTCGCTGGCGTGGCGCAGCTCGTGCCGCATGGGCATTTGCGGCTCGTGTGGAATGCTCATCAACGGCCGGCCGCGGCTCGCCTGCCAGACGCAAATGCTCGAACTAAAAGCGCCGATCATTCTCAAGCCGCTGCCGAATTTTTCGGTGATTCGCGATTTAGTGCCGGATTTGGTGGAGATGTTCGAGAAGCATCGCCGCGTGAAACCGTGGATCATTCGCCGCGACGGCTACGAATTGGAGAAGCCGGCCAACGAATATTTGCAAAACGCCGAAGAGATGGAGAAATATTTTCAATTCTCCTATTGCATCAAATGCGGCTTGTGCATGTCCGCCTGTCCGACACTGGCCACAAACGAGCGCTATCTCGGGCCGCAGCCGTTGGCGCAGGCGTTTTGCTACGTCGCCGATTCGCGCGACGAGGGTTTGGCCGAGCGGACGAATTCGGCGCTGGGTGAAGTCGGCCCTTGGCGCTGCCACTTTGCCGGCGAGTGCTCGCAAGTCTGCCCGAAACACGTCGATCCGGCGCTGGCGATTCAAGCGATGAAACGCGAGATGTTCCTGCGCACGTTTCGTTTGAAGAAAAGCCAGTCCGCCGCGCCGATTGCGCCCAAAATCATCGAAGCCAAGCCGCATCCTGATATTCCGCCAGCTCCGGAGAGAACCGTAACGTAGCCCAGTCGGCCCGACTGGAAGTGTAGATGAAAGGATAAGTGACATTAGAAGCGCCGGGAGCGTTAAACTCAGATTAAGGAAAGAACAAAATGTTAGACTTTTTAAGAACCACCATCCGCCAGCCCAAACAAATGAGATGGCAGACCATACTCATTTTTATGGTTGTCGTTCTATCCGCCTTTCCTACTCTGACCCAAGAGATGAAGCGCGAGAAAATCGATGCGCATTTGGCTTACCTCTTGTGGATGCACAGCAACCCGAAACCAGCGCTTGCCTATAGGAGCATTCTCAGCCAAAATGCGATCAAGATTTCCATCCGCTTTACCAAAGAACCGTCCATGACGGACATTCACAACTTGGAAAACGAAGGCCTCGCTTTTGATTATTGGCAAGGGAAAGTGTTGCATATCGGTCCGATTTATGAAGCGGCAGCGCCGTGGAATAAAATTCAAATGCTGGCGGCAAGAAATGACGTCGAAAATATTGAGGCGGCTTGGAAACCGGATCGCCTGCCGATGATGAACGTGAGTAATCCCGAGGTGCAAGCGAACCAAGCTTGGAAATTATTAGATCATGAGGGCTTCCCACTTACGGGCAAAGGTGTGACAATTGCTGTATTCGACGGCATTCCGGATATTTTCCACCCGGCGCTTTGGCGGGCGGATGGTGACACATTAAATTGGTTAGATAATAACGCAAATGGCATATTCGACGGCGGAAGTGATGGGGTTGACTTGAATAAAAATGGCCAAATGGACACCGGCGAACGGCTTCATTTTATCGATGCCAAATTTCAAGATCGCTGGGGACAATTTCAAAACCAAATCGGTGTCTACGAAGTGGATCGGGATTGGCTTTACAATGATGCCGACGAGAATCAACAAAGAGATTCTGGCAAAAACAAAGGTTTCACCGAGGCCAGTCCAACTTATGGAGAACAGCTTTTTATTTGTGATGATTTGAATCACAACAACCTTTTGGATCCGGATGAGCGTTTGATTGCGCTGAATACTTCAAAGATCAAGGCCATTCGTTTTCCATCCAAAGTCTATTACCGAGGCCAGAATCTCATTGAAGCAGGCCAAGATGGCGGAGATACCCATACGACAGCCGTGTTAGGAACATTAGTCGGCGGCTGGCCAGGCCATCACTTGTTTACCGGCATAGCCCCGGAGGCCGAAATTATTCTCGGTTCAGAGGCTGCATGGGCAGCGGCGATGAACGCTGATATTATGCTCTATGAAAGAGGTAGAGGACTTGTCTATGAGTATTTGGATGGTTCATCCAATGACGAACAAGCGGTGAACTTTTTAGCGGCACAAGAGATTATGCAGGTGATTCCTGCAGGTAACAATGGCGGTTCTCAAATACATTTTCTTGCTGATATCCCTGCCCATGATTCTATTACAGTGCGGATCGATTATTATCCGGGCGATCCTCCTATTGATGTGGTTCAATTGCAAGTATCGTTTCTGTGGCGAGCTCCTTGGAATAATTTGCAGTTCTGGCTGATCACGCCTGAGGACCAAGCCTATCATTTCGCTGGACGCGGAAACGATTTAAACACACCAAACTTCGAAATGTGGTCACATTTCAATGTTTCTTCGCGTGGAACCGCTGGAATGTTTATGAATTTCCAGCGAATAAACGATCAATCTCGAAACTGGAAAATTCGCATTAAAAATAACCAAAGTTATCATCAACAGATTGACGGATATATTTTTGATCCTCTCTTTCCCTTCAAGATCAGTACCTTCTTGGATTTCGTTTCTCCTTCTCGGACGGTTGGCAGTCCGGCCACGGCTGATAGCGCCATTGCGGTGGGTGCATACGATCATCGTGACTTCAGAGGTCCAGCCGGTGCATTAAGCAGCTTTAGCAGTCAAGGTCCGCGAATTGATGGTGCCCCCGCCATTACGCTCGTCGCTCCCGGAAATGACGTTTATACTTTAAATATTCATGACACGACCACGAATTCCTTAGGCGGTTATCGGCCTGTTTCCGGAACAAGCTTCTCCGGCCCACATGTTGCCGGTGCGATTGCACTGCTTCTCCAGAAAAATCCTCATTTGACCCACGGCGAAGTGAGACTTCTGTTGCGACAAGGAGCGGCGTCGGATCAATTTACCGGCAAAACTCCCAACGATGCTTGGGGAGCGGGAAAACTCCGAATACTCAATTCGATTAACCTGATCACCAGCGTTGAAGAAAAAAAGACTGCGCATGCTGCCGCATTGCCACAAGAATTCATCTTGAGCCAAAACGTTCCAAACCCCTTTAGCCGGCAGACAGAGATCGCTTATCAACTGAATCGATCTGGTCATGTTTCCATTGCGATCTTCAATATATTGGCCAGGAGATAAAAAAGCTGACTGACGAATTTCAGCCGATGGGCAAATACTTGACGCGTTGGGATGGAAAGGATGCTTTTGGACGCGAGGTTCCAAGTGGGATTTATTTTTGTCGGATGCAACTTGGCAAATCGGTGATGATCAGAAAATTGCTCAGATATCGATAAAACGAAAGAGATAGGCTTTGAGGTTTACACAAAAGATGAGGGGGCGAATGAATTAAGAAAGGAGCCTTATTAATGAAAACAAAAACAATTTTTATTAGCATGGCGATAGCTTGCGCTGCAATGAGTTTTCTTTTGCCGCGCACGGCTCGCGCTCATTGCGATGCGATGAACGGCCCCGTGGTGATGGCCGCAAAATCGGCTTTGGAAAAAGGTGGGATCACCCCCGTTCTCAAATGGATTAAAAAGGAATATGAAGCCGAAACACAAGCCGCTTTTAAAAAGACGTTGATGGTGCGGAACAAAGGGCCGGAGGCAAAAGAGCTCGCGGATATGTACTTTTTTGAAACCGTCGTGCGACTGCATCGCGCCGGCGAGGGCGAGCCTTACACCGGCATCAAACCAGCCAGCGCCAAACTCGAACCCGCTGTTGTCGCTGCCGATAAAGCGTTGGAGAGCGGGTCCGTTGAGGTTCTGGTAAAAATGATTACGGATGACGTCGCAAAAGGAATTCGCGAACGCTTTGAACACACCATCGCGGCCAAGAAACATGCGGAGAAAAGTGTTGAAGCAGGACGCGAATTTGTGGCCGCGTATGTTGAGTTCATGCACTATGTCGAGCGGCTGCATCATGATGCTGCAAGCAAAGCGACGCACCACGGAGAATCAAACGGCGTGAGCACAACAAACCCGCACGAGCACTGAAGCAAATGTCATGGAAACTTCAATTCAACACGACGTCCTCATTCTCGGCTCCGGTCTCGCCGGCTTGCGCGCGGCGGTGGAAATTGCGCGGCGCAGCAACGGCAAATTGAGCATCGGTCTCGTCTCCAAAGTGCAGCTCATGCGCTCGCATTCGGTGGCGGCGGAAGGAGGGACCGCCGCCATGATGCGGCCGGAAGAAGGCGACTCATTCGAGCTGCACGCTTGGGACACGGTGAAAGGCGCCGACTTTCTGGCGGATCAAGACGTGGTCGAATTGTTCGCCCAAAAAGCGCCGGAAGAAATCATTCAGCTCGAGCATTGGGGCATTCCGTGGTCGCGCCGCGACGATGGCCGCATCGATCAGCGGCCATTCGGCGGCCACAGTTTTCCGCGCGCGGTTTATGCGGCGGACAAGACCGGCTTCTTCGAGATGCAAACGCTTTACGATACGCTGCTCAAATATGATAATTGGAAACGCTACGACGAGTGGTTCATCACCGCCATTGCCATTGCAGACAATCGGTTCTGCGGCCTCGTCGGATTGGATTTGACTACCGGCGAATTTCACACGCTTACAGGCAAAGCGCTGATCATCGCTTCCGGCGGCGCCGGCACCTTGTATGGATTCACCACGTATTCGCAAACCGTGACCGGCGACGGTCTCGCGATGGCGTATCGCGCCGGACTCGCGCTTGAAGATATGGAGTTCATTCAATTTCATCCGACCGGTTTGGTGCCTTCCGGCATCCTCATCTCCGAAGCCGCGCGCGGCGAAGGCGGCTATCTCGTCAACAAAAATGGCGAGCGCTTTATGGAGCATTACGCCAAAGGTAAAATGGAGCTCGCGCCGCGTGATGTGGTGTCGCGCTCAATGATGACTGAAATCGAAGCTGGCCGCGGCCTCAAGACGCCGGAAGGACGGAATTATTTACAGCTCGATTTGCGCCATCTTGGTGAGCAAAAAATCAACGCGCGCTTGCCCTTCATTCGCGAGCTGGCAATGAAATTCGTCGGTATCGATCCGGTACAAGAACCGATTCCGATTCATCCGGTGGCGCATTATTCGATGGGCGGCATCGAGTGTGACATCAACGGCGCAACTGCGGTGGAAGGTGTCTGGGTCGCAGGCGAAGCCGCTTGCACCAGCTTGCACGGCGCCAATCGGCTCGGCGCCAATTCCACCGCCGAATGTTTGGTGTGGGGACAAATCACCGGCGAGCAGGTGGTGAAATATATGCCGGGGGCCGTTGCCATGCAAAAAATTTCCGCTGCTTTTGTGAAAGATCAGGAGAAACGCCTCGAACATTGGCTCTCTGCAAGTGCTGGCGCGGAAAATCTCTACGCGCTGCGCCGTGAGCTGCGGCAGACGATGGACAATTACGTCGGCGTCTTTCGCACCGGCGAAGAGTTGCAGCAGGCTTTGAGCAAAATTCAATCATTCAAGCAACGCTATCAAAATATTCGTGTCCGCGATACAAATCGAGTTTACAACACCGACCTCGTTGCCGCATTAGAATTGGGCAATCTGCTCGATTTGGCCGAGGTTGCGGTGGCTTCGGCTTTGGCGCGGCAGGAATTTCGCGGTGCGCATGCCCGGCGTGATTTCGCCCAACGCGACGACGAGAAATGGCTCAAGCATACCTTGGCGCATTTCGCGCCCGAAGGCCCGAAGCTGACTTACAAGCCGGCGCGGATTACGACGTGGAAGCCGGTGGAGAGAAAATACTAAAAGTGAATTTCAGTGTGTTATACTCGTTAAAGGGTTAAAATTTAATGGAATGGTATGTTGTCATTGCGAGGCGCTTTTTGCCGAAGCAATCTCCGGCTTTCAAGCAAAAGATTCCTTCGCTGAGAAACGCTTCGCAGTGACATCGTGGAGCACATCAACCAACAAAACAACCCCGAATGAGTATGGCTGACTTTGTCACCGGATTTTGAGGTGTCCAATGACTGAACAGACAAGCGAAACTCTCGTGTGCGGCCATTGCAAGAATCCAATAACCGAATCGGATGAATTTTGTCCAAAGTGTGGAAGTATATTCGAAGATAACGTTTTTTGCGCCAATCATCCCGAACGTGATGCAAAAGGCGTATGCATCATTTGTTGTGAGGCGCTCTGCGCCGAATGCGGTGGCCGTGTGAACGACCTTTTCTTGTGCAAGCGCCACTGGCAATACGAGATTATTGAGGGCATGGCGCGCGTGTTTGGTAGCAATGATACTGCCCTCTTACAATACGCCAAGAGTTGTCTTGAGCAGGAAGGCTTGCATCCGTTTCTGTTCTCGCGCAAGGCGACTGCCTTTGCCGGAGGCGCACCTGAATGGACATTATTCCGATCTGCGGGTGACTATAATGGCCATTTCATCAATGAATTCAAAGTGCTGGTTCCTTGTCAGGAGGTGATTAAAGCGGAGCGGGTGCTGACGGATCTCAAGTTCATTGAACGCAAGGAAAGAAGTTGAGGCAATTTTAAGCACAAACTATTGATTTTGGAAACCACCATGAAACAGCAGTGTTACTTAGCCAACGTCTGGCTCACGTGGGTGGGCGTTCCGGTGGTAGCAATACTCATCGGCCTGAAAACGAATTGGCTCGGTGGTTTTGTGGTGATGGCGGTCGGCATCGTGGCGCAAATCGTTTACGTGAGCTGGTTTCCACGCCTGTCGCGCTGGGTGGGATATGGTTCCGTGGCCGATCAGCCCGTCCGGAAAACCGAGGCCACATTTGCTTCGTTGACGGTGACGCTCTATACCGCCAGCGTTTGTCCGCTTTGCCCGCTCGTGCGCAAACGGTTGCTGGATCTCAAAGCCGGGCTTGGATTTCAATTGCGCGAGTTCGACGTTACATTTCGACTTGATCTTATTTTGTCGAAAGGCTTGAAGGCGGTTCCAGTGGTTGAGGCCAACGGGCGCTATAAAACAGGTAATGCCACGTCGGGGGAACTTTTGGCTTTTCTGAATGAAGCGCAAAACCTGCAAGCACGTGAAGCCGGACTTGCGCGACAATTTTGCAAGCTCCAGTGAGTCCGTCAGCGCAAGTCCGACTTCGCTGAACTCTTGAAAAAAAGCAATGGAAATAAACATGCAACTCAACGACACCCAAAAACTGCCAAACAAGCTCGGCCTGTGGGGCTGGCTCGGCGGCGGGCGTTATGGCATCGAACGTTATGCCTACTCTTTGCACCGGCTGACCGGCATCGCGCTCATTCTGTATTTGCCTTTTCATTTATATATCACGAGTGTGCGGCTGCAAGGTGAAGCGGCGTGGGAAAATCTGATGGCGCGGTTCGATACGCCGTTGATGCACGTGCTGGAATATTTGTTGTTCGGCGCGTTTCTCTTTCACGGCTTTAATGGCCTGCGGCTGTTTTTCACCGAGCTGGGCTTTTTCATCGGTAAGCCGGCTTTGCCCGAGCCACCTTATCGAACTTCGGTGCATCATCAGCGACCGGTGTTCATCGGCGCAATGCTATTGGCGGGTGCATTTTTTGTGATCGGGGCGATTGACTTTTTTGGGTTTTGAAATCTAAGAGCGTATCTCTAAAGTAGAAAATGAGACTGACCGGTCACTTAAATTTGTTGAAATCCCGAAACTTTACGCACAAAAAGTGACCGGTCAGTGACTTCTCAGATACGCTCTAAGAGGTGGAAGTCGCCTGAAGGCGACTGTTTACTGATAGTTCTGCATGGAGTATAAAACAGAAAATGAATGCCACGACGCAAAAACCTATATCATCTCAAGGCCGCCAGAGCAGGCGGCTTCAGCCGTCTTGCAAGTCTCAGCCTGATGATTTATCATCAGGCGTGTCATCAGGCGAAAATCGCTACCTCTTCGGTCCGGTGCATTCGCGCCGGCTGGGATTCTCGCTCGGCATCGACGTGGTGCCGGCAAAGACGTGTACCTTTAACTGCATCTTTTGCCAGCTCGGGCACACGACACATCAAACTATTGAACGCAAAGAATACGTGCCTGCTGCCGAAGTTACGGCGGAGTTGGAAAAGTATCTTGCAAGCGGTGGTCGCGCCGAGTACCTGACGTTCTCCGGCTCTGGAGAGCCGACATTGCACAGCAAGCTGGGCGAGATGATTGCGCAAACCAAACAGATGACCAAGATCCCCGTTGCCGTGCTCACCTGCGGCGCTTTGCTGTACGATCCGCAGGTGCGCCGAGAATTGGCGTTGGCGGATGTCGTATTGCCTTCGTTGAGCGCGGCTTTGCCCGCCACCTTTCAAGCGATCAACCGCCCGCACGGCACGTTGCACCTCGATGCAATCGTCAACGGCTTGAAAAGTTTTCGCAAAGAATATCGCGGCCAAATTTGGCTGGAAGTTGTGCTCGTCAAAGGCCTCAATGACAACCCGCAAGAAATGGCGCTGTTGCACGATGCCATCGCCCAAATCAAGCCGGACGAGGTCCATCTCAATACGGTGGTTCGGCCGCCGGCGGAAAGCGAAGCGCAAGCGTTATCCGCGACAGAGCTGCGGCGTATGCAAGCGATTCTTGGCGCAAAAGTTGAGATTATTGCGGATCTGCCGGAGATGGCCGCGCCCGCGATGGGACATTTGGTGGTTCACGATCTCATGCATTTGCTCGCGCGCCATCCGGCCACGCTTGAGGAGATTGCCGAAAGCTTGAACTGCAAGCACGAAATCATCTGGCTGGTTCTGAATTCGTTGACTGAATCAGGCGTTATAGAAGTGCGAGAGCATCGAGGCAAGAAGTTTTATGCTGCCGGTCTTTCACACTGATTAAAAATCACACGGATCAAAAACGCACACGGATTTTTTTAGAGGAGTCCGAAAATGAATCTCAAGAATTTTCTCATCAGCTTTGTCGCCACGTTCATTTTAACGCTGGTGGTGGCGGTCATCGTGTCTTTTCTTTACAATCTCATCGTACACGGGACCAGCGCGGTGGATTGGGACACTTCATTTCGCTTGGCGATCATGCTCGGCATCATTTTTCCATGCGTGCGGGCATTCGAAAGCAGGAAAAAAGAGAAGACGGCTTAGCAGTTTCATTGTCTCGGAAGAAAGGCTTTCATGAATCGCATGTCCGAGCACGCCAAAACTAACCTGCAACCGCGCCTCGTTGGTTTTTTGTGCGAGAAGGGCGCGTATACTTTTTACGACGTTTCCAACCCGGCGCGGCGCAGGCTGCCGGCCAATTTCGTCGGGCTGCCGGTGGCGTGCATCAGCCAGGTGCAGATGAGCGAGGTCGTGAAGACTTTTCTTTCCGGCGCCGACGGCGTGCTGATCGCCGGATGCGAAGCGTGCCAATGCCACGAGAATTGGCCTCAGATTCAGGCGCAATTCTCTGAGATCGGGCAGACATTGGCCGGTTTTGGTATCGAGGCGCCGCGGCTCCGCCTGGAATGGATCGCCGCGACCGAGGAAGAAAAATTTTTGCAAGCCGTCAACGCGATGATGGAGAAATTGCGGCAATTGCCGCGGTTGCGGCTGCCCGCCGAATTGCGCAAGAATATTGCGCATTGTGGATGATATGGATTTTAGCGACGTCATCACTCAGGAAAATTATGGACATACAAAACGAGAAGACGAATGATGCTGCCGGCGTTAGCGCGTCGTTGAGAGAAACCAGTTTGGCGCAAATTCTCATTCGCGAAGCCTGGTGCAAGGGCTGCGCGATTTGTGCGGAGTTTTGCCCCAAGCACGTCTTCGTGATGCGCGGCAATTTGCCGGTTATCGTTGACTTGCAGGCGTGCAATCGCTGCATGCTCTGCGAAGTGCGATGTCCGGATTTTGCTTTAACTGTCTTATAGTCAAAGGATTTTTATTGGTATTCGGATTTACCGAATAATCCGGATGATTCGTAAAATCCGAATACCAAAAGCTTTCGTAAGTTTGGTTCCAAGTTGGAAAATTGATGCCCATGAAAAATAGAAATTCTCGAGTGCGCATGATGTCCGGCAACGAAGCCTGCGCGGAAGCGGCGCTGGTGGCTGGCGTTCGCTTTTATGCCGGCTATCCGATCACGCCCTCTTCCGAGATCGCCGAGCTGATGGCGAAGCGCCTGCCGCAAGTGGGCGGCAAGTTCATCCAAATGGAAGATGAGATTGCCTCGATGGCGGCGGTGATCGGCGCTTCGCTGGCCGGCGTCAAGGCGATGACCGCGACCAGCGGCCCGGGCTTTTCTTTAAAGCAGGAAAATATCGGTTACGCTGCCATGACGGAAGTGCCTTGTCTCATCGTCAACGTCCAGCGCGCCGGGCCCTCCACCGGCTTGCCGACCTCGCCGGCGCAAGGTGACGTGATGCAAGCGCGGTGGGGCACGCATGGCGATCATCCGATCATTGCCATCGCGCCCTCGTCGGTGCGCGAGACTTACGACCAAACGATTCGCGCCATCAATCTCTCTGAGCAGTTCCGGGTGCCGGTGATTTTGCTGCTCGACGAGATTGTCGGGCACGTGACTGAGAAAATCACGCTGCCGGATCCCGGCCAGGTTGAAATCATCAATCGCGCCAGGCCGACCGTGCCGCCTGAGCAATATTTGCCTTATGGACAGACCGCCTCCGACGTTCCGCCTATGCCGGATTTCGGCGCAGGCTATCGTTATCACGTCACCGGCCTGACGCACGATGAAAGCGGATTTCCAACCAACGATCCCAAGAAGATCGATGCGCTGATTCGCCGGCTGCATCGCAAGATCGAAGGCCACCGTGAAGAGATCGTCGAAATTGCCGCGGAACATCTTGAAGAGGCGCGGCTGGCGGTATTGGCTTATGGCTCGACGGCGCGTTCGGCGCGGCACGCGGTTTTGATGGCGCGCGAAGAAGGTGTTCGCGTCGGGCTATTGCGTCCGATCACGCTCTGGCCATTTCCCGAGCAGGCCATTTTCAATTTGGCGCAACGCCTGTCCCATCTCATCGTTCCGGAGATGAATTTGGGACAGCTTGCGCACGAAGTAGAGCACGCGACGCGAGGCATGGTGGAAGTGATTTCAGTCTCACGCGTCGATGGCGAACCTATTCACCCACAACAAATTTTCGAGAAAATCATGGAGCTGGCGACATCATGAACTACTTGGACTATCTGCGTCAGAATAAACTGCCGCTCATCTGGTGTACCGGCTGCGGCAACGGCATCATTCTCAAAGCGATGTTGCGGGCCATCGATCGCCTCGGCTGGCGCAAAGACGAAATCGTCATGGTATCCGGCATTGGCTGTTCCAGCCGCACGCCGGGTTACGTTGACTTCAATACTGTACACACGACGCACGGGCGCGCGCTCGCTTTTGCCACCGGCATCAAGATGGCCAAGCCGGAGCTGAAGGTGATCGTCGTTTCCGGGGATGGCGATGCCACGGCCATCGGCGGCAACCATTTCATTCACACGTCGCGACGCAATATCGACCTGACGTTGATCATCTTCAACAACTACATCTACGGGATGACCGGCGGGCAATATTCTCCCACGACGCCGGTGGGAAGTTGGGGCAGCACGGCGCCGTACGGCAATTTGGAAAGGTCTTTTGATATTTGCGGCCTGGCGCAGGCCGCCGGCGCCAGCTACGTGGCCAGAAGCACCGTTTACCACGCCGTGCAGCTCGACAAGCTCATCGAAGGCGCTATGCGCAAGAAAGGATTTTCCGTTGTCGAAGTGATGACGCCATGTCCGACGTACTACGGCCGCCACAACAATCAAAAGACCGTGATTGACATGATCAAGTGGCAGATCGACAATACCGTTTCGGCTGCGAAGGCAGCCCGCCTGGCGCCGGAGATGCTGCAAGGCAAAATTGTCACCGGCGTTTTGGTTGATCGTGACAAACCCGAGTACATCGAAGAATACCAGAAATTGATCGAACGCACGCGAGTGTCAAGTGAAGTGGGTAACCAAAGTCAAAAAAAATTTGACAGCCTGTCCGCCAACGGAAATGGAAATCTGGCGGCAGTGGAATTTCACACGGATCAAGAAAACCAACTGGTGGAGCCGACGCTGATTTTATAAAGCTTGTCCGCGCGTAACTATTTACCGTCCGGACGCTATTGTGCGAGAACGAAGGTTGTTTGATACAACAAGCTTGCTCAAATCACGAAGCGTCCGGACGGTTACCTAAACAGTTGCATCTGCGCGGTTTTTAAAAGCCGTTTGGCAAACAGATTTGCATTGCAAATTTACGATTGGATAATGCCATGAGTTTTCGTTACGAAGTTCGTTTGAGCGGTTCCGGCGGCCAGGGTTTGATCCTGGCCGGCCAAATTCTGGCCGAAGCCGCCGCGATTTATGATGATAACAATGCCGTGCAGAGCCAGGCTTACGGTCCGGAGGCGCGCGGCGGCGCCAGCCGCTCGGACGTGATTATTGCGGACGGCGACATCGATTATCCCAAAGCCACGCGTATCGATTTGATGCTCGCCTTCACGCAGGAAGCCTGTGACAAATATGCGGCAGGCCTGCGCAAAGAGGGGATACTTTTGGTCGATTCCAAGTTCGTGACGCGAATTCCTCCGGGTGATTTCAAGGTTTACGCCGTTCCCATCATGGAAGTGGCGCAGAAAGAAGTCGGCAAGACCGTGGTGGCCAATATTGTCGCCTTGGGTTTGATTGCCGGACTGTCGAAAGTTGTCACGCCGGCGGCGATGGAGCAAGCCATCCGCAGCCGCGTGCCCAAAGGCACTGAAGAAATGAACCTGGAGGCCTTTCGCAAAGGACTGGAGCTTGCGGAACGTGTACAAATTTCTAAAGAGTGAGTCTTAGCAAAAGAAAAAATTCTCCAACGGATTGAAAAACCCAACGGGATTAGATCAGTTGGGTTCTTCAATCCGTTGGAAAAACTCGTTCTGTTTGTAAAGATGTTGAGTCCTCAAATCTCAACCGGAGGTATGCCATGAACACGAGAACGTCGTTCTCACCTGTCATCGCGGATCAATTCCAGCTTGGCCCGCGCCGCGCCGCCTATTTTGACATCGCGCATATTCAAAAACAAACTCTGTTGGAATTGCCCGATCATTCGCTCGCAAAGCTGGAAGCCATCGATCTGGTTTACCGGACGCTTTGCGGCATTCTTTATAATTTTGTTCCCACCTCCGGACATCCGGGCGGCAGCATCTCTTCGGGCCGCATCGTTGAGGCGCTTATTTTTCATCAGATGGATTACGATTTCTCGAATCCGGATTCCGAAAGCGCCGACATGCTTAGTTATGCCGCCGGCCACAAGGCGATGGGTCTCTATGCGATGTGGGCGCTGCGCAATGAGCTGGTGCGAATCGCTCGGCCGGATTTGTTGCCAATTGAGGACAAGCAACTGCGTCTCGAAGATCTTTTGGGCTTTCGCCGCAATCCGACGCAAGAGACGCCGCTGTTCAAGAAGCTGCGGGCGCGGGCGTTGGATGGCCATCCGACACCGGCGACGCCTTTTGTGCGCATCGCCACCGGCGCCAGCGGCGTGGGCGTGCCCGCCTCGCTGGGTCTCGCCATGGCGAGCCTGGATATGTATCATGAACATGCCCCGAAGGTGCACATTCTGGAAGGCGAGGGCGGCATGACGCCAGGCCGCGTACACGAAGCTTTGGCGGCCGGCGCTACAGCGGGTTTGCACAATGCGATTTTGCACGTCGATTGAAATCAGGCTTCGATAGATTCCAATCACGTGTGTCGCGAGGGTGAGCAGCCGGGAGATTACGTGCAATGGAATCCGGTGGAGCTTTTGTATGCACACGAGTGGAACGCGATTTTTGTGCCGGATGGATTTGATTTTCGGCAAATCATTATGGCGCAAAATCTCGCCAACACGCTGGCCACCGGCCAACCGACCGGAATCGTTTACCGCACCGTGAAGGGCTGGCGCTATGGTGTTGAAGGCAAAGCTTCACACGGCGCGGGACACAAGTTTTGTTCGGAGGGATATTATCAGTTTATCAGTGAATTTGAAAAGCGCTTTAAATTTGAGTTGCCGCGCTTTTCCGGCGAGCCAACACCGGAGAATGTCGAAAAGGCATTTTATGAAACACTCATGACGCTGCGCACAGTTTTGGAGAAGCATCGTGAGCTGGCGAAATTTTTTGCCGAGAAAATTTCGCGGGCGCACAGCCGGTTGCACGCCAAAGGGCGCACAGTGCGCGCAGGTGCGCCGCGGCGTGAAAAACTTTATTTCAGCGCATTGAATGCGGCTGAGCCTCCGGAAAAGTTGTGCCTGAAAATTGGTGAGAGTGTGACGCTGCGCGGCGTTTTGGGCGATGCGCTCAATCTGCTCAACAAACTCACGGACGGTGCCATCATCGGCGCCGCGGCAGATTTGCTCGGCTCCACCAATGTTTCCAATTTGGGGCAAGGCTTTGCCGCTGGATTTTATCACGCCGCTTCCAATCCCGCCTCGCGATTGCTTGCCGTCGGCGGCATTTGTGAAGACGCCATGGGCGCGTTCATGGCGGGATTATCCAGCTTCGGCCATCACATTGGCGTCACCTCCTCGTATGGCGCGTTCATCGGCGCGCTCGAGCATGTGGCCGCGCGTCTGCACGGCATCGGCCAACAAGCCAAACTCGGTCCCGATGGGCCTTACGCAACGTGGATTATGATCAACGCGCACGTGGGCGTGAAAACCGGCGAAGATGGGCCGACCCACGCCGATCCGCAAGTGCTGCAATTGCTGCAAGAGAATTTTCCGGATAACGTTCTCATTACGTTGACGCCGTGGGATCCGCAGGAAATTTGGCCGCTGCTGATTGCCGGACTCATGGCGCGGCCCGCCATTCTCGCGCCGTTTGTGACGCGGCCGCCCGAAACCGTCGTCGATCGCAACCACTTCGGATTGCCGCCGGCGCACGCCGCTGCCAAAGGCGTGTATGCCATGCGGCTTGCCGATCTCGATGCGGTTGAGTATCATGGCACGATTGTTTTGCAAGGCAATGGCGTCGGCACCGCGTTCGTCACGGAAGTGTTGCCCAAGTTGCAGGAGCACGGATTGAATATGAATGTGTATTACGTCGCCAGCACCGAGCTTTTCAATCGCCTGCCGGCGGAGGAGCAAGCGCGCCTTTTCCCCGAGCCGTTCATGCAGGAAGCCATGGGCATTACGGATTTCACCTTGCCGACGATGTATCGTTGGGTGCGCTCGCACGAGGGTCTGCGCCGCACGCTGCATTCCTTCCGCGACCGCAAGTATCTCGGCAGCGGCCAGGCGCACAAAGTCTTGCGCGAGGCCGGGCTTGACGCCGAAAACCAGATCAGCGCCATTCTCGATTATGCACGCATGATCGAGAAGAAAGAGCGCAAACGCAGCCGGTTGTTCGTCGCGCCGTCCGACCGTGCGCAGCCGCAGCTCACCTTTGCACATGCGGCATTGATTTGCAGCGAGTGCGGCACGCGCATCGATCCGCTCGAATACTTTGCCGGCGAGCCGTTGCCCGAAGAAGAGCTTTGCCTCGAATGTGACTGGCGCGGCGAGCACGCCTGTGCGTATTGCCAGGCCTATTGGCTGAACGAGAACAAGTCTGTCGCCATTTATTGCCGCGAGTGTGAGAAAAAGTTAGCCAGTTAGCCGGTTAACTGGCTAACCGGCAAACGGGCTAACATTTTAAGTATTCAAAATATTGAGGAGTCCAATCATGAACCTGTTGAAAATCGCTCGTGTGCCGCCGGTGGTTGTTTCGCCGCAGGAGAGCGTTAAAGCCGCGGTCAACAAAATGTGTGAAGTCGGGGTGGGCGCCGTCGCGGTGGTTAAAGATGGCGATTTGGTCGGCATTTTTACAGAACGCGACCTGATGACCCGCGTGGTGAAGCCGGGGTTATCGACGCTCGACACGCCGGTGGCGGAGGTCATGACACGCAAGCCTCGTATCGCTCCTTTCGAGATGGAGGCGGGCGAAGCGTTTGAGTTTATGACCGAAAAAAATTTCCGCCACCTTCCGATCACGGATCGGAACGGCAAATTGGCCGGCATGCTCTCGGTTCGCCACCTCATGCGCGCCATCGTGGAGAATCTGGCGCACGAGCTGGAGAGCTTGAATGCGTATGTGAGCGTCGATGGCGCGGGTGGCGATTGAGTTGGCGCTTACAAGAAATTATTCAGGTGGGTGCATTGAAGGCGCAGCTTTTTTTTAACGCATTACTTTTCCTTCAAGAAAAAGCTTGACAGACTGCTTTTTCTTTCCTAAAATGAAATCGAGACCATGCAAAAACCAAA
Source organism: Candidatus Zhuqueibacterota bacterium (assembly GCA_022616415.1). Taxonomy (GTDB): domain Bacteria; phylum Zhuqueibacterota; class Zhuqueibacteria; order Zhuqueibacterales; family Zhuqueibacteraceae; genus Zhuqueibacter. The sequence continues at coordinate 70,961 of JAKEEU010000031.1, read as the reverse complement.
AACAAATCCTGAGCTGGAGGCGGCCTCGGAATGGGGCCGGCGGCTCGCGGCGCATTGGCACGCGCGCGGCGAGAGCAATCCTTTTTTTCTTGCCGCCAGATTGGGGCTGCGCGTGGTCTTGGAACTTGAAGAAGAGGCTTGTCCATTGACGCCGCTGCGGATCGCCGAATGGGATGGCAGCCGCCGCACGATTCGCATATTCTTGCCCATCCTGCGCCGCTATCTTGGCGACTCGGCGCCGGCTCTGCACCGCGCCTGCGCCCACGAATTGTTTCACGGCTTGGCGGCGCGCCAATACCGCGTTTTGCAACTGCCGGCGAAGTTGATTCCCGCGTTGAGTTATCGCGACGAGGAAGCCGCGGCGCAGGCTTTTAGCCAGGCTTTATTGTTGAAGGAGAAATCGTGTCCGCTGCCGGCATCGCGCTGATCGTCGTCTTTTTCGTTTTTACCGCGTTGATGTATTTGAAGCGCGTTTCCGCCATGCTTGCCCTGCCGATCATGGCTCTGTTGTTGGCCATGATCGCCAATGTCCCAGGCCAATATATTCTCCATGAGATTCTCGAAAACTGCACGAAAGACGTCATCCATCCCATGATGGCCGCCGTCTTCGGCGGCATGCTGTCGCTGTTCATCAAAAATCAGGGAATCGCGGCAGTATTCGTGCGGTATGCCGCGGAGCTGGGCGGCGAGCGGCCGCTGGTCGTGGCCGTCTGCGTCATGATCGCCACCGCCATCCTGTTTACCACGCTCGGCGGGCTTGGCGCCGTAATCATCGTGGGCAGCATCATTTTGCCGATTATGATGAGCCTGGGCATTGCGCCGCTGACCGCTGCCGGCATCATGTTGATCGGCATTGCCATGGGCGGCTCGTTGAACCTCGGTAATTGGCAGCTCTATATCAGCGTTCTCGGCTTGACGAAAGCCACGGTCCGAAACTTCGCCTTGATCATGACGGCATTGTACGCCGTCGTCGGGCTGATTTTCTGCGCGTGGTCGCTGCGGCGAAGCCGGTTGCGCCGCTATTGGCCTGCCCCGCATGGGCCGGCGCCTGCGGAAGGGCGCGAGCCGATCCGCCGAACGGCCTTGTTGACGCCGCTGGTGCCGCTGCTTTTGGTGTTGCTTCTCGATTGGCCGATCGTGCCGGCGTTCATCGGCGGACTGGTTTTCGCGTTAATGGCGTCTAACGCCGAGGGCGAAATCGCCCTGGTTTCGCTGTTGATTTTGTTTTTCAATATCTGGCTTTTTTCAAAAGTGGCGCCGCAGCATTTGCAAACGCATACCGGCGCGGAAACCTCGATTCTCAACGCGATCGCCGGCGGCACTGCGGCGATTGCGATTTTTTTGCTGTGGGAGGGCTACGCGCTGGTCGAAGCGTTCCGCAAGCAGCGCTCGCGCCGCTGGAAACTGGCGCTGCTCACCCCGTTTGCCACGTTGCTCTTTTTGCACGTTTTGGATTGGCCCGCGCTCTCGGGATTTTTTGCCGGAGCGCTGCTGGCGCTGGTGATCACGGCGCGCCACCAAAATGTGCAGATCTTCACCAAGTCGGTATTGGAAAGCTTTGAGAGCGTGGCGCCGGCGGTGATTCTGATCGTCGGCATCGGCATGCTGCTCAATTCCGTCAAGCACCCCAACATCAGCGACGCCTTGCGGCCGTTTTTGCTCGCCATGTCTCCACGGCAGAACGGTTTTCTTTTCGTGGTGATCTTTTCGCTTATGGCGCCGTTGGCGCTTTATCGCGGGCCGTTGAATATCTGGGGCATGGGGAGCGGCGTCGCTGCCGTTCTGCTCGCCACTGGCGCGTTGGAGCCGAATGCGATCATGGCCATGCTCATGTCTGTCGGCGCGCTGCAAGGTGTGTGCGATCCGACCAACACCGCCAACGTCTGGATAGCGAATTTTGCCAAAGTGGATACCACCGATATTTTGCGCTCGACGATTGTCTACGTCTGGCCGCTGGCCGTCGTCGCGCTGGCGATCGCCGCGACGATGTATTTTTGAGCTGGGGGCTGGTTGCTCGTTGCTGGTCGCTCGTTACTGGTAGCTGGTTATTTGTTAAAAGATTCAAAAAACTGGAAATCCACAAGCGTTTAGCCGTGTCAAGCAAAACCTGTCATTCCGACCGAAGGGAGGAATCTTTATCGCGCTCCAAGCCATAAAAGATTTCTTGCTACGCTCGAAATGAAAATTTCCTTCAATTTGCCAAACCCGTAAGAATTCCAAAAGGACGTCAATGACACTAAATAGCGAAACAAATATCAACAAGCAACGAGCAATCAGCGACCAGCGACCAGCAACCAGCATCCAGCAACCAGCATCCTGTTTCACCCACCTCGAATGCACACGCTGCGGCAAAACCGAGCCAATCGACAAACTGCTGAATCTGTGCAGTTGCGGCTCAAAAGCCCTTTCGGGCGCCCCATTTTTCGCGCGCTATGATTTGAATGCCATTCGCCCAATTTGGCCGCGCGAAGCTTTAAAAAATGGCCCCTCCAATCTTTGGCGTTATGCACCGGTGATGCCGGTGCAGCACGAAGCAAATCGCCTCTCGCTCGGCGAAGGTTGGACGCCGTTGCTGGAGACGCCGCGTTTGCGCCAGCATCTCGGCTTGCCGAATTTGTGGATTAAAGACGAGTCGCCGAATGTCACGGCCTCTTTCAAAGCTCGCGGTCTGTGCCTCGCCGTCTCTCGCGCCAAAGAGCTTGGTGTGAAAAAAGTCGCAATTCCCTCCGCTGGCAATGCCGGCAGCGCCACCGCGGCTTATGCCGCCGCTGCCGGCATTGCCGCTTTTGTGTTCATGCCCAAAGACGTGCCGCAACCGTTTCGAGACGAATGCGATTTTTACGGCGCGAAGCTTGAGTTGGTCGATGGCCTCATCACCGATTGCGCCCAAAAAGTTATTGCTGGTAAAGAAACGCAAGGCTGGTTCGATGTTTCAACATTGAAAGAGCCGTATCGTGTCGAAGGCAAAAAAACGATGGGCTACGAGCTCGCCGAGCAATTCGAATGGGAATTGCCGGACGTCATCATTTACCCCACCGGCGGCGGCACCGGGCTTATCGGCATGTGGAAAGCTTTCGACGAAATGGAACGGCTCGGTTGGATTGGGAGCAAACGTCCGCGCATGGTCTCAATCCAATCTACCGGCTGCGCGCCGATTGTCCGTGCGTTTGAGCAAGGCCTCGATCACGCGCCGGAGTGGGAGGGCGCCACCACCATTGCCGCCGGATTGCGCGTGCCCCGCGCCGTGGGAGATTTTCTCATGCTCCGTGCCATTCGCGAGAGTGGCGGCACCGCCGTTGCCGTGCCCGAAGAACAGATCGCGCCAGCGACTTATGAATACAGCCAACTCACCGGCATCTTCTTCTGCCCCGAAGGCGCGGCTGCGGTTGTGGCCGCCCAAATGCTTTTTGGTTCCGGCTGGATAAAACCCGATGATCGTGTCGTGATTTTCAATACGGGATCGGGGTTGAAGTATGCGGAGTTGTGTCGCTTAAAAAATGTTTATGCAAAAACCTGAGGCAAAAGTTGCGCTTGTGACCGGCGCCAGTCGCGGCGTCGGAAAAGGTATCGCGCTCGAGCTTATGGGGTCGGGCGCGACGGTTTATATCACCGGCCGCTCTGCCGAAGACATGCAGTACCTCTCGGGCAAAGGCATCGCCATCGAATGCGACCACCGCGATGACGAGCAAGTTCGCTCAGCCTTTCGCCGTATCGCGGCTGAACAGGCTCGTTTGGATATACTGGTCAACAACGTCTGGGGCGGCTATGAGAATATGATTGAAAATGGCGAGTTCACCTGGCCGCGTCCTTTCTGGCAGCAGCCTCTTTGGCGATGGGATGCCATGTTTCAAGCCGGCGTGCGTGCACATTACGTCGCCAGTCAATTGGCGGCTCAAATCATGGTCGCGCAGCGCCGCGGCTTGATCGTCAACCTCTCCTTCTGGGCGGCGCAAAAACATATTGGCAACGTCGCCTACGGCGTATCAAAAGCCGCAACCGACAAGATGACGGCGGATATGTCGCACGAGTTGCGGGAGCATAACGTGGCAGTCGTTTCACTTTATCCCGGATTGGCCAGAACCGAGAAAGTCCTGGCCTCAGCCGCATGGCTCGATTTGAGCAATTCGGAATCACCGCAGTTTATCGGAGGTGCCGTTGTGGCGCTGGCTGGTGACGCCAATGTTATGGAAAAGACCGGCAAAGTGCTGGTTGCAGCGAGTTTGGCTAAAGCGTACGGATTCACGGATATTGACGGGAAGACGCCACGCTCGCTTACGCTGGATGAGGTATAAACTCACCATTTGATTTTGCCCGATTTATTCGTTATTTTGACAACATGAAATTTATGAGCAAAAAATCTACTTCGAAGAAATCGCAAACCGATTTGGTTTCTCAGAAGAAGACATGGGTTCTTCCCTTTGCGGCTGTGGCGATTTTAGGGTGGCATTTGGCTATTCAGGGCCTTGCTTCGGAGCAAGTAAAACCTGATATGGACGAGATGGTTGCAATCCCCGCCGGTTATTTTATGATGGGCAGCAATGACGGTGGGGACAACGAAAAGCCGGTTCACAAAGTGTATGTGAGCGCTTTTTTGATGGACAAATACGAAGTCACCGTCGCGCAATATCAACGTTTCATCGCGGCCACCGGCCATCGTCTGCCGGAAAATTGGAATGAGCAATTGCAAAATCCCAACCGCCCGGCGGTGAACGTAGATTGGAACGACGCCAATGCCTACGCCAATTGGGCCGGCAAGCGTCTGCCCACGGAAACGGAATGGGAATATGCGGCGCGCGGCGGCAATACCGGTATGGAGGGAAAACCGCATTACCAATATCCTTGGGGCAATGAAGCCAGCGCCACAAAAGCTAATTTTGATGTAGATGGCAGCCGTGGTCGACAGAGGGAAGGGTGGGGAATTGCCAAACTTTATTTAAAAGACGTTGGCAGTTATTCACCCAACAGTTATGGGCTTTACGATATGGCCGGAAATGTGTGGGAATGGTGCACCGATTGGTTCGATCCGAACTATTACAAGACGAGTCCGGAGCGTACTCCCAAAGGGCCGGCGAATGGCACTTATCGGGTGTTGCGTGGCGGCTCGTGGTACCACAATGCCAACTCCATGCGTTGCTTCAAGCGCCGCGGTCGCGGTCCTGCCATCAGAGGCGGCTACTTTATCGGTATTCGCTGCGCTCGAGACGCTCGCTAAACTTTGAGGTCTTTTTGCAAGGGAAAGTCTATTAGATCAGAAACGACCGGCATCTTTTGCTGCTCCTGAGGGGCAGTTGCCGTAGTTGCGGCAAAAATGCTTGCTGATACTGGCTGGATTAAACCACAAAACCGTGTGGTGGTTTTCAATACGGGATTGGGGTTGAAGTATGTGGAGGTGTGTCGGATAAACGGCGCATAATAATACCTTCCCCAACTATGACTTCCAGCCATAGAAGAGGAGTCTTCTATCTATTCATATCAGGATACTTTTTTAAGGACGAGGCTCGTGAGTATAAGCTATTTCGAAGATATCTGGGGGCAATATATTTGGTGTTATTTGCAGGTTTTGTCTTTTTTGATATTGTCAGCCATTGAAATTTTTGATCGCCAGTTTTACGCAATTTAAATGCGACGCATTATCCAAAAGAAAAATGAATGACGTCCTCGAAGTTTCCGATTTGAAAAAACGTTACGGCGATCTCGTCGCCGTCGACGGCGTCAGTTTCAACGTCATTCGCGGCGAAGTCTTTGGCATTCTCGGGCCCAACGGCGCCGGCAAAACCACCACGCTCGAAATGATCGAGACGCTGCGCCCGATCGACTCCGGCCGCGTTCTCCTCGACGGCCTCGACGTGCAACAGGAACCGCAGAAGGTCAAACAGTTGATCGGCGTGCAGCTTCAGGCTTCCTCGTTCTTCGACAAGCTCTCGCTCACGGAATTGTTGCTCCTCTTCGGCGAAATGTATGGCCGGCAAGTCAATGCATTGGCATTGCTCGATGAGGCGGAACTGCGCGATAAAGCGAAGTCCTACGTGGTGCAGCTTTCCGGCGGGCAGAAGCAGCGTTTCTCCATCGCCGCGGCGCTGGTGAACGATCCGGTCATTCTTTTTCTCGACGAGCCGACGACGGGATTGGACCCGCAGGCGCGCCGCCATCTTTGGGGCGTCATCAAACGCATCCGGTCGGAAGGGAAGACCATCGTCATTACCACGCATTACATGGAAGAAGCGGAAGAGTTGTGCGACCGCGTGGCGATCATGGATCGCGGCAAGATCGTCGCCAACGCGCCGCCGCAAGAATTGATTCGGCAATTGCTGGCCAAGGGCTTTAAGAAAGAGCGCGTCGAGCGGCTGGCCAGTTTGGAAGACGTGTTTCTCGATTTGACCGGACACTCATTACGGGAAGATTAAATGCGACTCAAAATAAAATTGATGGCGGCGTCATTCAAGATGTTCATCCGGCAGCGCGAGGCGATCATTTGGACGATCCTCCTGCCGCTGTTCATGGTTTTCTTGTTCAGCTTCGTCAACTTCGATGGACTTGGGCATGTCTCCATGGGGATCGTCAACCATTCGCAGGATACGACGCTGGTTAGCATCCTGCGGCCGATTCAGGCGTTGAAAATCTCGCAAGGCCGCGAAGCCGAAGAGCTTGCGCGTTTAAAAAAAGGCGAACGCGCCATAGTGCTCGTCATTCCGGTGTCATTCCAATCGATCGGGCAGGACTCGCTGACCCTCTATCTCAATGCCGAAAAACCGCAGGAAACACAAGCCGGAAGATTGATCGTGCAACGCGCGCTGGACGAGCTGGTCTTCCGGGAAAATCACCTGCCGCGCCATGCTTTCCGCACCGAGCTGGTGAACAGCCGCAACCTCACGTACATCGATTTCCTGCTGCCTGGCATTATAGCGATGTCGATCATGCAAAGCGGCGTTTTCGGCGTGGCGTTCGGATTCGTCATACTGAAAAAGCGCGGCATTCTCCGCCGGCTGCTGGTGACGCCGATGCAGACCAACGATTTTATCATTGCGCAAGTGAGCACGCGCCTGCTCATTTTGATGACGCAGGTGCTGATCATGTTGGGCGCTGGCGTCTTGTTCTTTCATTTGCATTTTATCGGCAGCATCTTTAACATGATCATCGTGGGACTGCTCGGCGGCGTGGTCTTTCTGTCGATCGGATTTGCGCTCTCGGGCATCTCGAAATCGGAAGATCAAGTCGCGCCGCTCGCCAACATCATTACCTTGCCAATGCTGATGCTCTCCGGCGTTTTCTTTAGCCGCTCGAATCTGCCGGGCTTTGCGCACGTCGTCACGGATTTCTTTCCGCTCACCTATCTTGCCGACGGCCTGCGCAACATCGCCATCGAAGGCGCTACTTTGGCCGGCGTGTTCCCGCAGCTTCTCGGCCTCGCCGTCTGGTCGGTGATCACGTTGTTCATTGCGGTCAAAGCGTTTCGGTGGGAGTGATGAAAAAAGTATTTGCAGCGTAACCCTATTATGCGTATATTGATTAGCATTGTTCATGCGCATAAACTATACGCATCATTCATATAGATAAGGAACAATTTAATGATCCAATTATTCGACACCGAGGCGCCGAAGAAGCCTGCAAATCTTAGCATCAACAGTGATTTGTTGAGTAAAGCGCGCGAATTAAACATCAATCTTTCGGCCGCTTTGGAGGAAGCGCTTACTGAGCAACTTAAATTAAAACAACGCGAGCTTTGGCGTAAACAGAACGCCAAAGCAATACAGGCTTATAACCGTTTTGTCGAAAAGCAAGGCGTATTCAGCGACGAATTGAGGAGCTTTTGATGAGCCAGTTTACGGTTTATGCCAACAAGAACGCCAAGACCAGAAAAAACTTTCCTTATTTGATCGATATTCAATCAGATCTTTTGGATGAGTTGCAAACAACCGTCGTCATTCCCCTTTGCAAGGTCTCACAATTACACGACCAGATTATCGCAAAACTTTGCCCGCTGGTTGAAATCGGCGGCGGGAAATTTGTCACCATGAGCCAACAACTCGCCGGCATCGATCGCAGCCAACTGGGCAAAGAAATAACCAATCTTTCAGAAAATCGCGCTCAATTTATCGCTGCTATCGATTTCATGATCTTAGGCATCTGAATTTCAGTCTTACGACAAAAGTGCGATGAAACTAAGACTACAAAAGCAAAGAATTTGATCTGGCTGTTGCTGAATTAGCAAAGAGAGTTCATATGCTGCGCTCCCACCTCACGCCCATTATTCTATTCTTTATTTTATTCATCTGCTCCTCAAGTTCGAAAGCCCAAAACGTGCCCACCGTCATCAAAGCCGTGCGCTTGATCGACGGACGTGGCGGTACGCCGCTCGGGCCGGCGATGGTGCGCATCGAGGGGGAGAAGATTGCCGAAGTCGGCACACAAATAAGAATTCCGCAAGGCGCCAAGCTCATCGACCTCGGCAATGCGACGCTGCTGCCGGGACTGATCGATCTGCACACGCATCTCACCGACCGCTATGGCACGCATTGGGAAGAGGCACTCGTCAAAACCACACCGGGGCATAACGCGCTGTGGGGCGCGCACAACGCGCGAGTCACGCTACTGGCGGGATTCACCACCTGCCGCGATATGGGGCCGACGTGGCCTTACGTGGACGTTGATCTCCGCCAAGCGATTGACGAAGGCGCGGTGCCCGGCCCTCGATTGCTCGTTCCGGGCAACTATGTTTCTTCAACCGGCGGCGCCGGCGATGCGAAACAGTTTTCGATCTACGTCGAGGTGCCAACGGTTCAAAATCTCGCCGACGGTCCCGACGAAGTGACGAAAGCGGTGCGCACCAACTTCAAGCACGGCGCGGATTTTATCAAGATTCTCGTGACCGGCGCGGTGCTCTCGAAGGGCATTCATCCCGGTGCGCAACAATATTCGGATGCGGAGATTCAAGCCGCAGTGACCGAGGCCAATCGTTGGGGCCGGCAAGTCGCCGCGCATGCGCACGGCGTGGATGGCATTAAAGCCGCGATTTGCGCCGGCGTCCGCACCATCGATCACGGCACGTTTCTCGACGACGAAGCCGTGGCGATGCTCAAAGCTTCGCGGAAAACTTTCTACGTTCCTACACTGTACACGAGCGAAATCATTCAAACCGAAGGCGCGCAGCACGGCATTCCGGAATCCGAAATCGAGCGCAACCGCGAAATCCGTGACATCGAAATCGCCGGCTTCAAACGCGCGCTTGCCGCCGGCATTCCGATTGGATTGGGAACCGACTCTTCGGTAATTCCGCATGGCGAGAATGCCAAAGAACTGGCTTTGCGTGTGTCATTTGGGGAATCGCCGATGTCCGCCATCATCTCGGCGACGAGTCTCAACGCCGAAATCATCGGCTGGCAGGATCGCGTCGGCAGCATCGAGAAAGGCAAATACGCCGATCTCATTGCCGTCCCCGGCGATCCGTCGAAAGACATCACACTGCTGCAACGCGTCGGCTTCGTAATGAAAGGCGGAATCGTTTACCGTGATGATTTGATGAAGTGATGATCTCATGTTTGAATGACTTGACTGTAAGCTTTTAATTTCGTAAATTTTAAGCGCTCCCCGATTTCCTTATTAAATTTCAAAAAGGAAGGTCGGGGGGCGCTTGGCGTTTTTAGACTCTATGGAGATTATAGTTGAGGGCTATTAAGAATGCGACGTGGGTTGTTACGGTAGTCTTCTTGTCTCTTGCGACGCCCTATTTTGTCCTGGCGCAGGCAAGTGATCCGGACTCGGCGCGGATCGTTGTGGAAGACATCGGCCGGTTTTGGGAAGCCTTTGATCGTGCCACCCCTACTTTTGCGCCCGAGGCATTTGAACAGCTTTACCTGAGCAAAGGCTCGCTCGGATTGCAGGATTTCACCAAGCTGCGTATCTCGAGCGCGGAGAAGTTGGCCGAGACCATTCGGGCGCATCCGAAATATTACGCCTCGATTCGCACGAGCACACAGCGTATTGAAAAGATGGAGCGGGGAATGCGGGCGGCTTTCTATGCGCTCAAATATCTTTACCCCGAAGCTGTTTTTCCGGACGTTTATTTTGTAATCGGCCGGATGAATTCGGGCGGCACCACTTCCGAGCGCGCGTTGCTCATTGGAGCAGAAATGTACGGCAAAACGCCGGAGATGCCGGTCGAGGAGCTTGGTGATTGGCACCGGCAGGTTCTGAAACCCGTCGAAGAAGTGCCGCACATCGTGGCCCACGAGCTGGTGCATTACCAACAGAAGTATGACGCTTCAACCCCGACACTGCTCGCGCAATCCATCAAAGAAGGCAGCGCCGATTTTATCGCCGAGCTGATTTCCGGCCGCCACATCAACGCGCACGTTTACGAGTACGCCAACCCGCGCGAGGCCAAGCTGTGGCAGGAGTTCAAAGAGAAGATGCTCGGCAAGGATTTCTCCGGCTGGTATGACAGCGGCCCCGACGGGCGTCCCAAAGATTTGGGATACTGGATGGGTTACAAAATCACCGAGGCGTTTTACCGGCGCGCCCCGAATAAGCGTGAAGCGATCAAACAAATTTTGGAAATTGCTGATTTCGAGGCGTTCCTGCAAGAGAGCGGGTATGCCAAGAAGTTTGGCCAATGAATGAGTAGGTGTCATTGCGAGCGTTTTCTAGTGAAGCAATCTCTCGAGAGGGCGTATAAGATTGCTTCGGCAAAAAACGCCTCGCAATGACGGCTTCTTCGGACTGCTAAAGTTATACAATTTTCGAGTCCCAGTGAAAATTATCACAATTGACCACAACAGCACCGGGCACGAGCTAGGCCTGTGTCCAGGCGACGAAGTGCTGCGCATCAATGGCGAGCCGGTGCGCGATATTCTCGATTACCGCTTTCTCACCGCCGAAGATGCGATTGAAATGGAAATCCGTCATGGCGATGAGCATATTATTTTTGATATTGAAAAGGATACTGACGACAGCCTCGGCGTGAATTTCGCGCCGCTGAAAATCCGCCGCTGCGGCAACGATTGCATCTTTTGCTTCGTCGATCAAAATCCGGCCGGCATGCGCTCGACGATGTATTTTCGCGACGAGGATTTTCGGTTGTCGTTTCTTTCCGGGCATTACGTCACGCTCAGCAACATGTCGCGCGCCGATTTGGAGCGCATCGTGCGCCAGCGGCTGACGCCGTTGTTTATTTCCGTGCATGCTACGGAACCGGCGGTGCGCCAATTTCTACTCGGCATCAAATTCGACGACCGGTTGTTGGATAAATTCACTTATCTCACGCAAAACGGCATCGAGCTGCACACGCAGATCGTGCTTTGTCCGGAAATTAATGACGGCGAAGTGTTGCGCAAAACGCTCTCGGATCTCGCCGGATTTTACCCGCACCTCCGCAGCGTCGCCGTCGTGCCGGTCGGTTTGACCAAGCACCGCGAAGGCTTGACGCCGATCAAGCCGGTGACGAAAGCTTATGTGCAGCAGTTTTTGCGCATCGCCGACGATTACGCCGCCGAGTTTCGCCAGCGTTTGGGAACGCATTTCGTTTATCCTTCCGATGAATTTTACATCATGGCCGAAGAGCCGATTCCGCCGGCGAGCCGCTACGATGCTTTTGAGCAAATGGAAAACGGCGTCGGCATGCTGCGTGATTTGTTGGATGATTTCAATGATAAGCAAGCCGCGCGCCTTTCGAAACGTTTGCGGCAGCCAACCAAAGTCACGCTCGTGACCGCGACTTTGGCTGGCGGCTTTCTCGCCGAACACATTCTGCCGCGCTTGCGGCAGATCAAAAATTTTGATCCGGAGTTGATCACCATCGTCAACAAGTTCTACGGCGACACGATCCGCGTGTCCGGTTTGCTCACGGGCCAGGATATTTTCGCGGCGCTGAAAGAGCGCGATCTCGGCGCAGCGGTTTTCCTGCCGAAAAGCTGCCTGAACGACAAGCAGATTTTTCTCGATGATTGGCAGCTCACCGAGATGCAAGACAAGCTCGGCGTGCCGGTCGTGCCGTTGAAGAATGATTTTAGCGGCATTTTTGAGTTTTTGAAATTTGGAAGAATTTCGGCTTTTGAGACAGCAAAGGCTTTGGAAGTTGAATTCGATCTCCAAAATTAACCATATTAAAACGAGGCCGTTATGGAAACTAAAAATTCGACCCTCGATCAGGTTTTGGAAACAATCGATGATTTCGCCCCCGACGAGCTTGATCTTATAGAAAAGCGTCTCGCTTCGGCTCGGAAAAAGAAAAACGGCTCAAAAGCCCCCGACGGGCGTAGCCTTTCGGGCGGCGCGCAGATTCCGGCTTTGCCAGCGGCCACACGTGATATTTTTGCTATCACATTTGACGAATATCTGGCCATGTCGGATGAAGAGCGTGACGCGATTCAGGAAGAGGCGTATGCAAATCATCTGGATTGGATTGATCAAATGCTAAAGCTGCATCACGCCAAATGGATATTGGTTTGTGGCAGAAAAGTTATTGAATCTGGCCCGACTTGGGAAAATTACCCAACAGATGAAAAATTGCAGGCGATTGGCGAGCAATATGGCTTGATCCCCTTTGTCTTTGCGGCTGCCCCGATGATTGAGGAATCGGATTGGGCAGCTCTTTCTTACAATAATTTTTATCCAAGCCTTCCAATCATTGTTGCCAACAAAGAACAGTCTCCGCATGATCTCGTTGACAATGGTTTAGCAATCCATGCTGATTTTGATACTGGTTCACCTGATGTTCTGCTGAATTATGAACAATTGTTGGAACAGAGCATCGTTAAACGCCAGCGGCTCGTTCGTTTTAATACCCGCTTTCATTTGGGGCACCCTTTTGACTACTACCCTCTGCCAGTTTTAATGGGAGTTATTACCGAAGGTGGTAAATTGATTTCCGAGGTCATCAATGTACTTTGTGTGCGCCGTTGGGTAAAAAGCCCCTTTCGTTTGCCGAATCCCTCTCGCCAGGCTTTAGTTGGTCGGAACACGCGCATAAAACTGGAGTTGCAGATTAAATTGGATGGTCGAAGAAGAGTGACTCAAATACTCGACGACTGATTGTCTCAAGAACTTTCATCTTGATCTGGCGAAACTTGAAGTTCTCCGAAGGTTTGATTATATTCTTGTTGACATCCGCTTAATCGGATAGACGTAATTGCGAATAACCAAAAGTGCGAGGTGTGCTTATGAGAACTTCGACTGTAACTGATGTGAAAGACCGCTTTGCGGAGATCGTGCGCGCGTCTTTGCAGGAGCCACAAATCGTTTACGAGCAAAATAAACCCGTTAGCGTCGTAGTTGACGTCAACCTTTTTAATCAACTGATGAATCTTCGCGCCCGCCAAGCTCGACCGACCATTGCCGAGCTTCTGGATGAGTTGCGTGAAATCCACAAGTCTGAACCTGTCGAGATTGAGGCGCCAACCCACCGGGATCGACCCAACGCCATGCTCGAGATAGCCGAATGAAGTATCTTTATCTGACGCTCGCGAAATGCCCGTGATTTCGATGATTGTGATATTCAGTTGTTCAATCCTTTTGAATAAGGCGGTTTTCCTGCCGAAAAGCTGCCTGAACGACAAGCAGATTTTCCTCGATGATTGGAAGCTCACCGAGATGCAGGAAAGGCTCGGCGTGCCGGTCGTGCCGTTGAAGAATGATTTTAGCGGCATTTTTGAGTTTTTGAAGTTTGGGAGAGTTGCGGCTTTTGAGGAGGTTAAAAGTTTTGAGGCGGAGCCGGATGTTGCCAGCTAAACATGGAAAGGTGATTATCACGGTCACGTGCGATTGGGATGGTCTGGACTATCCTTTAAATGAATCGTACAATCCGGCAGGTTCGCCGCATTTTCGCTTTGATCGTGGCATTCAGGCCATTAAGTATTTCAATAGGAAATTTGCGGATCGCATTCCTGTAACGCATTTCATTTGTCCGGTTTACTTTACGCGCAGCCACTTGCTGGCGGAATATTATGCCGGCAAAACCGCTCAACTCGTTCAAGAAAGCAACTGTGAAATAGGATTACATATTCACTGCTGGATAAGCTTAATGCGTGTCTGTGGCGTCGCGCTAAAAGATCCGGTGCGGGATCACTCGATTCCTGATTGGGGAGCCCAAGAGAATAACCGGTATGGCCTGTGTGTGCCTTACCGGAATGATGCGGGTGAAGAGAAAATCGATTATGGTCATGGCGTGCCCTTGGGAGTATACCGCCAAGAGGAAATCCAGCAGGTGGTGGAAAGATGCCGGGTGTTGTTAGTGGAAAATAAAATCATTCAATCCAGCGGCGATTGTGTCAGCTTTCGCTGTGGCGGTTGGATGGCCAACGACTTAGTTCTGGCTGCGGTTCAAATGGTTGAGCCCTTATTTCAATACGAAGCTTCCGCGGTGGATGCTTCCTTTTTTGCCAATGGCGGCGGTACGATGCATGACTGGCTTGCTCAACTTTGGGGACCGAAAAAACAGACGGAAGCATCCTATTTGGCCAATCGTCTTTTTCTATCGGCTTATCCCAGCGGGATCAATGTTTACGATCATGCAAACGATGTTACTGCCGCGCAACCGAGGAAGATTCAAAGACTGCTCGAAATTCCCGATACCGCCATTCTGGCGGACTATGTTCAGGCCGATTATATGAAAGAACAAATACATCGGGCGATGGAGCTAGCCACGCAACAAAACTCCGAAGTTTATCTCAGTCTCGGGTTTCATCTTGAATCCGGCGGCGACTCACGATTCGGCCGGATTTTGGGACATATTGAACGGGTGATCGAAGCGCTGGAGTATGTCGAGCAGCACGACGCGATGAAAGACAGCATCGAATATCTCACGATCGCCGAGGCCGGCAAGCGTTTCTTGCAGGCATGAGAGCATGATGTTTTTCTCGACGATTGGAAGCTCACCGAGATGCAAGACAAGCTCGGCGTGCCGGTCGTGCCATTGAAGAATGATTTTGGCGGGATTTTCGAGTTTTTGAAGTTTGGGAGAATTTCGGCGGTTGAGACGGTTAAAAGTTTTGAGGCAGAGCCGGAGATTTCAAGTTAGGTCAATGGTGAAATTATCATGATTCTCCATGTTTGTATCCTTCAATTGAAAAAATTATATGAGATATGACGTTTTTATATGCCATGCCAGCGAAGATAAGCCCGAGGTAGTAAATCCACTGGTCATGGAATTAAAGAGATTTGGTCTTAAAGTATGGTTTGATGACTTCGAATTAACGATTGGCGACAGCCTCCGTCGAAGCATTGATAAAGGATTGTCAGAATCTAAGTTTGGATTGGTAATTCTTAGCACCGCGTTTTTTAGAAAAGAATGGCCGAAAAAGGAACTTGATGGACTCATAGCAAAAGAAAGTGTCGGCGAAAAAGTCATTTTACCAATATGGCATAATATTACCATAGAAGAAGTTAGGCACCATTCTCCGACTCTTGCAGATAGAGTAGCTGTCTCTACTAGCCGTGGCATTAAATATGTAGCACAACAAATTTGTAAGGCTGTTTTAAGAGGTACGTTAGATCAATTAAACTCTCAGGAGTATAGCTTTATGCCTAAAAGAATAGCACCTGCAGCTATCGTGGCCTTAAAGGAGGCACTTACCAACATCTATTGGTATAAAGCCGACCTAAGAAGCTTTCTAACAACTACTTTGGGTAATCCCGCGATTTTGACACGACTAAACTGGAACGATTATAAACGAAATATTGTCACAACAGTAGTTGATACTTTGGCTACTCATCAGGACGAGTATCTAACGGACTTACTGAGACTCATGAGTGAGGTGGCTCTAATTGACGATTTCAGTCATTTGGTCCGTTTGGAAGACGGTCAGGAAAAGGCTAGGCAGGCAAAGGCTTCAGTCGAAGCACTTAGGAAACTCGTTGCCATTCATGAAGAATTGCACACTGAACAAAAGAAAATAGAGGAACGACGGCGTGCGACTTATGAGGCGCTTTTACGAACTACTGCGGTCAAAGAAAAACTTGAGAGACTAACTCAAGAATATTATTTGTTGCTGAGTTCGGAAGATCCTCAAGGACGAGGTTATAAATTGGAAAGAATTATAAACGAACTTTTTTCTCTTTTTGATCTAGATCCTAAAGCTTCATTTAAAATTGTTGGAGAACAAATCGACGGTGCCTTTACTTTTGACAGCACTGATTATCTCTTTGAAGCAAAGTGGCAGCAACAGCCGGTTGGAGCAGACGAACTTGACCATTTTGCGGGAAAACTTTCAAGAAAACTCGATAACACGCTTGGCCTGTTCTTGTCGATTAACAGCTTTTCCGAAGATGCTGTTAAAACACACTCATCGGGTAGACGCTTGATGATTTTAATGGACGGTAGCGACTTGATGGCTGTTCTTGAGGGACGGATAGACTTGATTCAGCTTCTATTGAGAAAACGACGCCACGCCGCTCAAACAGGTAATATTTATCTTCGTATCCATGAAATACTATTATGAATTTCTAGTAAAACGCTAGCATATCACCATAAATGATAGTACGGCACATAGAGGAGAATAAACATGGGCACGACGCCTTCAGTTGGCTCAATACTAAAACTGCCAGAATCTGGCGGTTCATTATCTTCACCAAGCGGATCGCCCGTATCACCAATTCTTATTAGCTCTATTTCACCGCATTCACAAAAGCTCGCTTGGTTTTGTAATTATTTCTGGCCGCATTTCGATGATTGGGTTATTGGACCAATCAACCGACTTGTTCACACACAAGATGCGCTCATTGGGTTTATTTTCATGACGTGTGCTATTGACTACCTGGCTGGGTTTTGGTGGGGAACGAGTACAAAGGGGAAAGTCGAAACCGCCTACACCAGCTTCATAGATGAATATTTTCCAAAGGGTCGATATGACGCAAGTGGGCTATACGATAGCCTCCGCAACGGCCTTGTTCATATGTTTACCATCAAGAACAAGAAATATGCTCTCACGCACAATAACCCAGGTCTTCATTTGAAGAACGACAGCAATGGGCAAATAATATTGAATGCCGGAGACTTTCATGACGATTTGATCGTCGCAAAGGAACGGTATTTTTCTGATGTGGAGATCAAACTTGACTTGCTGGATAAATTGCTGGATCGTTACGACCGAGACGGATTTCTTCATCTTGGTCCTTTATAAATCGTAGTAGTAGGTAGGCTAACCATGACTTATGTATTGAGGAACGTTTGAATACCGCATTGCCGCAATTTGGCGAGCGCCTCGCGGGAAATAACTATACGCGTCGTCCCGGCGCTTATGCGGTCGTGTTCGATGCTGGCCAACGCGTGGCCGTCGTCAAGAACAGATACGGCTATTATTTCCTGCTCGGTGGCGGCGCTGAGCCAAGTGAGACAATGGAAGAGACGCTCCAACGTGAAGTGCTTGAAGAAAGCGGTTATGACATCCAAATCCACCGCAAGCTCGGAGAAGCGACAGAGTGCTTTTGGTCGGAAATAGGTCAGAGATATTTCGAAGTACACGGCCATTTCTACGCGGCAAGCTTCGGGCAGCGGGTACGCGAGCCGGTCGATGATCATCATGTGCTGGTTTGGCTAACAGCGGAGGAAGCTGTCAAACAACTTTGCCGCCAGAGCCAGGCTTGGGCAGTTCGGCAAGCGGTGGAAAGTGACTACGATATAAGACGGTAATCAAAGGGGCTCCAACGGATGAATTAAGACCAACGGATAAAGCATCAGTTGGTCTTAATTCATCCGTTGGGGAAAATTCTATTTGGTTCCGGCTTGTCTAAGTTATGGAGGTCAAGATGATGAGAGTCAAAATCGACCTTGAAGAAATTTTACAGACGTTGGACAAATTACGTCCGGATGAGCTTTGGTTGGTTGAAGAACACATTGCGAATTTGAAAAAACACAGCCGGCGTTCCTTTCCGCCCAAGACACTGGTTGATGACGAAACGTTTTTAATGCCTTTTGAAGATTATCTTGCGCTCTCGGACGACGCGCGTGACAACATCCAACTTTATGGGTATGGCAAATACCGCAGTTGGATTGACGAAGAACTCGCACGGCTCCAGGCGCGATGGATGCTTGTATGTGGCGGAAAAATTCTTGAATGGTCTCCAAAGCTTAACGATTACCCCTCAGATGAGAAAATGGAGGCTATAGGCATGCAATCCGGTTACGCGCCGTTTGTCTTTATGGCGAATCCACTTATTGAAGAGTCGCAGAGGGCGGCTATTGTTTAACTTTTAATTCTTATGAGGCATTTATGTCCATCGTCGAAACAGATGTCGAGCAAATCTGGCAAACAATTGAAGCATTGCCACCAGAAGGCCGTGAAATTATTCGGGAGCGGCTACTTGAAAAGTCGATTAAAAAGTCTCCCCAAATTTTGCCTGCAACATCGCTGGATGACGTGATCTTCAAGATTTCATTTGATGAGTATCTGGCATTAACGGATGATGAGCGGGATTCCATCCATATCTCTGCCTACTCAAAATATCGAGCTTGGATCGATGAAGAATTGGAACGTCGTGAGGCAGAATGGATGCTCGTAGTCGGTGGAGATGTTATTGAAACTGGTGAAACGCTAGATGAATATCCTTCACGAGATAAACTTTATAAGATCGGTCGTCAATTCGATCGGGTTCCCTTTGTCTTTGTTGCCAATCCAGTTATTGAAGAATCCTCATGGGCTGCGCTTCCGAAAAACGACTTTTACCCTGATATAAGGAGGTCGACATGATTATCGCCGAAACAGGTCTTGAACAAGTTCTTAAGACTTTGGGCAAGCTGCGTCCCGAAGAGCTTGAGGTTGTTGAAAAGCAACTAACACGCGAAAAGCACAAACCCAAAGTTTCTACATCCCCCAAAACTTTGCTCGAGGATGAGAAGTATTTGATTTCTTTCGAGGATTATCTTGCCCTCTCCGACGAGGAAGGAGAAGAATTAAAGCTCATGGCTTATGAAAAATATCGTGATTGGATTTACCATGAGCTTGCCAAGCGTCGCGCGAGATGGATGCTAATTTGTAAAGGGGAAATCATTGAATGGTCACCAACACTTGATGACTATCCCTCTCGTGAAAAAAGACATGCGATAGGCAGACAGATGGGGTATGCACCATGGACCTTTATTGCAAATCCTGTAATTGAAGAATCTTATTGGGCTGCGGTTGCTGATAATGATTTTTATCCGAGCCTTTCGATAGCGTTTGGTGCGGAAAATTGGAATCAGGAGGACATCATGAAGAGAGGCCTCAAGTTTGATGCCGACCTTGATACAGGCTCAGGAAACATAATGTTGGATTATAGCCTGATGCGTAGTAAAAATATACTTGAGAACCAATATGGCAAAGAGACGGAGTCTGGCAAACACTTTGGACTACCATATAAATGCTATGTTTTACCGGTTCAAGTCGCGATAGCTGATGAGACTGGGAAAGTAATCTCGAGAATTATGTCCGCTATTTGCATTCGCGACTGGCAGCAAAGTCCGCTCTGTTTAGTCAACCCTGTCCGCAAAGCTTTGGTTGGCCGCAATTTATTATATGAGCTTCCATTGCGTATCGAATTAGATGGTGGCAATCGCACGACGAAAATCCTTGCAGCATCCTCATGAAAAAGAAACCCCTCGTCGCCATCATTGGCCGGCCTAATGTCGGCAAGTCGACCTTGTTCAACCGCATCATTCGCAAGCGCGAGGCGATTGTGCACGAGACGCCGGGCGTGACGCGCGACCGCAATTATGCGGAAGCGGATTGGGTGGGCTACGAGTTTACGCTCATGGATACCGGCGGCTATTTTAGCGACAGCCAAAATATAATCGACCAGGCCGTGCTCCGGCAGGTGTACGACGCCATCGAGGAGGCGGAAGCGGTGATCTTCGTGGTGGATGCGCAAACCGGTGTGACGGCGACGGACGCGGAGATCGCGCGCATTCTGCGCCGCAGCGAGAAAAAATTGTTGTTGGCGGTTAACAAGATCGACGATACGCAACACGAGCCGGGGCTGGCGGATTTCTATAATCTCGGCCTCGGTGATCCCGTGTCGATTTCCGCCGCGAGCGGCCGGCAAATAGGTGATTTTCTGGATCGCCTCGTGGCACTACTGCCGGCTTCGGCAAAACGCCAGCCGAGCATTGATGAGGAAGACAAAAGCGAGCCAGTCGAGACGCTGCGCTTGGCGGTGATCGGCCGGCCCAATGTTGGCAAGTCTTCTTTGGTCAACGCCGTGCTTGGGCACGAGCAAGTGATCGTCACCGCTATTCCGGGAACGACGCGGGATGCAATTGACACACGCTTGCGTTACAAAGAGCAGGAGATCGTGCTCATCGACACCGCCGGCTTGCGCAAAACCTCGCGGGTCAAAGAGTCGATTGAGTTTTACAGCACGGTGCGCACGCGCGATAGTATTCGCCGCTGCGATGTTGCGATTGTGTTGTTCGATGCACTCGAGCAGGCGGTCGATCAGGATTTGCACATCGTCAGCGAAGCGGCTAAATTGCAAAAAGGCCTCATCATCGGCGTCAACAAATGGGATCTCATCGAGAAAGATGCCTTGACCGCGAAAGGGCTTGAAAAAGAGCTGCGCGAGGCGTTGCGCATTTACAGTTATGTGCCTATATTGTTTATTTCGGCGGTCACCAAGCAGCGCGTGTTCAAATTGCTCGACGTGGCGCTGACGGTGCATCGCGAGCGGCAAAAACAATTGCGCACGGCAGATTTGAATGAGTTTCTGCAAGAGGCCGTTCGCAACTACCCGCCGCCGTCGATGGAGCAGCGCGAAGTCAAGATCAAATACTGCACGCAAGTCAAGCACGCGCCGCCGGTGATCGCTTTTTTTTGCAATCACCCGACTGCGATTCGGGCGAATTACCGGCAATATTTGGAAAACCGTTTCCGCGCCCGCTTCGGATTTGCGGGCGTGCCACTCACGCTTAGTTTTCGGAAAAAGTAATGAAAAAGATTATTTTTCTCATCGACACGATTGCCGTCGTTTGTTTCAATTTGGCTGTGGTATATGGACAGACTACCCAGACCTTGAGGTCCGAAGGGCAGGCCGTCGAGGCGCGCCAAATTTTGCAACAGTATGAGATGGCGCTGCGCGGGGAGCTGGAGCAGCCGATCAAATGCGGCTTTACCGCAATAGCGCTTCTGCAGGCAGATCCGTCTTTGGCTGCGCAGTTCCCGGCTTTGGCGAAAGCCAAGCTGCAGCGGCCAACGCTCCCATTTTCCTACACGACGCCGAGCGGGCGCTTTAAATTTCATTATACACTCACCGGCCCCGATGCGGTAAACTCCACTTCGACGATCCAATTGAATGTGCCTGATTACGTGTACGAAGCCGGTTTGGCCGCCGAGCGCGCCTATCATCTTCTCATCGATTCTCTGGGATTTTTGCCGCACGCGGATGACAACGTTGACGACCCGGCACTCGATTTTTATTTTCAGAATGATCAGGCGTATGGCGCCACTTGGCCGGAGTTCGAGACTGGCCAAACCCGCGGTCCGGCTTATATTACCATTGAAAATGATTTCAACGGATTTTACACCACTGGCGTTCATGCTCTGCGTGTCACGGTGGCGCACGAATACTTTCATGCCGTTCAGCTCAACGTTCGCAACATCAATGGCGACAGCTTTTTCTTTGAAATGTCCTCGACCTGGTTTGAAGACGTTGCTTACGATTACGTGAATGACTACATCGCTTATCTGCTGAACCGCCGCAGCCTGCCGTTCGGCTTTTTTCAGACGTTCGGCCTCCCGCTCAATAGCGCGAATGGTTGGCACGAATACGGCGCCTGTATATGGCTGCACTATTTGGTCAAGAAGCTCGGCCCCGAACGTTTTCGCTTCCGCAACAACGTCGTGTATGATTTCTGGCAAAGATCGACGGTGGAGCCGGCCTTGGCGGGCATGAAAACGGTTTTGGAATCATCCGGCTATGCTTTGCCTTTCAGCGAGGCGTTGCGCGAATTTGGCGAATGGTGTTTTTTTACCGGCGCCCGCGCTGATACGGTGCAATATTTTGAAGAGGCGAAAACTTATCCCCCAATCGATTTTGGCACACAAGCCGACGGACGCCCCAAATCTTTTCGCGTGAATCAGGATACGGTGATTACTGCGAGTTTGCCCCCGATGGCTATCCACGTTTATCGCGCCGCTCGCCTCGGGCAGGATGTCCGATTTTTCTTGCAGCCCTCCGTGTCCAGCAGCGAGGCGGCGCTTTGGAAAATCACGACGATTTCCGGAGATCGCACGCAGGGTTATTCCAAGCAAAGCGGTACCGGATTCGCCTCGTTCGAGGTACAAGCGCCGGCTGGGGAAGATACGGTTGTTTTCATGGTTGTTCACGCTAACTCTTTGCCGGCGGCGCAGGCGGCCAGCTATCAATTGGAAGTCTCGCGCCTCGGCCAACAGGAATTGGTCAATGCACTTGAAAAACCTTATCCGAATCCATTCCGCTACAACAACGGCAGGCCGCTGGTGGTGCCATTTCGCATTCGTGAAAGCGCGAAAGTGGAGGCGGTGTTGTTGCGCGAAGACGGCCGGGTGATCTGGAAGATGAATTTGGGCACGCTGCCGGCCGGCCTGCAGCGGGTGATCTGGGACGGCCTGGACCAATCCGGCGAGCGCGTTGCCAGCGGCGTTTATTTTCTCCGCCTGCTCGTCGAAGGTTTTCATGCGACGACGAAATTCGTCGTCATCAATTGACTTTTAAACGTTTTTTGCTTATCATTCAAATGATCGAAT
Source organism: Candidatus Zhuqueibacterota bacterium (assembly GCA_022616415.1). Taxonomy (GTDB): domain Bacteria; phylum Zhuqueibacterota; class Zhuqueibacteria; order Zhuqueibacterales; family Zhuqueibacteraceae; genus Zhuqueibacter. Next base: position 48,276 of record JAKEEU010000031.1, on the reverse strand, counting down.
GAAGGAGGGATTGAACTATGGCTCGTGGGCGAGATTGGTTTTTGGGATTGCTTTTGATTGCGGCGTGCGGGATCTTCATCTTTTTTCTCGTCTCGCTGTTTTTCGGTTTTTCGGAAGACAGTTTCGATCTGCGCACCGGCAAGCGCCTCGGCCTCGTTGAGATCGAAGGCGTCATTCTCGACAGCAAAAGAGCGGTCGAGCAGCTCGAGCGTTTTGAAGATGACGCCTCGATCGCCGCGGTGATTCTCCGCATCGACAGCCCCGGTGGCGGCGTGGCGGCCAGCCAGGAAATTTACGAGGCCGCCAAACGCGTGCGCGACAGCGGCAAGTTCGTCGTCGCGTCGATGGGCTCGGTGGCCGCCTCGGGCGGCTATTACATCGCCTGCGCGGCCGATACGATCATGGCGAATCCCGGCACGACGACCGGCAGCATCGGCGTGATCATGGAGATGATGAACGCGACCGAGCTGCTGAACAAAATCGGCGTTCGCTTCGACGTGATCAAAAGCGGCAGGTATAAGGATAGCGGCTCGCCGTTTCGGCCGATGACCGACGAAGATCGGAAATACTTTCAGCGTTACGTCGACGATGCTTATGAGCAATTTGTCGAGGTGGTCGCTGAAGAGCGCGATTTGGAGAAATCCGAGGTGCTCAAGCTTGCCGACGGCCGCGTTTTTACCGGACAGCAGGCGTCGGCGCTCAAGTTGATTGATCTCATCGGCACTTATCAGGAGGCGCTGGCGCTTGCGGCGCAAATGACGAATATTGAAGGCAGGCCGCACGTGGTGACGCCGCGGAAGCGCAAGGTCACCATTTGGGATCTTTTGTTCGGCGATCTCGAACAGCATTTGATTCGATTGCAAACGCTGCCGGTGCTGCGGTATCAATGGGTTTGGTAAAAATGTTCCTAGCGATGCCTTATGAAGTAAATCGGTAATAAATTGTAGTCCTGCCCCCTTGTGAGGCATTCTTGCAACCGCGAATTTCGCAGCTCCGACAGCCGCCCACAAGGGGCGGGGACTACGAAAGATTACCGAATTTGAACGTCAAAACTCATTAGGCATTTGATCTTCGCTGGCATCTCCGACGCCTAAAGGCGAAACTACAAACATTGTTTCATAGGAGGTTATATGCCGATCTACGAGTATTATTGTTCGACATGCGAAAAACGCTTTGAAGAGCTGGTATTTGAGAAAAAGCCGACGGTGGTGCATTGTCCGGAATGCGGCACCAATGAGGTTAATCGATTGATCTCGTTGTTTGCAACGACTTCGTCGAGCGCCAATAGCTTTGCTGAAATGAGCGGTGAGAGCAGTGGACATGCTTGCGGATGCGGCCACTGCACTTGCGGCCACGGATGATTGCCAACACAGATTTTTTTGAAAACATGACTGCGCCAGTCAACTTGGCGTAAAAATTTTTTCTTCACGCATTACGATTTACGGTTTACGCCTCACGAATGACGTGTGGCGTTAGAAATTTGTGCCTGGCTTTTTAGGTGCGACATGAACGAAGCAAGAGGAGGCTACGATGAAAGCAGGCAAGCTCGTAACGAAAACGCAAATTATCGATATCGTTTCGGAAGGCACGGGGTTGACCAAAGTCGAAACCGCGGCGGTGATCGATGGCTTTCTTGCCACGATCACTTGGGCGGCGAGCAATGATCGGCGCGTGACACTGCGCGGCTTTGGGAGTTTCGACGCGGTGCAGCGCCGGGAGCGCCTCACCCGCAACCCGCGCACCGGCGAGAAGATGACGGTCGCAGCCCGCCGCGCCGTGACTTTTCGCCCTGCCAAAGAATTGCGCGAGGCAGTTAACCATGGCGCGCCGGGAGAAAAGCCTCGAGCTGCCGTGGTTGAAGAAACAAAATGAAAATCTGGGCCACGGCGTCCTGAGTTTGATTAAACTTTCATAAACGCGATGGCAAGCTCAAAACCATATTCGGAGCAGGTGACGACGCCAGAGCAACCGAACAAAGTTGCCGAGGCCGTGTCGCCTTATCTTGCGCCCACGGAAACAAGGCGTAGCGTGCTCCCAAAGAAGGTCGAGCCGCCGGCCATTGCCGGCCTGCCCGCTTCCGAGGAGGTGTGGCGCTTTGCGCAGGAAAATGCGCTGGCACCGCATATCGAAACGGCGGTGCGATTGGTGCGCGGGTTGTTTAAAGAAATCCAGAGCATCAAGCTTGAATACGGAGTTGACCCCGAGATTCCGAATTGGGATTCGATTGATATTCATTTTTACGTGACTGGCACCATGGAGGAGTTACTGCAAACGGATCAAAAATTTACGCGTGCTTTTGTCGCCGCCGTTCCCGATGAGCCTCGTTCAAAGATTTGTCCGCTTTTATGGGCTACTGTAATTAACTGACCCTTGTCTATGGACGCGAAAGAATTTTTAGTCGTTGCTCAAAAGCTCGTGCAGATGCGCGGCGAGGCGGCTATTCGCTCAGCGTTTAGCCGTGCTTATTATGCCGTTTTTAATATTGGAAATAAATTGCTCAAAGAATTAGGTTTTGTGTTGGCAAAAGATGCCGAAGCCCATGAACAGCTCTATATGCGGTTGAATAATAGTGGCATTCCAGAAATTAAAGAAACGGCAGTCTGGTTAAGAGATTTATGCAAGAAGCGAGTTTTCGCTGATTATGATATGGACAGCGCTGGTTTTCAATCACACACTGAATGTGAACTTCATATTGTCCGCGCTAAGCTGGTCATCGCGCAATTGGAAGGCTGCTATCAACAACCGCTTCGCAATCAGCTCAAAGACGGCATTCAAGAATACGAACGGAAGATCGGCTTCAATTCATAAAACATAAAATTCAACCCGGCAAAGGAGGTGAAAGCACTTGCCCAGTGGTAAAAAGCGCAAACGGCATAAAATTGCCACGCACAAGCGGAAAAAACGTCTGAGAAAAAATCGCCATAAGAAGAAACTCAGATGAGAGCCTTCGGCCTAAGCAGATTGGACTTCATCCTGGCCGTTCCAAAAATCAATATGAGAACGGCGGGATGAAGGCCTTCGCTTTAATTTGGCTTATGAAATGATTGTTCGATGCCTCCTGTCGATTCTCAAAAAATTCTTTTGATTGATGACGAGCCGACGCTGCACGATTTGGCGCGCGCCTTTCTCGAAAAAGCCGGCTATCACTTGCTTTCCGCGTATGACGGGCCTTCCGGCCTCGATCTGCTTTTGCGCGAAAAACCCGCCTTGGTGTTGCTCGATCTTCTCATGCCGGAAATGAACGGCGAGCAGGTTTTCAACGAGCTGACCGGCAATCCGCGGTATGAGCCGGTTCGCAATATTCCCGTCATCATGCTGACCGGGCACGAGGCGGATGGTTTGATGAAAACAAAACTCATGGCGCGCGGGGTGAGCGCCTATCTGCGCAAGCCGTTTGGCTGGCGTGAGCTGGCGAACGTCATTGAGAATCTTTTCATCATCCACGATATACGGCAGCGCAATTTGCAACTGCGCGCCGAAGTCGAAGCCACGCGCGACTATCTGGCGCTCATTTTGAACAACGCGCCGATCGGCATTTTTTCCACAGACGCGCGCGGACAAATTCGTGAAGCCAATCCCATGGTGTGCCAGCTTATGGGATTCGCCTCGCCGGAGTCCATGGCCGGGAAGAGCGTTTTTGAAAAAAAAAGCTTGCGAGAGACCTTTTTGCGCACCGCGGCGACCCGCGTCATGACCGGCCACAAACCTTGGAAGGTGCAGGGGTTTAATTTTCGCAAGTCCGATGGCCAAATGGCCTTGCTGAATATTCATGCCGTTCCGCTTTGGCAGTCTCAACAAAAAGAGGGCGGCTCAGAAAGCCTTGCGGGCGTGCTCGGCATTGTTGAAGACGTCACCGAGGGCCAAAAGCACGACTATCAATTGCGCATGCTCACGACCATCGGCTTGGCAATGCAGAGCGCGATCAATCTCGACGAATTGCTGCACTTGATTCTGACCGGCATCACCGCCGGGCCGGCGCTGGGGTTCAATCGCGCCATGATTTTTCTGATCGACGATACCGGCTTGTATCTCGCCGGGCGCATGGGTGTTGGGCCGGCAGATGGAGAAGAGGCGCGGCGCATTTGGCAAACGCTGTCGGAAGAGCATATCACGTTGGAAGACTTTCTCGAGAAATACGGCAAGCGCCGGCCCGCTCGCGATGACGCTTTCAATAATCGCATCCGGGCGCAAAAACTTTTGCTCACCGCGGGCGATTCGGATTTTGTGGCCACCATCCGGCGCAAAAAACCATACCGTGGCCTGCCCGAGCAACGCGTCTGCGCCAGTTGCCAAAAGTTCTTTGAGAATCTGGAGCTGAAAGATTTCATCGCCGTGCCTTTGGTGGCGAAAGACCGGCTCATTGGCATGATCATCGCCGACTATCTTTATAGCCAGCAAAAAATCGACGCGGACGCGCTGGCCTCGCTCGAGATTTTCGCGAGCCAGGCGGCGCATGCCATCGAAAAGGCTGACGCCAACCGCCGTTTGGAAGAAGATAAATATAAGCTCGAAGCCGCTTACAAGGAGCTGCAAACCACGCACGACCGCCTGGTTCATGCCGAGCGTTTGGCCGCGGTCGGCAATATGGCGGGACACGTCGCGCATGAAATTCGTAATCCGTTGGTGGCCATCGGCGGCTTCGCGCGCTCGTTGATGCGTTTGGCCAAGGACAACGCCTCCATTCACAACGTGGCGCAAATCATTGCGGAAGAGGTCATGCGCCTGGAAAAAATTCTCGCCAACGTTATGCTCTTCACCAAATTTCCCAAGCCTTCGTTTCAATTCGCCGATCTCAATACGACGATTGAAGAAGCTTGCAAGCTGTTGCAGAGCGAAGCGGAGCAGCATAACGTGAAATTGATCAAAACGCTGGCGCCCGGCCTGCCGAAGCTTTTGCTCGATCCGATTCAAATCAATCAAATGCTCGTCAACTTGATGCGCAACGGCATTCAATCCATCTCCGGCTACGGCGTCGTCGAAGTTTCCACGCAATTTGTCGAGCCGCAGGAAGTTCTGCTCGTCGTGCGCGACACCGGCAGCGGCATTCCGGCGAACGTTTTGGATAATCTCTTTAACCCGTTTTTCACCACCAAACCTGATGGCACCGGCCTCGGCTTGGCCATTTGCCAGCAAATCGTCGGCGACCACGGCAGCCGCATCGGCGTCGATTCGCAAGTCGGACATGGCACGGTTTTTTCGATTTCCTTTCCGGTGCCGCGCAACCAGAACACAGCGCCCAACCAAACGCTGAAGAAGACGTCTAAAATCTCGCTCATCGAGAATGTTTTCGCATAAAAAGCTTGCGTGGCGTTGGCAAATAAAATATGAGGACTCGTTATTTTGGATCGTTTTGGCTTTAATTTCTCCAGCGCCGAATATCAGCATGAGACTCTGACAGTTTCTGTTCTCACGCAGCAGATCAAAGCACTTCTCGAAACCGGTTTGGCGCCCGTGTGGCTCACCGGCGAAATTTCCAACTTCAAGCGCCATACTTCCGGACATTTTTATTTTTCGCTGAAAGACGAATACGCCCAGATTCCGTGCGTGATGTGGGCCGGGCGCAATCGCAGTTTGCCTTTTTTTCCGGAGGACGGCAAGCAGGTGCTGGCGCACGGCCAAGTCACCGTTTATGAAAAACGCGGTTATTATCAGTTTGACGTTTGGCAAATGCAGCCCGCTGGCGTCGGCGCGCTGCAAATGGCGTTGGAGCAGCTCAAGCAAAGGCTGCGCGACGAAGGGCTTTTTGATGAAGCCCACAAAGTGCCGCTGCCAGCGTTTCCACAAACCGTCGGCATCGTCACCTCACGAACCGGCGCGGCGATTCAGGATCTCGTCAGCATTTTGCGGCGGCGTTGGCCGGCGATGCGGATTATTTTGCGTCCGGTCAAAGTGCAGGGTGAAGGCGCCGCGGCGGAAATTGCGCAGGCGATTGCGGAGTTTAACGCGTTCGGCAAATTGGACGTGCTCATCGTCGGTCGCGGCGGCGGCTCGTTGGAAGACCTTTGGGCTTTCAATGAAGAGATCGTGGCGCGAGCGATCTTTGACAGCGAAATTCCCGTGGTTTCGGCGGTCGGCCACGAGGTTGATTTCAGCATCAGCGATTTCGTGGCGGATGTGCGCGCCGCCACGCCTTCGGCTGCCGCTGAGCTTGTGGCGCCGGAGGTCACCGAAGTCCGCCGCCAATTGCAACACCTCGGCTATAAAATGCACTTGCATCTGCGGCGCTTCGTGCAAATGCAGCGCGAGCGGCTGCAGCGCTTCGCTTCGAGCTACGGCCTGCGCCAGCCGCTCGATCTGGTGCGCCAGCGCAGCCAGCAGCTCGACGATTTGCAGCGGCGAATGATTTTGGCAACAGAAAATCGCTTGGAAGTGTGGAAGCAGCAGCTCAAAGCGCAGAAGCAGCGCTTGCAGGCGCTGAGTCATCAGAGCATTTTGCAAAGAGGATTTGCGATTGTGTACCGCCAGCCGGAAAAGGAATTGGTGCGTGAAGCCGGCCAACTGCAAACCGGTGATCCGATTCACGTTCAATTTGCCGTTGGCAGCGCCGAAGCCAGGGTAGAAAAAGTTAGAAAGTCGTGAAAGGAAAATTGGCAGTCAATTCGAAGTGTGAAACTTTTAGCCTCGCGAAACTAAAGGTTAAGCATTACGAATAGCGCGAACCTTATTAAAGAGGAAGGAGTATGGCTTGATGGGAAAGAAGATGACATTCGAAGCGGCCATGAGCCGGCTTGAAGCGATCGTTCAGCAGCTTGAGCAGGGCCGCATCGGCCTGGACGAGGCGATCAAAATCTTTGATGAGGGCATGGGCTTGTATCGACTATGCCAGTCGCAGCTCCAAGAAGCCGAAAAGAAAATTGAAACATTGGTGAAAACCGAAGACGGCTTTCAGTTGGAATTGATGGAGGTGGAAGCGTAACACGTAAAAAGTAACGCTCAAATCAAACCTGGAAACTGAAATTGTTTGATCGAATTCTTAGCCGGATGCGAGAAAAGGTTCGCAGACGCGAATATATAGTGACGCTCCATGCCAGACTTGAAATGAGGGTTGATCATTTCATGATTTATGACGTTGAACGGGGAATTCTTACTGGCACAATTTTGGAACGTCAGCAGGATCGACAAACAGGTGAATCTAAATATCGCGTCAATGGCGTAACGATTTCAGGCAACAGTATCGAGTTGATTGCAAAATTTAGCCCAACCGGAAAACTTGTCATCATAACTGTCTATGAACCATGAAAAAAAATCTTCAACTACTGGTCTGTGATAACTGCGGAAAAAAAGGGGCGAGAGTCCGTAAAATAGTAGAAGCTTACGGCAAGGGCAAGGATTTGCTTATCATCGAAGATATTCCAATGGTAAGCTGCCCCAATTGTGGAGAGAGTTATTTCACCGCCGAGACGCTTCATGAAATTGAGCGGATTAAATTACACCGAGATAGCTTTGCTGCAGAAAAAACTGTTGAAGTCGCAGCTTTTGTATAGTAGCGACCAGTGAGTTCACACTTCATTAATAACTCGTGGCACGAAGCCAAATTTTGAAAAACTCCGATCAAAAGGATTTCATCGACAAAGACGATCTGACCACGCCGCTGATGCGGCAATATCTGGCGATCAAGGCGCAGCACAAAGACGCGATTCTGTTTTTTCGCATGGGGGATTTTTACGAGATGTTTTACGACGACGCCAAAACCGCCAGCGAGGCGCTCGGCATCACCCTCACGTCGCGTTCGCACGGCAAATCGTCGGAAGTGCCGCTGGCCGGATTTCCGCATCACGCGCTCGACACCTATCTCGCCAAAATGATCCGCGCCGGTTATCGCGTGGCGATCTGCGAACAGGTGGAAGATCCCAAGCTGGCCAAAATCGTCGTCAAGCGCGAAGTCACCGAAGTGGTGACGCCGGGCAGCATTTTGTCGGATGATCTCTTGAGCAGCCGGCGCAATAATTTTCTGCTGGCGGTGCATCCGCTGCAAAAGCCGGCGGGCGCAAAAGCTCTGGCGGGACTCGCGCAGGTGGATATTTCGACCGGCGAGTTCATCGTCGGTGAAGTCATGATTGAGTCGATGGAAGGCGGCTTGCGCGAGGCGATTTTGAATATCGAGCCGGCGGAGCTGCTCGTTGCCGAAGAGCACGCGGATTGGCTGCGCGCCAAAATTTTGCCCAATTCTCATTTGCTCGTCACCCGGCGCGAGGGTTGGCAATTTGCCTATGATTATGCTTACGAAACATTGACACGCCACTTTCAGACGATGACGCTGAAAGGCTTCGGCTGCGACGATTTGACCGCCGGAATTTGCGCCGCCGGCGCGGCGTTATCCTACTTAAAGGAAAATCAAAAAAGCGAGCTGGCGCATTTCACGCAATTAACCCGGCTCAATAACCGCGAGCAAGTTGCGATTGACGCCGCCACTCGGCGCAATTTGGAGCTTGTGCGCTCACTGCGCAGCGAAGATCAAAAAGGCACGCTGTTGAGCGTGTTGGATCGCACCCGCACCGCGATGGGCGGCCGGCGCATGGTGCAGTGGATTCTGCAGCCGCTGCGCGATGTCGATAAAATCAATGCGCGGCTCGATGCGGTTGAAGAGTTGATGCAGAAAAAAATGGAACGGGAAAGCCTCGCCGAGCTGCTGCGAGGGACGGGCGATCTCGAACGCTTGGTGGCAAAGGTGACGACGGCACGCGCCAACGCTCGCGAGCTTCTGGCCGTGCGCTTTGCGCAACAGAAGATTCCCGATCTCAAAAAGCATCTTGAAAAATTCGAAGCGCCGCTGCTGCGAACGTTCTTCAATAGTCTGCACGAGCTGGCCGAGCTGACCAACGAGCTGACCTCGGCCATCGTCGATGATCCGCCGCTGGCAGTGACCGATGGCGGCATCATTCGTTCCGGTTATTCCGAGGAATTGGATCGTTTGCGCAGCTTGTCGCTCTCCGGAAAAGATTGGATTGCCAAATTGCAAGCGACCGAACGCGAGCGCACCGGCATCGGCTCTTTGAAAGTCGGCTACAACAAAGTCTTCGGCTATTATATAGAAGTCACCAATCCGAATCTCGCCAAAGTGCCGCAAAATTACATTCGCAAGCAAACACTGGCGAATGCCGAGCGCTACATCACGCCGGAGCTGAAAGAGTACGAAGAGCAGGTGCTGCAAGCCGAAGAGAAAATGGTGGCGCTCGAGTATCAGCTTTTCGATCGTTTGCGGCAAAAAGTCGCCGGCCACGCTACGGCCTTGCAGGAAAACGCGCGCTGGATCGCGGTGCTCGATTGTTTGCTGGCATTTGCCGAATTGGCGAACGAACAACGTTATTGCCGTCCGATGATTGATGACGAGCTGACGATTGAGATCAAGGATGGCCGGCATCCAGTGGTGGAGAAACTGCTGCCGTTCGGCGAAAAGTTCGTTCCAAATGATACGCATCTTAATGAGAGTGATCATCAGATCATTATTATCACCGGACCGAACATGGCGGGCAAATCGACGTACTTGCGTCAGGTCGCGCTGATCGTGCTGATGGCGCAAATCGGCTCGTTCGTGCCCGCGGCCAAAGCCAGAATTGGCGCGGTGGACAAAATCTTCACGCGGGTCGGCGCTTCGGATAATTTGGCCGGCGGCGAGAGCACGTTTCTGGTGGAGATGAATGAAACCGCCAATATTTTGCACAACGCCACGGCGCAGAGCCTGGTTTTGCTCGATGAAATCGGCCGCGGCACGAGCACGTATGACGGCCTGTCGATTGCGTGGGCGGTCGTCGAATATCTTCACGACAATTCCAAAGTCGCAGCCCGCACGCTCTTCGCGACGCACTATCACGAGTTGTTGGAGTTGGCGAATCGCCACCCCCGCGTGAAGAATTACAATGTGCTGGTGAAAGAATGGGGCGATCAAGTTGTTTTTCTGCGCAAGATTGTTGAAGGCGGCAGCGATCACAGCTACGGCATTCAAGTGGCGCAGCTTGCCGGCTTGCCCAAGCCGGTGATCCAGCGCGCCAAACAAGTGCTGGCGACTTTGGAGCAACAGGCGATCGAGCGCGATGAGCTTCCGCCCGCCGCAGCGAGACAACAGCTACGCGCCAGGCAAATTGATATTTTTGCCGGGCACGATCGCCACCTGCGGCAGACGCTTTTGGAGATCGACGTCAATCAAATTACCCCAATAGAAGCTTTGCAAAAGCTGGCAAGCTTGCAAAAGTTGGCGGCGGAGGGAAACTCTGATGAGGTTGAGAAGTTGAAGATTTGAGGTAGAATCCTTGACACAAGCATTTTTGGCAAAAAGCGAGGTGTTTAATCTATGCGATACTTTACACTTGAATATTGGCAAGACGACGGTTGGTATGTGGGAAGGCTAAAGGAGGTTCCGGGTGTTTTCAGCCAAGGTGTATCTCTTCAAGAATTAGAAGAGAACATTCGGGATGCTTACCAAGTAATGATGGAAGAGCAGAATGACGTAATGCCCCGCGCCGCAGTTCAGACAAAGGAGTTGGGGGTGGAATTGTGAAACGGGGCGATTTTATCCGAGAATTAACGGAAGCCGGGTGTTTTCTGAAACGTCACGGTAAAAGGCACGATATCTACATGAACCCCAAGAACGGGCGGAAAGCGCCAGTTCCTCGTCATTCGGAAATCAAGAATAGCCTTTGTGAAATAATTCGAGGGCAGCTCGGACTTGATGATCGGCAATAGGTTCGAATATTCGCCGAGCAACAAAGAATTTATTGTGGTTTGTCTGATCTTAATCTCAAAGCGTAGAACAGATTTTGGTGAATATCATGCGTCTCATCACATTCAGTTTGCTTGCTCTGTTTATCGTCATCACCATCGTTGCTTCCACCGCCCTCGCCGGCAGCGGGTTCAAAACCGCTAAATATGCCGGTGAATTTCTCAACCTCGGCGTCGGTGGCCGGGCGCTCGGCATGGGCGGCGCGTATATTGCACTGGCGCGCGATGTGAGCGCCACGTATTGGAATCCCGCCGGCTTGGTGAATATCGATTACCCGCAAATCATGCTCATGCATTCCCAGCAGTTTGCCGGTGTGGTCAAATATGATTTCGGCAGTTTCGCCGTCCCGTTCGGTGCGCACCGCAGTCTCGGCCTCAGCCTCATTCGCCTCGGCGTCGACGATATTCCGGAGACCAGACTAAAAAATCCCAATGAAAAGCTAAGCGAGACCAATCGCCCTGAAATCGTACGCACTTTTTCCGATGCGGAATATGCGCTGTTTCTCACTTACGCGGTCAGGCGCTCGCACAATTTTTCGCTTGGCGGCAACGTCAAAATTATTTACAAGGGCCTTGGCAACAATTCGGCATGGGGACTCGGCTTCGATATTGCCGCGCTTTATATACCGTTCGGCAATTTGAACGTCGGTTTGAATTTGCAAGATGTGACCAGCACGGTTCTCGCTTGGGATACCGGCAGGCGCGAGTTGATTGTTCCAGCACTCAAAGCCGGTTTGGCATATCCAATAGCCCTCCCGGGCCTTGGCGGATTCATGTCACCGGCTTTGGATCTTGAAATGCGCTTCGAAGGGCGCGACTACGCCGCCCAGTTTGGTGCCGGCCCGGTGAGTTTTGACACGCATTTCGGCTGGGAATATCAGCGCGAGCTGCTGGCTTTGCGCTTAGGCTCGGACGTGGGGCAATTCACCGTCGGCGCCGGCATCGGCCTGCCGAAACTGCAAATCGACTACGCCTTTCTCAGCCACGGCGATCTTGGAGATACCCATCGCATTTCTGCCCGGCTCTCGATCGAAGAGGTGAAGTATCGGCGGTCGCGTTGAATTGCGTCATGAGAAAACTCTTTGCTCCGCTCACTGAAATCACACCCCCACTGAATTAAAAACTTTTGAAATAGTTCAGTGGGATTTTCGTTTCTGTGTATGAAATACTTTTGTCGGTTGCGCTTACATAGTTTGAGTCGGGGTTGCGCGTGGCATTTATGCGCTTTTAGAGGTGTGATCATCTGTACACCTCGTTGTTATAATCACGCCTGCCCATAGTAAAGTTCGCCACCCTCTCCAACGCCTTCTCGAAAAAAAAACAAAAATTCTATTGAATCTTAGCATTGATTTTCGTAAAATCTAAATTAAGCTTAAATCATAACTTATTTGGCCTACGGCCGTCCCGATTTTCCTTATAAAAACAAATTAGTGAAAATCGGGATGGAAGCGCCGATAACTGCAACGGGAGGGAGGGCATCAGCGTGAATTTCTATTTGCGAAGCAATGGGCTATGATTATCAGCATGACCGGTTTTGGCCGGGGGCAGTATAGCTTGGACGGTTTCGACGCCGTCGTTGAAGTGCGTTCTCTCAATCATCGTTTTCTTGATGTCGTCATGAGATTGCCGCGGGGATTGAACGCTTACGAGCAAGCGGTAAAGGATATTGTTCGAAATAAAGTCAGCCGCGGCCGCATCAACGTCGCGATGACGCTCAAAACGGCTACTGAGAACGAGCTTGGCCTGCGCGTGGACGAGGAGGTGGCGCGCCGCTACAAGCAATTGCTGGAAAACCTGATGAAAACGCTGGGGCTCTCCGGAACGATCACCTTGGATCACCTGCTGCATTTCTCGGATATTCTGGCGATTGACGAAGAGAGCGCGTTGCCGGAACAAGCCTGGACTTGTGTGGAAACCGCGTTGCAACAGGCGATGGACGATTTGAATGCGATGCGTTTCCGCGAGGGGCGGGAGATTGCACAAGACCTGCGTCCCCGCGTCAACGGCTTGCAGGAAAAAATCGAAAACATCAAGGTCCATTCGGCGACGCGGGGCAAGGCGGAATTTGACAGGCTGTACAAACGCTTGCGCGCTATGGTGGACACCAAAGAACTCGACGCCACCCGGCTCGAACTCGAGGTAGCGCTGCTGGCGGATCGCGTTGACATCACCGAAGAATGCACGCGTTTTCAGAGCCACAATACGCTTTTTCTCGAAGCGATTGACGAGCAGGAGCCGGCCGGCCGCAAGCTGAATTTCCTTTTGCAGGAAATGAACCGCGAGGCCAACACGATCGGCGCCAAAGCCAACGATGCACAAATCGCGCACTGGGTGGTGGGCATCAAGGAGGAGGTGGAAAAACTTCGTGAGCAAATTCAAAATCTCGAGTGATCAGCATGTACAACTCCGGGACCTCGACTGGAAACACCGGCGCCCGCGGCTACTTGGTGATTATCTCGGCGCCGTCCGGCGGCGGCAAAACCACGGTAATTCGCCGCCTGCTCAAGCATCGCGAGCCGGATTTCATGTATTCGGTTTCGGCGACCACGCGCGCCCCACGACAGGGCGAGCAGCACGGCCGTGATTATCTCTTCCTCAGCATGGAAGACTTTATGACGCGCGCCAACGAGGGAAGATTCATCGAGTGGGCAAAAGTTCACGGCAATTATTACGGCACTCCCAAAAAGACGGTGGATGATTGGCTGCGCGCCGGCAAGCTGATCTTCATGGATCTCGACGTGCAGGGCGGCATCAACGTCAAAAAGCAGTATGGCGATCGCGCGATTTTGATTTTCATCAAGCCGCCTTCGCTCGAATCCTTGCGCGAACGGCTGATGGGGCGCAATACCGATTCGCCGCAGGCCATTCAAACCCGTTTGGACAATGCGGCAGCGGAGATGGAAATGGCCGAGCATTATGATCATATCGTTGTCAATCATAATCTCGACGACACCGTGGCCGCAGTGCGAACGATCATTAATCAGTACCGAAAGTAACCTTAACTTTGGAGATTGGCATGGCAAGCACGATTCCGCTTGAAGAATTGAAGAAACACAGCAGCAACATTTATGAAGCCATTATGATCATCGCCAAACGGGCGCGCCAGATCAACGACGAACAGAAGCGGCTGATCGAGCAGGAAACCGGCTACGACAGCAGCATGGACGACGTCAATGACGATGACACCGACGACGACACCGAGGCGCCGGAAGAGCGCCAAATGCAACCGGTCAAATACATTCGGCTCCCCAAGCCCACCACGGTGGCTTTGGAGGAAATGCTCTCGGGAAAATTGAATTTCCAATACACGGCGAAACCCGGGGAGCAAGAGCCGAAGAAATAGCGTGCCATTCACCGGGAAAAAAATTTTGCTCGGCGTGAGCGGCGGCATCGCCGCTTATAAAAGCTGCGAGCTGGTGCGCGAGCTGCGCCGGCGCGGCGCGATGGTGCGAGTGATGATGACCTCACGTGCGCAGGAATTTGTCACGCCGATGACTTTTGCCGCGCTGAGCGAGCAGCCGGTGCTCACGAACATTTTTCCGGAAGGACGCAGCGCGGCCATCGAGCACATTGATTGGTCGCGTTGGCCGGAAGTGATCGTTCTGTGTCCGGCCACGGCAAACCTGCTGGCGAAATTGGCGCAAGGTTTTGCTGATGATCCGGTGAGCGCCACTGTCCGCGCTGCAAGGGTTCCGCTTGTACTTTGTCCTGCAATGAACTCCGCCATGTGGGAAGATGCGCTGGTGCAACGGAACGTGACGCTGCTTAAAGAGACTGGCTATCAGTTCGTCGATCCGGAGTTCGGCGCGTTGGCCACTACGCAAGAGGGCGAGGGGTGGGGACGCTTGGCGCGGCTGGATTGGATTCTTTCCGGGATTTTGGCGGCGCTGCAAAAGCAAAAGCCATTGGCTGGGAAAAAGATTCTGGTGACCGCCGGCCGCACCGAAGAGTATCTTGATCCGGTGCGCATGATGACCAACCCCTCGACCGGACGGATGGGTTTTGCATTGGCCGAAGCCGCGCGCGCTTTGGGAGGCCGCGTGACGCTCATCAGCGGCCCGACGAATTTGACGCCACCTTATGATATCGAACTCGTGCCGGTGGTTTCTGCGGCAGAAATGGCAGCGGCGGCGCAAAAGCATTATCCGGCCACTGATATTTTGGCGATGGCTGCGGCCGTTTCAGATTATCGACCTCACACCATGGCGCCGGAGAAAATGAAAAAGAGCGCTGCTTCGTTCCAGCTCGAACTTGAGCGCACGGTCGATATTCTCGCCACGCTTGGCGAGCAAAAAAATCGCGCGCTGCACATCGGTTTCGCGGTGGAAACGGAAAACGAGCTGGAGAATGCCAAAGACAAGCTGCGCCGAAAGCGGCTCGATCTAATCGTGCTCAACAACCCGCGCCATGATGGAGTGGGATTCGCGGTGGAAACGAATCGCGTGACCTTGATCGATCGCAATGGGCAAGTTCAGGAA
This sequence comes from Candidatus Zhuqueibacterota bacterium, assembly GCA_022616415.1. GTDB lineage: Bacteria > Zhuqueibacterota > Zhuqueibacteria > Zhuqueibacterales > Zhuqueibacteraceae > Zhuqueibacter. The sequence continues at coordinate 33,082 of JAKEEU010000031.1, read as the reverse complement.
TTGGAATTGATGTCGAAACTCGCCGTGGCGTTTAAGATTTTTGAGCGGGCGTTGAAGTTAAATTGACATTGATTGAGGAAGGGGATGGCGCATGGATGTTGTCTACCAGTTTCAAGATGTCGAGTTTGAGTGGGATTCAGATAAGGCAACCCGTAATTTAAAGCTGCATCAAGTTTCATTCGATCAGAAAAAGAAGCCTATGAACAAGGAGATTTCCTCTGAGATGGACGACGATCTTCGTCCTGAGTATGATTTGTCTCAGCTTTTGAAAGGAGGCGTGCGTGGCAAATACGCCGAACGCTTTCGCAAAAGCACAAATTTGGTGCTGCTGGCTCCAGACGTCGCACAAGCTTTTCCGACTGAAGAAGCTGTTAATGAAGCTTTGCGGTTGGTGATGCAGATAGCGAAACTCCCAATAGGCCGTCGGATTGAGCAACCACAGCATGCTGGAGCATAATTTGAAAAGCGCTGAAGAAGAATTTGAATTGCGTTTACGCCCTCGCGCGACGGAAACGGTTTCCATTGAGATTCCAAAGGATGCTTTGGATTCACTTAAAAAAGTAGCTGCTATTCGCGACATGTCTTATCAAGCCTTGCTCAAATTTTATATCGGACAAGGCTTGCGACAAGACTTGTCGAGGCTGTTTGTCGATCGCGTCTTGGATACGGCTGCCGAAGTTCTTGCAAGACATCTCCAATCCGAGGAAGAAGTCTCAACGATCATTCGAGAAATTCGCGAAGCAGGAACGCAAATTGGCAGCGAACACCACGTCGTAGCTTGACGAGAAAGAAAAATAATCCCGTGCCGCACTATGCAGTTTGCATTAACAATGAAGGTTATAAAGCTTCTCTCGAAATTGGAAAGCTTTATTGCGTCATTCCAGACGAACAAGCGGCTTCACATGGTTACATTCGTGTGATTGATGAGAGCGGTGAAGATTATGGCTATTCGGCCAAGCGATTTTTTCCGATTATGATCCCCCGAGAATTAGAAAAAGCTCTTTTTAACGGCGTCCATACGGCGTTCATTCAGCCGCCGAATAAGCCGCTGCGCCGGACGCGCGAAAAAAGTAAACAGCATGCCACGCAAAGAAAATAGCGCCGGAAACGGCAACGTGGTGGGGACGGATCAGATCATCGACCGTCTGCCGCCGCAAGACCTCAATGCTGAAGTCGCCGTGTTGGGCGCGATGTTGCAAGAGAGCAACGCCGCCAGCCGGGCGTTTGAGCTTCTCGAAGACTGGTGCTTTTACAAGGGCGACCATCAGCATATTTTCCAGGCGATGTCCGGGCTTTTCGAGCGCAATGAGCCGCTCGACGTGTTGACCGTCGGCGCGGAATTGCAGCGCCGCGGGCAGTTCGATGCCATCGGTGGCAATTATTATCTGACCGAGCTGGTGGCGCGCGTGCCCTCGGCTGCCAACGTCGAATATCACGCCCGCATCGTGCTCGAAAAAGCCATCTTGCGGCGCTTGATCGGCGTCGCCACCGAAATTGCCAGCGAGGCCTTTGAGGAACAAGGCCGGGTGGATGATATTTTGGATAAAGCCGAGCAGCGCATCTTCAGCCTTTCCGAGCGCCGGCTGCGCCGCGGCTTCGAGTTCATCAACCCGATTCTGCACAAAACTTTCGATACGATCGAATCGTATCACCATCGCCGCGGCTCGGTCTCCGGCGTGCCGACCGGTTTTAATGATCTGGATGAAATGACTTCGGGCTTTCAGAAGTCGGATTTGATCATCGTTGCCGGCCGGCCTTCGATGGGCAAGACGGCTTTTTGCCTTAACATGGCGCGCAACGCTGCGGTCGATCACAAAATCGGCGTGGGCATTTTCTCGCTGGAAATGGCGAATTACCAGCTCGCGCTGCGGCTACTTTGCAGCGAAGCGCGCGTCAATTCGCATGCGGTGCGCACCGGCAAACTGCCCCGTGAGCAGTTTTCCAAGCTGGCGCTGGCGGTCGGCAAACTGGCCGAAGCGCCGATATATATCGATGACACACCGGCACTCACGGTGATGGAAATTCGCGCCAAGGCTCGGCGCTTGGTTGCCGAAAAAAATGTCGGTTTGTTCATCGTCGATTACCTGCAATTGGTTCGCGGCCCGCGTACCGCGGAAAGCCGCCAGATTGAAATTTCGTTGATCTCGCAATCATTGAAAGCGTTGGCCAAAGAGTTGGACGTGCCGGTGATCGCGCTGTCGCAATTGTCGCGCGCCGTGGAGCAGCGCGGCGGCGACCGGCGGCCGATTCTCTCCGACCTCCGCGAGTCCGGCGCCATCGAGCAGGACGCCGACGTCGTGCTCTTTATTTACCGTCCGGAAGTTTACGACCGCGTCGAATTTGAGGGAATCAGCGAGATCATTATCGGCAAGCAGCGCAACGGCCCGACCGGAACGGTTAAAGTCATGTTCCTGAAAGATTACGTGCTGTTTGCCAATTTGGAGAAAAGTCGCTCCGACTTTCCTCCGATGGAATCGCCGTTCTGATAAAATGGCGCGGCAGTTCACACTTCAACCTTTTGTCAGGCTTCTCGGGATGCTGTGCCATGAACACCAGCAGTTATGAAAAAACATTTCGATGGATTTTGCGTAAGCTGAGACGCTATAGCAATCATTCGGTTAATGTCGAGCTTTTGACTAATGCTTATGACTTCGCCCAAGACGCGCATAAGCATCAATTGCGCAAGTCCGGCGCGCCATATTTTGAGCATTGCCTCGAGGTCGCCAAGATTCTCTGCGACCTGCGCATGGATTATTTCACCATCGCCGGCGGCTTGCTGCATGACGTCGTGGAGGATACCGGCGTCAGCATCGCAGAAGTTGAAGAAAAATTCGGCAAGGAAATTGCTGTTCTCGTCGACGGCGTCACCAAAATCTCCGAGCTGAAATTCGACAGTCTCGAGGCGCGACAGGCGGAAAACTTCCGCAAGATGCTGCTGTCGATGGTGCGCGACATTCGCGTGATTTTGATCAAATTTGCCGACCGGCTGCACAACATGCGCACCATCGAGTATTTGCCGGAAAAAAAGCGGCTGCGCATCGCCATCGAGACCCGCGACGTGTATGCGCCGTTGGCGCATCGCCTCGGCATCGCCAAAATTCGCTGGGAGCTGGAGGATTTGGCGCTGAAAACGCTGGCGCCCAAAGCTTATTGGGAGATGGTGGAGAAAATTGCCTCGAAACGGGAAGAGCGCGAGGCGTACATCCGGCGCATTACCACACCGGTGCGCAAAGAGCTGAAGCAAGCCGGCATCGTCGCCAAGATCACCGGGCGGCCGAAGCATTTCTACAGCATCTATCAAAAAATGCTGCGCCAGGAAAAGCCGTTCGAAGAGGTTTATGATCTGCAAGCCGTTCGCATCGTCACCAAGCGGGTGGAAGAATGTTATTTCGCGCTCGGTATCGTCCACAGCTTGTTTACGCCGATTCAGGAACGCTTCAAAGATTATATCGCCACGCCCAAATCCAACATGTATCAATCGCTGCACACCACCGTGATCGGGCCCGGCGGCAAAATGATCGAGATTCAGATTCGCACCGAGGACATGCACCGCACTGCCGAAGAGGGCATTGCGGCGCATTGGCGATATAAAGAAGGCAAGCAAAAAGAAGACGAGTTGGACAAGCACTTGATCTGGCTGCGCCAGATGCTGGATTGGCAGCACGACACGAATGATCCGCAGGAGTTCATGGAAAACTTGCGGATCGAGTTGTTCCAGGACGAAGTCTTCGTGTTCACGCCGAAAGGCGATTTGTTCAAGCTGCCGGTGGGCAGCACGCCGGTTGATTTTGCCTTTGCCGTGCACACCAAGATTGGCATGCACTGCCTTGGCGCCAAAATCAACGGCAGAATCGTACCGCTCAATCACAAGCTCAAAAGCGGCGATTCCATCGAGATCATTACCGGCGCAAATCAAAAGCCGAATCCGGATTGGATCAAATTCGTTCGCACCTCCAAAGCGCGCTCCAAAATCAAGAAATGGATCAAAGAATCCATGCTGGAGCAGAGCCAGAAGCTGGGCGAAGAAATCATCATCCGGCTATTCAAGCGCTTCAATATTAAAAGGGAGGAAACTGATCTCAATGCTATTGCCCTGGGCTTCGGTTATAATAGCGAACCGGAGCTGTTTAGCGCAGTCGGCCACGGCGATATTTCGGCGCAGCAGGTGATCAACCGCATTGCGCCGGAAAAGCAGGAAGCAGAGAAGGAAGAGAATCTTCTCAAAAAATTTTTGAGCAAGGCGCGCGGTTCGGCCAAAGGGGTGCGTGTGCAGGGCCTCGAAAATTTGCTCATCCACTTCGGCAAATGCTGCCAGCCGGTGCCGGGCGACCGCATTCTCGGCTTCGTCACGCAGGGGCAGGGCGTGGTCATTCACCGCAGCGATTGCAAGAATATTCTCAAGCTTATGGAGAATCCGGAGCGCAACATCGACGTCGAGTGGGACGTCGAGAACAATAAACGTTTCATGGTGCGCCTGCACATGCTCGGCGAAGATCGCAAGAATTTTCTGCGTGACGTCAGCGAGTCCATCTCGCAAACTGACACCAACATCGTCAGCGTGGAGATGCGCGCGCAGGATTCGCTGGTACACAGCAATATCATCATCGAAGTGGAAAACCTGCAGCATTTAACCCGTGTCATTAATAAAATCAGCAAGGTCAACGGTGTGATCAACGTTGAGCGGCTGGACGGAACGGGCGAGCCGGTTACGGAATTTTAGCCGGTCTTTTCAACCGGCAGGCCGCCAAAGTGGCCGGCCGGTTGCAGATTCTGGCAAAAGCACAGCGCCCGTTGATATGGACTAAAGCAAACTGAGGAGTCGCTGTATGAAAAGCACGATCACCAAAAAAGACGTGGCGAAACGAACGGCCAAGATCGTCGGCGAGAAAATTTATTTGACCGAGAAAATCGTCGATGGCGTTTTCACGGCGTTGCGTGAATTTATGGAGGCGGCCAATCCGGAAGTCCGCATCGAAATTCGTGATTTCGGCGTCTTTGAAGTCAAAACCACCAAGCCCAAGCCCAAAGCGCGCAATCCCAAAACCGGCGAGATCATTTATGTGCCGGCGCGGCGCAAAACCCACTTCAAAGCCGGAAAGATGTTGAAGGAAGTTTTGAAGCAGCCGTTGACCGACATCAAGCCGCGCGAAGGCGTTTTGGATGATGATTGGGACGAGGACGAAGAATGGGAAGAGGATTGGGAGGAAAACGGCGAGGAGATGGAAGAAAAGGACGGCAAGCAAGATTCTCCCGAGCCACAACCCGAGCCTAAGCCGACAACCCAAGAATAGCCACGAGCCCGCAAAATCAGTTGAGCATTTCGAATCATGAAAGTGCGCCTTACGCAGGTGAGTCCTCGACGCTTCCCGGCCGGGTTCTTGGAGTTGATTTCGGCTTGAAGCGGGTCGGCTTGGCCGTCAGCGATCCGATGCGAATTATCGCCTCCGCGCTGGACACCATCACTTATAAGTCGCACCGAGAGTTGCTCCGTCGTCTCGTCGAGGTGGTTCGGAAAAATGAAATTACCCAAGTGGCCATCGGCCTGCCTCGCCACATGGATGGCCGGGAAGGCGAGATGGCCAAGATGGTGCGGCAACTGATCGACGAGCTGGCGAAGTTGGTGGCAGTGCCGGTTGTAGCTTGGGATGAACGGCTTTCTTCGGTGCAAGCGGAACGCGCCCTGCGAGAGATGGGTGTGCGCGCTCGCGACGCCAAACGCGGCGAAGTCGATCGTCTGGCGGCAGTATTTATTTTACAAAGCTATCTCGATAGCATGACGCGAACAAATTAAGTTTCGGAGTGCAATGCTTCAGCATTGCGCCAGCTTTTGCCGGCAAAAAAGCAAAACTGAAGTTTTGCACGCCGAATCGAATTTTAAATTATCCAACCATGGAAAAGGTACGGGTAGCCATAATCGGCGCTGGATGGATCGCTCAAGTGGCGCATATTCCGGTTTGGAAAAAAATGCCGGAAGTGGAGCTGGTAGCCGTCTGCGACACCGTCAAGACGCGGGCCAAGGCCGTTGCCGAAAAGTATAAAATCCCGCAATATTTCACTCGCGACGAAGACGTGCTGAAGCGCAACGACATCGACGCGGTGGATATTTGTGTGCCGACGAACATGCACGAACGGCTGACGCTGGAATCGCTTGCCGCCGGCAAACACGTGTTGGTGGAGAAGCCCATGAGCCGCACCGTGGAAGAAGGCGAAAAGATGGTGCGCGCCGCCCGCCAGCACAAAAAGCATCTCATGGTGGCGATGAACGTCAGGTTCCGTTGGGATGCGGTCAATCTGAAATCCTTCGTTGATGGCGGCGAAGTTGGCAAAATTTTTTACATGAAAACCGGATGGCTGCGCCGCAAGAAAAAGTCGGACGAGCAGGCCTGGATGTTTCAAAAGAAACACTCCGGCGGCGGCGTATTGATGGATTTGGGAATTCAAATGCTCGACGTCTCGCTTTGGCTGCTGAACAATCCCAAAGTTAAAAGCGTGAAAGCGAACGTTTATAATCAAGCCGGCAAATTCGAAGTTGAAGACACGGCCACCGCCTTCGTGCATTTGGATAACGACGTCACCCTGGGGCTGGAAGTGAGCTGGATTTTTTTGCGCGACCAGGATTTATTTTATACCAATCTGCTCGGCACGCAAGGCAACGCGCAGTTGAATCCGTTGCGGGTCACCAAAGAGCTGCACGGCAATCTCGTCAATCTCACCCCCAGCCGCACCGAAGCGCTTACGAATCTTTACAAACAATCCTACGAAAACGAGCTGCGGCATTTCGTCGGTTGCCTGCGCAACGGCACGCCGATGCTCTCGAGCGGGGAAGAAAGTCTCGAACGCATGCGCCTCATCGAGGCGATGTACGAATCCGCCAATCGTGGAAAAGAGGTTGCCCTGTAATGCGCCGCGATTTGACTCTCACTTTGCTCGCTGCCGTGGCGCTGGCGCTGGCGTTCCCGCCGTTCCGGCTCGGCTTTCTCGCCTATTGGGGCGTCATCCCCTTTTTGCTTTTGCTTGAGAACAAAGGCCCGGCCCCGGCGTTTCGATGGGGCTATTTGGCCGGATTGCTGTTCAGCCTTTTGGCGCTGTATTGGATCAGTTGGACGACACTACCGGGCGCTATTGCGACGATCGTCATTCATCCGCTCTATTATTCGCTTTTTGCGGTTCTGCTCGTTCCGATGCGCCGCTTATGGCCCACGGGCTATTTGATCGCGGTGCCGTTTTTGTGGACGGCCATCGAGTATTTGAAATCGCTCGGCGATCTCGGTTTTCCCTGGCTGACGTTGGGCTATACGCAAACCTATTATCTGCAACTGATTCAATATGCCTCCTTCACGAGCGTTTACGGCGTGTCGTTTTGGGTGGTGAGCCTGAATGTATTGCTCCTGGCGATGTGGCAATTCCGCGAAAACAAGCGCCGGGTTCTTGAGCTGGCCGCGGTGTTGCTGCTGTTCTTTGTCATTCCATATTTCTACGGCCTCGCGGTCATGCAACGTTCCGAAGAGCCGAAAGAGCAAATCCGCGTCGGCATGGTGCAAGGCAACGTCGATCCCTATCAGAAATGGGAGCCGGATTTCGTTGAAAAAAATTTTCAGATCTTCGAGCGGCTCACGCGGCAAACGGCGCCGGACAAGCCGGAAGTCGTGATTTGGCCCGAAACCGCCACGCCGACGTGGCTGCTCCACAAGCAAGAGCATTTGCTGCGCGTGCGCCAGCTTGCGGCCGAACTTGACGCGCCGATTTTAACCGGCGTTCCGGATTATATTTTTCTCGACAAGGAAGACTATCGCACCTACAACTCCGCGGCGCTGATTTACGGCGACGAGCGGCCGATTCCGACTTACGCGAAGAGGCACCTGGTGCCGTTCGGCGAGCGTGTGCCGTATGAGGACGACATCCCCTTTTTTAAAGATTGGCTGGCGAAATTGGAAATGGGCGAAGGGAACTGGTCGCCCGGTTCGGAAATTAAACTCTTTAGCGTGGAGTCGCCGGCAATCGACGGCTCGAATGGTGTTCCCCAATCGAAACGCCTGGCTGCCATTATTTGTTTTGAGTCCATCTTTCCGGAGGAAGTGGTCGCGTTCGTGCGCCAGGATGCGGATTTGCTGGTGGTCATCACCAACGACGCCTGGTTCGGCCGGCCGAACGTGCCGTGGTGGTTGAGCGGCGGGATTTATCAGCACGCGCAAATCGCCATCTTTCGCGCCATCGAGAACCGCATCAGCATCGCGCGCTGCGCCAATACCGGCATCTCGATGACCATCGACCCTTACGGCAGGACGCGACAACGGGCGGCGATTTTTGAAGAGGCGGTGGTTTCTGATGTGTTGCCGCTGCGCCACGAGATGACGTTTTTCAGCCGGCATGGCCATGTGTTCTCGCACGCGGTGTCATTTGTGGCGTTGGCGCTGGTAGGCGCGGCGGGAGTTGAGTCGCGCTGGCATAAGAGAGTTGAGCGAAAGAAAAAGCATAGCACAACGACGAAGCAGAAGAATCGAGCTTAACTGCAGAATCGAATCTCCAGTCAACAGCCGTCTGCATGAGATTTTAATTTACGGACAAAATTTGCGAATCAACCGACGACAGGATGCCGCCCGCCCGGCGACGCGCGTTGCGCTGTTACGTTGGCGTCGCCTGATGATAAAGAGTTGTCTGATTGTTTGGATCGTTTTTGGAATGTGGATTCAGGAAGGACGGGGGCAGGAGCGCGAGCATTATTTCATCGCCGTCAGCACGCTGGTGGCGCGGCCGCTCGGCATGGGCGGCGCCTTTACAGCAGTCAACGACGACTTGGCGGCGCTGCTCTATAATCCGGCGAGCTTCTCGCTCTATCAGGATGACCGCGCGCGCCGGCTCACCGTTTTTCTCAATCCGGTGGCGCCGATTGTGGCGCTCCAAAAGCCTGATGCGCTCTTTGGACACGCATATTTCACTTGGGAAGAAGCCGCGGCAGCAGCAGCGATGCTGGTCAAAGGCATGACGTTGAGCCTCGGCTCGTTTGAATTCGGCGCTTTGTTCGGCGAACAGTCGCCGCAGCCGGAGCGTTTTTCAGCGCAGCGCGTTTTTGACGCCAACGGCTATCTCGACAATCAATATAGTGTTTTGGCAATGCGCATGCGCGTGGCGGAGCGCGTTTCGCTCGGCGGCAGCCTCGGGCTGTATTATCGCAGCGACGTCGAGCGCGGCCGCCGGTGGGGTGTGGGAACTTCGTATGGCGTGCAAGTGCGGCCGTCGCGACATGTTGCCGTCGGCGTGAGTTACATCACTTTTCCGCAAATGGCGCCCGGTTATCGCGAAGCAGTCGAGCGCATCGTCGATGGCGGCGTCAATTTGGGCGTGAGTGTACATTCCAAATTCGGCGCCACCGTCGCCGTCGATTTCCGTAATCTCGGCGACGAAAACGCGGCCGCCGGCGAGTTGATGCGTGAGGCGCATCTCGGTGTCGAGCAGGTTCTGCTCACACATTTGGCGCTGCGCGCCGGCATCTTTAGTAAACGCTACGAGAACGCGGAAAATCGCTACGTGCTCAGCGCCGGTTTGGGATTGGCTGATGCCAATGGCTTTTGGACGCCTAAACGGCGTTTCAGCCATTCCAATTGGATATTCAACTACGGTGCCGTCACCGAAACGCTGGCCGGCCAACGCCGATTTTATCACGCGCTGTCGATGATTTTTCGGCTATAGTTTGTAGTAACCGCCTTTAGGCGTCATGGCGTGGTGAACATTCGACTTTTTCTGCATTTTAAATTGTGGTTCTCAAAGCGAAACCTAGCAGTTTTTTTATTCATATTCGTGCCGCTGCTTGGCAACGCTCAAACGCCGCCGGATAATTTACGCGTATTCTTGCAGCTTTTCGACCGCGTGGCGCATCGTGTTGCCGGGCAAATTGCCAGCGACGGCGGCGCAGGAATTTGGGTGCAGCCGCCGGCAAACGAGCGGCCGGAAGAGCGATTTTTCTTCAGCCGTTTGGTAACGATTCTCCGTGACACGTTGTCAGCGCCGATTTTTACCGAGCCGGCGGATTCGCTGCAAAGCCTCGCATTGCACTATCGCCTGTCCCGCTGCGAATTGGTTTATCATCCTGTGTTCGGCCACCGCAGCCCGTGGCAACGCACGGCCAGCGTCTTGATCGAAATCGGCGGCCGCGAGGCGAAAACCCGGCAAGTTCGTTTTCAGGAAATTTGGGCGGAAAGCGCCGTCGATACGGTGGCGGAAAAATCAGTGGCAAGCCTCGAAAAGGCGAGTCTGCCGTTCACCGTCGGCAAATGGGAAAGACCCGGCCGCAAGTTTCGTTGGCTGGAGCCGGTTTTGGTCACCTTCGCCACCGGCGTCATCGCCTATCTTTTTTTTGCGCTCCGCAGCCGCTAACGACGTAGCACAGACGGCTCGTCTGTTTCGTTTGTAAATAAAATGGAGATCTAATTTAAAATGATGGAAGTACGTTGCATTCTAAGTAAAAGTCCAGCGAGCACCGTATCAGGAATGTCATTCTGGAAGAACCTTTTTTGTAATCAAGTTAAATGCTGGTGCGCAAAAAGATTCCTCCGGAATGACAACGTGGTTTCTTGGACATCTTTACACCGCCTGATCATTTTTAGCCTCTTTTTAGCTTTGTTCGCCTGCGGGGGTAATAAAGCCAGACCGAACCTGACCACGGAAGAGCGTTTCGCCTACGCCACTAAATTGTTTAATGACAAAGATTATTTTGACGCCAGAACGCAATTCCGCATCCTCATCCTGAATGCGCCGGGCAGCACCATTGTCGATCAAGCGCAGTTTTATCTCGCCGAATGCCATTTTAATATGGATGAATACATCATCGCTGCTTCCGAATATGAGAAGCTCATCCGGCTCTATCCCCGCAGCGCTTTCCTGGATGACGCTCAATATAAAAACGCGCTCTGCTACGACAAGCTCTCGCCCAAGGCGGATTTGGATCAAAAATACACCTACAAAGCGATTGAAGAATACCAGCGCTTTATGGAAGAGTTTTCGACGAGCGAGCTGGCGGGGGAAGTCGAAAAGCGCTTGTCAACGCTGCGCAACAAGCTGGCCAAAAAGGAATTCAACACCGGCAATCTCTACCGCAAAATGGCGCTCTACGAAGCGGCGATCTACTCTTTTGACGACGTGCTGAACCGTTTTTACGACAGCCAGTATGCGGAGACGGCGCATTTTTACAAGGGCGAGTGCCTGTTCAAATTGCAGCGTTGGAACGAAGCCCGAACGGCGCTGGAACAATTCGTGCAAAAGTTTCCGCAGTCTTCCAATCACTCGCAGGCGAGATCGATGCTCGAAGAAATCAGCCGGAACGCCGGCGTTGATGGCACCGCGAAAAATTGATTTTTATGGTCAAAATCGGCAATCATGCGCATAGGCATTTACGGCGGCACGTTTGATCCGGTGCACCTGGGACATTTGATCGTCGCCGAGCAAGCGCGTGTCGAGCTGGCGTTGCAGCAAGTTCTGTTTGTGCTGGCCCCGAATCCGCCGCACAAACCCGAGACTACGATCCTGCCGGTCGTGCATCGGCTCCACATGCTCAACCTGGCGCTCGCCGGCCATCCGCATTTTGCGGTTTCAACCGTGGAGAGCGATCGCCCCGGCATTTCGTATACTGTCGACACGCTGCGATACTTTCGCCGCCGGCCGGAATTGGCCGCAGCCGAATTTTTTCTGATTATCGGCGCCGACAGTTTTTTAGAGCTGAAAAATTGGCGCGAGCCGCGAGAGATCATTAAATTGGCCAGGCTCGCAGTTTATCCGAGGCCGAATCTGGACTTGCGGCAAATCGCGCCGGAATTTTTGCAAGCTGCGCATCTCTTGCGCGGCCCACAAATCGAAATCTCCGCCACCGACATCCGGCAGCGGTGCAGCGGCGGTTTGTCGATTCGGTATCTGGTTCCGGAGGAAGTGAGAAATTACATTTTAGAAAAACAATTGTACCAAAATTTCGACGCGCCGTCCGGGGTGTAACCGGCCGGTTTTCTGCCGGCTTGGCCGCAAAAAATCTTTCCAAAAAAGCCTTGCTTTTTGTTTTTTAATCGCTTAATTTCCCCGTTGAATTTTATGGCGACGATCATGCAAATCTGTGCTTCCCCCTCGTGGGGCGGGATGGAAATGCACGTCGGTTTTTTGTCGACCCAACTGGCCAAACGCGGCCATAAAATTATCCCGGTTTGCCATCCCGGTTCCCCGCTGGAGCGAAATTTGCAAGAGCGAGGGTTCATACCGTTGCGGATACGACTGGGAGGCTACTTCCATCCATCCGGCATCAGCAAGTTGGCGCAATGGGTGGATGAAAATGGCGTTGACTTGGTTCATTCTCATTATTCACGCGACCTCTGGACGATCGTGCCGGCGCTGCGGCGGCGTGGGCGCGTGCCGCTGATTCTCACCAAACACCTCGGTACGCAAAAGCCCAAGCGTGATCCGCTGCATCGGTGGATTTATCGGCGCGTGAATCACGTCGTGGCGATCTCGGAAGTGATTCGGCGGAATTTACTCGCCACCCATCCGCTGCGGCCGGAGCAAGTCAGCGTCGTGCATCACGGCGTTGACCTCAGCCAATTTGCGCCAGAGGCCATCGACCGCTCGCAGGTTCGCGAAGAATTGGGTTTGACACCAGAGCACCTCGTGCTCGGCATGGTTGGCCGCGTGCAGGTCAGCAAAGGGTATCTTGAATTTCTGGCCATGGCGCGGCAAATCGCCGCCGAGATTCCGCAGACGCGTTTCCTGCTCGCCGGCGAAGCCAGCCGCGGCGAAACGGGCGAGGCCGAGAGGATTCTCGCCAAGATTCAAGAATGGCAGCTCGACAAAGTGGTTCGCCATCTCGGCTTCCGGCGCGACGTTCCGCGCTTGCTCGCAGCGATGGATATTTTCGTTTTTCCTTCGCATGCGGAAGCCTTCGGCTTGGCGCTCATCGAGGCCATGGCAATGGCCAAGCCCGTGATTGCCAGCAATTGTGATGGCGTGCTGGACATCGTGATCGATCAACAAACCGGTCTCATGGTGCCGCCGCGCCACGTCGAGGCGCTCAGCCAGGCAGTGCGTTCGTTGGCCCGCAACGCCGCACAGCGGCTCGCCATTGGGCGCCGCGGCCGCGAGCACGTTTTGCAACATTTTTCGCTTGATCGCATGTTAAATGCAATTGAATCCATTTATCATACAGCTTTGTCAAAAACTGCAATTATTTAAGGAGAAGAAGTCATGCACGCGAAGTTCAATACTGTGGATCCGCTATCAGATCGCCGTTTTACAGGAGATGCGGCCGGTCTCATGGCCCTGGCGGCGGATCAGTCCCGTTTCCGTTTGGAAAATTCCGCTCGTATCCCCGGTCGGATCAGTCCATGGCCTGCTCTCCCGTCGCCCAAGCCGAACCCTCAAGATCAGGAGGACGAAGAAGAATGGGATGACGAGGATGAAGGCGATATTGATGACGAAGACGTGAATGACGTCGAAGAATGGGAGGAAGACGATGAAGAATGGGAGGACGACGAAGAAGAGTGGGACGATGAAGAAGATGAGGATGAAGAAGAATGGGAGGACGACGAAGAAGAGTGGGATGAAGAAGAAGAGAATTGGGAGGAAGACGAAGAGGAGGGGGAGGAAACTGACTGGGACGACCGCGACTGGAACTGAGCCTGTTCGTTCACAAAAATTTTAAATTGACAATTTAATATTTGCAAAAACTGGCCCCATGCGTGGAACAACCAATCGGCAAAAAGACGTGGCCGGAATGATGCGCCGGCGGCAAAAGCAGCGATCGCCGGTGGCGCACAAGCAAGGCCAATATCCAACAGCGCCGCCACGAAAAGCGAACAGACCTTCCGCAATCAAGACCAATGAAAAGTCTTGAAATTCGGGACTAAATCCGGAAGTAATATGGATGGCTGGAGTATTGGATTGGTGGATCAATGGATTACTGCGGCACTGCAAAACTCCAATACTCCATCAATCCACTACTCCAACACTCCATTACTCCCATGCTCCATTATTTGAGATGCGCTACCTCGTCCATTTGGGCAACCGTAAATTTTCTATTCGCGAGATCGACCGCAACCAAGGCCAGGCCCTGATTGACGGCCGGCGCGTGCATTTTGATTTCCGGCACGTCCGCGGCTCGCTCTATTCGCTCATCCTCGACGGCAAGGTTTTCTCGGCGCACCTTGAAACTGACGGCGGCGTCAAAGAAATCAGTTGTGGTCCGTTTGTCTTGCGCGCCGAAGTCGTAGACGAGCGCACCGCGTTATTGCGCCGTCTCGCGCGCAGCGAAACTCAGGCTGCCGGAATGGTTGAGATCAAGGCCCCCATGCCCGGCTTGGTCGTTCGCCTGCCGGCGCAAGAAGGCGCGGCCGTTAAAAAAGGGCAGAGCCTCGTGGTCATCGAAGCCATGAAAATGGAGAACGACCTCAAATCGCCGGTCGATGGCCTCGTCACCGCGGTTCACATCGCCGAACGCAGCGCCGTGGAAAAAAATACCAGGCTTTTAACACTAACTACCGATAACCAGTAATGAACGGAGTGATGGATGGTTGGATCACTGAATTATTGGATTGGTGGATTGATGGAGTTTTGCAATGTTGCATCAATCCATTGATCCATCAATCCAGCTATCCAATGATCCAAAAATTCATCACTCCAACAATCCAATACTCCAATTAAAAGATTATCGTGGACCTTATCAATAAAATCCTCTTCGCCGGTCCGCCGATTTTGATCGCCTTGACGTTTCACGAGTACGCGCATGCGTACGTGGCGAACCGTTTGGGCGACCCGACGGCGCGCTTGATGGGCAGATTGACGCTGAATCCGCTCAAGCATCTCGACCCGTTCGGCACAATACTGCTGTTCATCGCAAACTTCGGGTGGGCCAAGCCGGTGCCGGTGGATCCGAGCAACTTCAAAAATCCGCCACGCGACATGCTGTGGGTCGCCCTCGCCGGGCCGGTGTCCAACGTCATTCTCGCGGCGGTTTTTAGCGCCATCTACCGAATGAATGAGGCGAACCTCCTGCAATTGCCGGAAGGGTCCGGCTTTTTCTTCTCGATGGTGCGTTATGCCATTTTCATTAATCTGGTATTGGCGTTTTTCAACCTCATCCCGATTCAGCCGCTGGATGGCAGCAAGATTCTCAGTGGCCTGCTCTCGCCCGAGGCGGCCAGGCGTTACGCCCGATTTGAAAGTTATGGCCCCTTTGTGCTGATTGGCTTGATCATCTTTGGCCAAGTCGCCGGCGTGTCGATTTTTTGGAGAATCATCGGCCCGCTCGTGGATCTTTTCGGCTGGCTCCTCGCCGGAATCAGATTTGGCTATTTCTGAATCCGGAGTGTTGGATTGATGGATTGGTGGATCACTGGATTGTTGGGGTGATGAAGTTTTGGATTACTGGATTGGTGGAGTGGTAATCGGGCAATGGTGAAGATTACTATAAGTCAGTGGAGGAAAAAATGACAGAATATTGGATGTTTTGCACTATGAAGTGGAGAACAATCTTTGGCGATTGCTTGAAAGCTTGGAGAAGAAACGAGACGAAGGTTCCTGGGTCACTCGCGCCTCTGATAATATCGAAGAATATCATCCCGAATAAAATATTGAATGCTGCATCGGTGGATTGATGGAGTTATGCACAACAAGCAATACAAAACCCATCAATCCAACAATCCAATAATCCATTGATCCATCAATCCAATGGCACCCTTTCACACTATTGGGATTCTCGGCGGTATGGGTCCGGAAGCCACTAGCCGCCTGTTCGAGCGCATCATCGCGCTCACCCCGGCCAAGCAAGATCAAGAGCATCTGCCGGTGGTGATCTGCAACCTGCCGCAAATTCCGGATCGCACCGCCGCCATCCAAGGCAAAGGCGAATCCCCGGTGCCGCTCGCGAGCAAGGGGCTGCAAATGCTCGCCTCCGCCGGCGCGGACTTCATCGCGATTCCGTGCAACAGCATCCACCATTTTTTTCCTGAATTGCAAGCCGCGGTAAGCGTTTCCATTTTGCATCTTATCGAAGAAGTGTATCGCGCTGCCACTGAACGCTGGCCGAATATCCGCCGCCTCGGCCTGCTCGCCACCGACGGCATGATCCAAAGTGGCGTTTATCAAAAGCTCTTCGCGCCCTCGAATTGCGAAATCATCGTCCCCGACGCCTCCCGCCAAAAAGAAGTCATGACCTCCCTCTATGCCATCAAAGCCGGCGAGAAACGCTTCCGCGAAGCCCTCGCTGCCGGTCGCGACCTCCTCGAACGCCGCGCCCAGGGCATCATCCTCGGCTGCACCGAGCTGAGTCTCGTTCGCAACTTCCTTTCGAATGACCTGCCGGTTATCGATTCCATTGAAGTGCTCGCGCAGGCGTGTGTGGAGGTGGCGAGGGGGGTGAGGGAGGTGGTGAAGCTTTGAATCTTTAATGGAAGTTTAAATACTGACCTTGCTTTCGGCGCTTTCGTCTCACCTAAATCTGTTCCTTCCTGTCTGCAAGTGTCGCAACTACGCTACGCTATTTGTAGTGTGTAGCACTGCTTAGATATTGCATTTTGTGCTTGACACTTAAATTTTCCTGCCTTATATTATTTATTGTATAGAAGGGTCTATCAAATCGTCAAAGTTCGATAAAACAAACAATTGAACATGCCTCTCGGAGAGAGGTATGATTTTTAGGCAAAGTTGGAGTTTTTTAAAAGTTAAGGAGGGAAAAGATGATTATTTCCACCCCACGAGATTTACATCGTGTCGGCAAGAATTTTTTGTCGATAATTGGGATTCTACCTGAGAAAATTACTCTATAACGGCCAGACAGCACTGCATCGCATGCAGTAAGCGGTCATACTAAAACCCGGCGCTTGGGGCTGAAAGGTTCCCTCCACGCACTGCTACCACCACGCGCGATTGATCACACCGGTTACTCTCTTTGTTTATTTTTTATCAGCATCTTTTGATGCGGTTGGGACAGGGAAGGGCATTTCTATTATTCGAAGACAAAAAGCTTCGTTTGCGATAATGTGATATATAGCTTTTTTCTGAGCATAATGAAGATTCAGGCACAATTCATTATTGCCGGCATTATTGTGGCAATAGCCTCGAGTCAGGGCCAAACTCTCCAAATCATCAGTACAGAAAAAAAGGCGAGTGAATCTCAGTCCGCGGCCTTGAATCGGATTTCAGTGCAGCCACTTTGCCATAACTTCTGCGATGTGCCGGTTGATAGCATGCGCAGCGCACTTTTCAAAATAACCAGCACCGGCGACTCGTCATTTGTTTTCCGTGGCGTAACTATTCGCAAGGATTGCTGGCTTGACTCTTGTAAACTCGATTCATGCAAGCTTCGCCTGGATTCACCCAAGCGCATTTTGCAAGACACTTTCGCGGTTACCTATATTCCGGCAACTTTATCAATTCTTGCAGAATTCGTTCCTACCGATACGGTAGAATATTGCGCCAGCATCGCTATAATAAGCAACGCTACCGACGGAGATAGTATATTTACTTACATAGGAAGAGGCGTTGCAGCCGTGCCAAAATTTTCAACAACGTTTTATGATTTTGGCGAAGTTTTGACCGGCGACACGGCAAGATGGAATTTTGCCATCAAAAATACCGGACGTTATATTTTAAAGATTAACCGAATGGCTCTTAGCAACAATCTGGCTTATAAAATTTGGCCTGACACCGCTCACATAAAAGCGGGTGATTCGATGACTTTTCAAGTGTCTTTTTTTCCGCAGCAAGCCAAAGATTATCCGGATACACTCAGGATTAGCAAGAATTCACGCTTTGGCGATTCTGTGCTTATTTTGAATGGGCGGGGAATTCAGAAACCGATTGCTTTCTTATCTGATTCGATTCATGATTTTGGAAAAGTTGCTATCGGTGATAGTTTACCTTGGTGCTTCACGATTAAGAACAAAGGGAATCGGCCGCTTGACATCAAGGATATATCGGTGAGCCAAGAAGCTATCTTTAGCATTGCCCCACGGTCAGGAATGGTTTCGCCTGAAAATAGCATGACGATATGTGTCACTTATACGCCGAAGGATACGATTCCTTACGGTGACAACTTGCATGTTCATTCTAATGCTGATACTGCCGATAGTGTCATTGTTTTGAAAGGCATAGGTTGTGCGCCGGGACTGGTTACAGCGAAGCCGGATACGCTTAATTTTGGTGAGGTTGGTGTAGGCCGTATCGGAGTTCACAGCTTGCGTGTGCCAAATAAAGGATGTGATACACTCAGAATCGATTCGGTCAGGGTAAAGCCAGATACGATATTCACGGCGCAAGCGCGTCAAAAGATCGCGCCTCCGGATAGTAATCTCATCATTGACATCAAGTTCACACCAAAAGCTTTAAAAGATTATAGTGCCATTTTGAGCATTGCAAGTAATGCCTGGAAAATGCCGATTCTTAAAGTGCCGTTGCGAGGCAGAGGAGTGGATGTGGAACCGCCATTGATTGCGCATGCACCTCCCTGCTCTGTGTCTTTTAATGAAACTCTGACGCTGGCTTTTGCAGTTCGAGATACTTTCACTAAAGTTCCATCCTGCACTTTATATTATTGGCAGGGCGGTGATTCTGTTTATAAGCTTATAGACTGCACCGGGAGAGCTTCCGTCGCCTTACCGGGTCATATGGTGACCGAGCGAGGCGTCGATTATTATTTTGTCGCGAGCGATAGCTCAGGGAATCACAGCCGCTTGCCTAAAAGTTCGGGCGATCACTATTCTTTGAGTGTCATGTTAAACGATAGTGTGCTCACCCGCGTCGATTCGAGCGGTCGCCAGGCTTCTCAGCCGACTGGTGATCGGCAAAACGCCTATCGCCTGTTCTCGATTCCGCTTTGGTTAAATAATAGCAAGCCCGAAGACGTATTTAGAAATTATTTTGGCCCATACGATATGGGCATAACTTGGCGTTTATTTGATTATCACAATGGCAGTTACTATGAACTGGGCGAGAATAACTTTCGAGGTTTTGAGCCTGGTCGCGCCTTTTGGCTGATTGTGAACAAGTCCCACAAGCCGATCAAAGTCGGAGCAGGCAAAACCGTGCGCACCTCAGATTACGCCGATGCTGTTTGTGGTGAAACCAAAAACTTCCGCAAGATCAAGCTGGAACCGGGTTGGAATCTTTTTGGCGTGCCTTTCAATTTCTCGGTGCCGCTGGATAGCTTGCGCTTTTCCGGCAACGCCGAACATCTGAAAGAACAAATCTGGATTTATCAAGGTGATGGTTGGCGCAATAAACCGCCTGCGCTTTGGCCGTGGGAAGGCTATGCGATCCGTTCTGATAGCGTACACACTATGGAAATCCGGCCGACTATCCCTCAACGAACAAGCTCGACTTCGCATTCTGCGTTTACGAAAGAAACCGGAGGAGACGGCTGGAGTATCCGCATTGAAGCCCGCTGTGACCGTACTGCCGATCTTGATAATTTTGCCGGTGTCCGGCCGGAGGCGGCTGATGATTGGGATGTTTACGATCTTTATGAGCCTCCACCCATTGGAGATTACGTTGCGGTTTATTTCCCTCACCAGGATTGGGCTGACAAATCAGGCGATTTTGCTGGTGATTTCCGGACGCCTTTTCCCGAAGGCGCCGTATGGGAGTTTGAAGTCAAGACGAATCTTAAAAACGAATTAACCACGCTCCGGTTCGAGAACCTTGTCGCGGTTCCGGATCAGTTTGCGATCCATCTTTTTGACAAAAATCATCAAATCTTGAAAGATTTAAGAAAAAACGGACACTATACTTATAAGGAGCTTGGCGAGCTGCTGCCAGGCCGGTTTGAGCTTATAGTCGGCACTGCTGCCTTCACTCAGGGCCGTACTACCACGCTGCAAGATTTACCGAACGAATTTCAATTGCATCCCAATTATCCGAACCCGTTCAACAATGAAACGATCCTTTCATTTTCTTTGCCACAAGCCGCTCCGGTGTGGCTGAAAATTTTTGACATAATGGGAAGGCAGGTGAGTGTGTTAAGCGATGGCAGGGTGTGGGGGAAAGGGCGGCATTACTTGCAGTGGGAGGGCGACGATCAAAACGGTGTGAAAATTGGCAGCGGTGTTTACATTCTGTCTTTGCAGGCCGGAGATTTCAAGATGCAGCGACGGATTACTTTGGTTAAATGATATTTATAAAAAAATAGGCAGGTGTAAATAAGCCTGGAATTGTGATTTTTTATGATATTGCCGCAACTCAATTTTTGAACCAACGGAAAAGCACAGCCATGTCATCGAATCGTGACGTCCTCGCGTTTTTGCTAGTAATGGACATCTTTTTTTCATTTACATTAAAAGCAAGCGCTGAAGACAAATCTAAAAACAAGTGGGTTGATGTAATAAAGATTGACCCGAAATCGTTAAGGGCGAAACAATTTGATACTTTTCTTGTGATTCCGAAGGGCACTGAGTCTTTAAGCGAGGTATATGTTGCCATCTCAGGAAATGGGGTGTATTATTATAACTCCGATAGTGGAAAGCAATGGATCGACATTGGATTAAAAGATAAAAAGGTTTATCAACTTATCAGACATCATTCTCAAAGCAATGAATCAATTTATGCTTGCACGAACAGAGGATTACATTTGTTAAATAGAAAGACATGGCAATGGGACCCTGTTGGCACAGCGCTACAAGACTCACAAGTTCTTGCTATGGCGTTTGATTCTAATGATGATAGTTTACTTTATGCTGCAACGCCTAATCATCTTTTTAGAAGCCTTGATCGGGGTGTCATATGGCAAACATTGACTACACGTTCTAAAAAAACTGATCTACCACAAATTCGTGCCTTGGTAATTCTGCCAGATAGCTCACATTTGCTTTTGGCCGGAACAAATCAAGGCATCTACAAAATTAGAATTCTAGATGAAATTGCTATCTGGTCAGATATTTCTATTGCAGGCTCCCCCCTAAATGTGAACTTTTTTATCGCTTGTGAATACGCCAAACGTCACACCCTTATAATCGCTACGGAAAATAACGGTATTTTTTATAGCCGTGATGGTGAAATCTGGACGTCATTGAATGTCGGTTTACGTCAACCTTTTTTGTCTGTCGTTGGTTTAAGCATTGACCAAAAATTAGCAACTAAGAGTTGCTTTATGACATACAGCGATGGAACAATTAAAAAACTCAGATTGGTGGGGAGCAAAGTTGGGATTTTCAATATCTATTCCCCCAATGTATCACTTTGGGAAACAAAACAAATTTCTGACCGCCTTTTCTCGCGGCTATCCGTCCCGGATGTTTTAGATCTAACTAGGGTCGATACAAGCCTGGATGTCAGCGAAGAAGATCTGCGTAATTTCCTGATTAACAATCCGAAATTGAAAAGTTATGACAAAATTCTTATAGGTGCTGTAAAACTAAAACCTTTGGTCGCTAAGTTTGCGAAGGAACAGCAGAAAATCAGGGTTGAAATAAAAGCTTATAACGTACGTACTAATAGTTTTGAAGATTATTCGTCAAAAGAAGATGGCTTAGAGAAATATTATCCTTGTCGCATTGATCGACTTGCTAAAGAGATAAAAAAGAAAGAGTTTGGCATTGATGAATCCTCGTGGTTTTATCAATGCTTTTTAAAAGGATGGTGGCGGAAGACGGTTACTGGAGCAGGCATTGCCGGGATAAGTGTTCTTGGGGCCTTAGCATTAGCGCCTTGCGAGAAAAAATCTTGTGAAACAAAGTCCCGACTACCTATACCACCGCCATTTCCAGAATAAAGTATTTAATTGAGCTGTTGTGCGCTTTTCTAAAATTGAATATTGCTACCAAGTTTACCTAAGAATATAGCAAACGGTTTTTGGCAATCAATCTGAAGAGGGACTCTTATGAAGAAATTGGTGATATGCACAGTGCTGATTTTGTCTCTGGCAGTTGGTTTTTGCTTTAGTTTTGTCTTTCAAAAACAGGATAAACTAGCGAAAGCTGAAGCGGCCATAACTGCCCAAAAGTACGACGAAGCAGAGAAAATTTGTAATGAAATTATAAAAGAAGCTAAAAATGACTCCGCATTAGCTGGTCGTGCGTATTATTTATTGAGCCGGGTCTCCAGAGAATTATTAACTACAAGTACGGATTTCCGGCAAAGTCTTATAGATAACTTAAAAAGGGCCATAGATAAAGCTCCGCGTAACAAAGCCTATCGTTTGGAATTGGCTAGAGTCTATGAGGAAATGGGTAAGCAGGAAGAAGCAATTAACCAATATACAGTCATTGTGCAATTAGATTCTACTGATACAAACACGATTACGAAATTGACAGAATATTACGAGAAAAAAGGGCAATCTCTTAAAGCCGCGGAAATGTATGAGAAGCTCGCAAAAATAAAGTCGACTGATGCCAAGATTTACTATTTATGGGGTGTTACTTTGCAAAAATCAAATCAAACCTCAGATGCTCAAAAGGTGTTTCGCAAAGCAGTATATTGGGATCCAATGCATGCCGAAGCTCATTTAGCATTGGGCACAATTTATGAAAATCAGGATAATCTGAATAGTGCCAAGGAGGAGTTTGACACAATTTTGGATTATGATTCTAAGAATGTGAATGCATTAAAAGGTTTAAAGCGGGTTGAAAGTCTCATGCAAGCATCGGAAGCTATATCTCAGAATGACATTTCAAAGTTGACGCAGATTCACAATGAGCTTGAAGTCTTGCGTGTTGATTATCCAACAAGCATTTCTATCGAGAATAAATTTAAAGCTGTTCGAAGAAAATTATGTGATCTATGGTTTCAAAAAGGGGAAAGATTAGCACATCAACTGGAAACTTTGCAGCAAGCTATTCAAGCTTATGAAAAATCTTTATCTTATGCTGATGGTAATCAGGAACTGGAGAAGCGCGCCCATAAGGGTATTAACCGAGCGCAAGCAAAGCGTGGGGTAATTGAAGAGGCGGATATCATTTACCATAGAGCCGAAGAAGCTCTTCAGAAGGGTATAGAGTTGTCAGAACGGGAAAAGGCATTGAAAGAGAAAAAACTCATAGAGGCGAAAGAAGGTTTTATTGCAGTCAGCATTTTTGATCCAAGACGACGCTTAGCTGCGAGTGAGAAACAAAAGCAAGCCGAGATCGAATCGTGGTATGTTCTTGGTTTGGTTGCAATGGATAGTTCAAATTGGGAACAAGCTAGGTTCTATTTTTCTCAAGTTATTAAACTAGATCCCAATGATAAAGAAGCTAAAAAGCGTTATGAAGAAGCGCAGATCAAATCATGGTATATTCTTGGAGTAGATGCACTAAAGAATTTCAATTGGGATCGTGTTGAATTCTATTTCTCGCAAGTTATGAGTTTGGATTCAAATCATTTGGAAACCAAAGCACATTATAAAGAAGCATTAAAGCGGCACCAAATAGAGCAGGAAATTGTGTTTTTGAAAAAACAAGCAACCGCAGTTTTTGACAGTTCTTTATGGGGAAAAGCAAAAGCATTTCTCGAAAGACTTTTGCCTCGGCTAGATGACGAGATTAGCTATTTCAATATTCAAAAACAACGGGCTACCGAGGAAAACCGAATCGAAAGACAGAGAACTCTTGAGAGCAAGATCAAAGAGCTTGAGGCGGATAGACAAATTTTCAATGACAAGCTTCGAAGTACGATTGTCGAGCTTAGTAGGGCAAAAAAGTGGGCTCAGAGAGCTATCATGGGCGGATTATTATTGATCATTATTGGTATTTTCCCTTACAAAACTGTGATTAGTATTTTCACTCAAGGAAGATTAAAAAATTTGTTTTTAAAATTCTTAGAGCCAGCTAAGCAAGAGGTAAAAAAATTCGTTGTAGCCTTTGGCACGTGTGCAATGGTCTACGGTTTATTGGAAAATCTCATACCAACAGGAGAGTGGCATTGGTGGGTGGTAGGTTTCTTATTAGCTAGCTGCCTTATTTACTATGGTTACCATACATACAAAAGGTATAAAATCTTGAAATCTAAACCAGCACCAGCGCTTGAGCAATAGTTAATGGCTATTGCCTTGAAAACTGCATCGGCCATGAAGTATTGGCGGAATTGATGAAGGCCAGTCTAAAGTTTATTGGCAAAATTACGAAACCATCGTCATGCCATGGCGTTGTTATTATTCACCCTACCTCCCAAACATAAACCCCAGCGGCCGCCACAACCGTTTCGCCCACGCGCGTTCATCATGGCCGGCGCCGAGGTCGTAGAAATATTCCAAATCGGCGCCTTTCACATAGCCCTTCTCTAAAAGCAGTGCCACCATCCTACGGACGCAGTCTCGTCGTAACCAGGCTTGAGGCGCGCTTCCAGGCCTTCGCTGCCGTCGTCGAGATACACGCGAATGAGTTTCTTCATGCCAGTGTAGGCGCGGACTTCTTTGAGGATTTTGTTGTCGTCCACCAGAAATGCGCTCGATACGGCTGGTCTATGACGAGTGCGAAGACATGCTGGACATTTTTTCGGCGAGAATGAGCCGGCAACAGGCGTCGAGATTGCGGATCACATTCTTTGCAGAATCAGCGCCACGCCGGCGGTCCAGCGCCCGGTGCGATCCACACTTCCAACATAGGCGGTCATAATCAAATTCTCCTTATGAAGAGTTAAGAATTTTGGAGTATTGGATTGATGGAGTAATGAACCCTCCACACCCAACACTCCATTACTCCAATACTCCATCAATCCAATCAATTCAGCAACGCCTTCAGATATTGTAAAATGCCGCGCGCCGCGATTTTACCATGTTCGACGGCATCAACCACCTCGCCCCCGCCGTTGATGCAATCGCCGCCGGCAAAAAGGCCTGGCACGGACGTCGCGCCGGTCTTTGGATTAACGACGACGCGTTTGCCGTCAACGTCTAATCCGGGGATCGATTTGTAGAGATCGTAAAGCCCATCCTGGCCGAGCGCCTTCACCACCATGTCACACGGAATGACGTGGTCGGAGTTCGGGATCGACTCCAATTTATTGCCGCTCGCCATCTTGACTTTGTAACATTCCAAACCGGCAACCTTGCCGTTGGCGTCGAGAATGCGGCGCGGCGCGGTGTGCCAGAGAAATTTGACGCCATCGGACTTGGCGAGATTGTATTCGTATTGGAACGCCGGCATCTCCTTCTCGCTGCGGCGGTAGACAATGGTGACCGAAGCCGCCCCGAGCCGCGCGGCCGCCGTTGCCACGTCGATGGCGGTATTGCCGGCGCCGATCACGAGCACGTTTTCGCCGACGATGCACTCTTCAAATTTTTTAAGCCGAGTCGGGACGATGAACTCCAGCGCTTCAAAACAACCTTCCAAGTTTTCTCCTGCGATGCCGAGGTTGGCGGTTTTGCCGAGGCCCACGCCGAGAAAGACGGCGTCATATTCAGTGAGCAGCTTGGTGGCGGGCAAATCTTTTCCTACCGGCGTGTTGGTGCGCACTTCGACCCCGATTTGGCGAATATACTCAACTTCAGCCAGCGCAAAATCCGTGGTCATTTTGTAGGCGGCAATGCCATAAGCATTCAACCCGCCAATCACAGGTTGCGCCTCGAAAACCACGGCTTCAACGCCAAGCTTGGCCAGCTCGTGCGCGCAGGAAAGTCCGGCCGGCCCGGCGCCGATGACAGCGGCTTTTTTCCCAAGCGCCGGCGCCCTTTTGAAAAAATGAATATTGTTTGCCATGGCGTAATCCGTCGCGTGGCGCTGCAGCAAGCCGATTTGAATCGGTTTTTCATTCAGGCCATTGAACACGCACGCGCCTTCGCACAGCACTTCGGTCGGGCACGCGCGGGCGCAAGTGCCGCCGAAGATATTGGCGGAAAGAATGGTCTTCGCCGAGCCTGTGAGATTGCGCTCCATGATCTGCCGGATGAATTTCGGCACGTCGATGTGCGTCGGGCACGCGCGCATGCACGGCGCGTCGTAGCAAAACAAACAGCGCGAGGCTTCGATCACCGCCTCGTTCGGGGTGAGCGCCGGCGCGATGTCGGCAAAATTCTGCTGCAGCTCAGCCGGTGAAAGCCGGGGAGGTTGGATGGGCATAGTAGTCACTCGGTTTAGTGAGACAATGACGTTTCGCTGACGGCTAATTTCTTTAATTTAACACACGAAAATTGAGAGTCAAGAGGTTGCCGATTTTTCTCTGCTGAAACGTGAAGTGCTGCTTGCAGAACAAGCGGCGTTTGTTTTTGCCCTGTAGTCCAAAACAGCAGTTGTTTTCTTCAAAATATTTGTTATATTTTAGACAAAAGCGTGCAGTTAAAAGTTGAACCATTATGCTTCTCAATAAAGTCCTTTGGTGGCTGGCGAACCTCGGCGAGAAGCCGATTCCGCTGACGACGAGCCTGCGGTATAAGATCGCGCTCGGCTATTTCGTCCTCGTTTGCATCAATATCATCACCAGCATTTTTGCAGTTTATAATTTTTCCCAGTTAGGCGACACCGGCCGGATTCTGCGCGAAAATTTGCAGCGCGTGCGCGACTTCGACAGCATGATCGACGCTCTGGAGCGGCAAGATCAGGCCCGCTTGGCGCTGTTGACGGAAGACGCCGATTCGGTGATGGCGCGCTTCAAAGCCAATAGCGACATCTTTTCCGCTTACGCGCAAACCATTCAAGAGCTCGATCCGAAAACCAACCCCGCTACTTTCGACAGTATCGTGGCGGCGCATACCGTTTTTGAAACCTCCTGTTATTCGCTTTACCGGTTGTTGAAAGAGCAGGGCGACACCACGGCCGTGAAAACCTTGCAAACGACCAAAATTCAGCCTTTGGTGGACCAGCTCGGCACACTCTGTCTGCAATTGTCGGACGAGCATAAGGAGGCCATGATCACGGCGGAGAAACGGGCGCAAGAGACTTCGGATCGAGCGACGTATGCGGTCATCATGGCTGCAATGATCGCGTTGCTGTTGAGCATCATCGCCAGCGTTCAATTTACCCGCAGCATTCGCCGGCCCGTGCGAAAATTGACGCAGACCATCCGCCGCATTCGCCAGGGCCGCTTCAACCAGAAAATCGACGTCACCACCGAGGACGAGATCGGCGAGCTGAGCCGTGAGTTCAACAAAATGACGGAGCGGCTGCGCATGTACGAGCAAATGAATGTTGCCGAGCTGATCGCGGAAAAGAAAAAATCGGAGGCGGTCATTGCCAGCATGGCCGACCCGGTGATTTTGACCGACGAGCAGAGCCATTTGCTGGCGATGAATCAAGCCGCGGTCAAAGCTCTGCATATCTCCGAAAACGATTGGCGGGGCAAGTCCGTGCGCGAGTTGTTCCAAGACGAGCGATTGACCAAGCTTTTGACGGCGGACGCGCCGGCCCATGATGAAAGCGCTCACCAGGAAGAACTGCTCGCCTTGGCGCAAGCCGAACGCACGCTCTATTTTCGGCCGCGCCAGACGAAGATTGCCGACGAGCAGGGCCAGGTTCACGGCGTGGTGACGCTCCTGCAAGACGTGACGCGTTTCAAAAAACTCGACCAGATGAAATCGGATTTTATGGCCACGGTTTCGCACGAATTTCGCACGCCGCTCACCTCGCTGAATATGGCCATCGACATTTTGCTGCAAGGGCTGCTCGGCGGCGTGAGCGCGCAGCAAGGCGAGCTGCTGGCGACCGCCAAGGCGGACTGCGAGCGCTTGACGAAATTGGTCAAAGAGCTGCTGAACCTCTCACGCCTGGAATCGGGAAGGTATCAAATGAAAAAGGAGCCGGTCAACATGCAAGAATTGGTGGACGATGCGCTGAAGCACTTGCGCGTGCCGTTCCGCCTGAAGGAGATTGCGTTCGAAACAGCCATCGACTCGACGCTTCCCGATTTTCCGGCGGATCGTGAGCAGCTTTCGTGGGTGATTACGAACCTGGTGAGCAATGCGCTGCGCTACACGCCGGCCGGAGGCAAGGTGACAATCAATGCCGGCCGTGAAAACGGCCTGATTCAAGTGAGTGTGGCAGATTCAGGCCGCGGCATTCCGCCTGAAAAGATGGATTCGATTTTCGACAAATTCGTGCAAGTGCGGCAACCCACCGAATCAACGCCGGGCAGCGTGGGGTTGGGATTGGCGATTGCCAAGGAGGTCGTCGAAGCGCACGGCGGCAGAATCTGGGTGACGAGCGAAATGGGCAAGGGGAGCACATTTGTGTTTACGATTCCATTGGCGCGGGATGCTTAGCTCAACTTCCAGTCACAACTCAAGAATTAACCGCGAATACACACTGATTAAAGCGAATAAAGATATTCGCGTCCATTCGTGTTCATTAGCGGTTAAAAATTGTTTAAAAACTCTCTGAACCTGAAATGGACACCCGCTCTGCAAAAGTTCTCGTGGTGGACGACGAGCCGAACATTTTGAAAACCATGGGCATTTGTTTTGATGCCAGCGGTTTTCAGACGCGCTTGATCTCGCGGCCGCAGGAGGTGCTCGACCTCATTCAACAGGAAAAATTCGATCTGGCGTTTGTGGATTTGCGGATGGGGCCGCTCGACGGCATGGAGATTTTGGCGGAAATCAAGCGGCATTCGCCGGAGACGACGGTGGTCATCATCACGGCGCACGGCTCGATCGACAGCGCCATCGAGGCAGTGAAAAAAGGCGCTTACCATTATCTGCAAAAACCTTTCGATTTCAAAGAGCTGCAGCTTTTCGCGCAGAAGACTTTGGAATATCACGAGCTCTCGCAGGAAGTGCGCGCGTTGCGCCGGAAAGTTGCCGAGACGCAGGGCTTCGGCGACATCGTCACGCACAATCGGGAGATGCTGGCGACGCTCGATTTGGCGAGCCGCGTGGCCGACAGCAACATGAGCGTGCTGCTGGAAGGGGAGAGCGGCACGGGAAAAGAGATGGTGGCTGAGTTCATCCATCAAAAAAGTCCGCGCCACGGCAGGATGCTGGTCAAGGTGAATTGCGCGGCACTGCCGGAAAATTTGCTGGAAAGTGAGCTTTTTGGCCACGTGAAGGGGGGGTTCACCGGCGCGGTAAAAGACCGCCAGGGACGGTTCGAGCTGGCCGACGGCGGCACGATTTTTCTCGACGAGGTTGCCGAGATTTCGCCGAACATTCAGGCCAAGCTGCTGCGGGTGATTCAGAGCAAGGAATTTGAGCGGGTGGGCGAGAGCGAGACGCGCAAGGTGGACGTGCGCATCATCGCTGCGACCAACAGGAATCTGGACGAAGCGCTCAAGGAAGGCAGTTTCCGCGAAGATTTATTTTACCGGCTCAACGCGCTCCGCATCAAGCTGCCGCCCTTGCGCGAGCGTCCGGAAGACATTCCGCTGTTGATGCAATATTTTCTCAAAAAATTTGCCAAAGACAGCGCGGTCGAAATTTCTCCGGAGGCGATGAAGGCGCTGCGGACGTATCGGTGGAGCGGCAACGTGCGGGAGCTGGAGAACGTGATCGAGCGCGCCGCGTTGTTGGCGACCAACGGCGTGATAGAGATAATGCATTTGCCGGAAGAAGTGCGTTCCCCCGCCGAAAAACCGGCACACACATTTTCGTTGGAAGAGGTGGAAAAGCTGCACATCAAGCGCGTTTTGCAACACGCCAAAGATTACGACGAAGCGGCGCAGATTCTCGGCATCGATCCGGCGACGCTGTGGCGGAAACGGAAGAAGTTTGGATTTTGAAATTGCGGCGCTGCCGTGAGCCGGGCATGGTGGCCCACGGCAGCTTCTCTTGCGCGACGCGCAAATCCTCGTTATAACCAGAACAATAAACCCACACTGACCACATAAAAATCGCGGCCTACTTGCACACCAGGGACTTTGTCGAAATCATAATTGAGAAAGACATAACGAATGTCGCCGGATAATTTCGAGTTGGCACCCACAGGCAATTCCACGCCGCCGCCGAAATGTCAGCCGAAATCCTGTTTTGTTTCCTGAATCCCGATCACTCCTCCTGCCGGCTCGAAATCGAATTTCGTATTATACCAGCCGGCGCCTACCGCGCCATATACGATCGGGAGCGGGTAAAGCAGCCCGGTGACCATCACTGGCCAGCTTCGCACGGTCAACGCGCCATTGTTGAATTTTTCTTGCCGATAGTTTATCGATAGCGATGGGTTCGAATGAGAGCGCATCTGGATTATAGATTCGGCCAAAGTCCGAGTCGGGATCCCGAAGATACCCACCATATCTTTTTGCAAACGATCCAAAGCCGCGCGAATCACCGCGCTTTTGTCTTTGAATCCATACTTTTTGTATTGGCCCAATCCAGCATTCTTTCGTGCAGAGAACATTTGGTTAACTCACAAGCGCCTTCTTCAAAATCTCATTCGCCAGTTTCGGATTCGCCTTCCCGCGCGTGGCTTTCATCACTTGGCCGACGAGAAAACCGAAAAGTTTCTCTTCGCCGTTGCGATAGCGCTCGACCTCTTTGGGATTGGCGGCTATCACTTCGCCTACTGCCTTTGCTATCATACTGGTATCAGAGACTTGGAGCAAGCCTTTTTCATCAACAATCACCTTTGCCGATTTGCCGCCTGCGAGCATTTCCTCAAAAACGTCTTTGGCGATTTTGCCGCTGATCGTGCTGCCGGCAATCAGATTCAACAATTCCGCTAAGGCGTTGGGTTTAATTGAAAATTGTGTGATGCCGGTCTTTTGCTCTTTGAGCACGCGCAACACCTCGCCCATCACCCAGTTGCTGGCGAGCTTGGCGTCTTTCACGGATTTGGCAACGGCTTCAAAATAATCCGCGATGGCCTTTTCGTCGGTGAGCACATCGGCGTCGTATTTCGGCAGGCCAAATTGCTCGACGAAACGGTTGCGCCGAGCCATCGGCAGTTCCGGCAGCGCAACACGGATTTCTTCACGCCATTGCTCCGCAACGCGAAGCGGCGCCAAATCCGGCTCCGGGAAATAGCGATAGTCATGCGCTTCTTCTTTCGAGCGCATGGGCATGACTTTGCTATTTGTGGCATCCCACAGCAAGGTTTGTTGCACGACTTGGCCGCCGGATTCCAAAAGCTGAATTTGCCGGTTGATTTCAAACTCCAACGCCTTTTCGACGTTGCGGAATGAGTTCATGTTTTTCAGCTCGGTCTTCGTGCCGAATTTCTTCTCGCCGGTGGGACGAACGGAAATATTGGCGTCGCAACGCAAGCTGCCTTCTTCCATGTTGCCATCACAAATACCGAGATAGCGCACGAGTTGGCGAATGCGATTGAGATAAAGATAAGCTTCGTGCGGCGAGCAAATATCCGGCTCGCTGACGATCTCAATCAGCGGCGTGCCACAGCGATTCACGTCGATCAAAGTTTCATTTTCAGAAACATATCCTTCAGCATGCACCGATTTGCCGGCGTCTTCTTCGAGATGGATGCGGATGATGCCGACGCGCTTCAATGTGCCGCCTTCTTGTTCGATTTCGAGCCAGCCGTTTTCGCACAGCGGCTCTTCGTATTGGGAAATTTGGTAGCCCTTGGGCAGGTCGGGATAAAAATAATTTTTGCGCGCGAAGATGGAATACGCGGCGATGCGGCAATTCGTCGCAAGTCCCATTTTGATGGCAAATTCGACAGCCTTCCGATTAAGCACCGGCAACACGCCGGGCATGCCGAGACAGATGGGGCAGACTTGCGAATTTTGCGGCGAGCCGAAGGCCGTGCCGCAGCGGCAAAAAATTTTGGAATCGGTCGAAAGCTGCGCGTGAACTTCGAGGCCGATGACGGGTTCGTATTTCATTGCTGATTTTCCATTCTGCCGTTATCAGAAAAAGCCGGATTCGCAGATGACGCGGCTGATAATTCACGTGAACGTTCTGCATTCATTTCCACAAACTCGCGATGGAGCCACCACATTCCGATTCCGGCCAATAGCACGCCAAGCGCATCAAACCACAGCGGCTGAAAGACCACCTGATCGGGCGATTCATTGAAATAGCCTGGAATTTTCAATTGGGGAGCGATCAATGGAATTAAAGTCAAGCCGTTGTTTAGCGCATGCCCGAAGAGGCAGGGGAGCAAAGAGCGTGTTTGCACAAACCACCAGGCGAAGATGGCCCCCAAAATCGCGGCGCTGGGAATTTGCCAAGGCAAGATGTGAAAAACGCCAAACAGCAGAGCCGACACGATAATCGCTTTGCGCACCGAGTAGTTGTTTAAGAACCCTCGCAGAAGGAGGCCGCGAAAAAGCAGTTCTTCCGTCAGCGGTGCCACGATGACCGCGGTTAACAGTGCCCCCAAAAATTTTTCCGGCGTGCCAAAAACATCCTGGAAGACTTTGGCGATCTGCGGCGGAATTGGCAAAAACTTTAACAGGTAATTATTGGCTTCGGACAGGATGATGCTCATTCCGATCACGGTGAGTGACATGGGCAAAAGCAAGGAGGGGGAAATCGGCGCAAGAGGAAAGACTTCGCGAAACGAGGCGCCGGTTCGCCTCAGTCCGATCAGCAAAACGCTGCCAATCGAAACCGTATTGAAGATGGCGATGGTCAACGGATTTTCCATGAATGCAGACGCCGTTGCCGGACCGAGTGCGGCGACGGGGATGAAGATGACGGCTTGGATGAGATAAACCAAAACCAGAAGGGCAACAGCGCGTGAAATGTTGGGATATTGAGGCATCGGATTGGCTTTTATGATAAAAAAAACTACGGAGCAAACATTTCACCCAATACCGCCAAAACTTTGGCTTGAGTTGGCTTATCTATCTTTCCTAATTTTTCAAACAAGCGTGACTTATCAACGGTGCGAATTTGATCCAAAACCACTTGGCCTTCCTTGCCTTGAAAGCGACAAGACACTCGGGAGGGGTAATCGCGTCCTTTCGTCGTCATGGGAGCGACGATGACGGTGGCAATAAACCGATTTAGTTCATCGGGTGAAATGACTAAACACGGCCGCATTTTTTTGATCTCTTTGCCTTGGGTGGGATCAAGATTGACTCGGTAAACTTCGAAGCGCCGAACGGACATCACTACCACTCCCATTCTTGTTCATCCCAACTGCTTTGGCCGGTGATATTTTCCCGATCAAGAAGCTTATCGTCGCCGTGCTCCGCCATAGCGCGAAAAGCCTGGGTCCAACCTTCACGGGCGCGCCGTTTGGGGCGAATGATAATCTGCTCCTGGTACACTTCGAGCTTGACTTCCTCTCCCAACCGCGCCTGCGTGAGCAAAGCCTTG
>JAKEEU010000304.1 GCA_022616415.1 Candidatus Zhuqueibacterota bacterium | reverse complement strand
CGGTGTTTTTCACGCTGACCGGAACCTCAGATTGCTTCACGAAGTTGATTTGTTTGATCTGCATTTTTTTGCGCCTCCTAAGCGCGTGTTCATCCTCGCAAAATTCACTCATATTGTCAAGCCAAAAGCAAAGCGAATATTTCCAGTGCTATTTTAGCCATAACATATAGCAATATTTTTTTGTTCGGCTAATTTCTTTAGTTGAACCGTATGAATTGCCCTCACTAATGCCCGACATATACTTGAACTTAAAACCCGCTGCGCGATATATTATGCCTTTGTGTCCAGCACCAGGATCAGCATACGCTAGAATATGTTGAACGTGTGGAGCTAGCTTTTTTACCATACGACAGGCTATCCTGAGGATGCGTGATTCTGAATTTCGCTGGCAGCGATCGTGTAGCCAGAAACGGCGCAGCTCCCATGTGTGTGGCCTTCCGCCTTTTGGTGCCCACACTACCCAAGCTGAAAAACAGATAGCGCCAACTAGTTCATTGTTTGGCGAGAATACACCAAGCTCTAGAGATGCTCCTGGTACGTCGCGGTGAAGATAGTGGTTAGCAAGCCATATCTTACGCGCTTCGTCGCGTGTAATTTTCTTAACCGTAAGTTGGCGTGGTTGGAGCGGCGGAGTCGGATTCGAACCGCTGTCTTCCCGTTGGAACAGGATATGCTGCCTGGTTGCACCACCGCCGCTCAAAATGGTATATCCTCGCCGTCTACCTGGTACATCTCTGCTTCTGCTTCCGCTTGCGGATCAGGCGGCGGCGACGGTGGAGCCTGCGGCGCTGGCGCTTGTATTAGATCGCATACAATCGTTATATGCGTTACGCCCGGCGCTATTTCTTCAATAACCGCGCGGCCAAATGGATCGCAATCCTCGTAATTTCCCAACACCTCTGCGAGTAGTGCCCATCCGCGAAATGCTATTTCTTTGGTGGCCATTCCTGCACCCCTGGTTCAATTTTTGGTTGCTCGGCCAGTGGATAATAGGCGATACCAGCATGTGTTTCGTGCAGCTTGCGGAAAACTGGACAGCGAGCGCAAGCGTCCTCGCCCTTGTGCTTCGCTGGACAGTGACAAATGAAATCAGGTTCGCGCCGGAAGCGCTGCCACTTTTGCGGTGAAATTAGCAAGTCGGGGGCTGGCAAATAGTACTCGCATCGCGTGAGTGAATACAAAGCGCGAATCGGATCGCTGCCAGCCCACCACGCCCACAAGATTGCTTGACGCTGAGTGTACGAATTTTCGTCAGGATCGTATTGCACAATGACATGCCATTTTCCGTCACTGAGGCTTGGATATGCCCATACCTTAATGATGCGTAGCTTCTTGTCGGCACGCCGCAATTTCGCGATCGCTGCATGTAAGCGCCATGGCGAGTCAAGGTCGAGCAATAGTTCGTCCGGTTTCCGGATGTACCAAAACCATTCGCTCATTTGTGTCTCCTGATACCAAACAGCGGCCGCAATACCCTGCCTAACGACGGCAACACTTGCGCGAGCGTTCCTGACTGCCAGTTTTTGCTACGCCCGTGTTTGGTGTCTGGATTACGCCAGCTAATCCATTCAGCTCTTTTTTCGCGCCATTCGCTAGGAAATTTGCCAGTCGCGATGCGCGTTCGTACAGCACGTATGCGTTCTGCTTTACTCGCACCGCGCGGGCCCACAATGCTAAAGCTGAGTTGGAGCCTAGGCCGATGCGACCGCGACTTCGCTCTGAATTTTTTGTGCTGTTTGCGCGCTTTGCGCTTGCGGCTGCGTCTTGTTTTCCAGCCTTTTTTCGCTGCACGTGAACGCCTCCTATGCTCGCGTAACGCTTCGCGTTCTGTTTCGGTTATCTTTCGCCGTTTTAGCTTGGTGATTTTCATTTTTTTTCTTCTGGCGACCAATCTTCCTGAAAACCACCAGCTTCAGGATCGTCACTGTCAAAGTCGATGCTCATCTCTTCCGGTTCCTCGGCTACCGGCGGCGCAGTAAT
>JAKEEU010000030.1 GCA_022616415.1 Candidatus Zhuqueibacterota bacterium | reverse complement strand
CCGTGGGATGCGCCCAATCGCTTTCTGCTGTGGGGCGATTTCAAAGTGAAGTATGGGTTGACCGTGGCGCCGGTGCTGGATGTTCGCAATGGTTTTCCGCTGTCTTTCATTGACGAAGATCGGAACTTTGTGGGACGCCGTAATCGGGCGGGACGCTTTCCCACCTTTGCCACACTCGATCTACAGATTTTGAAGAGCCTGAAGATTCCCGTTGGCGGAAAAAAATACAAGGCCAGAGTGGGAGTGAGGGTTTTCAATCTGACAAATCACTTCAACCCTCGTGACTTTCAGGGCAACCTGGCCAGTTCGCAGTTTGGCGGCTTTTTCAATGGCGTCGGGCGCGAATTCCGCGGCAAGTTCGTCCTCGATTTCTAGTCCGCCACGATAAAAACCAAACAAGGAAAAAGGAGGGAGTAAAGATGATAAAACAGGAACAAAAAATGAAGTGGAAAGGTTTCGGGCTAATGACACTGCTGGGAGTCGCGCTAGCGGTGGCGGCGCCACTTGCCAGTCCGGCGTTGGCCCAGCAGGCTTTCATTACGCATCCATCCGAGAGTGGGATGACCGGCGAAGCGCTCATGAGTAAATTGCTGGAACACAACCGGCAAAGAGAAGCGCGACTGCGCCAGTATTCATCTACGCGCACTTATCGCATCGCCAACAGCAAGGGCAAGGTGCGCGCGGAAAGCGAGGTGGCGATGGAATATCGCTCTTCAAGCGGCAAAGAGTTCAAGACTTTGTCGGAGAAGGGATCGGGCTTTGTGCGCGGGCGCGTCTTCAAACCGCTGATGGAAAGCGAGGTCGAAGCGGCAGCCGGTCGCAGCCGTCACGACAGTTCTATTACGCCTGACAACTACACTTTTGAATTGCTCGGCGAAGAGGATGTGGATGGTCATCACTGCTTTGTCGCCAAAGCCACTCCGAAACGTAAAGCCAAATATCTTTTCAACGGCAAAATCTGGATCCATGCGACCGATTTTGCTGTGGTCAAAATCGAGGGACAACCGGCCCAAAATCCATCCTTCTGGATCAAGCGAGTTGACTTCGTGCGGCGCTATCAGAAGGTCGGCGCCTTTTGGCTGCCGCTCAAGGATGAATCCACTTCGCAAGTCAGAGTGGTTGGCGCTCACGTTTTGACAATCAACTATGGCAATTACCAAATTGGCCAGAACTGAGGCGTTGATGGCCGGGCAAACATACAAACGAATCCTTTTCGCATTGGGGTTTT
>JAKEEU010000029.1 GCA_022616415.1 Candidatus Zhuqueibacterota bacterium | reverse complement strand
GCACTTCGATCACATGAAGAAACCACCAGCGTTCCGTCTTTTGGAGGGTGGCGAGTATATCGCGGAATGACGTTTCCATCTGCTTCTGCCAATCCGCCCAGGTCAGTTCTCGCGAGCTGCGAAAAGCCGGGGTCGTATAGAGACGTCCGACGAAATTTTCGGCGCTGATGCGACCGGTCAAAAACCCTGCTTTTTCGGACGAAGCTGTCGCTGTCTTGCGCTGCTTTGTGCGAGTTTCACGCTCGGTATAAGGCGGCAATGTTTCAGAGAATTCGATTGCGCACGACATATCGCCGGCGCGATACTCCAGGCGTCTAACTGTGCCGGTGAAATTGATCGGCTCACGCCCCTCGCGAAATAAAAGCAGAGGATTGATCGGGTCGTGAATTGATGGGATTGGTCCGATCTCTGGCAAGCGACAAAGCACCCCGCCGGCGCTTACGTTCATCACTCGCGCCTGACAATGTTGATGATCTCCAAAAAACAATTCGGCGTCGGAGACGCTGGCTTCCCCAGCCGGCAAGCGCACATAGTGCCGATGCTCGGCGATTCTTGGGTTCGCTTCATTTGGATAACGTGCGGTTGTTTCCATAGCTGCCTCGCTCGACGATGTAAACCGTTAGATGGTTCAATAAAGCAAAAACTTGGGGGAGTTGTTCTAGCAAGACGCTGAAAAAACTCGAATTCACCGTCATTGCGAGCAAAGCGAAGCAATCCCTTGCGCTGAGATATTGAAGTTAAAGATTGCTTCGTCGTGCTTCGCGCTCCTCGCAATGACCATAGTGAACTTTTTCAGCAGCTTGCTAAAGATATTATCGATTCTTTTACAGAGAAGTATTAACGAGAGGCGGGGCGCTTCGCAGGTTTGGATGAGAAGTGAGCGAACGAATCGAGCGATGTCGGCGCTTCTTCTTGCGATCAATGATCAGATGCCGGGGGAAACAATCTTCAGTGTCCGCATTTTTTTGTGAAGATTGCTGCGCTCAATCCCCAAAATTCTTGCGGCGTGAGAAATATTTCCGCCGGTACTCTTCAGGCAGGCGATGATGTATTCTTTTTCAACTTGATCGCGCAGATCGTGCAGCGTCATGCCGGATGGGAATGATGTGTTGAAAGAAGTTGTAGTTTGCATTTTTAATGGCAGGTCGGCAGCCTCAATTACTTCGCCGGAAGTCATGAT
>JAKEEU010000303.1 GCA_022616415.1 Candidatus Zhuqueibacterota bacterium | reverse complement strand
GTCGTCGAGGAAGTACAGATGACGGCCCGGCAAACGTTCGATCTCCCGAAGAGCGTCATCCACGGTCTGAGTGTATAAAGATCTGCCGCCCTCGAAAAACGCCTCCTTGTAACAGAAATCGCATGTGTGCGGGCATCCCCGCGAGACCACGATCGAATTCGGCACGAGGTAAAGATGGCGCTTGATCAGATCGCGGCGAATCTTCGGCAGGCCGTCGAGCGTGCGGATCGCTGAAGCGTAGAGCTTGCCGGGCCGCCCCGCGCGAAAGTCCCGAAGGAAAACCGGCCAGGTGTCTTCGCCCGGCCCGATGAAGATAGTGTCGGCATGTTCTGCGGCCTCTTCGGGCAATGACGTAACGTGCAACCCTCCCAGGCAAATGTGCGCGCCCCGGCGGCGGTAATGATCGGCGATCTCGTATGAGCGTTTCGCGGAAGTTATGTAAACCTGAATGACGACCAGGTCAGACTCGTCGTCCAGATCGAGCGTTTCAACGTGCTCGTCCTGCAAATGGACGGCGTCGTCGTCGTTGAGATATCCGGCCAACGTGGCAAGCCCCAGCGGCGGAAACAGAGAATATTTGATCGGGCGCCAGAAAGGGCCTTTGGCTTCGGTGAGCGCCGGCAAGATCATTTTTACTTTCATCACGGTCCTCCCTGCGTGATTTTTTTGAAGCGATAGAGACGCTCAATACGCAATGTCAAGTAGTGAGTATCACAAACTACTTTGTAATACAAAGTCATTATCTACCAAACCCGCTCGCAAGGCAACTGATTTGTGGTCGGCGCCGCAAAGCGATCAGGAAATATTTCGACCTGTGCAAGTGGCCTTGCGATAGGCTTTATGAAGAGTCAAAGGGAAGCAAAAAGGGCAAGAAGGGCAAAAAAGGCAAAAAAGACTTTTTTGCCTTTTTTGCCCATTTTTGCCTTTTTTGCTTCCTTTTCGCCTTCGGTTCTAAACCATCAGCCGCGACCACTTGCACAGGTTGAAATATTTTGCAGCTAATTCATAGGGCCATATTTCATATGCCATATGCCATATTTCATATGAAATATGGCATATGGCATATGGCATATGGCATATGGCATATGGCATATGGCCCGCAGGTTCATTCGTATCTAAGACACTCGATGGGGTCGAGGTTGGCGGCCTTCTTGGCGGGCCAGACCCCGAAGACGAGTCCGACCAGGATGGAGACGGCCATCCCGCTGGCCACGGCCCAGAGCGGTATTGATGCGGGAAGCTCCGGCAGGAAGAACATGATCACGTAACTTACCACGAATGCGAGGATGACGCCGAGAACGCCGCCGAGCGAGGTCAAGGTCATGGCCTCGAACAGGAAT
>JAKEEU010000302.1 GCA_022616415.1 Candidatus Zhuqueibacterota bacterium | reverse complement strand
CCGACGAGAAAAACCTCGACGCCCAGATCTAAAGCCACGGCGGCCAAATCGAGCAAAGTAGCCAAAAAGAAAATCAGCGCCAGGAAAGGCGCCAGGGCGATTAAGAAAGCGTCTGTGAAAAAATCCGGACGGCGAAATTGACACAGCCCTTCATGACTGCGTGTAAAAAAGGCGCGCGCCGAAACGGCGCGCGCCTTAAAATTTTTCGACCTTTGCCATTGAACCAGGTAAAGGAGATAGCCCCACATTTAACCGTGGCGCCAATTGCCATGTTGAAAAGAGAGTACGGAACAAACGGAAAAATACGGAGCATACGGAAAAAAGAAGGGTAAAAAACCATTCGGCCCTTCATACTCTTTTTTCCGTATGTTCCGTATTTTTCCGTTTGTTCCGTACTCTCTCTTATGCATCATCATTCATTTACCAAGGTTAAATGTGGGGCTACCTTCTTGCCCTTCTTGCCCTTATTTGCTTCCATTGCTTATCCAATTTAACCCCCGGCGTTTTCTGGTGGAGAGCGCCAGACTGATTTGCAGAGATATTTGCGAAGGCTGCCTGGAGTCAAGGAACGGTTCCGCTCCCCCGATTTGCCTCCGTCCCTTTACGGACAGCCTTCGCAAACCCATTTCAACAACAATGCGGCGCCTTATGGACAGGTCGGCGAGTTGTTGAGAATGTTGCGGTCATTGAGGATGAACGAGGTGTCCGGCTGCCAGCGTTTGATCGTGGCGCCGCCGGTGTTTAAGGGCGCGATGTAGCAACGGTTGAATGACGCTGAGATCACTCTAGTGTCGTCGCGCAGTTTTGTGACGCAGCCCTCACGTGTGACGACGCCCCAGCCGGTCATCACGAACCCATCCACTCCGCAATGAACGAATTTATATTCGCCTGTGAACGAGTTGAAAAGGATGTAATCCTTTTTCACATCGTCCTGAATGATGACGTCCCAGACCTTGATATCGAAGCTGCACGAGGCCATCGCCCCGCCGGAATCGGTCGCGACGCAATTAACCGTCGTCACGCCCAGTGGGAACGCCGAGCCGGATGGCGGATTGCAGACGACTGTAACTCCCGGGCAATTGTCTGTGACCATCGGATCGGGATAGTTGACGATGGCCGTTGTACTGCCCGGCGTGGCTGCGACCGCGTCGCGATCCGCGGGGCAGTCGATCACCGGCGGCGGATTCATCGCGGTCACGATGACCGATTTCGAGTTGTTCGCCGGATTCGGATCGAATG
>JAKEEU010000301.1 GCA_022616415.1 Candidatus Zhuqueibacterota bacterium | reverse complement strand
CGTCATGGCGGCACCAACATCGGCGCTGCCAACGAGATCAACGGTCTGACCATGGGCGCGGTCGGCCGCGGCACGACGATCGAGTTTATCGAAGTATACAATAATGCCGACGATGGTTATGAATGGTTCGGCGGCACGGTGAATACCCGCTACTTGGTGAGCGCCTTCAATGACGACGACGGATTCGATTATGACGAAGGCTGGCGCGGCAAGAATCAATTCTGGTTTTTGATTCAAGATCCGTTGCAAGCCGGTTCGGGCGGCGAGCACGACGGCGGCACGACGCCGGAAGACGGGCAGCCGTTCGCGATTCCGATCATTTACAATGCCACCTACATCGGCTCGGGTGCAGCCTCGGGCAACGCGCGTAACGATTTTGGGTTGAATATTCGCGACAATGCCGGCGGTAAGTATTATAACAGTATTTTCACGGATTTCTTCGGCCGCGCCGTGCAGATCGAAGATTTGGCGAGCGGCGAAGACAGCCGTGCGCGCCTGGAAGCGGGCGATCTGGTTTTGCAGAACAATATCTTCTTCGGTTTTGGCGCCGGTCCGACGCCGAATGAATATATTGCGCAGGATTTTACGCGCACCTATGTCACCAATCCGGCGAACAACAACCGGTTCGATAATCCGCAACTGCGCGGCATCAGCCGCACCACCGACGGCGGATTGGATCCGCGTCCCGCCGCAGGCAGTCCGGCTTTGACCGGCGCGGCCACGCCGCCGAATGACGGTTTCTTTGTATCGGCAAATTATCTCGGCGCCTTTGGCCCCAATTTGAACTGGGCCGCGGATTGGACTTTGCTCTCTGCGCTCGGTATTCTCACTTCCGAAGGTGGCGGCCAGCCGACCAAAGTCGAAGAACGTCAAACTTCTGCAGAACGCCCGACGGATTTTACGCTCAGTCAAAATTATCCCAACCCCTTCAATCCTTCAACCAGTATCGACTACGCCGTTGCCAAGACCGGCTTCGTGCGCTTGGCGGTTTACAACGTGCTCGGTCAAAGAGTGGCTACGCTGGTGGAAGGCTTGAGAACGGCAGGTACCTACACTGTCACTTGGGATGCTACCGGGTTGACCACAGGCATGTACTTCTACCGCCTCGAAGCCCGCGGCGTGGTGCAAACGCGCAAGATGCTGCTGACACGCTAAGAAACACGGACGGCTACGCCCGTAGGGCATGGCCAGACACGGACAAAGTGGTGAAATTGGCCGTCAAATTTTAGCCTCTCGTTAAAACGTGGCGGGATGGTACGGACAAAAGGTTCTCCCTTCCTTATTTGCACGCACCATTCCGCCCGTTGTTTATTGCCTCGATTCCCTTCTACCGAACCTATAACGCGGCTTTCCAACAGATAGAAAGATCCAACTGATAAAGTTTTATCAGTTGGGTTTTTCTATCTGTTGGAGATTTTCTTTTGGGTTGCGGCTCGTTCGCTTTGGGTTATTGCGGTTTCAATAACAAATTCTTAACCTCGACTTTATTGCCAGTTAATGCCTGCCTCGTAAATTCCAACTCCCAGTATCGCATATTCATCGTCTTTTCCGTAAGGAGAACGCGCTATGATGATGGCGGAACGAATTTCCACAGCGAGAAGGACATTGTTGCACCTCGGCTTGGCCGGAGCGCTTGCCACCTCCGCGATAACCGCAACCACGGCAATGGCACAGTCGGGCATCGAGCTTAAAAAGATCGGAACTTACACAACGGGTATATTCGATCAAGGCGCTTCGGAAATCGTCGCGCACGATCGTAAATCCCAGCGGCTTTTCGTTGTCAACGCGCAAGCGGCCAGAGTCGACGTGCTGGATATCAGCGATCCGGCCAACCCCGTACCCCTCGAGCCAATTGACGTCACACCTTTCGGCGCCGTCGCCAATAGCGTTGCTGTTCACGACGGTGTCGTCGCCGTCGCCGTGGAAAATGAAGTTAAAACCGAACCCGGCAAAGTCGTCTTCTTCAATACCAAAGGCCGGTTTCTAAGCACCGTGAGAGTTGGGGCGCTTCCCGACATGCTCGCGTTCACGCCCGATGGCGACAAAGTGCTGGTGGCGAACGAGGGCGAGCCTAACACGGATTATACCGTCGATCCCGAAGGCTCGGTCAGCATTATCGATGTCTCGCGCGGCGCGCGCAAAGTCACCCAGAAAAATGTGCGCACCACGGATTTCAAGGCGTTCAACTATGCCGCGCTCGATCCGAACATTCGCATCTTCGGGCCGAACGCCACCGTCGCCCAGGATCTCGAACCGGAGTACCTTGCCGTTTCGCACGACTCGAAATTAGCGTGGGTCACGTTGCAGGAGAACAATGCCATCGGCATTCTGGATATCAAAAAAGCGAAGTTCATCGAGTTGGTCGGGCTGGGCTTCAAGGATCACAACGCCGCCGGCAATGGCCTCGATGCCAGTGATCGTGACAACGCGATCAACATCGCCAACTGGCCGATAAAAGGCATGTACCAGCCGGATGCGATTGCGATGCATCGTTTCTTGGGTGCGCCCTTTCTCATCACCGCCAACGAAGGCGACGTGCGTGAATATGAAGGATTTGTGGAAGCCAGCCGCGTGGGCAGCCTGAATCTCGATCCCACGGCTTTTCCCAATGCGGCCGATCTCAAGCAAAATGCCAACCTCGGGCGTTTGAACGTCACCAACCAGACCGGCGATACCGACAACGACGGCGATTTTGACGAGTTGTACGCCTTCGGCAGCCGCTCGTTCTCGATTTGGACGCTCACCGGCCAGCTCGTTTATGACAGCGGCGATGATTTCGAGCAAATCACCGCGGCGGCCTTTCCCGACAATTTCAATGCAAGCAACACCAACAACACGCTCGACAATCGCAGCGACGACAAAGGCCCGGAGCCGGAAGGCATCGTGCTCGGTAAAATCGGCAAACAAACTTACGCGTTCATCGGGCTTGAGCGCATGGGCGGCATTATGGTTTATGATATCACCAATCTTTTCCAGGTTCGTTTCGTGCAGTATTTCAATACGCGCGATTTTGCCGGCGATCCGGAGGCGGGCACGGCTGGCGATCTCGCCCCGGAAGGCTTGATTTTCATCAAAGCCGGCGACAGCCCAACTGGCAAGCCGCTTTTGGTTGTGGGGAATGAAGTAAGTGGAACGACCAGCTTTTATGAAATCAGCCGGACGCTCTCCAAAGAATCTGAAGAGGAAGTAGCGGCGGTGGAAGTCCCCAAACAAATCATGCTGCACCAAAACTATCCGAATCCGTTCAACCCCAGCACGACCATTCGCTTCGAGCTGCCGGAAGCGGCGCAAGTCAGCATCAAAGTATTCAACCTGGTCGGCCAGCAAGTTGTCACATTGATTGATGAGCGTCAAGAGGCCGGTGCGCATGCCGTAACTTTTCAAGGCAGCAATTTGCCGAGCGGCACTTATTTCTACAGGATGGATGTCGATGGCATCGTGCGGCAGGTGCGGCAGCTTACGCTGTTGAAGTAGATTATGTTTATGCAATTTCGCCAGAGCATTTTACGGCGGGCTAAAATCCACTTTTACATTTTGGGGGTTAGCCGGAGGCGTTTTATCGATCCTGACAAAAACGCCGGACTTTATTTCATTGCCTTTGATCCCATTCACATCGATCAGCGCGCCGGCAGGTAGGGCAAAATAGCCAATGCCATCCGCAACGGTCTCAT
Source organism: Candidatus Zhuqueibacterota bacterium (assembly GCA_022616415.1). GTDB lineage: Bacteria > Zhuqueibacterota > Zhuqueibacteria > Zhuqueibacterales > Zhuqueibacteraceae > Zhuqueibacter. The sequence continues at coordinate 34,141 of JAKEEU010000301.1, read as the reverse complement.
CCACGACAAAAATCCCCGTGAAGGTATCACCAGGCACCGATCCGCTTAAATCAATCTGATTCGTAGAATTATCGCTTTCTGTGAAGATCAAAGGCGTGGGGAGCTTCGTAACAACATTTGAAGTTGTTAAAATCACTTGAACCTGCCCGGCTCTGGTGGGTGAGGGGTCGCTCAGGGCAATTGAAGCGGTTGGTGGACCATCAGTCGCTTTCGGGATAAAATTCGAATCGTTAGTAATCAATAATCTGTCGACTCTGGCTTGCTCCTCACCGTGCCCAATGTTGATTTGGTTGGGACCGGCGTTGAGATTATAAGTATCGCCTGCTTTAACCCATTCGTACACGTTGGTGTTTTGCGGAAAAATCCGCACATAAGAGCCATTAAATCCCGCGTAAGTAGCATCATTATTAGAACTGGGCGCATACGTGCGCATCCATAAATAATAAAGGCCGCTATTGGCCAGCTCTATTTGATATCCGGCCTCTGCCGCGGGGCTGGTCGTATTGCCCGTACCGGCAGGCGTATAAATATAAGCACCGCTCGAAGCGATCGCATCACTTCCGATTTGCATCGGGGAAATAATGTTTCCACCTTCTGCTTCCAAATAGATGTACGTATAGATCCCCGGCGCCACAACTGAAACCGTAATTGAATCTCTGCCGATTGCACCACTATTATCCGTAACGGCTAAGGTTACAAGATATTGTCCCGCCGAGGCAAAAGTATGGGGCGGAGGGTTCTGTGCCTGAGAAGCCTGACCGTCGCCAAAATTCCAAAGGTAACTTTGGATGAAGCCATCCAAGTCTATTGATTGAGAACCATCAAAATCGACGGTAAGCGGCGCTTCGCCGCCAAGAGCGTCGGCAGCAATTTTCGCTTTGGGTGAGGTGTTTTGTTTAACTCCGCCATATTCGTATGCTCCAATGTCCCAACCGGTTCCCTGAGGTCTTATTGTACCACCAACATCAGTTTTGAAGCCGGAAATGGGAATGCCAGCATCAATCGCCGGAGAACCCGCTTGCAGGTGAAAGTCACCTTTGGCCGCATCCACAAACTTCGGATTAATAGAAAAAAGATTATGGTCCTGTATATTGCCGGGACCGATATAGTAGTCTCCTGAGTAACCATCTTCGCCCCGATTTTGGTAAGCAATATTATTTCGCACGATAGCGTCTATGCTATTATAGGCATAGATTCCTTGGAGCCCGTTGTTATACAAAGTATTATTGACTACAAGAGAATATGCAGATCTTGTTCTGATTCCCCAATTGATATTGTCGTAGACAATGTTATTGCGGATTATATGCTCATTGCCATAAGCAATGATGCCGTCACCCTTACGCTCGCCGGCAGGTTTCACATAGCCTTTTCCGTAATCCAATCGCCCGTTGTTGTGAATAAGGTTATTCTCGATAACATATTGACTCCATAAATTGCTCGAATCGAATACATGAATTCCAAAACCGTAGGCATCATGAATATGATTGTCGCGTATAATGATACCATCGCCTCCATTGATATACATACCGTATCCTAGTTTGGATAAGCCACTATGATGAATATGATTATTAATAAACTCGTTATAGGGACCTCCCCCGAGTATACTGTTGGAACCGGTGTGATGGATATGGTTATTCACAATCCGAATAAAGGACGGTCCGATATCGGAACGAGGATCACCATTGAGTTTAATACCATCATGAGATCGTCCTTGACTATAATCCTTGAAGTTGTCGCTACGATAGAGTGGGTTGGAATCAGTGATTTCAAAGCCATTGATTTCAATATAACTACACTGCGAAATCTCCACCCCTCTCCAGGTGTTGGCATAACTATTGGTATATGAATCAATAATGACATGATGTCCAGGGTATGGCTTGAAAACAATCCACGCATTTGCTTGGCCATTCTTGTCTCTGATATGAAACCCAGCATAGGTACCTTGCTTGACCAATACTATGTCCCCAGCCTTTACTATTCCAGCCGCCCTCTGTAGCGTCCGAAATGGTTTGTCCTCGGTAGTTCCTGGATTGTTATCATCGCCATTCATGGCCACATAGTAAGTCGTTGCGTAGGCGTTGACATATAGAAAAGCAGAGAGAATCACTATTTGCAAAAGCAAGTAATATCGATTAGCTGACCATCTCATAATAAAACCTCAACTTGGTGAACAAGATGTACCCAATTCGTAAAAATTGTGATCAGCGAAGATTTGTACAATTATCATACCAAGCTCATAATTTGCAAGGTTAGCTATTTTGCATTCATAATTAGAGATTCACATGTGAAGTTTAACTTCATGATCCGAGGTATAAAATTTGATTATAAAAAGTTCAACAACTGTTCTCTCCCCTAATCTCGAAGCGGTATGAATACGATTTAGTAATTCACATTTGAAATCAAAGCCGTTTTTCACTATGCCTAGTACGCGTGTCCCCCCAACGATTCCAAAACTTTATCAGTCCGGCAAGAAAACCCAAGCCATAACTGAAATGAAGTGTGGCAAAGGCACACGGCAGAAGTGAAAAGTGACACCAACCGCTCTTATGTGCGGCCCTGATAGAGGCAACAATGTTTGCCATGCAATAAGCGCCGCTGACCAGCGCCAACATCGCAAGCCCAAGGGGCGTGAAATTAGCCAAGACTGTCGCTCCAAGCAATGTCATGATAAAAGCCGTGGGCACAAACTGCCGCCAGCGTATCTGATGAGGATGTTTCTGCATCACGCGCACCTTCCAGTAACCATACTGAAAATATTGGCGCCATAGGGAACGAAGAGAAGTGCGGCTGTAGTAACGGCATCGGATATCAGGAACCAACAAAATTCTGGCCCCAAGCTTGCGCAGACGATAATTATATTCATCATCCTGGTTACGAACGAACTCTTCATCAAGCGGGCCGGCGCGCGCGACGATCTCACGGGCATACGCTCCAAATGCCACAGTATCAACATAAGTCTCTTTCGTCGCGCCGATTCGAAATGTAGCGTTTCCGACGCCGAAAGGCGAACTCATCGCTAACGATATGGCGGCTGATTTTCTTGTCTCACAGGCCGTTTCGAGAGTTCCACCAACGCAGTCAGCTTTTTTAAGTTTCAAGATTCGTGCGCAAGTACGCATGTAATTCTGGGACAGTTCAGCATGACCGCCTAACATCACGATGACGTCACCACGAGATAATGCCAAGGCCGCGTTGAACCCGGTTGCCATAATCCGGGCCTGGTTGTCAATGAGGCGCACGCGTTGATCATGTCGAGCTATCTCACGCACGATATGTCGCGTCTCGTCGTTTGACATGCCATCGGCAACTAGAATTTCAAGACGATCAAAAGGATAATCTTGTGAGAGAACAGACGAAAGACTACGCTTGATCCATCGCTGTTCATTACGTATGGGCATAATCACAGTCACCAATGGCAGGTTCAGGTCCTCGGTTACCATAAAATGCCTCACAAGGTTTGGCCGGTCAATTTATATCGTCGCAATGATTCTTTTTGTTCTTGAGAAAGGTTACAGATTACTGCACGAAATTTGCCTGATGCGGCTCGAGCAATAGAGTTGACGAGGTTAACATGCGTTTCGACATTACCAACGTGCAGTTTCATGTTATTTTTAATTTGTTCAATATCATGCCGATCAAAACCATTAATTGGTACAACATAGACCGTGAACAGCTCCAAACGATCTTGCACGACCTGAGCCTCGCGAATGTTTTCCACACCCTTGAACACGGTATCAAATCGTAGCATTTGACGGCCATCGCGAGTGTAACAAATATCCTCGAAGCGGCCTTCGATGGTCTCCAATATCGGCATGGCGCGCCCACATGGGCATTGTTGCTCGCCAGCCCAACGCGCAGCGTCGCCGAGTCGATATCGAAGCAGCGGTTGGAGCGTATTCTGCAAGCCGGTGCATATCACCTCGCCAAGAACATTTAACGGACAAGGCAGCCCATCTTGATCGACGATTTCGATGATGCCTACATCGGGACTGACGTGATAACGACCATGCTCGCATTGTGAAGCAAAGAAGCATCCTTCCACTCCCCCGTAGCGATCATATAGTCGACATTGCCAAGCGGCTTCTATAGTGCGGCGCGCTTGCGCTGTAACTGTCTCAGAGGTCGTGAAGACCGCTTTTGCCGGTGGCGGCAATTTATCGTTTTCCAACGCATAGCAAGCTACCGTTTGTAAAGCACTCGGGTAGCCCATGATCATGGCAGGACGATACTTATGAAGAAAATCGAGATAATATGGTAGAAATTTGGCGGATAAATGGTAAATGGAAGCGTAAGCCATGTTCTCGGCCGGGCTAAAACGCCAAAACGGAGGTTTGTTTTGGTCGTAGCGACAAACTTTGCGTACGCCAAACATCAGACGTCGCTCGCGATGACTTATATTAGCCCAGTGCAAATTGCGTGATACGGCCACAGCGAGCTCAAGAGCGTGAAACTCCGGTGTGTAGTAAATTTTGGTAGGCGTACCCGTTGTTCCACTAGACTTGAAGATCATAGTTCCTTTTGGCAATGATCGCTGCGACACCAGATCTTTAGCTCGGGTCCGCAGAATCTCCTTTGAGAGCAAGGGCAGCCGCTTTAACACTTCGAATGGAGGCAAAGTGGGAGCAATATCAAAGTCTTTAAAGACTTGCAGGTAGTAAGGAGCATGCCAAGCAGCCGAAAGCATATCGTGCAATTGTTGCTCCTGATAAGCATGAAATTGTTCCATGGTCCATCGTTCTCGAGATTTGAATTCAGCAACTAATCTATCGAAGTGTGGTCCGAAGCGGCGACGATACCACCATAGGCCGTATGCAGCAACCATAACCTGTTGAGCCCAAATCGGGCTATGTTGGTAGAGACGATCTAAAAAATCAGCCATATTGTCACCCGGCAATTCTCATAAACATTGCTTCCCATTGCGGTAAAATTACCGACCAATCGAATTGTTCAACCTTCTTGCGCGCATTGCGAGACAATTGCTCTGCTAAACCAGGCTCGGTTAAGATGCGGCGCACAGCGCTAGCCATAGCTTCCGGATCATTGGGAGAGACCAAGAGGGCGTCCCGCTCATGGGTCAATAGATATGGAATGCCGCCCACGTTTGTGCTCACCACACACAAACCACAGGCCATGGCTTCAATAACACTGACTGGTGCATTGTCAGCATTTGTTGTATTCAGAAAGATATCAGCGGTGTTCAGCCATATAGGGACTTTTACCTTTGATATGCATCCCGGTAGTACTAATCGATCAATAACATTTAAATCCGTAGCGGCCTGCTTTGTACATTTCAAACTTCCATCTCCCTTGTCCGGGCCCACCATCGTCAACTCAATATCCGAAAATGTGCCAGTAAGTAATGATAAAACGCGTGGCGCAAGTGAAGGGTTATAAACATTATGAAATGCACGCAACCAAATTAAGCGAGGCCGCGGTTTGCTCCGCCATCTAAAATGGTATCGATTTAAGTCAAGTGCATTTGGCAGAATTTGCAAATCTGCCCGATACGGCTTCATTTTGTCGAACAAGTAACTGGAAGGAGTAGTAACAACAGTAGCAGCCTGTAGCAAACGTCGAACACGCCCCGGCCAGCGCGTTGCAAACTCCGGCAGCTTGCCGCCACGAAGTGTTAGTATAACCGGCTTATTCAGCAGCTTGAGCAAACCGCATACAACTTCCGCCCAGACAAAAGCCGGCCCGCTGTAAACTTCCGTCTGGGCAATGACATAGTCTTTCCGCCGACGCAAAACTGTAAAGACCATATCAAGCAAGCGTGCTATGCGGTCTAATTCACTCGAAGTGGTAATCACCGGCCAGTCAGATACTATAAGTTGAGCGGCAAGTTCTTCACAAGAGCTGCGGTTCCTGACCGAGGATGACAGAAAGTCGCCGACTAAAAGCACGGGGCTTTTTGTTTTCAGTGAATGAATGTTTTTCATTTAGAAATCATTCCTACTTAGTCCTTTCGCGGCAAAAGCTTCCTCATAAACCTGCGTCATACAGGCTGCCATTGCTTTGACGCTGAATTCCCGACGCATCTTCTCGCGGCCGGCCTCGCCCATGCGGCGGCGTAAAGTTGAGTCCACGAGAAGCCTTCCTATACGATTGGCAAGTGCATGCACATCTTGCGGCGGCACCAGCAATCCCGTAACGCCATCATCAACCACATGAGCCACGCCTCCTACCCTGGTCACCACAACGGGCAATCCGGCGGCCGAGGCTTCAATGAGCACATTGGGTGTGCCTTCCAGATCCAAAGAAGGCAAGCAGAGCAAATCAAATGCAGGAAACCAAGCCGCCGCATTCGGAATCGCCCCGGTGAATCGAACCATATCCTTAGGCAAGCTTGATAACGCCTGACGTTCCAAATCACGGCGCAAGGGCCCATCACCAATCAGCACGAGCTCAAGTTCTGCCTCTTGGCTGGAAAGAAGGCCGATGGCCTTTATTAGTGCCGCAACGTTTTTGCGCGGTATCATGGAACCCACGGCGCCAATCACCTTTGCCGTTCTTGAAATCCCCAAAAGCTCGCGCAGCTTTTTTTTATGCTCTGCATCTGGCAATGACTCCGGGACCTCGACGCCGTTTGGCACCATTTTAACTTGCAGCTTTGGCCGATGTTGACGCAGAAACTCAGCCGCGGGTTGACAGTTGACGACCAAACTATCCAATCCCCGCAGGCTCATATTATACCAGGCACGACCAAGGCTCTCACGCGAGGTATGATGATTACGCTGAGAGCCTATACGGATAGGCGTGTTAGACAACCTTCCTCCTAGAGCGGCGTAAAGATTCGCGTGCATCATCCAAGCATGAACGATCTGCACGCGCTGTTGGCAGAGAAGACGGCGGATCGCCATTAGACGGTGGAAGCGAGATAGCCCGTCAGCTATTCCATAGACTGGAATTCCCAACTCGCGCAGCGGCTCTTCCCAATAATCTCCCCGATGGGGGTTCAGAGTAATCACCGAGATTCGCCAGCCCACGCGGAGCAATTCTCTGGCTAACAAGTAAAGCTGTTTCTCCGCACCGCCCAAACCCAATTGGCCGGCGATAAAAGTGAGGCCAACAGGCGAATTGAGGCGGCTTTCCAAGGAATAAAACATCGGCGATACTTTTAACGTAAGAATTGAACCATCTAAACCGGAATGCGATGCTTCGCTTCATCCCTTTTCATTTAAATCATTTTGAAAGCAGGGCATTCCGATTGACTATCGTGCCGGAGCAGATTTTGCAACGAAATGGGAAAAACCCCAGCCTTCATCTGGAGGCGTAGGAATGCCTATCACCTCATAATTGCCACCTAGGCCATAAAGAGAGCCATCCAGAAAATAGCGTACTTGGTTGTCCTCGGAAGTCAAGGCAAAGATTGACTTTTCATAAAATCGAACGCGCAAGGCATTCGGCACTTCCATCAAATCAAGCAAAGTGGCAAAATTGTTCAGATGCGACACCATAATTCCATTGGGTATACTCGATATCAGCCTCTGCTTGACATATCGTTGGCCGATCACAAAAAATTCCGGGACGTCAGCAATTACCTTGTCAGGCTTGGCATGAGTATAGATTTGTCCTTGCTCAGATAAAGTTTGGCCATGATCCGAGGTATAAAGAACAACGTAGTTTTGATTTTTAGTATTGGATGTGAGCACCTGAAAGAATTCATCAACGACAAAACGAAGGCCATTGTCATAAGTGTTGACCAGCTTCTCACGTCCGGCGGGACTTGGATCAATGGCTTCGCTCAATTCCATCACGGGTTTCCAAAGCCTGTACGCGGGATCATCGGGATAACGAGTGCGATAATGGAAATGCAGCCCTTTCTTAATAACCACCATAAAGTAGCCGCCAGCCTCATTCAGCCGATCGCTGATGAATCGAACGACGGCCATATCTTTTTCAGTATCGATGTCGATCCGGCGTTCCTTGAAAGATCGAACCGTCATCCACTGATCTACGGATCGGATGGATTTCACCGTCGATCGTTGGGTTTGAATCGTCAGATAACTTTCATTCACATCAATGAAAACAGTTTTGTAGCCCATCTTTTTGGCATAATCAAAAATCGTTGGATTTTTAGCGGTGCGGAAGTTCTTGTCAGGAAACTCGTTGTGGCCGCTTATCAAATAGGCATTGGTAATGTATGAATAAGTGCTTGCCGCCACGCAAATGCCGAGATTCTTTAGGCGTCCCTCTGCGGCAAGAGCTTGGAGAAAAGGCGTCGTTGGCCGGAAATATCCATTCAAGCTCAACTGGCTTCCGCGAATGGATTCGTCAATAATGTAGATAATGCTGTCCTTCGGCCTTTCTGTCGCTTGCACCTCCGGCAGTTCATCCCGCGGCCCGTGGTATTCCAACATGCTGCGGAATTGGCAATAGAAGGCCGCACGAATAAAAGAGGCAAGCGGATTCAGATGAAAATACTTCTCCTGCAGCTTGACAAAAAAAACGTAATTGGAGACGACGAGGAAAAGCGCGACCATTGGAATGGTCGCCAAATGCTTGCGGGGATGAAATTTATACGGGACGGCCAAAAGCACAAAGAGAAAAAAAAGATAGGGCACGGCATACAGACTTACGACTGGATCAAAGAAGCTTGCAATCGCGCCTTCAACTTGATCCCTTCCGACGGTTAGTGCATTGAACAAATCGATGCTGGTCATATAGCGGCCTTGGGCCAGAAAATAGGACATTTGAACGAGAACAATAAGCACAGCAACAAGGATGACCGGAATGCGAACGATCTTCGGAAACTGCACGATAACGAATAAAACCGCCGCCGACTGCAAAAATGCCATGAGCAGCGCGCCGTAAAATTTTATATACCCAACTAATGGCAACAGTTTAAATAGAGATTGATAAGCGCTAAATCTGACAAAAAGGTCGAGCCAGAAAATAAGCGCAGCCACCAGCAAAGCCACACGCACGTCGGCATGGGGCGTGCGAAAGAGCTCGCGGCGGCGCTGAGAAATTTTCAGCAATATAAGACCGGCCCGATTCATTTCCATCTCCATTCCTTTAGACAGATTGACGCCAAAATTGCATTGCCCCGGCAAAACTCGCATGACCGCAAAAACTTGTCAAACACCAGATACAAAGCGCATCGAGGAAAATCAGCCACCCTTTGCAGCCGTGGCCAAAGCCGCGCTGCCCGTTTCTCGCCGTATTTCACGTCTCAAAAATCCTGTCGATTCGCCTCGACCATGCAGGCGCTTGGACAAAGCTCGCTCGATCGACCAAGAGTAGCCAATCGCGCCGGCCAGGAAAACCCAGGTTAGCTTCGAATCGATATTGGGTCTGCCAAAAGCAAGAATAAGTATTGTTATAATTGCTGCCTTCAACAGGCCACTTATGTATAAAAGATCAGGCTCATCTGTCATCGCTCGTATTCGCGTCAAGCGGCGCCATAAGACGATATATATCGAGAAGTACAGGACAAAGCCCACAATACCGGTATTGGCAGCCACTTCGATGTAGTCAGAATGTGAGTGCATTCTCGTTGCTGATAGCGCCCTAAAATTATTCAACCCAACACCCCAAATCGGTTTCTCTTGAATCATCTCCCAGCCTTCTTTATACAGCCGCGCCCGGAGTGAATTGCCACGTTCTCTGGCATCCTCCAATCGTTCTCCCAAATAGGTGCTCGACAACACGTAGCCAGTGATATGATAGATGCCCACTGATAAAATAAGAAGAACGGCCAGGGTGCTGACAGGTTTTTTGAAAGCGCTTTTGCCATGGCAAAACAGAAACCAACACAGCACGAATGCCAAAACACCTAAAAATCCCTTTCGTGAGCCGGAATATATGATGCCGATGACAGATATTGCCACTATTGCGCCCATAAGGCCGCGCTGCCAAAACGAGGACTTATTTCTCCAAAAATAGAACATGGCAAATATGACAAAAAGCAGATGATACGCAAAACTATTGGGGTTTCCCGTTAGACCTTCCACTTGTGCTCTCGATGCGACTTCATCCGCGAGCTCTAATTCACCGTTGTAGTAGCCTGACAGGGCGACAACAAGGCCGCCGATAGCAATGGCAAGAACGACTAATGACATGTTTCGATACAAAGCGCATATGCCGGCAACTATAAATATCAATACTTCCATCTGAATGATGATCGCCAGCCCCCGCCAGAATAAAGCAAGATCGATTGCATTAAACACGCCAATGACAGCCCAGGCGATCCAGGCAAACTGAATAATGACTTCCGGCTGCAATTTTAACTTGAGATATAAAAAATTTATAAAAAATAAAATGGCCAAGCATATACCATATAATACCATAATTGTCGACCAGCCTTCGATATGGCTTAAAGTCATCAGGCCGATAATGAATGGCAAAAGCGCCCATTCCAAATAGTAACGCGGCAAGGCATGATCGAAACTATTTACGGCGGCTGCTGTTTTATTTTGCATCATACGCCGGTCCGATACGAAATCGTGTGCAGCAAGTCTATCAAGATCGCGTCTTCTGGCCATACGTGACTCTCATGCCAGTTCATCTCATTATTCCAATAACCCGGGCAATCATAAATAGCCTTATTTTGATAACAATAACTTATTTCAGTGATTTGGGGATCATGATTTTTATCAAGAATAAAATCAAACGCCAGACTTTGTGTTTTCAGCTTTGCAACAACGCTAAAGGCGATCGCAATACATCTTTTGTCAATTCCTGCAGAATCATAAATAATGTGCCCACTTCCGGAGGCGCGAAAATCATTTGGCCGGTTATTCCGCTTGAAGCCAAATGCCCGGTTTCCGATCACGGTTATTCTTGTATCAAATTTGTTGTCAGGCAGAAAATCCTGGAAATAGATGTAGCCTTTTTGTCTGGGCAAAAACTGTTTTTGCAATGAGCTCGCATAAATTGATTTTGGCATTCGCCGCAATTTTTCCATGGCCTGGCTCATATTATTTATTTTCCGCGCTTTGGTCTTTGTATCATTAAAATAGCCGTTAACGGCGGCAAAACCTCTTGCGAAAGCCGTATCACAAAGTTTTATTGCTTCTCTTTTCGTCTTAACCAATTTTACATTTTGAGAACCGGCGCCGCATCGCAATTTAAACACCTTGGGGAATTCCGCCTGCTCTATCCAATTCAGGGCTTCCTGCTTGTCAAAAAAAGCATGGGAAGGAACCAGCGGCGCTGCGATAGCTTCGAGAAGATATTTCTGGGCAATTTTGTCATTAAAATGCCAGCAAGTCGCCGTGCTGGGAAAAACCTTGAGGTTTTGCATTTCAATGGACGCAATGATCTGCCTGGCGGCAAGCTGAGCACCCGGCTCATAATGCACCCAATGCCACAATAAACCGTCGACGTCCTTTAACTGTGACATGAGAGCCGAGTCATAGCAATTAACAATCTTAAAATCTATTCCATGCTGTAAACAATAGTTAATCCACCGCTCGGAAAAGCTTCCTGTGCGATGATGGATTGCAAGTCGTACGGACATCACATTCTCCTTTCATCAGCGTGCTTGTATCAGACGATGATTAAAGATCGTTTCCAAAACTTCCCGGTGCGCTTCACAGGAAATAAGATTTTGCAAGCCGGCCATCGGCCTGGTTTTATAAAAATATGGAGAGAGCAAGCCTCGAGAATTGAGCTTGCGAAACAAGCGGCTGAGGCCCAAAGCTTTGTTGAAATAGTCATGCTTTCTGATTTCACAAAACCGCAGCCATTCCGCGTTGACAAAGTCATCATTTGTGACGAAGCATGATCTTTCTTCAAGCGCTTCACGAAACGTTCTCTCTTTTTCTTTTTCCATTATGTTGATTCCTACTCGTGTCTCCGATTGTCGATATGGAACGATATGCATTGTCGAGCTGAGATCGCCGGCGATGAATAGTTTTACCAGAAATCCCTCATAAAAAGCCTTGCCGTGATTCGGCCAATCGAAGATCAAGTTTCCCTGGCCATAGACAATATGCGCATTTTTATATTCCTCATAGCAACCCGGGCAGTGCGTATGCTGGACAATGATCGCCCTCGCGCCCATTTCCGCCATGAAATGGCAAGTATCCCTTATTCTCGGACTGGGATATGGATAATGCTCGTTTCCTCCGTGCAAGAGAACGATCAAAAAATCAAAATTCTCCTTTTGTTCTTTGATGTTTCTGACAAAATCGATTAGATCGAGTGGATCGGCGCCCCACGAATTTTCCGTTGCTATCGAAAACTCATGCTCGGCGACCGCCAGGATGGCAATTCTGATATCCCCAACTTTTCGAATTAACATCCGCCTGGCTTCTCGCAGGTTTTTCCCGGCGCCAACAGTTGCAATGCCGGCTTCCGTGCAAACTCTCAAAGTATTTTCCAATCCGCCGGGACCATGATCCATGATATGGTTATTGGCCAAACCGAGAACGTCCAATCCGGCCTGTTTCAGTCCGTTTATGCAATCACTGGCGACGCCAAGCACCGGACCATTCTTTACAATCGGAGCCGGTTTATCTATAAGCGGACATTCAAGATTTATCATTGTAAGATCCGCCCTTTCAAATTCAATCAATAGGTCATTGAAAATGCTTTTTGCATCTCCTCGCTTAAAAGAAGGCAAATTCATGCCAATCGGGCAGACGTCTCCGCCTATTAAGACTTGAATCATGATCTAGCTCTCTCACGACTATTCGTTGGACAAACACATTCATTTAGAAAAGCAGCAATTCTATCAAGCCGCTTTTTTCAGACAGTCTTCTAATTGCTGGGCGATGAATCGGCTATGATATCGTCTTTCTGCTTTTTCCCTGGCGCGTGTTCCAAGTTTTTTTTGTTTCTCCGCATGTGAGATGAAATACATAATTTTGTCTTGCAGGGCTTTTATATCCCGTTTCGGGACCAAAAAACCGGTTTCTCCATCTTCTATTATATCCGCCATGCCGCCTTCATTAACGCCAATGGCGGGCTTGGCTCGAGCGGCGGCTTCTGCAAACACCCGTCCGAATGACTCTCGATGCGAGGGCAGGACGAAAAGATCGCATAAGTCATAGTAGTGAATAAGCTGTAAATGCGGCGCCTCGCCGGCGAAAACAACGTGATTATCGAGATTTAAATTTTTAGTTAATTGTTTCAAATAACTCTCGGCTTCGCCTTTTCCAACAACCACATATTTGAGGCCGCGCAATACCGTGTTGTCCAAGCCGCTCAAGGCGGCAAGCACATCGTCAAGTCCTTTCTCCTCGCTTAATCGAGCCACCGACAGCAGGACATACTGATCATTTGCAATCCCGAGCCGCTGCCGTAAGCTCATGGCGGCGGGACGATCAAAAGGCAAGCTGAAAAATTTTTCATCAACGGAGCAGGGAACAATGCTTATTTTAGAGGATACTTCCGGCGCCACCTCGCTTAGGGCCCGTTTGGTAGAATGACTTACCGCCAAAATGAATTTCGCATTTTTGTAGCTGCGCAATAACCCATCACGCAATCGTCTATGAATGGCCATTCTTAGCTTGCCCAATCTTTCGGTGAAATCTTTCCGGATAGCTTCTTGGAAATTCTTTAACGACGGCACGCTGCAATACGAAACATAGGGTACGTTTATTTTGTGCGCCCAAATGCCCCAGAAACAATTGGCAGTTTCATCGGCCACCAAAATAACGTCCGGTTTAAATCGCTTGATTTGATGGCTGACGGCCGCGTAATACCAGGGAACAAAAAACCAGTTCAACAAACCCTTTCCCGACAGGCTATGCATAGTCGCCCATGGCCATTTGGGAATAACGTGGACTGGAAAATTTAACTCGGCGATAAACTTCTTGATGCCACGATTATGGCAAGCAATCACTTCGACCGCATGTCCCAAAGCTTGCAACCCTTTGGCAAATTCCAGGTTGGCGTATTGCAAGCCGCCTTTTGATGGAGGAAATAAATGGGCGTAGATCAGTATCTTCATCATGATTCGCTTTTCTGGAAAAGAGGCCGATGGCGGCCTATTTCAAATTGCCACTTATTCGCCGGATTTAAACGGCGCAACAAGCTCTTTGCAGCCACGGCCAGGTCATAGACCAATCCTTTCCAATTACTCCGCAGCCACTTTGCCATGACCCTATAGCAGCCGGTTCGCTCCTGCCAGCTCAATTTGCCGCGCTTTATGGCTTTGCAATACTCCAAAAAAATTGCCCACCTGGGAAGCGCCAACCGCCCGGCTTGTGAGGGATCGAGCCATACGATAATTGACCGATGATTGAATGCCTTTGAGGAACATTGCAGATGGTTTCTTCGGAAAAATAGATATTCCGGAATCTCAAAGAACCGGCCATATAAAGACAATTCACCGAGCAAAATTCTGTCGGTCGAAGTGAAATTGCTGATCAGAGGCGTCTTTCTGAGAATCTCGGACCTGATCAGCCCAAATATCTCAAAGCACATGACGTGCAACAAAACCAAGTCATGAAAGCGGTGGTGTACCATGGGTGAATTGGTGCACCGTTCTTTATCGTAGAGGCTCAGCATTCGGCCCTGTTCATCAATAATCTTTGTTTTAGGATGACATAAAACGACGGAATCATCGACATCGAGCACCTGGACGCACTTAGCAAGAAAGGTCTGGGCGCAAACGTCATCATGTGCAGCCCACTTGAAATATTCTCCGGACGACAGTTCGAAGACGCGATTGAAATTTTTTGCCGCGCCGACATTGAGGCTATTTCGATAGTAGCGAATTCGCCAGTCTTTGGCAGCGTATGCCCGGCAAATTTGCTCGGTTGCGTCAATCGAGGCATTGTCGGAGATGATGAGCTCGAAGTCGCCAAAACTTTGCGCCAACATAGAATCTATTGCCGCCTTTATATATTTTTCGCCATTATAGACTGGCATTCCAATACTCACGCGTGGCATATTATTACTCTTGCATTTAGAATGCGGTTTATTCTTAAGAGCCTGTAAGAATTTAGCCATGGATTAACTCTTGATAAGCCTGGCGTGCCCGGTTTAACGACGCTTTGATAATCCTATCGAAATTATTGCAGGTGTCAGATTTCACCTGCTGTGCTGCCATGAAGGCGGCATCGAGAAGATGGCGTTCCAGTTTATGAATCTGGTACAAGCGTTTGTGTTCTGCAAATGAGCAACAACTATTCTGCTTGGAGAAAATGGCCAATGCCTGCTGTTCAATATCAGCCGGTGCTCGAGCCAGCAAAGAGGCCAGGTCCGCGTGTATCATCCCTAAACCGGCCCATTCCCAATCAACCAGTTTCAGCTTTGCCGGATGCCGTCCATTGGTCAATACATTTGAGGGGTTGAAATCACCATGGATCGGTTGGAGGATTTGTTTTTCTCGAAATACATAACAATCGCGAAAGCCAGCAATATCAGGCAAAATCTTGCATACGTCATAAGCCGTTTTATTGCAATGTTTCAGGGCATAATGCTCCAAATGAATCCGGACATAATTTAGGAGGCCAATCGAAAACTTAAGGTCGTAATTCGGCAAGACAGAGTTGCTTATAGTCGAGAACCATTCACGCAATGTTCTATGAATTAACGGCAGCTCTGGCACTATTCTCAAAATAATCTCAGGATCTAAAGACTTTTGGTATTCTTTTCCCAAATCCTCAAGCAAATATTGATACTGTTTGCCGGGAACGACCTCCGAGCAAAGATAGATGGCCGGGAGATAGCCGGTTAATGGTCCTCGAGCATTTTTGTAAACCACAAACTCAGACGGTCCGGGGTTGACGGGCAGCTCTGCCAAAGCGGGAAGATGATCTAAGCGATAGATTGCATTTTTGAAGATGACGCTCCATTTGAATCCATTTTCTGTTTCCAAAAATATCCTATAAGAACCAGCGGCCTTCCAACTGGAAATGTGCATGTATGAAATACGCCTTAACGATTTTCCCCATTGCTTTTGGCATAATTCGTTCAACATTTCAAATGAAACTCCGCTGGGAATTCCTTCAATGGGAATCGGGCGGCTGCGGCGATTGAGCAGGCGATCCATACTCCCGGTCAAAACTTTGCTTAGCTTATGCGAAGGAAACATTCTACAGAATCTCTCTTTGTATTCAATTAGAATGGCGTCACATTGAACTCATAAACTCTCACACCGCAATTAAGAGCAATCACGCCTGTTGAGCCGCAGGCCAATTTCTCGATGGGGTTTAAAACTAAAACCTGAGGATGCGGTTCTTTTTTTCCATTCTTCCAAACCGTCAAAGCGTACTTTTCCGGCCGCACGATTAGTCGAAGGCGGTATTGAACACCGGGCACGAATTGAGAAAGCGGATAAATTCTCGGCAGCGCTTTGTAAAAAACTTTGTTTCCGAACCGGCCAACCCACCTGCGCCACCATGAAAGCGTGGCTTCTTGTAAAATGTGGTCGCCAAGCTTATTACCGTCTTTATCTAAATGCACATCCACCCCAAATCGAATTCTCAATCCCGGACAACGAGAGTAATAATAGCCTAAACCGGTACTCCACTGGCTTGGCAGATGGGTTCCATCGCCCTGAAGGTGTGGATTCCATTTAAATACAAGGCCGACATTATGGGTGTTTGTAGTCCAAGCGGTCACACATATCCTGGCAGTAATCTCATAACCCGTTGTCCAGTCATGGCGCCCGAATAAAATAATTCTATCCAGGCCGGCGTCCTCCTTGAGAATCTCCAAGCAGGGTTCGTGGTTCTCATCTCTGCTAACCCGCCACTTGCCGTCGACAATTTGTCCGACCTGTTCCGGATTATCGACTCCTTCCAGGTTGAGGCGGAATTGCGGCAATTCTTCTAAAATCGCGTGCGTTGAGAATATTAGATCGTACTTTGGTTGTTCTATGGCGCCGTTGACAATCCGAAAAGCGAGACGATTTCGAGGTTTAAGATCAGCCGCCTCGATGGTGTCGATATTAAAATCTCCATGATACTCGAGGCGCGTCGATCTCTTTTCATTCGCGTTAAACCATACCGATTTTTCGGAACCATTGTTAAGCGAATAAAGGAGTTTTATTGTTGCATGCGGTGATCTCAGGCGGCCGACCACGTTGAAAATCCTTTGTGCGCCAACAAGAGCATTGCTATTCGGCGTTAAATTCCATACCTCGAGCTTATCCGCAGAAAACATTTTCCCTCTCCGTCAGCTTTATCTTATATTGGGGTCGATCCGGGCTAATTGGAGTGGTCCATTTCAATAGTGGCCTTACAATTCCAGGGAACCGTCCGGGATGGTCAGCACGCGCCGAATCGCCATCCAGACAATCGATGACTTGAAAAGCAACCACATGCCGTTCGTGGAAATGCATCATTTTCGGGTGCTCAGTCCTCATACATGCGCCAATGAACATCATTCCTTCTGATAGAAAATTTCCCGGAATCCAACCAATGCTGACGTAACGCCCTGCCGGCCGGGGCCGCCGTTTCCAGGCGAAATCCTGGTCAAATGCGACAAAAACCCAAATGCCCTCTTCATTATGCAGGGTGAAATGCGGCCACAGAATGTAGCCGCTCTTGAGCACCTCATACTCCATATAGATCCCGACCGGCCGGCGAATATCGATAGCGTCTGTTGTTTGGCCGCCTTCATTAATCACGCGCACGGCACACAACCGAACGATATGATCACCTGGCGCCTTGCTCGAATCCGGCCATTCTCTTTCTGCTGAGGTACCCAAGCCATCGTTTAAATAAGTGGCAACAACTTCGCGAGAAGACCCGTCACGTATTACACGGCCTTGATTCAGCAATATTGCCCGGTCACATAAACGGGTAACGGCAGGAATGTTATGCGACACTAAGAGTACGGTCCTTCCTTCTTGCCCGACATGTTCCATTTTGTTGACGCATTTCTTCTGAAAGGCGATATCACCAACGGCCAGCACCTCATCCATCAAAAGAATTTCCGGCTCCAGATGTGCGGCAACGGAAAACGCCAAACGCATGGCCATACCACTGGAAAAATGCTTGACCGGCGTGTCAATGAATTTTTCCACTTCTGCGAAAGCGACAATCTCGTCGAATTTGCGCTCAATCTCGGAACGCCTCATGCCCAGCACGGCACCGTTGAGATAAACATTCTCCCTGCCGGTGAGCTCCGGGTGAAAGCCGGTACCGACTTCCAAAAGAGCCCCGACCCGGCCGCAAATCTTAGCCTGTCCGCTTGTTGGCTCCGTGATACGAGAGAGAATTTTAAGCAATGTGCTTTTACCTGCGCCGTTACGGCCGATAATGCCAATCACTTCGCCTTGCTTGACCTCAAAGGAAACATTTTTGAGCGCCCAAATTTTTTTATTCAATTCGGCTGCTCCGGTAGCCTGACCACGCAATAGTCTGCCAGCGCGACGGAATGGCGCCGTTAAAGCAGCAGTGACAGAATCTCTCAATGTCTTATACCTTTGCTGTTTGCCGGCAATTCGATACTGTTTGCTTAGATTTTCAACTTGAATGACAACTTCGCTCATACCATACCTATAGATTAATCAAAGGCACTCTTCTCAAATTACATCCGCAAATGTCTTTTCCAAACGACGGAAGTAGAACGCCCCGGTAACCAATAGTATCAATGATACCAAAGAAGAAACAACGATAATTGGCCCCGGGGCTGTATCTATTCCCAACAAAGCCCAACGAAAACCCTCTACGACACCGACCATGGGGTTAATTCCATAAATACTCCGCCAAGGTTCTGACAATAGGCTGCTGGGATAGGCAATAGGCGTAGCAAACAGCCAAAACTGGACAACAAAAGGAATGGCATACCGGACATCGCGAAACTGAACATTCATGGCTGAAAACCACAACCCTGCCCCTAAGGCCGTGCTTAATGCGAGCAACAAAAAGAGCGGCAACCAGAATACGTTTATTGTAGGTATGATGCCATAAAACAGCATCATCACCACAAGCACGATGAATGCCAGGGCAAAATCTACTACCCCGGAAAGTACGGTGGAAATGGGTATGATGAGGCGAGGAAAGTAGATTTTCGTGACAAGCCTGGAATCTGTTACTAAACTGCTTGCTGATTGGCTCAGGCCATGAGCGAAGAAGTGCCACGGCACCAAAGCCGCATAACTGAAAATGGGATAGGGAATACCATCAGAGGGAATTTTTGCCAGTCTCCCAAAAAACAGGCTGAAAACCACCATCGTAAAAAAGGGCTGAATGATTGCCCAGGCTGCACCTAGAACCGTCTGCTTATAGCGTACTTTGATATCTCGCCAGGTGAGAAAATAGAGCAGCTCCCGGTATTCCCACAGCTCGTGGAGCTTGAGCGAAACCCATCCTCGTGAGGGTTTGATAATAATTTTCGGATGATTGTTCAAGCGCAAAGCCAGCGAATCGGCCGTTGCCAAGCGGTGTTCATGATGTAGAATATTGGTTTGCACTTTGATACCCTCGATAAAAGCCAATGTGTTATGAGCGCCAGCAGGACACTCCTTATAATTTCGTCAGACATAAAAAAACTCCGTGGCCAGCCCAAGGTCATCAACAATCTGCCGAATTTCATTTTTATAGATTGGGTTCATTACCATCACCATCTCAGGCCGATAGCGCCGCAGAAACTCGGGCGCCACAATACGCTGGCCGGTTCCTGCCACGTACATGTCCTGCTTGCGAGGGTTAATATCGACGACATACTCGATTTCATCCTGAATCCCAAGGATGTTCAAGAAGGTAACGCCCTTCGAGCCGGCTCCCCATACCACGATGCGCCGCATGAGCCTTCTTAGCTGTTCCAATAGTTTTCGCCATCGTTCAGCCTCGTTTTGAAAATTAGCGGCAAAGGAGGCAATATCATCAGCGAGTCGTTCAGCCTCATTAGGAGGATCGCAACCCAGCTCCGTCGTTCTTTCCGCGGGCAGCGCTTCTATGCACAGAAACTGGCCGGCAAACTCCTCAGTAAGCGATGCCGTACGAAAACCACAGGTCGAAAAGTTGCGTCGCAAAGAGCCCGGGGCGAAATAAGAACAGTGCTCGTAAATAATGTCCCAGATGGCGCGGCAGCGAAAAGTGTGAAGCGCATTGGGCACTTCAAAGAACACGACCGTATTCAAGCGATCCCCAATTGCCCGGCGTAGGGTGTTAAGAATGGTCGCCGGATTCTGAATATGCTCCAACGTGTGGCGACAACAAATGAAATCGCCGTGATAGCCAGCGTAGCGTTCCGAGTAAAAATCCTGAATGAATTTGACTCGAGGCGTCGCCTGAGGAGATTCCGTCGGTCCGGCATAGCTGGGGTCGAATCCCACCCCTCTATTGTTGCCAAGCGCGCAGAGCAACGACAGGAAATCGCCTTGGCCGCAGCCGATCTCGATGATGTCCCTGTCACGCAAATTGTAGCGCTCGACCAAACGAGCTGCCAACGAGCGCGCGTAGTTTTGAAAGAGCGGCGAGAAATGCAGCGAGTTTTCATAAGCCTGCGTGTATTCGAGACGAGTTGGGTCAAACGCCACATTCGATATGAAACTGCACGCGTGGCAGAAAGCCAGCTTGATGTCGCCTCGAGGACATTGCCGCGCCGCCTTGCGGCTTCGCCACAGAAGATTGCAAAGGGCCGGAACCTCCAACAACTCAAAAAACACTTCCACCCGTGTTGAAGCACAGACGGGGCAGCGCTTTGTTGGCGGTGTGTGCATTTTCATTCACTCAATCAAAGTGAAACGACTTCCGGAATAAGCTTCATTTTCTCCAGCATGCGTCGAATTTCATCACGGTAGATCGAATTCATGACAACGACGACATCCGGCTGGACGGTCTTGAGATGGTCCGGCGGCATGATTTGCTTCCCAACACCAGGGATGAACTTGCCATGGCGATGGGGATTGATATCGACGATGCATTCGATTTCATCCTTGAGGCCGAGACTGGTCAAGAAAGCCACACATTTGGAGCCCGATCCCCACACCGCGACGCGCTGCCGCTGTTCATAAAATTGCTGCAGTTTTCTGCGCCACTGGCTCATGCGATCGCGGCAATGGTTGGAAAAATATTGCACCGCCGCCGCCATTTGCGCGACCGTTTCTTCCGCGGAATGCGGCTTCTCTGATTGGATACTTACCGGTCTGGCCTCGATGAGCAAATATTGATCGCCAAAATCGCGCCCCAGATCGACCACCTCAAAGCCGCATGCTCGAAACAAGCGTGCGAGCGAACCGGGACTGAAATAAGAGCAATGTTCATAGTAGATGTCCCAGAAGGCCAACTCCCGCAAGACGCGCGTCACCTCGGGGAGCTCGAAAAAGACGATTGTATCCCGACGATCGTCAACGGCGTGGCGCACCGTGCTCACAAACTCCGCCACGAGGTGAATATGTTCCAAGGTGTGGCGGCAACAGACGAATTCGCCGCGACAACCCGCATAGCGTGCGGAGTAATAATCTTGAATGAACGTCACACGATCGGCGGCCTCACTGCGGACGCGTTCCTGGCGAAAAGCCGGGTCGATCCCAACACCGCGATTGTGCCCCAGTTCGCAAAGCGACAACAAGAAATCTCCCTTGCCGCAACCAATTTCGATGAGATCTTTTTCATACAAATTATATTTGCGAACCAGGCGCACGGCCAGGTCTCGCGCAAACGCATTGAAAGTCGGCGAGAAACATTGTTGATCCTCATAAACCGACGAATAGTTCTGACCCGTGGAATCAAAGGCAAGGTTCGAGATAAAACCGCATTGTCCGCAAAATCCCAACACGACGTCGCCGCGAGGGAATTGCAGCGCCTCCTGTTCGGTCGGCAGCAGCACGCAACTGTGAACGGGGACATTCCTCGCTTCGTAAAAAGGCGCCAGCCCTGGCGCGCCACAGCTCAGGCAACAGTTTCTCGACGTGTTGTCGTTTTCAATCAGCATAGAGCGAACTCACACAATTTGTGGCTGCGGAATCGGAATAATAAATTTGCCGCCTCTTTGCCGATAGGCCTGTTGTTGCTGCAAGATCTCTTCGGCAAAGTTCCAGGCGAGAAGCAAAACGTAATCCGGCATTTCTTCCGCCAATTTTGGCGGCGGGAAGATCGGCAAATGATTGCCGCCCATGTAACGGCCATGTTTGAAGTGGTTCAGGTCAACCACATAATCCACGAGCTTGTTATCAATCCCGCAATAGCTCAACAAGGTCGTGGCCTTCGCCGCGGCGCCATAGGCTGCAATCTTTTTCCCTTTTTGTTTCAACGTCCATAGCATATCCATCAGCGCATTCCGTATTTGTTGCACGCGATCGGCAAAATCAAAATAGTAGGCCATCTGATCCACACCTTGCCTTGCTTCTTCTTGCAAAAGAATTTGCACGGATTCACGCACGGCTTCGTGACGCTCCACGAATAAGCGTAACGAGCCGCCATGGATCGAGAGAGGGCGAACGTCGTTTAGAAATAATGCATGCCGTCTGAACAACCGATTCAAGGCGGTAACGGAAAAATAGCAGAGGTGTTGATGATAGATGGTATCGAATTCACCGTTCGCCATGAGATCGACAACGTAAGGCACTTCGAGAACCGCCACCCCGGTATCCTTCAAAATGATTTTAATGCCTTCGACAAATCCGTTCAGCTCCGGAACGTGAGCCAAAACATTGTTCGCAATGACCACCTCCGCCCGCCGCCCTTCCTTGCGCAGCTGAAAAGCAAGCCGGCGGTTGAAAAACGCGCAGAGCGTTGGAACATCTGCTTTTTGGGCGGCTGCAGCAGGTGCTTTGGCCGGATCGATGCCCAGCACCGGAATGCCGGCCTCGGCAAAATTTCTCAGCATGTAGCCGTCATTGCTGGCGATCTCAATGACGAAGCTATCAGCATCGAGTTTTCTCGACCGGATCAACTCTTCGGCGTTCTCGCGGGAATGCTGCAGGAGCGCGGGAGAGACGGAAGAGAAATAAGGATAATCCTCGCCAAAAAGAATTTCCGGAGGCACGGTTTCAGTAATCTGCACGAGCCCGCAGTTTGGACAAAATGCCAGATCGAGCGGGGCCGTTAACTCCGGTTGCGCCAACTGTTCGGCGGTAAGCAAACGATCCGCCAACGGCGTTGCGCCAAAAGACAAAATCAACCTGGCATCTTTATGTCTGCACGAGCGGCAACTAAACTTGGATTCGTTCTGCATACGATTCGCTCTTTATTTTAAACCTCGGTGTTTCCTTGCGCCAGCGCAGCGTGGCGTCCAAGCGGCCGGTTCTTAGGAGCATTTTTATGTGGTCGATGCGCTTGTAGCGCGGCCCTTCAAAGTCATCTAAAGACAACCCGACTTTTCGATAAGCTTGGCATAATTGTCGTGCGCCGCGCCGGGCGCTCCATTGCGGTTTGAAAGCCGGCAGCATTCGCGCCAATTTTCCAAAGTCAACCCGATAGCAGCGTTTATCCGGTCCGGCATCCTTGGCATATTCAAGTTTGCAGCCCGGAACCGTCGCTTGCACGATCTCTGCCAGCTCATGGACACGGTAGTTCTCTTCAGTGATGCCGACGTTGAACGCCTGATTGTGCACCAACTCCCGAGGCGCCTCAAGCACGGCAAGAAACGCGGCGGCGATGTCTTCGATATGAACGATTGGACGCCAGGGTGTGCCGTCGCTCTTGATATGAACCTTGCCGGTAGTAAAAGCCCATGCCGCCAGATTGTTGAGCACCAAATCAAAGCGCAAGCGTGGAGACACTCCATAAGCCGTGGCATTGCGAAGAAAAGTCGGACTAAAGCGAGAGCCGGCCAGCTTTGTTACCTCCCGCTCAACCCGCACTTTCGAGAGGCCATACGGTGTTACCGGAGAGAATTCCGCCGTCTCGTCTACCATCACTTCACCGGCGGCGCCATAGACGCTGCACGACGACGAAAAGAGAAACCGCGGGACTCGGGCTGCCTTAGCCAATTTTGCCAACCGCACGGAGGCGAGATGATTTATTTCATCAGTCAAAGACGGATCCAAATCACCCAGTGGATCATTCGACAGGCCGGCGAGGTGCACGACCGCGTCAAACCCTTCCAGATCAGATAATCGCACCTCGCGAATGTCTTTTCGCAGCAAGGGAATCGGCGCGAGATCATTTCCAAAAGTGCAATGAGCGAAAAGATCGCTATCGAGTCCGATGACTTCGTGTCCTGCGGCTCGCAACATCGGCGCCATCACTGCGCCGATATATCCTCGATGTCCGGTTACTAAGATGCGCATGGCTTATTTCCATATTTTCCACGGCGGATTGCCGCTCTGCCAAAGATTTTCCAACAGTCGTTTGTCGCGCAAGGTGTCCATACATTGCCAGAAAGAAGTATGGTGGTACGCCATCAGTTGTCCGTCGTGGGCCAATCGTTCCAATGGCTCTCTTTCCCACTGCGAGTCGTCGCCATCGATATAATCAAAAATACCCGGCTCAAGCACAAAGAATGCGCCATTGATCCAGCCTTCCCGCGTTTGCGATTTTTCCGAGAACTCCCTCACCCGATCCCCCCTCAGGTCAAGATGGCCAAAACGCGCCGGCGGACGAACCGCCGTTAAAGTGGCAAGCTTGCCATGCGAGCGATGGAATGTCAGAAGCTCGTGCAAATTCACGTCGGAAACGCCGTCGCCCCAGGTCAGCATAAACGTCTCATTTCCTAAATAGCGGGCAAGGCGCTTGATGCGACCCCCGGTAAACGTTGGAATACCGGTATCCACCAGTTCGACGACCCAATCCGGCTTGACGCCGTCGTGAATTTTCACCTCGCCGGTTCTCAAATTCACCGTCAGGTTGCTGTGTACCGGGCAATAATCCACCATGTATTTCTTGATCACTTCACCCCGATAACCAAGCGCAATCACGAAACGTTTGAAGCCGTAATGCGCGTAGTGCATCATAATGTGCCATAGAATCGGCTGCCCGCCGATTTCCACCATCGGCTTCGGCTTCACCTCAGTCTCCTCAACGAGACGGGTGCCAACGCCTCCGGCAAGAATAGCGACTTTCATGGCAACTTTCCTTATATTGAATAGCCCATCTTTTTATCTTTTTTATCTTCTAGCGGTTTTTCGCCACTTGCAGATAAAAATAAATCTGCGCCAGGACGGTGAGGCGGGCGGCAAAATCCAAAGCTTTTTTGAACGTCACGGTGCGTGAGCCGGAGACAATAATGGTATCGTCCGGCATCAGCCGGGGCAGCAACGCGCGCCTGCCGGTCGCAAAGTATTTCTTCAAATCGACTTTCAGAACATGCGGTTGGCCATTCATCGCGATGCCGCGCAGAATCTTGACGTTGTTGAGCTTGGCGTCATCTTTAAATCCTCCGGCGAACGCCGTCAGCGCAACGACATCGGTTGCATTGGGCACCATGTATTGCCCGGGCTTGTTGACAAACCCCAGTATATTGACGGGGATCAACAATTCATCTTCTTTCCCAATATAATATCTCGAAGCGCCGACGCGTTCGCGAAGCTGTTCCGGAACTTCCTGGGCCAAAGCGCCGCCGGCCGCCAGTAAAAAAATCAGCGAGATCGTGACTCGATTGCTGTTCATGTCGCACATGCCTTCGCATAAGTTAGTTCAAAAGGAAATGCCATCAACCTTCTGCCGCCTCGGCAAAAATTATCTGGCCGCAGCCACTGGCGTATTCATATCCAAGCGCCCTTCACCCAGAATGAGATCGGGAAGGCGGCTTTTTTCCGTCGAGAACGTAGTAGCGACAAATTGACACTTGACTTGCAGCGCGCCACACATATCCAACAGGCGCTGCAAATCGCCGTTCGTATGTTCCTCCGCCGCGATGTAAATCTCTTCAATGCCATAAAGCTCTTTTAGCAGCGGCAGATCCGAGAAATTGCCCATCACTGGCAAGCCGTGGATTTTGTCGCCGCGCTGTTGCGGGTCGTCGTCGAGAAATCCGATCGGGCAACAACTCGGCCCCAGATTGGCAAAAATCCGCCGCAGCAACAGCTCGCCTTCGGCGTTGGCGCCATAGATCATGATTTTCTTTTTATGCCGGCCTTTCGCGCGCGCGCGTTCCGGCTTGAGATAACCTTGCACGAGCCGTACGCCGGAAAGAAAGCTGATGGACAGAATCGCATACAGAATCAAGACGGACAGCGGAAATTTCAGGCGCCAAACCGGATAGGTGATAGCACCGGTGAGCGCCGCGGCGAATAAGACGGCTTTCGTGATTACCAGCAAGTCTGTCCGGCTGACGTACTTCCAGACTTGCTGGTAAACGTCGAGAAAAACGAAAGCCGTCATTTGCCAGAACAGGAGGAGCGGCAGGACGCCAAACGCTTGGTGCAGCAACGAGGGGCGAATCTGCAAATCATACTTGATCAACAGCGCGGCGGCGAAGGCGAGCAGGCAAAGCCCGAGGTCGAACGCCAGATGAAAAATTTCCCGCTTGCGGCGGATGAAATGGATGGGCTTGAGAGGTTCGAAGATCGTCGCCCCAAACGCGAGCACCAAATACTTCAGATCAAGAAAAAAATCAGCCTCTTCAACGTAGCGCAAATCTCTCGCCAGTTTTTCCGGCAGGATGTGTTTAACGTAATAACTTTCGACGTCGCTCACATTATCCGGCAGCAGATTTTTTTCGTTGCGCCAGACGATCTGGTTGGGGCCGACGAGACCGGGCTTTACCGCCAGGATCTTTCTTTGCCCGGCATTGTAGCGATTAACGATTTCGGGGATTTCCGGCCGCGGTCCCACAAAGCTCATGTCCCCTTTCAGAATATTGAACAACTGCGGAATCTCATCCAGCTTGAGGCGATCCATCACCTTGCCGACTCGCGTCAGGCGCGGATCGTGTTTGGGGCTGATTTTGGGTCCGGCGTGCAGGCGATGCGGCATTTTGCGGAATTTGTACATCCGGAAGAGCCGGCCATTCTTGCCAACGCGCGGATGTTTGAAAAAAACCGGTCCACTGGACTCAAGTTTGATCAGAAGGCCGAGCAGAGCAATCATGGGAGCGGCAACGAGCAGTCCTATTGCCGCCAACGTGCGATCAAAAATCTCCTTGATCATGAGGCAATCTTCCCTGAAAATGTCTGCAACGCCTACCAGCCCGCATCATTCACGTCATTCTATGAACTTGTGAATAATCTCGGCTGAGGCCTTGCACTGTGTTTCAGATGTTTCATGTTGTTAGATCCCTTCTCCCTTAAGCAGACATAAACGGCGTGCGAAGCTTTAGTGTCGCTCCGCTGAAAGCGAAGCACTCCTGTAAATGCGGCATACTCAAATAATTTCGCTAACAGCATGGCAGACAAAGTCCACGTCTTCCGGCGTCATCAACGGATGTAGCGGCAGAGTCACCTCCCGCCGGCTCACTTCCTCGGTGAGCGGCAAGGTGCCAGCGGCGTGCTGGAAATGTTTTTGATAGTATTGGAAGCGATGAACCGGCGGATAATGTACGCTGGCCTGAATGCCGCGACGTTTCATTTCTTCCATAAAGCATGAGCGCTCATACGCCGGCGGCAGCAAGATCGGAAAAAGATGAAAGGCGCCCAAAAGGGCTTTTGAGCCGGACGCCGCGTGGTTGACAAAAGGCAACTCCAAGCCCGGTATTTGACGAAGATGGTTTTGGTAGCGCCGCGTCAGCTCGCGCCGACGGCGATTGTTCGCCTCGAGCTTGCCGAGCTGCACTTGGCCCAAAGCCGCTCGTATCTCGTCGATTCGGTAATTGAAACCGAGATCGACCACGTCATAGCTCGAAGCGTGGCCTTGGTGACGATCCCATGACATCGTGGTCATCCCATGCGAACGCCCCAATCGCAGCTTTTGCGCCAATTCGGCGCTGTCCGTCACCAGCATGCCGCCCTCTCCCGTCACCAAATTCTTATTCGAGAAAAAGCTGAAGCAACCAATGTCTCCCAACGTTCCGCATTTTTTTCCATGATACTCCGCGCCGATCGCATGGCAGGCATCTTCGATCACCGCCAAACCGTGCTCACCGGCAATTTTGTGAATGGCTTGCATCTCACAAGGATAGCCGCCGTAATGCATCACCGTAATGCAGCGCGTGCGCGAGGATATTTTTTGCCGAATCGCCTCCGTGGAAATGTTGAGATTGTCGAAACCGCTGACGTCGGCGAACACCGGCGTCGCGCGGCAATAAAGCACTGCATTAGCCGTTGCCACAAAAGTCAACGCCGGACAGATGACTTCGTCGCCGGGCCCGATCCCGAGCGCCCAATGGGCAAGGTGCAGAGCGGCGGTGCCGTTGGCAACCGCGATCGCGTACTTGGCGCCGCAAAATTCCGCAAACTTTGCCTCGAATGTTTGCGTGGCCGCGCCCATGGTCAACCAGCGGGTACGCAAGACGGCGGCGACAGCTTGTGATTCTTCCGGCCCCAGATCAGGCTCGGAAAGCGTTACACGCCATTCAGTCAATGTTCAACTCTCCACGAATTTGGTTGAATTCGCGCACTGCGCGATCGTAATCGCAGTGCCGCCCGATGTCGAGCCAATAACCTTCAAAAGGATAGCCGACCACATTTTCGCCGGATTCGATAAGCGCATTGATGAAATCAGGAAAATGCACCGGACGATCTTTCGGCAAGCCGGAAACGATACGAGACTCGAATGCGTAAATTCCCATGCTGACGTTGAGCATGAACTCGGGCTTCTCACGGTAAAGCTTGAGGCGCAAATCGCCATTGATCTCGATTACGCCGAGGTCGGTCGCAATCGCTTTGCGGCACATGCCAATGGTAACGGCGGCCCGTTGGCGCCGGTGAAAATCCATGAACGCCCGATAGTCGAGATTGGTGAGCAAATCAGCGTTCATTACGAGAACGGTTGACTCGAGGCCATCAATCAACGTGAGTGGCGAAATAGTGCCGAGCGGCTTGGTTTCAATGGAATAGTCGATTTGCACGCCATACTTCGAGCCGTCGCCGAGAAAGACTTTGATGAGCTCGGCGAGGTAGCCCAAAGCGATCGAAACTCTGGTGAAGCCGTGATGGCGCAATTGCTTGACAATAATCTCGATAATCGGCGCTTCGTTGATGGGAAGCAGTGGCTTGGGAATAACGGACGTATATGGATGCAACCGCACCCCATTGCCACCCGCCATAATCACGGCCTGCATAAGTCATCCCTGCTTTCGGTCAAAAAAATCCTTTTCATGCTCAGATTCAATTCGTGCTGCAATTGCCTGTCAAATAACATATTCCACGGGTTTTCTTTGGCCGGCACAGAGTCCGACCCATTCGATGGTTTTTTTCAAGCCTTCTTCCAGCGTGAAGCGGGGCTGCCACTCGAGCATTTTCCGCGCTTTCAAATTTTCACAAATCAGCCGCTCCACTTCGCTGGTCGCGGGACGGACACGAACCTCGTCGCGCACGATTGGAATCTCCCGGCCGACCAACTGCCGGATGATTTCGCACAACTGCAGAATCGAAGCCTCCCGTCCGGTTCCGAGATTGATGGTTTCTCCGATGGCCTCCTCCACACTCACCGCTTTTTGCAATCCCCTTACCGTATCGGCGACATAGTTAAAATCGCGGGTGGGATGCAGCGAGCCGAGGCGAATGCAATCACTGTTGAGCGCCTGGGTAATAACCGTCGGAATGATCGCGCGCAAGGATTGTCGCGGTCCGTAGGTATTGAATGGACGAATCAACGTAACACGCAAGCCGAAGGAGCGATAATAGCTGAGCGCCAATTGGTCGGCGCCGATCTTGCTGGCGGCGTAAGGAGATTTTCCCTCGATTGGGTGCATTTCATCTATGGGCGCATAGTGCAAGGTTCCATAGACTTCGCTGGTCGAGGCCTGCACCAAACGCTCGACGCCGTTCTCAAGGCAGGCATTCAATACGTTCGCCGTGCCGACGACGTTGGTCTGCACGAAATCCATGGGATTGACATACGAGTACGGAATGGCGATCAGAGCGCCGAGATGAAACACGACGTCGGCGCCGCGCACGGCGTTGCGCACGGCGTTGGGATCTTTCAAATCGCCAACATAAATCTCCAGAGCGCTTTTGACGCCGGGAGAAAACGCCTCGAGATAACCTTTATCGTTTCTCGAGTTGTAGCGAATAAACGCACGAACACGGGCGCCCAATTCAACCAGGCTCTCAGTGAGATGGCTCCCAATGAATCCGGCGGCGCCTGTAACCAAGACCTTTTTATTCAGCCAATTCACAGCTTCACCCATTCTTATGGTAGTGCTTCACGTAATACTTGTAATATTTGTAAGTGCCATAAATCGTATCCGGCTCGACTTTATTCAGCACCACGCCCCAAACTTTGTTTTCTCCCAGGTCCAAAATTTTCTGGGCGCGCAGCAGAATTTTTTCCTCGGTCCGTCCGGCTTCAACACATAACAATATCCCATCACAATACTGTCCAACGATGCTGGCATCCGGCATGCCGATCAGCGGCGGCGTATCGATCACAATAAAATTTGCGATCCGTCTCAGCATGCCCAAGATTTCCTCTATATACGGTGAGCTCCAAAGCACGTCCGGCGCGATGAGTGGATCTCCCATGGCCAAAAGCCGCAAATTCTTCGTCGCCGTTGGTTGCAAAACGGCGTCGAGGGTTGGAACGATCTGTTCACGAATGCTGCGTCGGTCCCTTTCGGACCGCTTCTCAACGTCACCGGACATCTCATTTCCTGTCAAAGCTCTCGCCTCTGCGGGCAATGCTAAAGCCGGCCAAGCCCGGTTGGCTTTGATGACGAGATTGATGAGCCCTGGCGAGAATGGCAATCCGAAAGTCTCGTGCAAAACCGGCTTGCGCAAATCGCCATCGATGAGAATTGTATTCTTGCCGTGGCGTGCTGCGGTCAGGGATAAGTTGACGGCGATAGCCGATTTGCCTTCAGCCGGCCCGGAACTGGTAATCATAACGATCAGCGGCTTCCGGCGGTTGGAAAATTGCATCGAACTCCACAGGTAAGAAAAGGCGTCCCGAATAAAAGGCATCGGCGTCTCGTGACTGAGGAGAACGCGTTGTCGCGTGTGACCATTCAGACTGAATGATGGGCCTCGCTTGATTTGCGGCACCGCAGCGAGAACCGGAAGCCGAAGAATGCGCTCGACCTCCTCTTGTGTTCTCGGAACTTCTTTCGAGAATTCAGCGACAAAAATCAACACCAGCCCCAGCACGATTCCGCAAAACAAACCGATGCCGACATTCAACAATTTTTGCGGGCGCGCTGCGGCAAGCGGCGTTTCCGCTGGCTCCATGAGGCGGATGTTGCCCAGCTCTGCGGCCTCACGAATTCTCGCCTGTTCGCGCTCTTCGAGCAAGCGGGTGTAATTTTTGGTATTCACTTCTTTGTCGCGCATCAAGCGGACGAGCGCCAGCTCTTTATCCGGAAGTTTCTTCAAATAGTCGGAGTAACTGTCAAGAATCCTGCGCAAATTGGCTTCTTTTGCGCCCAACGCCTGCAGCTCGACGTCCAATGCAATGGATTCCTCGAAGTACTTCTGCAATTGCGACAGCGGATCGATAATGCCTTGGGGCTTTTCTCCTTCCAACAGTTGCATGGTGGTCTGAAGCAGATTTTGTTTGGCCTGATCGATCTCCGCCTTCAGCTCAGCCATTTTCGGGTGATTTTCCGGATAGTTTTGCACCAGCAGATTCGAATATCTGACTTCAAGCTCGACGAGCCGCTCTTTTAATTTGACGGTGAGCGGACTGTTGACTTGCGTGACCGAACTCGCCAGGTCTCGCTTCTGCTCTTCGAGCTTTTTCCGGATGACGGCTAATCGTTCTTGCCGGGCATCCTTATCCGTCCGCACCTGATTATAGAGCACCTCCGCCTGGGTTATGCGCTGCAAAATTTCCTTGGATTCGTCTTCCAACGAGGTGATATTTTGGCGGGTTTTGTAATCCCGCAGGGTATCTTCGGCCTGCTGCAGCCGCTCCTTAACGATGCGAATTTGTTCATCGATGAATGACTTGACGCTGGCATATTCCTGGCGGCGGGCCCTGAGGTTGCTCTTCTGCAAAACCGTGGTCACGGCATTTGCCACCGTTTTTGCCAATCCCGGATTTTCGGAAGCATACGAGATGGTAACCAAATCCGTGGTTTTGACAAGCTGCACGGACATGTTCTTGCGGATGACGTTGACCACATGCCGCTCGACATTGAAATGCTCGGGCAACGGCTCGGGGAAGCGGAAAAGACGGTGCGTTGAATCCGGCAATTCGTCATAAACCTGTTTCGCAAAAGTTTTCGTTTTCATCTCCTGAATCCGGTTGGCCATGAAATTTCCCCGCGACGGCGATCCGAAAAAATCGAGCCCGGTCATCGGCTCCTTGCTGTGGTTCTCAAATGCCACGATCGCCGTGGCCTCGTAAATTGGCGTCGCCAGATGATTATAGAGCAAAATCGGAATCAGCGCTAAAACAACGCACAGCAACAAAGACCTCTTGCGGCGCTTCACCAGCTCGACGATTTCGGCAAGTGATATGGCATGCGGTTCCTGCTTTTCCATCCTAGCCGTGATGATAAAGTTTCTCAACCACCGTCTCAACCACCTGGCTGATTTGGCCGGGACTCATGGGTTTGGGAATTTGATAGAGAACGCCTTCGTTAGCCAAAGCTCTTTGGGTTTCAAAAGACAGATTCTCTCCCATCGCAATGACGCGGGTTCCCGGCCTGAATTTTTTTATGACGGACAAGATCCCCAGGCCTTTAAGCTCGGAAATATCCGGATCAAAAACAATCAAATTGATCCGATTTTCCGCTATGGCAAAGAGCATGTCCTTGGCATTGTCAAACGTTAGGATTTCGACGTTTTTGCGCTGCAGCGCTCGGTTCAACTCTTCCGAAATCTGTGGATCACAAGTGGCCAAGAGCACCACGAAGGACTCTTCCTTGTTTCCTCGCTCTCGTGCATGCATGAAAATGTAAGCACTTTAAATTTGAAATAAGAAAAACGAGATAAACCCAAGATAATAGTTTGTTGAGGCGCCTGACACTGATATTGATTAACAATTTTCATACCGTTATTGTAACGTTTTCGTTGATAAACATTTAGCCTGCTGATATTTAAAGTATTTAGATATAATTAAGAAAGGCGAGGCCCCAAAGGCGAAACTCAATGATGTCACCGGAAGTATACGACAAAAAATGCGCTGTTGTCGAGTTAAATGAAGAAAATGAAATCATTTAAACCGGCGTGTTACAGCCTTAACAAAAGTGTCACATCGAGCAAAAGCTGAGTGGTTTCCGGCGCTAAATTTTTCGGACCGAGGCCATTGGCGTGAATAAACTTTTCGATGTTGTAAGGCGGTGCGCGTGTAAGGTGTGGCCCTGCCGCTATGGCCACCCGCCGGGCGGGTTTATTTTAAAAAAACGTTGCATTTTTTCGCGCGAATGCTTATTTTGCAGGCAAAGTTTAATGCTCACCTCTGGTAAAACGTAAAAGGCGGCAAAACTCTCAGAGAATTGGGTTTATATAGCAGTGCAGCCCAGCTTGCGCGCGACAAGTCGAAGCGGGCTTCGCCGTTATTCGAAATGACGGCCACAACTATCCCCAAACGAGTTAACCTCAAGAGGAGGAATCACCATGAAGAACCCAATGAATTCCGCAGGCGTCTTGTTGGCAATTTTAGCTTTCGGGTTTTTTACCCGGCCGGTATTTGCACAAGATGCGGCCAAAGTGGATTCGACTCATTTTAAAGTTGAATTCGAGAATGACCAGGTGCGGGTATTGCGCGTTACCGCCGGCCCCGGTGAAAAATCAGTTATGTACGAACAGCCCGAAGCTGTGGTGGTGTTCTTAACCGACGTCCTCGTTAAAGTCACTTTCCCGGATGGAACGACGCCGGAGAGAGCTGCAAATGCCGGACAAGTGATCTGGAATCCTGCCGAGAAGCTCCTGCCGGAAAATATCAATAATAAACCTCTCGAAGCCATTCTGATCGAGCTGAAAGTCAAGCCGGCAGCGATTAAGAAAAACTGAGGAAAGTGCGGTTTGGGTGCTGCGGCCGCAAGTTGCAATCTATCACTGCGCCTGAATTGCGCAGAATATACTCGTTAAGGGTTATTTTGTAATTGTCATTGCGAGCGTTTCTCAGCGAAGCAATCTTTTGAAAACCATGAGATTGCTTCGGCAAAAAACGCCTCGCAATGACTCACATTCTAACCCGAAATGAGTATATCATGGCGGCACCTCCGGCCTATTCCTTGGCGGACTTTCTTGTGCACTGTTACCATGAATTATGTAGTCCCCGCCCCTTGTGGGCGGCTATTGATAACAGCGCCCCACAAGGGGTCGAGACTACAAAAATTAAAGTAACAGTGCACTAGT
>JAKEEU010000300.1 GCA_022616415.1 Candidatus Zhuqueibacterota bacterium | reverse complement strand
TCAATAGCTCATAAAGGATACCGGCAACAGCTATGGTGGAAATAAGCACGCTGCGCAGAAGAACGCAATTACCTGTAAACAAAGATTACCTCTTCAGGTGCAGATGTCTTGGGCTACGTTATCCAACAGGCATTGCCGGTGGTTTGTTCCTTGCGAATATAGTGAAAATCGAAAATGGCTCAAAATGGATTTTTGGCCGGAATAAGCTGCTGAAGGCGGCGCGCCTCGACAAAAAGAAGCACGCGATAAGCCGGTTCATAAGCCCGTGTGTATTCCTGCGAGTGATGGGTAAGAGGATAATGTGCGAGCGCGATCCGGTTATCAAAATCTCGAAGCTCTTGTGAATCAAATGGGAGCTTTTTCTCATTCACCAATGAGATAAATTCCTGCCAGCGCTGTAAAAATTCTTTTTGGTCGGTAGCCGTTCGAGATGAGCGCAGCATCGCCCGCCAGACGGCCTCGACATGTCCGCCTGCGGCTTTGTATGGCTTAAGGTTCAGCCTCACCCATTGGCTGTCAGGGCTGATCATCTCATAGAGCGGCTCATCTTCGTTGGCAGGGATTTTATTCCACTCATCATGAAGATAATTTATTGCCGCCGTTGTGTCGGTCAGCAAGTGTTCGATGCCGAGCGCCCCTTGATAGATGAGCTTGTAGGCATCTTCGATGCGCATCGCCGGGTATTGATCGAGATGGCGGCTCAGAACTTGATGTAATCCCGATCTATGGTGATCGTTGGCCGAACAGCCAATGAGCATGACGAAAAACAAAAAGCCGGCTGCCCTCCGCGGCTCAACCTGAAGAAATATGTTGAGCAACGGCTTTGCCATCGAAGAAAACCTTTGTCGTTTTAGCGCCATGTCAGTTGATCGGTCGAATCCGCGCGCAGCCTTCCAATGGCTCTTTGCATTCGCAAAAGCTGCACGCTTTGCCCAACAAAACGTCAGTGTCAGATTTTTTGCCGTTTGCATACTGAATTTGAATGGCAATGGGATAAGACTTACCACCTTTGGGAAGAACAGTTCCATTTTGCAGCTGATCATGTTCATCCCACCACGTAAAAGTATACTTGTTGGCCAAGCGCGCCTTTTCTTTGCCTTCGGCGGCAAAGCGATTCAGATAATTGAAAAGAACAACCGCATAAGCAAACCATTGGCGCGCAACTTTGTCATCGCCCACAGGCAAAATTTGAATCAGCCGGATAGGCTGGAGAGATTGCATCGCTTTTTCATAGCCGTCAAATTTTCCTCCATAGTCTTTCAGCACTTCCGATGTAAAGCGCCGGCTTCCGAATAAACGATTAAGGCTGAAGGCTCGATTGTCGCAGGCGATATCCTTGAAGTAAAAAAAGTTCGCGACCCAATCATTCTTAATGTTGGCCTCGCGTTGTACGCGATCACGCACGCCTTCGACGCGGCGAAAAACCAACGTGTTCATGGCAATCGCCAGCAAGCCGGGTTCATCCTTATCGCTATGACAGCAACAAAACAGGCGAGCGAAGCTCGGGAGGTCTTTTTTCTTTTTTGAAAGCACCTTCGAAGATAACGGCATATCGGCGCAATGATAATTGGGTGCTCCTTTAATAAAAGGCACAGCATACTCGCCGGCGCGCCAACCGTGCAAAAATTGATGAATCT
>JAKEEU010000028.1 GCA_022616415.1 Candidatus Zhuqueibacterota bacterium | reverse complement strand
CCCTGTTTATATCACTAACCCACGCACTGTTCGCGAAACTGTGGCTTCGATCCGGAAAATTGGTGAAGTAACCGGGGCAGCTGCACGTGCAGCAGAGATTGCTGATGAGATGCAACGGCGAATTACCGCGGTTGAAAAGCGTGTCAAAGTTTTGCCACATCCGCGAGTGTTATATGTTCTGCAAATCGACCCATTGATCACTGCCGGTCGCAACACCTTCATCAACGATTTGATTAATCTTGCGGGCGGCCAATCGATTTCCGGTGAGGAGACTGCTGATTATCCTCAGTTTTCGCGCGAGACCGTAATTGCGCGCGCTCCCGAGGTCATCATTGCTCCTGCCTCTCACGGCGTGGGGTTTGTGCCCGAGAAGGATTTGCGTCGTGATTTCGCCACTACACCGGCGATTCGTTCCAATCGCATTGTACACGTCAATTCCGATTGGGCTGATCGTCCGGGGCCGCGCATCATCAAAGGATTGGAACAGATAGCGCAGGGGTTGCACCCGGAGAGTCCCTGAAAGGATTTCAAATTTGATATTTGAAATTTGAAATACTAATTGTGAAAGCTCAAACGTTGCTCAAACAGAATGCTGATCAAACGCGGAAGATCACAGTCACTGGTTATCTGACAAAGTCCCGCACGCTGGTCGTTATTCTAGTGTTGTGCGCATCGCTCGTCATAGGATCGCTTTGCGCGCTGGCGATGGGAAGCGAACACATCGCGATCAGTCAAATTTTTGCGGCTTTTTTGGCAAAAGTGACCGGCTCGGCATCCCCAATCTCACGCGAACAGGAAGTGATCCTTTTCAGCCTGCGTGTGCCGCGCATTGCGCTTTCGCTTGGAGTTGGAGCTGCGTTGGCGATCGCCGGTGCGGCTTTTCAGGCACTGCTGCGAAATCCGCTGGCCGATCCCTACGTGCTCGGTGTCTCTGGCGGCGCAGCATTGGGCTCAATCGTCGCAATTATGTTTGCCGCTGAGTTTGCGGTGAGCCGCCCATTATTCGGATTCGCAGGCGCGGCAGCGGCAACACTAATTGTTTACCGGCTGGGACGGCGCGATGGTGATCCGGCTCATCTGGTGCTCGCGGGCGTGGTGATGTCCACCTTTAT
>JAKEEU010000027.1 GCA_022616415.1 Candidatus Zhuqueibacterota bacterium | reverse complement strand
GCGCCAACGCCGGAGTCGCATTCCCAATAAGCAACAGGAAAAATATCATCGCCAAGAATCTGTTTTTCATGACAATTTCCTCCTCACGCCAATATTTTGTAGGCATCGACAGTATGCGCAATCTCTCGTCTAGCAGCGCGGAGTTTCATTTGCCTTCATCAGTAACCAAAAATCATACCCAAAACCTGCAACAACTGAATTTTGCGCTTAAAAAAGCTTGCGAAGCGATACTTCGACAAGCCGATGGTGGTGAAGACAACAAATCACAAATTTTTTGAGCTGAAGCAGACGGACTTCTCGCTTACATGGTTGCCACAGCACACGACATTGAAAAAGAGCAACAGGACCGCTTCTCAGCCTAAGGCCAGTTCAATTTTTTCCATCACCTCGCGGTAGCGATACGCCGCATTGATCCGGATGTACCACGTGCGGCCGCGATGAATCAAGCGACCGGGCACCTGAATGAATTTGAGGCGAAACGTATAGAGCCGTTCCCTCACACTTTTCTTTGAAATCAATTCGGCGCGAAACCAAATCGTCGCGTTGTAGAACAACATGGCGATTTGAAAGAGCGCTTCGTTACTCCAGAATTTTTGCACGGTGAAATATTTGAAGCAGGTGTCGTTCTTGGCTTCTTTGATATAATTTTCCATGGTGCCCCGCGCGCGATAAAATTCCACGACCTCGGGTGCACCCATGTCGTCGCGGTTGGTGCAGTAGGCGAGGTATTCATATTGGTTGTCGTCGCCGAGCAGCGAAATTTGTTGTGACGCTTTTTTGAGTTTGCGCAGCACGATGAACTTACGCGCTTTGCTCCAACAGTCCAGCGCAAAATGAATGGTGGTGATTTCCCAGCCGTCCTCGAACGGGCGAAACGCCGCGGCAGGAATCTGGATAACTCGTTGCAGCAGCGTGGGATAGAGCTTGGCGGCGATGACGTAAAAATGGCCGAGCTTTTCCAAGAATTCCATCAAGGCCTCGACAAAGAAACCGCTGTCGGCGCGGAAGGTGATGGTGCGAATCGTGTACGGCAGTCGCGCCAGACATTCGCGCATGAAGTTGACGATGCCATTGCCGGTGTAGGTGTCGCCGGGTCGCAGAAAGCCATGCAGAAATTCTTTGGTCTCGAAGAGGAAGGCCATGATCGGATGATAGCCGTTAGCTTGATTGTAATGTCTGCCGGTGCCTTCTTGATGGCCGCAGGTGTCTTTGGTGGTGCTGTCACAGTCGACCGTCACCGATTTGAGCTGGAAGAGTTTTTTGTGCATCGTGCTCACCAAGACCTGTTGGACGCACGACAACTCGTAAGCATGTTTGAAGGTGAACTTGTTGAGAAAGCAGCGCACGATATTTTCCGGATTCGGGAATCGGTGCAACTCCAAAAGCTTGAGCAGGAAATGGTCGGCGGCTAGCAACAGAACATGCTGGATTTTTTCATACCCGACCGCGAACAACGTCAGCACCACTTTGAGGTACGCGGTCTTGGTGTAGTTGCGTTTCTTTTTCGAGAACGAGACTTTGCGGTCGAAGAGCGTGAACAAATTCAAGGTGCAGTCGAGATACTGCATGAACGGCTTGAGACCGGCAAAACTGGTCACGCGATCGTCGCCAAATTCCGTCTTTATCGATTTCATCGGACAAGTGCTCCTGATTTGGTTATTCTGTTGGTTGCTTAACCTTCTCAACAGATAACAACTTGGGAGCAAATTAATTCCACTTATTTTAAAATTGTTGCAGTTTTCAGGTTAGTATAGGAGTCCTTACAATGGCCCAACCTTACGTTGGTGAAATTCGCATGTTTGCCGGGAACTTTTCTCCTGCAGGATGGATGTTCTGCGAGGGGCAACTTCTCCCGATCTCGGAAAACGAAACCCTCTTTCAACTGATCGGCACGACCTATGGCGGTGATGGTCAAAGCACGTTTGCACTGCCCGATTTGCGAGGTCGCATCCCTGCGCACATGGGCAACGGATTTATCCTCGCAGAGACGGCAGGCGTCGAATCGGTAACGCTGGCCACGGGACAAATGGCGTCGCATAGCCATCCGATGTTGGCGAGCGACGACATTCCCACCGGGAGCACGCCGCAAAGCAACTTGCTTGGCCAGGCCGCGGCGAAATTCTACCGCGCCGGCGCACCGACCGTGCAGCTTAATGCGCAAGTCCTGTCACTGACCGGGGCGTCGCAGCCACACGAGAATCAACAACCGTATCTCTGCATCAACTACATCATCTCGTTGTTCGGAATTTTTCCATCGCCTACTTAAAATTTGACAGGCAACCGT
>JAKEEU010000299.1 GCA_022616415.1 Candidatus Zhuqueibacterota bacterium | reverse complement strand
CCTTCGGCATTGGCGTGTTCGAACGCCTGGGTGAACTCGCAGGCGAGCTTGGGTTTCGCCGTACACTGCTCGTTGCAGATCACGGAATGGTCGCTTGCGGTTATGCAGGTGAGGCATCGAAACTACTACAGCAGGCGGGCATAGAGGTATTCACCTTCCACGACTTCAGTGAGAATCCTGACACGACGATGGTTGAGCTGGGGCGCATCTGCGCTGTCTCACTTGAGATAGATTCGATCATCGGCCTCGGTGGCGGCAGTTCGATGGATTGCGCAAAGGGCATAAATTTCGTGCTGACCAACGGCGGCACTATGCGCGATTACTGGGGTTATGGCAAAGCGCCGAAGCCAATGCTCCCGATGATCGGTATCCCGACCACTGCCGGGACCGGCAGCGAAGCGCAATGTTACACATTGATCTCCGATGCCGAGACTCACGTGAAGATGGCGTGTGGCGATCCGAAAGCAACATTTAAAATCGCCATCCTCGATCCGCGATTGACTATCACTCAGCCTGAGAGTTTGACTGCCACCGCAGGTTATGATGCCATCTCCCACGCCGTTGAATCTTATGTGACGAAGAATCGAAACCCGATCTCTGCCATGTATTCGCGGGAGGCCTGGCGGTTGCTCGAAGCGAATTACGAGCGAGTTTTAGCAGAGCCTCGGGAACTCACGGCGCGCGGCGCAATGCTGCTCGGCGCGTATTACGCGGGCGTCGCCATTGAAAATTCTATGCTCGGAGCAACGCATGCCTGCGCCAATCCGTTGACAAAAAATTACGGAACGACTCACGGTGTAGCGATTGCTCTGATGTTGCCTCACGTTGTGCGGTGGAATGCCGCTGTGGTTGCCGATCATTATCATGAATTGAATCAGGTTTCATCGCAGACGAGGAATGGCAAAGAGCCCGGCGAAGGTCTGGCAGATCGTTTGGAGCAGCTTCGCCTGGCAGGTGGATTGCCCTTTGGTTTGAGTCATCTAAAAATCCGGCACTCGGACCTCCCGATGCTGGCTGAAGAAGCGGCAAAACAATGGACAGGAAGTTTCAATCCACGGGAGTGGAATGCCGAAGGGGCATTGGAGGTTTACAGGCTAGCGCTATGATTCGAATGAAAAGCGATAAAGAAAATCAAAAGGCGAAAGGCAAAAGGCGAAAGGCAAAAGTTAATAGGCAAAAGGTCGGCACTTTGAGCTTAATTTTTGATTTTTACCTTTTGCCTTTTGCCCTTTGCCTTTTGATTTTTGCCTTTTGCCTTTTGCCTTTCACAAAACCGATGTCTGTGACCTCACAGACGGCGGACTCCTGGCCGCAATTCCGTGGCAACTACAACTTGACCGGCATTTCGCAATCACAGCCTCCTGCCGATCTCAAATTACTGTGGACATATGATGCAGGTGAAATAATTGAATCCTCAGCAGCGATTGTTGAGGGAACGGTCTACGTTGGTACCGGTAAAAGCGAGCTGATCGCCGTTGATCTGTCGAGTGGAAAATTGAAATGGAAATACCAGTCCAAAGAGGATGTTGGCGAATCATCGCCAGCATTCGGGG
>JAKEEU010000298.1 GCA_022616415.1 Candidatus Zhuqueibacterota bacterium | reverse complement strand
TCAAAGAAAGATACTCATGTCCAGAAAAATTTCAAAGAACATAAAACTTGTCAACGATGTCGTGGCACTTATTTTGTCAACGATGTCATGGCACTTGTCAAGTAATCAGTAACCAGTGATCAGTATTCAGTATTCAGTAAAAACTGATTACTGATAACTGGAGTCAAACATGCTCAAAAACTACCTCAAAATCGCCCTACGAAATTTGCTGCGCCACAAGGCGTTTACTTTGATCAACATTTCCGGATTGGCCATCGGGCTCGCGTGTTGCATCATCATCTTGATGTTTGTGCGCAGCCAAACCGGGCATGATCAATATCACGCCAACAAAGATCGCCTCTATCGACTTACACTGGAAGTCGAGCGTTTGAAAACCGGCGAAGTCTGGCGCAGCGCCACGAGCTCCCTTCTGTGGGCGCCGGCGCTCAAAAAAGATTATCCGGAAATCCAGGCATTTTGCCGCGTGATGAGCGCGGGAGAGGAGGAGCCCACTGTTTTTAAAGTCGGCGAGAAGGAATTCACCGAACGCAAGGCGGTGTTTGCCGATGCTTCTGCCTTCGAGCTTTTCACCTGGCCGTTAATAACCGGCGATCCGCAACATGTTCTCCGCGAGCCGTTTTCCGTGGTGCTTAACGCCTCGACAGCGCGCAAATACTTCGGCAGCGATAACCCGATTGGCAAAGTACTTGTCAATGAATCCGAACGCAGGAACGAAAACGGCGAGGCCATCAAAACCACTCATCAATACAAAGTCACCGGCGTGATGGCGGACTTGCCGTACAAGTCACATTTGAAGCCAGAGGTGGTGATTTCTTTCATTACCTTGAACCAGTTTTTCGAGGCCGACGTGCATGCCGGCGTGGCTTCCGATGTGTGGCTCTGGCGCGGGCGTACCGTACACAACTATCTTTTGCTGCGAGAAAATTTTCCGCCGGCTGAGCTTGAAAAAAAGTTTAAAAGTTTTCTGGATAAGTATGTTGGCGATGCCACCATTACACGCGGTTATGCTTATCATCCTTACTTGCAGCCGATCGTGGGCATTCATCTCGAAGGTGAAGTAGTGCCCAGATTTGAAACGGGCGGCAATCGCCACCAGCTTTTTTTGTTCTCCGGGATTGCCGTGTTCATCCTGCTCATCGCCTGCATAAATTTTATGAATCTCTCCACGGCCCGTTCCTCAATGCGGGCGCGCGAAGTGGGCATTCGCAAAGTGGTGGGGGCGGAGCGCCCGAGGCTCATTCGGCAGTTTATCGGCGAATCGCTGGTGATGTGCTTTCTGGCTTTGCTGCTTGCTTTACTGTTGGTGGAGCTGTTGAATCCTGTCTTTTATTCCTATATCAATCGTGAGTTTTATTTCGACACGCAGGATTGGCCATTTTACGTCTTCGGCATTTTGGCAATCACCGTTTTTGTCGGCGTCTTGGCCGGCAGCTATCCGGCCTTTTTCCTTGCCAATTTTCAGCCGGTACGGGTTCTGAAAGGCAGCAGCGATAGCGGCACACGCGGTGTTCTGTTGCGCAAGACTTTAGTGGTGATGCAATTCGCCATCACTGTATTTTTTATCGTCGCCACTTTGACGGTCTACAACCAGATTCGCTTTATGCATACGCAAGAGTTGGGATTCAAGCGCGCACAAATTCTGGTCATCCCGCCGGAGGTGACACAACCGGTGTTCGAGCAGATCGAGGCCTATCGACATGAACTTTTGGAGCACGCCGGCATTCGCGCGGTCACGGCGTCGTCCGCCGTACCAGGGCGCAGCTTTGGTGGTGATATTTGGGCCGAGAAAGGCAAACCCGGTGAAGAAGGAGCCAGTCTGAATGAATTTGCGGTGGACTACGACTTCATTGATTTGTACGGATTGGAGCTGGTGGCCGGCCGAAACTTCCAACGTAACATGACGACTGATGCTGCGCCGGCTGGTGTCGACAGCAGCGGTTATGAGATGGCGGCCATCATCAACGAAATCGCATTGAAGCGCTTTGGCTGGCGCACAGCAGAAGAAGCATTGGGCAAACGCTTGGTGCGCGATCCGGTTTCCAACGATTTCACCGGCCACGTCATCGGCGTGATTCGCGACTTTCATTTTGAGTCGCTGCATCAGCCCATCGCACCGATGATTTTGTTTATCAATCCCAATTACGCTGCGACCACGCGATTTTTATCCTTGGAAATTTCGCCTGCCGAAGTTGCCAACACCGTCGCGCAAGTGAAAGCAGTGTTCGTCCGAGCCGCCTCTGAGACGCCGTTCGAATACTTTTTCGTCGATGACGACTTTGGCCGACAATACGAACAGGATGAAAAGATGATGGAAGTTTATGGCAACGTCTCG
Organism: Candidatus Zhuqueibacterota bacterium; assembly: GCA_022616415.1. GTDB lineage: Bacteria > Zhuqueibacterota > Zhuqueibacteria > Zhuqueibacterales > Zhuqueibacteraceae > Zhuqueibacter. The sequence goes on along the minus strand of JAKEEU010000298.1, from coordinate 53,088 downwards.
GCGCTTACAATTTTTGTCGCCTGCCTCGGCATGTTTGGGCTTGCCGCCTTCGCGGCAGAGCGCCGCACCAAAGAAATCGGTGTGCGCAAAGTGTTGGGCGCGAGCGCGACGCGTATTGTGGGTCTGCTTGCCAAGGATTTTGTGCGATTGGTCGTGATCGCCAATCTCCTGGCTTGGCCAGTGGCTTATTGGCTGATGAGCAAGTGGCTGGAAGACTATGCCTATCGGTTCCAACTTGGTCCGGGAACGTTCCTGCTTGCCGGCGCGATTGCGCTGCTGATTGCCACGCTGACGGTGAGTGCGCAAGCGATCAAAGCCGCGCTGGCGAATCCAGTGGAAGCTTTGCGATATGAGTGAAGCAAAAAAGATAAATTGATGAAAAAGAGAAAACGAGGTTAAAAGCTGTCGTTTGGATAAAGACCTCGGATTTCGGACAAAAAACTTCGGACTTTACCATGTTCAAAAATTATCTCAAAATCGCCCTGCGTGATCTCAAGAAGCGGAAAGCGTACGCCGTACTCAATATTCTCGGATTAGCAATCGGCCTAAGTTGCTTGCTGCTGATTTTTGAGTACGTCGCGCACGAAAGAAGCTACGACCGTTTTCAAGACCTTGCTGATCGCATCGTTCGTCTGCGGCTGGATTCGTATCGTTCCGGCGAATTGTTGTGGAAATCTGCCACCGTCTACCCGGCGATTGCGCCCACGATGAAAAAGGATTTTCCGGAAGTGGAAGGTTTTTGCCGTCTGATCGATGCCGAGCTTTTGCTCTCGAATGATGAAAGGGACGTGAAATTCTCCGAGACCAAAGGCTACTTTGCCGATCCTGCTTCTCTGCGCATGCTCGCCGTCAATTTGCAAAAAGGCAATCCAGCCACCGCGTTGAGCGGCCCGGATAAGATCGTTATTTCCGAAACTATGGCGAAGAAATATTTCGGTGATGAAGAGCCAATGGGCAAACGCTTGACCGTGCGTGATCCGCAAGGCACGTGGACTTATGAAGTGACCGGCGTCTTTCACGACTATCCGCGCAACTCGCACCTTATCATTGAATATCTGGTATCTTATGCCACACTGGGAAAAATCATTCGCAGCGCTTGGGGCGACACCACGAATGCGACGGAAACCAGTTGGGGATGGTATGATTTCTACAGCTATGTGTTATTGAAACCCGGCGCCGATTGGAAAGCGCTGGAAGCGAAGCTGCCGGCATTTTGCGATCGTTACATCCACAGCCGGGAGTTTGCGCGCAACAACAATATTCGAAATAAGCTTTCGCTGTTGCCGATGTCCGACATTCATCTGTACTCCAACTACAATCAGGAAGCCGAAGTCAATGGCAACGGGCGCGCCGTTTCATTTCTATTCCTGATTGCGTTCTTCATCATCGGCATTGCGTGGATCAATTACATCAACCTCGCCACCGCCCGCTCGATGGAACGAGCGCGGGAGATCGGCGTGCGCAAAGTTCTCGGCGCGCTCCGTGTCGATCTCATTCGCCAATTTCTCATCGAAAGTGTTTTGTTGAATGTCATCGCGCTGGTGGTCGCGTTACTCACCGTCTCGGAGCTGGCGCCGGTATTTCACCAATTCATCGGCAGAACGGAAGTTGCGGGATTCAGCATGCCCGTCAGCTACTGGCTTGGCACGCTCACCATTTTCGTTGTTGGCTCGCTGCTTGCGGGATTGTATCCGGCATTCGTGTTGTCAGGGTATCAGCCGGTGCTGGTGTTGAAAGGGGTTTTCAAAAACCGGCGCAACTCGCAAACGCTGCGCAAAGGACTCATCGTCGCGCAGTTCGCCGCTTCCGTCGCGTTGATCGCGGGAACAATGATCGTCTATCGGCAAGTCGAATTCATGCGCCGGCAAAGTTTGGGCGCAAACATCAATCAGACTTTGGTGCTAAACGCCGCCGCATCGTTCAGCGATTCCTTATATCAGAATGCCTATCAACCGTTCAAAAACGAGGCGTTGAGCATAAACGGTATTAAAAATCTCACGGCTTCGTCGAGTGTCATGGGCAAGGAGATTTATTGGACCACCGGTGGGCGCCGTCTCGTCGAGGGCGCTGGAACGATCGCATTGTATCATCTCGGTGTGGACTATGATTTTGTTCCGTCGTACAATCTTGAATTGAAAGCAGGAAGAAATTTCTCCGAAGATTTTACGACGGATGATAAAACGGCGCTGCTCAATGAACTGGCCGTGAAGCAGCTTGGTTTTGAAAGTATCGAAAGCGCCGTCAATCAAAAAATCCGCCGCGGCCGCGATACGCTTACCGTCGTCGGCGTGGTGGCAAATTTTCATCAACAAGGTTTGCAAAAGGCGATCGACCCGATTATTATGCTGCTGCGGCCGGACATTCGCGGCTATTACTCCGCGAAAATCCAAACTACCGACGTGCAAGGAACCATTGCTGCGTTACAAAAAATTTGGGATAAACATTTCCCGGCGGATCCATTCAGTTTCTTTTTTCTCGACGAGCTTTTTGACCAACAGTACAGGGCCGACATGGTTTTCGGCAAAGTCTTCGGCGCATTTGCATTCCTCGCCGTCTTGATTGCGTGTTTCGGCTTGCTGGGATTGTCGGCTTACAACGTCGTGCAACGCACCAAAGAAATCGGCGTGCGCAAGGTGCTCGGCGCGTCGGTTGTCAGCATCGCCGGATTGCTCTCAAAAGATTTTGTCAAATTGGTTCTCGTTGCCAATCTCGCCGCCTGGCCGATTGCCTACTTCGCCATGAATCGTTGGCTGCAAGATTTCGCTTATCGAATCGAAATCGGCTTGTGGGTGTTTGCGCTGGCCGGCGGAGTCGCATTGCTCATTGCATTGCTGACAGTGAGCACGCAAGCGATTAAAGCGGCGCTGGCAAATCCAGTCGAGGCGCTGCGGTATGAATGATTGCGGATTGTGGATTTCGGATTGCAGTTCCATAGACTATCAAACCTCCGAAATCCGCAATCAAAAATCCGAAATGGAGAAGCCATGCTCAAAAATTATCTCAAAATCGCGCTCCGTACTTTACGCCGAAACAAGGTTTATTCGTTCATCAACATCTTGGGGCTGGCCGTTGGTTTTGCCGTGAGCATGCTCATATTGCTTTATGTTTACACCGTGCTCACCTATGACCGCTTTCATGAGAAAGCCGACAGCATCTATCTCCTCTATCGAACACGGCCGACCCCAGAGAAGGGACTTGTGCCTATCCGGGAGACTTGGATGCCTCTACTACCTGAAGTCAAGCGCACTTATACCGCCATTGTCGATGGTGTGCGTTTTGTTAGCGCAACGACATGGGTTCGGTACGAGGATCGGCGTTTCAGGGAAGATTTTTACGCGGTCGATCCGAGCCTATTCACCATGTTCAGTTTTCCGCTCAAGCGCGGGAATCCCAAAACGGTTTTATCCGATCCCCATTCAGTGGTCGTTAGTGAGGCGGTAGCCCGAAAGTACTTCGGCAACGAAGATCCCGTCGGCAAGATACTCAATTTTGGTCCCAGCCAGGATTACACCGTCACTGGCGTCCTGGGCGAGCTGCCACCAAACAGTTCGTTCACCTTCAACCTCGTCGCGCCGCTCAAAGGCATGGATTTTTATCAGAATGCCTCGACCGACTGGGGGTCATCTTACTTATATACCTATGTGCAACTAGACGACGGAGTCGATCCAAAAGACCTGGAGGCGCAATTTCCTCCCTTCGTTAAAAAATACATTTCACCGAAGGAACAGGGCGAGCTCTTGCTGCTTCCCTTGACGGAAGTACATCACCGATTCACCAACAGCGAGCGATATGCTTATACCCTGCTCGCCATCGCCGTCAGCATTTTGCTCATTGCTTCGATCAACTTCATGAATCTGACCACTGCCCGATCGATGCTGCGGGCACGAGAGATTGGCATGCGAAAAGTGCTCGGGGCGGTGCGAAATCGTCTGATGCAGCAATTCTTAGGTGAGTCGCTGCTGGTGTGCTTCATCGCGCTGTTTGTCGGCAGCATGCTTGCCGAGATACTGCTGCCCTACTTCAAGACGTTCGTGGGAATGGAACTGCGGTTCGATCAGTTTTTCAAGCCGGTCGTGCTGGGAGGGCTGTTGGCACTTGGTTGCATCGTGGGCCTCTTTTCTGGCAGTTATCCCGCCCTGTTTCTTTCGAAGTTTCAGCCGGTGACGATTCTCAAAAGCGGCATCCGGAGCAAACCGGGCGGCACGCATCTGCGCAGCGGTCTCGTTGCGGTTCAGTTTGCCATGTCGATTGTTCTGCTCGTCGGCATCGGAGTCATCTACCGGCAGGTGCAGTACATGAAGTCGCAGAATTTGCGCTTTGATAAGAATCAGGTGCTGGTGATCCCGCTTCGGGCCGGTGACTTCGACGATCCGGAGGCCGCGTTTGGGCGAATCGCAGCGTTCAAGAACTCTTTGGCTGGGTTGAGTGGAGTCGAGGCGGTGGCAGCATCGGCAAGTGTTCCTGGCCGCTATAACGAATGGTGGACCAGCGTGTCTCCAGCGGGCTGGGAAGATCGTCATCCGATGGTCTGGCGCCGGAGCTTCGTTGATGACCAGTATTTCAAACTTTACGGAATTGAATTTCTGGAAGGGCGCAACTTCTCGGAAGAATTTGCCACCGACCAACAGGAAGGCGTCATCATCAACGAGGCCGCCCTCAAGGCCAGTGGCTGGCAGACTGCGGTTGGAAAGCGGATTCGGGCTTACTTCGAGCGGGAAAACAAAGTGATTGGCGTGGTCGAAGATTTCCATTACGAATCGTTGCAGAATTCCATTCGGCCCGTCATCCACCTTTACGGCGGCGCTAGGAGCAGAGATTATAGGTATTTTTCCGTAAAACTGGCGGGAAATCAGATCGATGCAACCTTGCAACGCATCCGGGAACATTGGCGCACACTGGATCCCACCCGTGCGTTCGAGTACTTTTTTGTAGACGAGTCGTTCGACCGGCTTTACCGAGCTGATGAGAACAGCGCACGGATTGTGGGCTACGCTGCTCTGCTTGCCATTCTGATTGCTTGCCTGGGACTATTTGGTCTTTCTTCCTTCACGGTGGTACAGCGCACGAAGGAGATTGGCGTGCGCAAAGTTCTCGGCGCTTCGGTCGCAAGCCTATTTGCTCTGCTTTCCAAAGATTTCGTCAAACTCGTGCTCATCGCCAATGTCGTGGCCTGGCCCGTTGCCTACTTTGCCATGAATAAGTGGCTGCAGGATTTTGCGTATCGCATTGACATCGGTTGGTGGGTGTTCGCGCTCGCTGGCGGAATGGCGCTCCTCATCGCGCTGCTCACGGTGAGCACGCAAGCGATCAAAGCCGCGCTGGCAAATCCGGTCGAAGCGTTGCGGTATGAATGAGCAGAGGGCGGAGGGCTTAGAGCAGAGGGCAAAAGCAACGAAGCGTTAAGCTCTTAGCCCTCCGCTCTACGCCCTCAGCCCCAAGACTTCGGACATCGGACCAAAAGACTTCGGACAATGCCATGTTCAACATTCACCTCAAAATCGCGCTGCGCAATTTGCTTCGGCATAAAGGCTATTCGTTTATCAACATGGCCGGGCTGGCGGTTGGCATGGTCTGCTGTATTTTGATCGGGCTGTACGTCGAAGATGAACTGTCCTTCGACTGCTTCCACGAAAACGTGGACCGCCTGTTCGTGATCACAGGCGAACACCCTGTTCCCGGCCGCACGCTCGCGACACCATACTCCCTGGCTTCCACGCTGCAAGCCGCCATGCCGGAGATCGAGCAGACGACACGTGTTTGGGAAGGCAAGGCGTTACCGGTCATCCGCGAAGAAGTGCAGCTACGGGCAAACCGGCGCGTGCTGCTGACCGAAGCAACTTTTTTTGAGATGTTCTCGTTTCCGGCGCTTGCCGGCGACCCGGCGGCGACTTTAAATGCCCCGGATGCGGCGGTGATCACCGAGTCGATGGCTCGCACGTTCTTTGGCGAAGAATATCCCATTGGGAGAACACTAACGTTCCACCGTTTTGGCAACAACGTCCACACGATCAGAATCGGGGCCGTGGTGAAGGATGCGCCGGCGAACTCGAGCTTGCAGTTCGATCTGGTAGCCCCCTTATCGTTGCTTGGTGAAAAAACCTTGCAGGAGAATCAGTGGGGTGTTCATATCGTCGCGACCTATGTTCAGGCCAGAAGCCCACTCCCGGTAAAAATGTTCTCAGCGAGAATCACTGAAACCCTGCAAAAGCATCTTCCGGCGTTAGCGCTGGAGGGCTTCACATACTCTGCACTCCGGCTCCCCGCGTTACACCTCTCCGGCTTAAACGCGGAAGGCTTGCAAGGCCAGCCCCAATACCTGTATCTCTTCGGCACTGTTGCCCTTTTCGTCCTCGTCATTGCCGCCGTCAACTACGTCAACCTCGTCACCGCCCAGTCCATGCAGCGGGCGCGAGAGGTCGGGGTGCGCAAGACTATGGGCGCCGAACGCTCCCAACTGGTCCGGCAGTTCCTCGGCGAATCCATTCTGCTGAGCCTGGGCGCCCTCGTTCTCGCCTTCGTGTTGATGGACCTGGCCCTCACGATGTTCAACCGCCTCTTCGACAAGGAGTTGACGTTCATGGGCATCGGGTACGGGATGGCGCTGCCTCTGCTCTGCGGCTTTGTGCTTTTGGTGGCTATCGCAGCGGGCGCTTATCCAGCTTTTGTTCTGTCGCGTTTTCAGCCGACGGAGGTGCTGCGAGGAACTGGCAAAGTGGGGGCGAGCGGTGGCCGGAGATTGCGCCAGAGCTTGGTCGTGTTCCAGTTCACCATCTCGGCTGCGCTCATCATCGGCACGACGATTATCTACCGGCAACTCAACTATATGCAGCACAAAAATCTTGGCTTCAGTGGTGAGCAGGTGGTCGTCATCGATCTGCCCGCAAGCCTGTCCGCAACGATCCGTGAGACACTGAAACAACGCGTCTTGTCTTATTCGGGCATCCTCAGGGCTTCCGTCGCGACAGGCGTGCCGAGCCGCTTCCAGATGGGATTTCGAAGGGCGGTGGCAGAAGCAGCGCCTCAAGCCAGCACACACGAAGAGAGAATACGCTTTATGCCGGCAGCGGTGGATTACGACTTCATTCCGACGCTGGGCCTTTCACTACTTGCCGGTCGTAACTTCTCCGATCGCTTCCAGACAGACATTTCACGTGCCTACGTGCTCAACAAAACGGCAGTCGAACGGTTGGGGTGGTCGCCGAAGGAAGCCATCGGCAAAACCTTTACGCTCGGTCCGCCGGGGACTCCCGAAGGCGAGGTCATTGGCGTGGTGGACAATTTCCACATCGCCTCGCTGCACAAAGAGATCGAACCGGTTGTGCTCCAGTTCCACACGCTTCCTCCCGTCGGGTCGCTCCCGTACGTGCTGGCAGCCAAGCTCGCGCCGGAGCACATCCGCGAAGGGATGGAGCACATTGAGCAGCAGTTCAGCCTGCTGGCGCCGGGTGCATCGTTTCAGTACGTCTTTTTGGATGACGTCTTCAATCAGATGTATCGTGCGGAGGAGAGGTTGAGCCGCATCTTCACAACCTTCGCTGCCCTTGCCATCTTCATCGCCTGTCTCGGCCTCTTCGGGCTGGCTGCTTTTACCGCCGAGCGACGGACCAAAGAAATCGGCATTCGCAAAGTGCTCGGCGCTTCGGTAAGCAGGATTGTCACACTGCTGTCAAAAGATTTTGCCAAGCTGGTTCTCCTCGCCAACCTCATCGCCTGGCCCATTGCGTGGTACGCGATGAACCGTTGGCTGCAGGATTTTGCGTATCGTGTTCACCTGAGTTGGTGGGTGTTTGCGCTTGCCGGCGGACTGGCGCTGCTCATCGCGCTGCTGACCGTGAGCACGCAGGCGATTAGAGCCGCGCTGGCGAATCCGGTCGAGGCGCTACGCTATGAGTAAAGAAGTAATCAGTAACCAGTGATCAGTTTTCAATGGACTGATTATCACTGATCACTGATCACTGATAACTGGACCCACTCATGTTAAAAAACTATTTTACAACTGCGCTTCGCAACCTGCTGCGGCGCAGGGGATATTCGTTCATCAACATCGCCGGGCTCACGTTCGGCTTGGCGTGCTGCTTGATCATCTTTCAGTACGTCGCCTTCGAGTACGGCTTTGATGATTTCAACACGAACTTTGTTCATATTTATCGCGTCTCGCAAACGACCATCAGAGGTGGAAACGAGCCGGAAACCGGAGCGCTAAATGGCTACGCGATGGGTCCTGCTCTGGCGCAGAGCGTGCCCGAAGTCGTTCGCTTCGCGCGCATTCATCCGGACTATGGCGACCCGGTGATTTCGAGCTCGGCGCAGCCGGACAAAGCGTTCGAGGAGAATCAGGTTTTCTACGCCGACCCCGCATTCCTGCAAATGTTTTCTTATCCGCTCGTTTTGGGTGATCCGGCGAAAGCGCTTGCCGAGCCTGGCACCGTTCTTATCTCCGAAGCGATGGCGCGAAAATATTTCGGCGCCGAAAATCCGCTGGGCAAAGCGCTAAACGTGAACGGTTGGATCGAAGGCGTTTTTAGCGTCAACGGCGTCTTTCGCGACGTGCCCGCCAACTCCCACTTGCAGTTCGATTTTCTGCTGCCGATGTCGGATCTTTTGCAAAAGAGCAACTACAACGATCCCAAACAGGGTTGGTCTTGGCACAACTTCATCACCTACGTCCAGCTCCGCGATGATGCAAACGTGGCCGCAGTCGAGCAGAAGTTTACGGACGTGCTTCTCAGCAATCGCGAGGAAGATTTCAAGCGCACCAACACGAAGGCGCATCTGAACGCCCAACCTTTACACGATGTTCACCTCAACAACGCCGTCTTCGCGCCGAAAACGGTGCAGGGGAGTTATCGCACGGTTTACTTCTTCGCCATTATCGCGCTGATCACACTGGTCATCGCGCTGGTGAATTACGTCAACCTGGCGACGGCCCGTTCGCTCGACCGCAGCCGCGAAGTCGGCGTTCGCAAAGTGATCGGCGCCCAACGCGGCCAGCTTGTCTTCCAGTTTCTTGTTGAGTCGGCATTGACAAATCTTGCAGCCTTCGTGCTGGCGATCGTCGTTGTCGAGACGCTCCGGCCGTTCGTGAACAACCTGGCCGGCACCCAGCTTACCGACTGGGCTTGGGCGAACCCACAAGTATGGACCTGGGCTTTTGTCATGTTCTTCGCCGGCACGCTGCTGGCAGGATTATATCCGGCCTTCGCACTTTCCGCGTTTAAGCCGGTCACCGTGCTCAAAGCGAAAACCGGTTCGTCTTCAATTCGGCTCTGGCTGCGGCAGGGCCTCGTCGTCTTGCAATTTGCTGCTTCAGTCGGGCTGCTCGCGGGAACCGTCATCGTATACGCTCAGCTTGATCACATGCGGCATATGGATTTGGGTATTAATTTGGAACAAATTCTCACCATACCTGGCCCACGCGTTCTCGCCGAAGGCACTGATCATGCGCAAGTCATTCAACGCTTGACGCACGAGCTACGCCAGGTTCCGGCCATTCGGCAAATCGCCACCTCCAGCGCGTTGCCTGGGCGAGGATTCAACTGGTATTCTTCCGCCTTCCGTCGAGAGGCGGCAGACCCTTCAACCAATGTGAGAGGCGCTCTGGCTTGGATCGACTCGAGCTTCGCCTCGCTTTACGGATTGCAGTTGATAGCCGGCCGCGGGTTCGAAGGGATTTCGCCCAAAATTCCGCAAGCAGAAACTCGGCCCGTCATTCTCAATGAAACCGCAGTTAAAGCCGTGGGCTTTGATACGCCGACTGATGCGCTGCAACAAATGGTACACATGGGCGGTACGACCTTCAGAGTCGTCGGCGTGTTCAAGGATTTCAACTGGTCCTCCGCACACTCCCCGCGCGAAGCCGCGCTCTTCACGCTGGCGGAGGCCGGAGGGCAGCTTTCATTGAAAATAAGCACCGAGAATTTGCCGCAAACGATTGCCGCCGTCGAGCGCATTTACAAAACGCTTTTCCCCGGCAACCCTTTCAGCTACAACTTCGTAGACGAGAAGTTCGATGAGCAGTATCGCAACGATCAACGCTTCGCCGCGCTGTTCAGCGTTTTTGCCGGCCTCGCCATCTTGATCGCTTGTTTGGGCCTCTTCGGACTCGCTGCGTTTTCGGCGCGGCAGCGCACGAAGGAGATCGGCATCCGCAAAGTCTTGGGCGCCAGTGTCGCGGGCATCGTCACACTGCTCTCCAAAGAATTTGTCAAGCTGATTTTGCTGGCCAATCTCATCGCCTGGCCCATTGCCTATTTCACCATGAACAAATGGCTGCAAGACTTCGCGTATCGCATCGATATCAGTTGGTGGGTGTTCGCGCTCGCCGGCGGCATGGCGCTGCTTATTGCATTGCTGACGGTAAGTACGCAAGCCATCAAAGCCGCGCTGGCGAATCCGGTCGACTCCTTGAGATATGAGTAAGTAGTAATCAGTGATCAGCTTTAAGTAAATTGCACTGGTAACTGATCACTGATTACTGAAAACTGAAACAAAGCCATGCTCAAACACTACCTAACCATCGGTTGGCGAAACTTGCTGAAGTATAAAGCTCATTCGCTGATCAACATTATCGGCCTTGCCATCGGCATTGCGTGCGGTATTCTCATGCTCGCATTCGTGAAGCATGAGCTGTTGGTCAACCAAAATTTTTCCGCTGTCAAACAAATCTTCCGCGTCGACACCGTTTGGGAAAACGAGAACGTCATTTTGACTGCAGCGACGATTGCGCCGATGTTTGAAAATTATCCCGAAGTAGTTCGCACCAACCGTTTCTGGGGCGGCTCCGTCATCGTGAATGTCGGTGAAAATAGTTTTCGTGACGAAATGTGGATCACCGACAGCACCTTTTTTCAGATGTTCGATTTTGCTTTTTTACAAGGCGATGCGAAAAACGCCCTCAGCCATCCAAACTCAGCGGTGTTGACCGAAAGGCTAGCGCAAAAGTATTTTGGCAAAACCGATGTGCTGGGCGAAACCATTAAATTCCAAACCTGGAGCGGGCAAGGTCATCGTGATTATAAAGTCACCGGTGTTCTCAAAAATCTACCTTACAATTCCATCACTTTTTTTGCCAATGATGTGGGCTATGAAACAAAAGTCCAATTGTTTGTGCCCATGCTGAACTTTGGTGATTTTCTTGATAAACAGGGATTGGAGAGTTGGGAACATAAAAGCTTTATCAGCCATATTCAACTGCGTGACGCTACACAAGCAACGACTTTGCTGCAAAAGCTGCCGGCCATGCTGGACAAACATTGTCCGCCGGACATTCGGCCGAAATTGGATTTGAAATTGGACGCTTTGTCTGATCTCTATTTGAAAGACTTCGATAAGGCTCGCTTAAGATTCATTCGCGGTCGGCTCATTCTGGTATTCATCATCATCTTGCTGGCGAGCATCAACTTCATGAATCTGGCGACGGCGCGCTCTTCCACGCGCGCGAAAGAAGTCGGCGTGCGCAAGGTGTTGGGCAGCGTGCGGAAGCAATTGCTGTGGCAGTTCATGAGCGAAGCGATTATTTTGAGCTTTATCGCTTTGTTCGCCGGCATCGTGTTGGCTGAGCTGTGCCTGGGTGAATTCAGCGCCTTTTTGGACAGAGAGCTGGCATTGGACTATGGCAGGAATATTTACACAATGCTTGCATTAATTGGCTTGACGCTTTTTGTCGGAATCATTTCGGGTAGCTATCCCGCTTTCTTTCTTTCCTCCTTCCATCCCGTGTTGGCGCTGAAAGGCGGGTTGAAATCCGGAAAAGCCAATCTTTACACGCGCCGCGTGCTCGTGGTTCTCCAATTTGTCGTGGCGGTCGGCTTTGCAATCATGGCGCATATCACTGCCCAGCAATTGCATTTTGTCATCAACCAAGATTTGGGCTTCAATCAAGAAAACGTCCTGGTCATTAAATCCGTGCCGCGAGAATGGAATTTGGCGGGCGTCAAAAAACTGGAAGTGATCAAACAGCAGCTCACGGCGAATCCGGAAATCTTGGCTGCTTCCATTTCCTGGGCTGTGCCTGGTGAGAGCGAAGGCGGCCCCTCTTTCGCGCGGCTTGATTGGGATGAAAATCAGGCTGTCAATATGATAGCCTACCGTGTTGACGAAGTATTCTTAGATACTTTTGATTTGCAGCTTGTTGAAGGCCGATTTTTTTCGAAGGATTTTTTTCATTCCGACACGACTAATTCAATCGTTCTTAATCAGGCCGCGGTGAAAGCGTTTGGCTGGGAAAGCGCAGCGGGCAAAAGTCTAAAAAGCGAGGGTCGAATATTCAATGTTATTGGAGTGGTGAAAGATTTTAATCAAGGTCCATTGTATCATGAAATCAAACCCTTGGTATTGCGTTATGTTTACGGCTTTCCCATCTATCGTCTTTTATCGGTGAAATTTCGCTCGCATAATGTCACTCAAACCGTGGCCAACATCGAAAAGATTTGGAAGAACGCTCTTCCCAGCGCGCCCTTCGAGTATACTTTCATGACCGACCTCGTCCAAGACAATTATAAATATGTGACGCGACGAATCAAAATCACGAGCATCGCGACGTTTCTGACTATCTTTGTTGCCTGCTTGGGACTGTTGGGTTTGATTTCGTTCATCGCCGAACGCCGCACCAAAGAAATCGGTATTCGCAAAGTGTTGGGCGCGACGGTCACCAATATTGTCAGCTTGCTATCGAGGGAGTTTTTCAAGCTCGTGCTCGTGGCCAACCTTGTCGCATGGCCTTTGGTTTATTTTTACATGAACAAGTGGCTGCAAGATTGGGCGTATCGCATCAAGATCGACATTTGGATGTTTCTGCTTCCCGGCGCACTCGCAATGGCGATGGCGCTGCTGACGGTAAGCTTTCAAGCCATCAAAGCCGCGCTGGCGAATCCGGTGGAGAGTTTGAGGTATGAGTAATCTGATGTACTCCATTTTATTGGCCCTGTTATTTGCTGCAATGAACTGCGCATGCAATGCCGGTGTTGATTCATTGAGCGGCAAAATAACCGGGGTGATTTTTGACGGGCCGGCGCGACCGCCAATCACCAGGGAGATGGTTGAAAATATCCTGGCTGCGAACGCGAAATGGGTTGCCGCCACTCCGGAGGCTTTCACTTATAGAAATAACCTGGCAGTCAAGTCGTTTCGCCGCACTGGACAGTGGTATGGCGAAACCATCGAGGGCAGTCTCAACGTTGTGCGCTTTGCCAAAGAGATGAGATTGAGAGTCATGCTCAAACCACACATCGCATTCATCTGGGACTTGTCCGGATGGAACGAACGCAAGCATCTCAATTTCGACAATGAAGCAGATCGAAAAAAATATTTCATCATGCGCGAGGAATACATCGCGACGTTGGAAAACAAAACCCGAGGTTCATGGAGAGGAGACTTTGAAGTCAAAGATCCAGAGGAGTGGGGCGTATGGGAAAAAGGATACGAGGCGTTCACTATGGAGTGCGCCCGGCTTGCCGACTCCGCTCGCGTGGATTTGTTCTGCATCGGAACAGAACTGGATAAAGCCGCCATGCAGCGGCCGGATTTCTGGAGAGGCTTGATCAGAAAAATTAGAAACACTTATCGAGGGCCGCTGACTTATTGCGCCAATTGGAGCAGCTATGAAAACATCGGGTTTTGGGATGATTTGGACTACATCGGAATCAGTGCCTACTTTCCGATAAGCGATGAAAGATCACCCTCATTTCAAGATGCGATGAAGGGATGGAAACCTCATGCAGTGGCGTTGGAAAGCTTTCAGAAAAAATATCTCAAACCCGTTCTGTTCGTGGAATTGGGTTATAAAAGCATCGAATATGCCGGCAGCCAACCCTGGCTGGACTATACTGACCACAAACCAGACGACAATGCGCAAGCGAACCTGTACCAGGCGGCGTTTACCACTTTTTGGCAACGGGATTGGTTCAAAGGCATTTTTATATGGAAATGGTATTATGCCGGAAATGGCGGGCCAGATTCCTACTCGCCTCAGAACAAGCCGGCATTGGAAGTAATCAGCCGGTGGTATAGAGAGAACTGAATTTACGCAATTTTCATCTATGATGTGAAATGAAACTTGGTTGCTGGTTGCATGTTCCTGGTTGCTCGAAAACCAGCTCACGGGAACAGCGACAAGCAACGAGCAACCAGCAACGAGCAACCAGCAACAAGCAACCAGCAACAAGGAACCAGATCATGTTCAAAAACTACCTCAAAATCGCCCTCCGCAATCTGCTCAAGCATAAAGGATATTCTTTCATCAACATCTTTGGCTTGGCGGTCGGATTGACGTGCTGTATTCTCATTCTCCTGTTTGTACAGGACGAGCTCTCGTTCGACCGGTTTCATCGCAACGCCGGCCGGCTTTACCGGTTGAATAAAGTGTTCACGCCCCAGACCGGCGGCTCCGAGCTCCACGCGATTTCTTCGGGGCAAATGGGGCCGGCAATGGTTCAAGATTATCCCGAAGTCGAGCAGTGCGTGCGGCTGCTGCCGTGGTTCGACGACGTTTTGATGACGCACAGCGAGACCACTTTGAAAATTTCTGACGTGGTCATTGCCGATTCCACCTTCTTGGCGGTGTTTGATTTTAAGCTGCTTCACGGCGATGCGAAAACGGCGCTGACGAGGCCTTTGTCCATCGTCTTGTCCGAGCAGACGGCGCGCAAATTTTTCGGCGACGTTGTGCCGCTGGGTGAAACCATTCTGGGATTTCGCGAGCAGCTTTATACCATCACCGGCGTCATTGCCGACGCCCCGGCGAACTCGCATCTGCGTTACAATGCGCTGATTTCGTGGTCTTCCACGGTTGCGGGAGTTGGGCCGCTGCAAATGCCGTGGTTGAACAATTGGCTCACCCAGGTGGCGTACACGTATCTTTTGCTCAAACCCGGCGCTGACGCCGCAGCGCTGCAGCAAAAATTTCCCGATTTCATGCAACGGCACTTCGCAGAGAAAGCGGATCAATATCGGCTTTATTTGCAGCCGTTCAACGAGATTTATCTGAAATCCGGAAATATTTTGTTTACCAGAAGTCTGCGCATGGGCAACGCCACTTATGTTTACGTGTTTGCCGCCATCGCCGTTTTGATTCTTTTGATCGCCTGCACCAACTTCATGAATCTGGCGACGGCGCGTGCGGCGCAGCGCGCGAAAGAAGTGGGCGTGCGCAAGGTGTTGGGCGCCGACCGCCGGCAGCTTGCCCGCCAATTTCTCGGTGAATCGACCATGTTCAGCTTGCTGGCGATGATCATTGCGATAACCTCGGTCGAGCTGCTGCTGCCTGCTTTCAACGCCTTTGCCGGAAAAAATCTTCAGCTCGACTTGGCCAACAATCTGGCGCTCGCCTGCGGCTTGCCGCTTCTTAATTTAATCGTGGGTTTCATCTCCGGCACGTATCCGGCATTTTTGCTCTCCAAATTCCACGCGGCGCGGGTTTTGAAAGGGGTGTGGACAGGCGCGCCATCGACTTCGCGACCTCGAAAAATTCTGGTGACGGCCCAGTTTGCTATTGCCATCGCTTTGATCGCCGGCACCGGCGTGATTTATCAACAAGTGGAATTCACTCAAAAGAAAAATCTTGGCTTTGAAAAAGAACAGATCGTGGTGCTGCCCATTGGCAACACACAAATTGCGAAAAAGTTCGAGGCGTTTAAAAATGAGTTGCTGCAACATTCCAACATCATCGCGGCCGCCGGAAGCAATAGCGTGCCCGGCGAAGATATGATGAGCTTTGGCATCCGCCCCGAAGGCAAACCTGAAACCGAGGATTGGGTCGTATCAACGATCCGCATCGATGATTTCGATCTGCTGAAAACCTATGGCATGAGCATGGCCGCCGGTCGTTATTTCTCGCCGGATTTTCCCACCGATGCCACTCATGGCATCGTCATTAATGAAAGCCTGGCGAAGAGCCTGGGCTGGAAGGATCCGATTGGCAAAAAACTCGACGTGTCTGGCGAAGTCGCAGATGGCAGGGTTATTGGTGTCATCAAAGATTTCCATACGAGGTCTTTGCACTTTCCCATCGAGCCGATGTTGTTGTACTTCGCGCCGCGGCACGGAAATCTCGCGGTTCGTATCGCCGCGCAAGAGATTCCCGCCACCATTGATTTTCTGCGCCAAACTTGGCAGCGCTTTGACGCTCGTTATCCTTTTGAATATTACTTTCTGGACGAAAGGTTCGCACAGCTTTACGCTTCCGAGCAGCGCTTGATGCAAACCTTCGGCCTGTTCTCGATATTAGCCGTTTTGGTTGCCGGCCTCGGATTGTTGGGACTGACATCCTACGCTGCCGAGCAGCGCACCCGGGAGATCGGGGTGCGTAAGGTGCTGGGCGCCTCGATTGCCGGCATTGTGGCCCTGCTGTCAAAAGATTTCCTCAAGCTCGTGCTCATCGCCTTCGCCGTGGCCTCACCGATTGCCTACTTCGCAATGAACCGTTGGCTGCAAGATTTTGCGTATCGCATTCAGATCGGTGTTGAGACATTTGTGCTGGCCGGTGTTTTGGCGCTGATGATTGCATGGCTAACAGTGAGCTATCAGTCGATCAAAGCGGCGCTGGCGAATCCGGCCGAAGCGCTGCGGTACGAGTGATCAGTAAACAGTGATCAGTGTTCTGCGAACTCATCACTGATAACTGAACACTGATTACTGACAACTGGAGAAAAACCATGTTCAAAAACTATCTCAAAATCGCTTTGCGCAATTTGCGCCGTCACAAAGGTTACACGTTCATCAACATCGCCGGCCTGGCGATCGGCATGGCGTGTTGCATCACGGTTTTGCTGTTCGTGCAGGACGAAGTGCAGTACGACGGCTATCATGCGCTTGGGAATCGCCTCTATCGTATTACCAGCCGCGCCGTGCTGATGTCCACCGGGGAGGAAGAGATCGTTGCTGACTCGCCTTTTCTTTGGGGACCAGCGATGAAACGCGAGTATCCCGAGATCGCCGACTACGTGCGGTTCTCTCCGGCCACGCAGCCGAGCAATCCGTGGGAAATTCGTTTTGGCGAGACCGCGTTTAGTGAAAACCGCCTGCTTTACGCCGACCCCGGTGTTTTTGGAATCTTCAGTTGGCCTCTGCCGCAAGGCAACGCGGAGACCGCGCTGGCGCAGCCCAAATCAATCGTGCTTTCCGAAAGCATGGCCCGAAAGTATTTTGGTCATGAGAATCCTGTCGGAAAAATTTTAATCGTCGATCCCAAGCGGCGTGATCGAAACGGGCGGCTGACTCATGAAACCCTTGACTACAAGGTCACTGGCGTGATGAAGGATATCCCGCGCCGGTCTCATTTCACCGCCGATTTCCTGCTCTCGTTTGTCGATCTCAACGGCATTTATGGAGAAGATGTTACGACCGGCAACGTCTTGAACCCTGGATGGTGGCGATGGCGATTCGCACAGACCTATTTGCTGTTGCGCGAAGGTGCCGATCCGGCGGCGCTCGAAACTAAATTTCCCGCTTTTCTCGACCGTAACGTACACGACGCTTCGAGAGCGCGCGGATTTTATTACAAGACTTTTTTGCAGCCGCTGCCGGAAATTTATCTCAGCGGAAATTTCCAGGGCCAGCTCGCGCCGGTCGGCGGCAAGGATGATCTTTATCTCTTCTCTATCATTGCGTTTTTCATTCTGCTGATCGGTTGCATCAATTTTATGAATCTGTCGACGGCGCGCGCCACGCAACGCGCCAAAGAGGTCGGCATTCGCAAAGTCGTGGGCGCTTATCGCCGGCAACTGATCGAGCAATTTCTTGGCGAGTCGATGCTCCTGAGTTTCATCGCGCTGCTGCTGGCGTTGGGCCTTGCGGAGATCATTCTGCCGCTCTTTTATCAATATCTCGGCAAAACCTTTGTGCGCGAGATGGCAGATGTCGCGCCGCTCACGTTCGGCATTGCGGGAATCGGATTGTTCGTCAGTCTCGTTGCCGGCAGTTATCCCGCCTTTTTCTTGTCGCGACTCAAGCCCGTTACGATGTTGGGCGGAGAAGCGAGCGCTAAAGCCAAAGGCCAGTGGCTGCGCAAAGGCTTGGTGATTTTTCAATTCGGCCTCTCGGCCATTCTCATCGTGGCAACAGTGACCGTCGTCAACCAGCTCTCGTTCATGCGGAATTATCGTTTGGGATTCGATCAAGAGCAAGTAGTGGTGCTGCCGCCGAAGTTGAGTCAATCGTTGGCGCCGGATTATGTTGCCTTCAAAAACGAGCTCCAAAAATATCCCGGCACCGTCGAGGTTACCGCGGCTTCCGGACTTCCCGGCTTTCCCGCCGGCGGCGACTTGTATGGTAAAGAGGGCGCGCCGGGAGAAGATGCCATCGTGCTGTCCGAATACGCCGTCGATTACAATTTCATCGACATGCTCGGCCTCGAGCTTCTCGCCGGGCGAAATTTTTCGCGGGAGATCACGACGGATGCGGGCGTACGCGATGCCAACTGGCGGCTGCGTGAACTGGCGCTTGTCGTCAACGAAGAAACGATCAAACAATTTGGCTGGCAATCGCCGGAAGCGGCTTTGGGCCAGCGCATCGTGCGCGATCCCAAGGCGGTCGATTATACCGGAACGATCATCGGCGTGATCAGAAATTTTCATTTTCAATCGTTGCGGCAGCCGATGTCGCCGTTGGTCTTGAGCGTTTTGCCGAGCTACAACTTCGTGGCAGTCAAAGTGCGGCCGGAGAATCTAACCGAGACCATCGCCTTCATCCGGCAGACGGCTGCACGCTTTGCGCCGGAGGCACCGTTCGACATGTCTTTTCTCGATGAAAACTTTGCCGCGCTTTATCAGGCCGAGCAAAAAATGGGCGAAATTTTCAGCTACATTTCCGCGCTGGCGATTCTCATCGCTTGCTTGGGATTGTTCGGCCTGGCCTCGTTTACCGTCGAGCGCCGCACCAAAGAAATCGGCGTGCGCAAGGTGCTCGGCGCTTCGGCCACCGGCATTGCCGGATTGCTCTCAAAGGATTTTGTCAAATTAGTTTTGGCGGCCAATCTCATCGCCTGGCCGATTGCTTATTTCGCAATGAATAAATGGCTGCAAGATTTTGCCTATCGCATCGAGATCGGCTGGTGGGTGTTCGCGCTCGCGGGGGGATTGGCGCTGCTGATTGCGTTGCTCACTGTAAGCACGCAAGCGATCAAAGCCGCGCTAGCGAATCCGGTTGAAGCGCTTCGCTATGAATAAACAAGTAATCAGTAACCAGTGATCAGTATTCAGTAAACTGATCACTGATCACTGATGACTGATGACTGAACACTGATCATTGAATACTGGAGCAAAGCCATGCTCACAAACTATTTCAGAATTGCCTGGCGAAATCTGCTGAAAAACAGGCTCTTTTCGCTCATCAATATTTTGGGGTTAACTGTCGGGATGACCTTTGCCATGCTCATCGGCCTGTGGGTCAAGCACGAATTGAGCTTTGATACTTTTCACGAAAACCGGGAACGTGTCGCAATCGTTCTGAAAAACGTTCTTTTCAACAATGACAAGATTACGCATTTCGCGGAGCCATTGCCGCTCTATGACGAATTGAAAAGCGCATACCCCGAAGTAAAACGCCTCACGCGCCTCGATTTGGGAATTCCGCACATCCTGAAAGTCGATGAGAATAGTTTCAATAAAAGTGGCCTCTATGTTGACCCCGATTTCCTGAAAATATTCTCGTTTCCCCTGGTGAAAGGCAATCCCGAAACCGTGCTCGCCGAGCCAAACGCCATCGTTTTGACCGAATCGCTGGCGGAAGGATTATTTGGAAATGATGACCCGATTGGCAAAATCGTCAGGATGGACAACCAGCACGATTTGATCGTTACGGGCGTTGCCAAAGATGTCCCCAAAAACTCGACATTGGGTTTTGAGTTCCTGGTGCCTTTTGAGCATAACATACAAGTCAATGATTGGGTAAAGAATGCCAAAACGCAGTGGGGAAATAGTTTCATCCGAATAATGGTCGAGCTGAATGAAGGCGCTTCGATGGAGGCCTTCTCAGCCAAAATCAAGCCCATACTTCAGCAAAAAATGAATGACCCGAAACGGGGCACTTTGTTTTTGCACCCTTTGACGAAATGGCACCTGTACAGCGAGTTCAAAGATTGGGTCAACGTCGGCGGCAGGATTAATTACGTGCGCCTGTTTGCCATCGTTGGTCTCCTGGTGCTGCTGATTGCCTGTATCAATTTCATGAATCTCAGCACGGCGCGCTCGGAAAAACGCGCGAAAGAAGTGGGCATCCGCAAGGCCATCGGCTCGCAGCGCCAGCAGTTAATCGGGCAGTTTTTGTGTGAGTCGCTGCTGACGGCGTTCTTTGCTTTCCTTTTATCCCTGGAATTGCTTTCCCTGGTTTTGCCGCTTCTGAAAGACCTGGGATTTGAAAACATCTCTTTCGATTTCACCAATATTTCGTTGCTTCTGGTCGTATTCGCTGCCTGTGTGCTGACCGGCTTGCTCGCCGGCAGCTACCCCGCCTTCTATCTGTCGTCGTTTGCCCCGGTGAAGGTTTTGAAAGGTGCGATGAACCTGGGCAAAGGCGCCATCACACCCCGCAAGATTTTGGTGGTATCGCAATTTACTTTTTCCATCGCCCTGATGATCAGCACCGTTATCGTTTATCAGCAGATTCAACACGCCAAAAATCGCTCCTTGGGCTACGATCCGGATAATCTCATTTCGTTCAGGGCAACTTCTGACTTAATCAAAAACTACCACGTCTTAAAACAAGAGCTGCTAAATACTGGCATGGTGGAAGCGGTGAGCTCAGCGTCAAGCCCGATGACAGAAATCTGGAATATGTGGCGTGACTTCTCATGGCCGGGAAAAGATCCCAATAGCAACATCCTTTTTTCGGCGATTATGACCGGTTACGATTACGATAAGACGAGCGGGTTGAAGCTGAAAGAAGGGAGGTTCTTTTCGAGCGAATTTGCTACGGACTCCAGCGCCGTCATTTTGAACGAAGCGGCAGTGAAGACGATTGGCTTCAATGATCCCATCGGACAGAGCATCAAATTGGGCGACAGAACCCTCACCGTCATTGGCGTCATCGAAAACATCGTGATGGATGACCCGTTCCGTCCCGTACTACCTTCCGCTATCCTGTTCAACCCCCGGTGGATAAGCAATATCACCCTCCGCCTAAAATCGGATGCGGACTTGAGAATGGCTTTGGCAGCGATTCAGCCGATTTTCGAAAAACACAATCCGGCTTATCCATTCGAGTATCGTTTTGTGGATCAGGAATTTGAGAGGAAATTCATCTCCGAAAAACAAGTTGGAAAGTTGGCGGGCATTTTTGCGGGGTTGGCCATCTTCATTTCCTGTCTGGGCCTGTTCGGGTTGGCGGCATACATGGCCGAAAGCCGCACCAAAGAAATCGGCATGCGAAAGGTTCTGGGCGCGACGGTGATCAATCTGTGGGCCATGCTCTCGAAAGAATTCATCGTTTTGGTCCTGATGTCTTGCCTGATCGCTTCGCCCCTTGCAGTGTGGTTTATGAAGAGTTGGTTGGAAAAATATCAGTACCGCATCGACATTGGCTGGTGGGTTCCTTTACTGGCCGGAGGTTTGGCACTGTTCATTGCGATGTTGACGGTGAGCTATCAGGCCATTCGCGCCGCGTTGGCGAATCCGGTCGAGGCGTTGCGGTACGAGTAATAAAACGTGAAGCGTAATGCGTAAGAAGCGTTACGAATTACGCATTACGAATTACGCATTAGGAGTTCATCATGTTCTCCAATTATTTCAAAATAGCGATCCGCCAGGTTATGCGGCACAAGGCGCACAATGCCATCAACATTGCCGGACTTGGCATTGGACTAACAGTCAGCTTGATCATCAGCTTGTTTATTGTCCAAGAACTGAGTTACGACCGGTTTCATCAGAACGGTGACCATATCTACCTGCTCACCATGACATGGAAGATGGGAGGCACGCAGGCTCATGTTGCCGCGGCTACTTCCGCAGCGGGACCGGCGCTCAAGGAGACGCTTCCGCAAATAAAAGAAATGGTGCGGCTCACGGAAGAATCGTTGATATTCAATAAACAAGGAGAAATTTTTGAAGAGGGGGCAATATTCGCCGTCGATCCGTCGTTCTTTGAAGTATTCACATTTCCGTTGATAGCCGGAAATCCACAGGACGCGCTTCGAGATCCGCTCTCACTCGTCATTACTGAAAAAACCGCAGAAAAATATTTCGGCGCAGAATGGAAGCGTGAAAACATTCTTGCAAAAACGTTGGAAGGCCAGGACAAGAGATTGTACAGGATCAGAGGAGTAGCGGAGAATCCACCCGTAAATTCTCATATCCAGTTCGATGCCCTGCTTTCGATGAGCTCGCTGCCCGATGAAAGGAAACCCAATTGGGACAATAGCACCCACTTTACGTACCTGCTCTTGCATCCTTCCGCCTCACCTGCTGCAATTGTTGCAAGCATGCCTGATATAGTCGAGTCCAAGGCCGGATCCTGGTACCGCCAATACAGCGAGTATGATCTCGTTCCCTTGCACGACCTCTATCTACGCAACGACAAGTATCTTGGCATTGACCGCACGAGTGATATTAAGTATGTCTACATTTTTTCGGCGATAGCGGCGATGGTGATGATCATCGCCGTCATCAATTACATGAATCTTTCAACCGCCCGTTCGTTGGAACGAGCAAAAGAAGTTGGTGTAAGGAAAACGATAGGCTCGTCTCGCTTAGAGTTATTCAGCCAGTTTATGAGCGAATCGTTCCTGGTAACGTTCGTCTCTCTCCTGCTGGCAATTGGATTAGCGGAGCTAACCCTTCCATTCTTTAATCACATCTCCGGAAAGACGATCAATATGAATTTCGGCGACCACCTCGAATGGCTGCCAATTCTTTTCTTGGCTTTGCTTTTAATTGCCATTCTTGGAGGCTTCTACCCGTCCATGATTCTCTCACGCTATAAACCGGTATCCATGTTGAAAGGCAAATTGGAAAATGCAGCTTCCGGATTAAGTCTTCGAAGATTATTGGTGATCCTACAATTCGGCGTATCCATTCTGTTGATCAGTTGCACATTGATGATCAAAAGCCAGTTGCAGTTCATGGTCAATGCCAAAGTCGGCCTGGACAAAGAACAGTTGATCGCATTGGAGCTCGACAACCTCAGCCGCAACAATCTTTCGGTGTTGCGGAAAGAACTAAATACGATTCCGGGCGTGGAGGCCGTCTCCGCGTCAATTCAACTTCCGGTGAACGTAACGATGAGGTCGGCGATCAAGACCAGGGACATTGAAACACGACACCTCATTTCTATTCTCGGTACCGACCCGAAATTTGCAGAGAGCGCCGGGCTGGAATTCATCGCCGGAAGAAACTTCGTGCCTGATGTTGAAAATCACTCCGACCGTTGGGAATTCCTGCTCAACGAGTCCGCTTTGAAATTTTTTAACTGGTCTGTCGATGAGGCGCTGGGCAAGGAAATCCGGCTTTGGGGAATTTACGGAGAAGTGAAGGGCGTGGTGCGGGATTTTCATTTCGCGCCGCTTCACAAACCAATCGAGCCCTTGATCATTTCAGGAGGAGGGCGCAACGCAGAAAATTTTCAATATCTCTTGATTCGGGTGCAAGCGTCCGGATTTTCCGGAGTTCTGCGGGAGATAAAAGAAAAATGGAATACATTGACGCCTGGATCGCTCTTTTCTTTTTCGTTTCTGGATGAGCGATACAAAAACCTTTACCTGACAGAAACCAGATTGGGTAAGATCATGGATGTCTTCTCGGGATTGGCCATATTCATTGCAAGTCTTGGTTTGTTAGGCCTGGCCTCTTACACCATTGCGCAACGCACGAAAGAAATCGGCATTCGCAAAGTGCTCGGCGCTTCCGTGCCGGGCATTGTGGGGCTGCTTGCGAAAGACTTCATCAAGTTGGTGCTGATCGCGAATCTTCTCGCTTGGCCGCTTGCTTATT
The DNA here is from genome assembly GCA_022616415.1 of Candidatus Zhuqueibacterota bacterium. Taxonomy (GTDB): domain Bacteria; phylum Zhuqueibacterota; class Zhuqueibacteria; order Zhuqueibacterales; family Zhuqueibacteraceae; genus Zhuqueibacter. Next base: position 29,173 of record JAKEEU010000298.1, on the reverse strand, counting down.
ACGCCACCAATCGCTGGTTGGAAGATTTTGCGTATCGATTTGAAAAAGGCTGGTGGATATTCGCGCTCGCGGGTGGCTTGGCGCTGTTGATTGCGCTGCTCACCGTGAGCGCGCAAGCGATCAAAGCGGCGCTGGCGAATCCGGTGGAAGCGTTGCGGTACGAGTGAAGCAAAAAAGATAAATTGATAAAAAGAAAAACTGATGGTTGACTTCGGACATCGGACACAAAACTTCGGACTTTCTATGTTCAAAAACTACCTCAAAATCGCGCTGCGAAATTCCCGCCGTCACAAAGGCTTCACGGCGATCAACATTGTCGGGCTGGCGCTCGGCATGACTTGCTTTTTGCTGATCATGCGGCATATTCAGCAGGAGCTGGCGTATGACGCTTTTCACGCGCACGCCGACCGCATTTATCGCATTGCGATGGAAAGCAAAACGCCGGCAGGCAATCGGTTGAACGCCTCGACGCCGTATCCCGTTGCGCCGGCGCTGCGTTTGGCGTATCCGGAGCTGATGAAACTGGCGCGCGTCTTTTTTTATGGCGAATCGTTGATCGAGGCCAACAATAAAAAAATTTATGAGAACCAATTTGTTTTTGCCGAGCCGGAGTTTTTTGAAATCTTCTCGTTTCCGTTGCTCAAAGGAAAAGCGCAAACCGCGCTCGCGCAGCCGCACGGCATCGTGCTGACCGAGTCAACCGCGCGCAAATATTTTGGCGACGATGATCCGATGGGAAAAACCGTGCGCTTGGAAGGCCGCTACGATTTTGCGGTCACCGGCGTCGCGGCCGATCCGCCGCCGGCCTCGCATTTTCATTTCGATTTTCTGGCCTCGTTTGCCAACGTCAATGCCGACCTGGTTGGATTCAATCCCGAGCAGTGGGGCACGTCCTTCGGCATTTACACGTATGCGCTGGTGTCGCCGCAGGAAAATGTCGCGTGCTTGGAGGAAAAGCTCGCGCCTTTTTATGACCAGCACGCAACCGGTCAATCGAACAAATCGCGGCGGCTCTTCTTGCAGCCGCTGCGCAAAATTCATTTGCACTCACAGATGGAAGTCGAAATCGAGCCGAATAATTCCATCGCCAATCTCGTCGTGCTCGGCACGCTTGCGGCGCTGGTGTTGTTGATCGCCGCCATCAACTTCATCAACCTTTCCACGGCGCGGGCGGCGCGCCGCGCAAAAGAAGTCGGCCTGCGCAAAGTGCTCGGCGCGGAACGTCCTCAGCTCGTCAAACAATTTTTGGGCGAATCGCTGCTGCATTCCGCGGTGGCGCTCATGTTGAGTTTCGGCCTCATGGAATTGCTGCTGCCAAAATTTTCCGGTTTGATCGGCAAGAACATCGACTTTTCGTTGGCGCAAAATGCGCTGGCGATTTTCGGCATTGCCGGCCTCGCTTTGCTCGTCGGCGTGGCCGCAGGCATTTATCCGGCTTTTGTGCTCTCGTCATTTCAACCCGCGGAAAGCTTGAAGGGCACGAAGACCTCGCCGCGCAGCGGCAGAGGCGCGCTCGCGTTGCGCCGAATTTTGGTCGTGGCGCAATTTGCCGTCTCCGTGATTTTGATCGCCGCGACGCTGATCATCCGCGAGCAATTGCGCTTCGTCAAGCAGGCCAATCTCGGTTTTGATCGCGAGCTGGCGCTCGTCGTTCCGCTGCGCGATGAATCCGTGCGGAAAAATTATCAGGTGATCAAAAACGAATTTGCCAAAAACCCGAACGTGCGCGCGACCATTGCCTGCTTCTCCGCGCCGATGGGGGGAAATGAATTTGGCACGGTGCTCTATCCGAGCGGCAGGGCGGACGAGCAGCGTTTCGACATTCGTTTGAATTTCATCGATTATAATTTTTTTGAAGGCTTCGGCTTGAAGCTGCTGGCGGGAAGAAATTTCTCGTCGCAGATTTCCACTGACGCGATGGAAGCTTTCATCATCAACGAAGCGGCGCTCAAACAACTGGGGCTGCGCGAGCCGGAGGCGGCCCTCGGCAAAAAAGTGCTGATCGGCGTGAATGAGATCGAAGGCACGATCATCGGCGTGGTCAAAGATTTTCATCATCGCTCCATGCACGAAGCGATTTCGCCCGAGGTGATGATGTACTGGCCGCGCTGGTTTTATGAGATCTCGTTGCAGATCGCGCCGCAAGATATTTCGGCTACGCTCGCGGCACTGGAAAAAACGTGGCAGCAGCTCGTGCCGAACTTTCCGTTTCAATATCAGTTTTTGGATGATTACGTCGCCGGCCTTTATCTCGCCGAAGAAAAATCGGCCAAGGCCGTTGAGACTTTTTCGGCGCTCGCCATTTGCATTGCCGGCCTCGGCCTGTTCGGCTTGGCGGCCTTTGCCGCCGAGCAGCGCACCAAAGAAGTCGGCGTGCGCAAAGTCCTCGGTGCAACGGTGACGAACGTGATCGGTCTGTTATCAAAGGATTTCGTCAAGCTCGTGCTGTTGGCTAATCTCATCGCATGGCCGCTTGGCTACTTCGCGATGAATCGCTGGCTGCAAAATTTCGCCTATCGCATCGACCTCGGCTGGTGGATTTTCGCGCTCGCCGGTGGAGTTGCATTACTCATTGCCTTGCTCACCGTGAGCACGCAAGCGATCAAAGCGGCGCTGGCGAATCCGGTGGAAGCGCTACGCTATGAATAATGCGAAGAGATGAAATCCGGATTTTCGGGTTCGACTCTTTGAGATATGAAAAGTTGCAAAACTAATTTGTAAACCAAGATCGGAGTATGACGATGAGCTTTTCATTAATTGCCGCAAGCGTTTGCTGGCGAGACCGTCATTGGCTCCTGCTATTCGCTTTTCTGTTTGTAGTCCAAGTGACGGTCGCACAAGCTCAGCAGTGGGCGCAATGGGGCGGGCCCAATCGCAATTTTAAAGCGGAGTCGAATGGTTTGGCCACGTCGTGGCCATCGGGCGGTCCGCGCCAAATCTGGAGCCGCGATCTCGGCGAGGGGCACTCCAGCATTATCGTCGACGACAACCGCTTGTACACGATGTATCGCCCTCTCGGTACGCCCAAGCGAAGCGAGGAGGAAGTTGTCGTTGCGATTGACGCCAATACCGGCAAAACGATTTGGGAGCATCGATACGCTGCGCCGACCGCCGGACTGGATTTCGAATACGGCGCTGGGCCACACGCCACGCCGTTAGTTGTAGGAAATCGCATTTACGCCTCCGGAACGAATAAGCAAATCCATGCGCTCGACAAACAAACCGGCAAGGTCATTTGGTTCCACGACTTGGTCAAGGAGTTCGGCGCCAAGCCCAGCGGCCGTGGCTACACTTGCAGCCCCATCGCGTACAAAAACACTGTCATCGTTACTGCCGGCGGCTCCGGCCAGTCGGTTATAGCTTTCAATCAACAAGACGGCAAGGTGGCGTGGAAAAACCAGAGCTTTTCGCTCTCACCGGCTTCGCCGATTCTGATCAATCTTGATGGCCAGGATCAATTGGTCGTTTTCGGCGGCGATGAGATCCTCGGGCTTGATCCGAACAACGGCGGGCTGCTGTGGAGTCACCCTCACAAAACCGAATGGGGCCTCAACATCAGCACGCCGGTTTGGGGCGATGACAAGCTGCTCTTCATCTCCTCCGCCTACAACAGCGGCAGCCGCCTCTTACAATTGGCCAAAACCGGCGACAAGACCACGGTGCATGAGCTGTGGTTCACCAACAAGATGCGCGTGCACATCGGCACCGTTATTCGTGTCGATGATCATGTTTACGGTTCGAGCGGGGATTTCGGCCCGGCCTTTATCACAACCGTGGATCTCAAAACCGGCAAAGTAGCGTGGCAAGAGCGTGGCTTTGCCCGCGCCACCTTTCTTTACGCCGATGGCAAGTTCATTCTTCTGGATGAAGACGGCACCCTGGCGCTCGTCACCATGACGCCTACCGGCATGAATGTTCACGCGAGAGCAGAGGTGCTGAACAGCATCGCCTGGACGGTTCCGACTCTCGTTGGCACCAAACTCTACCTCCGCGACCGCAAAACGATGATGGCGCTCGAGCTGGGCGGGAAATGAGGAATAAAACGTAAAACGTGATGCGTAAAAAAATTGCGTTTTACGGATTACGTTTTACGGATTACGTTTACGAGTCACGTTTCACGCATTACGTTTTACGAATCACGTTTTATTTTTACGCACGGAGTTTCCATGTTCAAAAACTACCTCAAAATCACCTGGCGAAACCTCGTCCGGCAGAAGGCCAATTCATTCATCAATATCACCGGCCTTGCCATCGGCATGACGTGCAGCATGCTCATTCTGATGTGGGTGCAGCACGAGCTGAGTTATGACACCTTTCATGAGAACGCCAATGATATTTACCGCGTGGTGGAAAATCAGTATTACGCCGGCGGGCAGATTTTCCCCGTCGCGGTCACGCCCTCGCCGCTGGCGCCGGCGCTCAAAACACAATTTCCGGAAATCAGCAAAGCAACAAGATTTAGTTTTAACAGCCTGACGATAAAAAAGGACGACAAGATTTTCACCGAAGGCGTGGCCTTTGCCGATCCCGACATTTTGGAGATCTTCACCATCCCATTTGTGAAAGGTAGCCCACAAACGGCGTTGTCCGCGCCGCACTCAATCGTGCTAACGGAAGAAGCGGCGGCAAAATATTTCGGCCAGGATGAGCCGGTGGGCCAGGTTTTACGAATCAATCATCGCGATGACTTTCTCGTCACCGGCGTGATCGAAAACATTCCGGAAAATTCGCACTTGAAATACGATCTGCTGGCGCCTTTCATTTATCTAAAGGAATTGGGCAGCTCGATGGAATACTGGGGTACAGATTGGTGCTACACTTACGTTTTGCTCCAAAAAAATACGCCATACAAGGAAGTCGATAAAAAGATCATCGATTTCATCAAGAAGAACCATGAGAAAAGCGCAACCGAGATTTACCTGCAGCTGTTGACGGAGATTCATCTCTACTCCTCCGGCAAATACACCGCCGATATCGGCGGGCACGGCGATATTCAATACGTCAGGATATTTGCGGCCATCGCGTTTTTTGTTTTGCTCATTGCCTGCATCAACTTTATGAACCTGGCCACCGCCCGCTCGGAAAGGCGCGCCAAAGAAGTCGGGCTGCGCAAAGTGGTCGGCGCGCAGCGGCATCAGCTTATCAACCAATTCTTCAGCGAAGCCATTATTCTGTCTTTGCTTGCCTTTCTTGCCGCGCTGGTGTTAACCGAGACGCTGCTGCCGGCCTTTAACGACCTTTCCGGAAAAACCTTGTCGCTCAGCCATCTTGAGACCAGCCTGGGTTTCGGCTCTTTTGCGATCGCTTTGCTTTGCGGCATCATCTCCGGCAGCTATCCCGCGTTTTACTTGTCATCATTCCATCCGATCGCAACGATTAAAAGCAACAGAAGCTCGCAAGCCGGCGGTTCGCTTTTCAGAAAGATACTTGTTGTTTTTCAATTCGCGCTTTCCGTGATCATGATTATCGGCACGCTGGTGGTGTCGAGGCAGATGGATTACATTCGCAACAAAAATCTGGGCCTCGACAAGGAAAACCTCGGATATTTCTGGATGTCCGGAGAGTTCAGAGGAAAAAGTGAGATAGCCAAGCAAGAGCTGTTGAAAAACCCCAATATCACCGGCATTACCCGAACCAGCCAACTCCCCACCTATGTTGCCAGCTCGAGCTCGGGTTGGAAATGGGAAGGCAAAGACCCTTCCGACGAGGTGTTGATGCATACGCTGAACGTCGATGAGGATTACGTGAAAACATTCAAGATGGAAATGGCGGAAGGCCGATTTTTTTCACGCGATTTTCCCGCCGATTCCCACGCGGTTGTCGTCAACGAAACGGCAACCGAAGTGATGGGCATGCAGGCTCCCATTGGCAAGCGGCTGACATTGGGTTCTAACGAGTTCACCATCATCGGCGTCGTTAAAGATTTTCATTTCAAGCCGATTCGCATGAAAATCGAACCCCTGGTCATGATGATGGCGCCGGATGGATATTTTGCCATGATAATGCGAATGCGGCCGGAAAACTTCACGGCAACCATCGAATTTATCGAAAAGACGTACAAGCAATTCGCTGCCGACACGCCGTTTTATTTTAATTTTCTAGATGAGGTTTACGACAACTTGTATCGCGCCGAGCAGCGCGTCGGCAAGTTGTCCGGCTATTTTTCCGTCATGGCAATCCTGATTGCCAGCCTCGGCCTGTATGGTCTGGCCTCCTACATGGCGGAGCAGCGCACCAAGGAAATCGGCATCAGAAAAGTGCTCGGCGCTTCGATTCCGGCTCTTTTCTTCCTCCTTTCGAAAAATTTCTTGATGCTGGCCGGCATCGCCAATTTGATCGCCTGGCCGGTGGCCTATTTCGTCATGTCCGGCTGGCTGCAAAATTATGCGTATCGCATTTCTTTGAACGTCGCCATCTTTGTTGTGGCGGCAGCTCTGGCGATGATTATTGTGCTGGTCACCGTCAGTTATCAAGCCCTAAAAGCCGCGCTGGCGAATCCGGTAGAGGCGCTTCGCTACGAGTAAGCAGTAACCAGTAATCAGTGATCAGTATTCAGTGAACTGATTACTGATCACTGATCACTGATAACTGGAAAAAAAGTCATGCTCAAAAACTATTTCAAACTCACCATCAGAAATCTCGGCCGCCACAAGCTGTTTGCGCTGGTAAATCTCGGCGGGCTGATTATTGGCATGAGCGCGTGTATCATGATCATGCTGTACGTCGGCTTCGAGCTGAGTTACGACCGCTTTCATGCACGTGGCGAGGATATTTATCGCCTCCGCATGGATCAATGGGAAGAAGGCCGGCATGTTTATCAAAGAGCAAAAGCTTTTGGAGTGATCGGGCCGGCGCTCAAGTCGGAGTTTCCCGAGATTCAGGAAGCGGCGCGGTTGATCGATTTGCACGGTATCATGGGCAACTTCGTGTTGAGCTATAAAGACGCCAAATTCATCGAAGAGAAAGTTTACTACGCTGACGCTTCCGTTCTCAAGTTATTTTCCTTCAAATTGCTGGAAGGGGAGAGGCAGCAGGCGCTCACTCAGCCTCACACTATCGTCATTACTTCATCTTTCGCGAAAAAATATTTTGGCGAAGAGCCGGCGATGGGAAAGTCGCTCATTATGAATGGGGACGAGGCTTTTCTGGTCACCGGCATTTTGGAAGACGTGCCGAGAAATTCGCATCTGCAATTTGATTTCCTGCTCTCCTTCGAAACGCTGAGGAGCGAAGAATATATGTTGGGATGGGCGGATTTTCTAACCTACGTTTTATTGAAGCCTGGCGTAAATGCCGAGCAGCTCAATGCCAAATTGATTTCTTCAAATTTGGTTGCAAAGCTTTTGGGTCGGGAAAGTACCGTTCAGATTTCTCTCCAGCCGCTGCACGATATTCACCTTCACTCCCACATGGAAGGCGAGGCTGAGGTCAACGGCAGCGCGATGATTACTTACGGCTTGCTGATCGTGGCGTTTCTCATTCTCGTCATCGCCTGGATGAATTACGTCAATCTTGCCACCGCCCGCTCGCTGGATCGCGCCAAAGAAGTCGGCATCCGCAAAACCGTCGGCGCCGAGCGCGGCGATTTGATCCGCCAATTTTTAATGGAATCCGTCACTCTGAATGGCGTCGCCGTTTTAGTAGCATTGCTCTTGGTCGCAGAGCTGCTGCCATTGTTCAACCACATTTTCGGCACCTCGTTGACGTTTTCTGCTTATGGCCGATTCGAGCTTTGGGGATTGCTGCTGGCGTTCTTCGTTGCCGGCAGTCTTGCTTCCAGCTTGTATCCCGCGTTCGTGATGTCATCTTTCCAACCCATCAAAACGCTGAAAGGCCAGTTTCAACTTCTGTCGGGAAAATTGACCCTGCGTAAAGTGCTGGTGGTTTATCAATTCGCTGCTTCTATCGTTTTGATCGCCGGTACGTGGGCGGTTTTTCGGCAGCTCGCTTTCATGCGCCATCAAGAGTTGGGCGTCAATATCGAACAAACCCTCATCGTCAAAGCGCCGAGCATTGCCGATTCCACCTACAGCGCGAGATTGAACAGCTTCAAATCCGAGCTTCTGCGCTACGAGGCGATTCAAAGCTTGACTTCATCCACCAACATCCCTGGCCGAGAGAGCACGTGGGGAGGAACGGTGCGGCGCTTCGGCGATGCGCGCGAAAACGCGGCCGGCGTCGATTTTACCGGCATCGATTATGACTTCGTCACTGCTTACGGAATGAAACTGCTGGCCGGCAGAAATTTTTCCAAAGATTTCCCTTCAGATCAAAGTGCGGCGTTGGTCAACGAAGCGGCGTTGCGCCTGCTGCGCTATGACAAGCCGGAAGAAATCATCGACCAAAAAATCCTTGGCTGGAGAAATGCAGAATTTGAAGTGGTGGGTGTATTGCAAACCCATCACCAGCTTTCTTTGCAGCACGAGCAGCCGGCGACGGTCTTTTTTCTGCGCCCCGTCGGCGGCAATTTTTATGCGATAAAATTCAAAACTGCCGATTTCGCCGGAACCGTCGCGCTCATTCAAGCCGAATATGAAAAACTGTTTTCCGGAAATCCCTTCGAGTATTTCTTTTTGGATGAATATTTCAACCGGCAATACCAAGCCGATCAGCGCTTCGGCCAAATTTTTGGTTTATTCGCCGGACTCGCGATCATCATCGCATGTCTCGGGCTTTTCGCGCTCTCCGCTTTTTCTGCGGTGAAAAGAACGAAGGAAATCGGCATAAGAAAAGTGTTGGGCGCGACAACGCTCAATTTGGTCATGCTGCTGTCGAAAGATTTTCTGCTGTTGCTTTCCCTCGCCAACCTCGTCGCCTTGCCGCTGGCCGGAATCATCATCAAAAAATGGCTGGAAAATTATGCCTTTCGCATCAATCTCGGTTGGGACATGTTTGTGATACCAGCCTTCATCGTCGCCGCAATTGCTTTGATCACGGTGAGCGCGCAGGCCATCAAAGCGGCGCTGGCGAATCCGGTGGAAGCGCTGCGGTATGAATAGCAGATGGCTTAGGGCGAAGAGCAGGACGCTATGCCAAGCACGAGGCCGTCAGCCGGCTAATCCCTGCGCGTTGATTATCTCTGGAAGCTGAAAACACATATAAAGCGGAAGTGAAAGCAATTGGAACTCGATTTCTGTCTGTATTTTGCCTGTACTTGTTTTCGTCTGGAAGGTGCCGATACTGGGTTTGTCCAAATTGAAGCGGATAGCTGTATTGAGTCTCTTCTCGAGTAAATAAACATGCAGCGATTTCAGCGAACCGGTTTTACCGGCCTTGACTTCAACAGGGATGAGAGAATTGTTCCATTGAAAAACATAATCTACTTCGGCATTGGCATTTCGTTCTTCTCGCGTCCAGTAATAGAGCTTCGAATCCATATATGGAGGTGTCAGGGTCAATAGTTCCTGACCGATGAATTGTTCTGCCAGAGCGCCTTCGTTATTTGTCAGTATGTTTTCTAATTCGATCAGTCGAATCCCGCTCAGGTGGTTTGCAAGACCAATATCCAGAAAGAGCGGCTTATAAATATTTTCCTTCACCCCGTTCATGAGCGGGATTCGACTTGCATTCGTATGATGAACAAGATGGAGCAATCGACTCGATTGCAGCCTTTGAAAAGCCTGTTTGAGATTCTCGGAGCGAACCTCACGGTCAATATTGGCATATTTGACTTTTTTGCCGACATTGCGTGCACAATACCGGAAGACTGACAACAGATGCTCTTGTTGCTGTTTCGTTCCATATTTGGCGAAATCGAACTGCAACGCCGTTAGAATATTGCTGTGTATTCTCTCGACTTCCGGTGGTTTTTGGGTCAGGCATGTTTTTACAGCCTCCGGCATGCCGCCGACAAATAAATACATTCTCAGATAGTCCAATATCTTTTGATGGATGACCTGGCTGAAATCTTGATGCAGCTCGTAATTTTGAATGTAAGATACCAGTCGATCTTGCGAGAGCGCCAAAAGGAACTCTTTGAAGCTCATCGGATACATGTAGCAAAATTCGACTCTGCCGACCGGCATTGCGTAATTCATTTCCTTTAATGTAAAATCGAGCAATGAACCAGCGGCAATGACATGTAAGCTCGGACGCTTTTCATAGAAATACCGTAGTGAAACAATGGCTTCAGGGCAGGCTTGTATTTCATCCAAGAAGATCAAAGTCCTGCCAGGCGAAATCATCGTCGAGAATAAAATCGAAAGATCATTGAGAATACGATCGATGTCGAAATTCTTGAATAGCGGCTTCAGCTCGATCTGTTCCTCAAAATTTATTTTTATGAAATTTGCAAAATGCAAACGAGCAAATTTTTCGATAGAATGGGTTTTGCCGACTTGGCGCGCGCCTCTCACGATGAGAGGCTTGCGATTCTCGCGGTCTTTCCAGTTGAGTAATTCAGTATCGATTTCTCTATACATATTTTAGACTATGGCTGGATTTTATCGTTATGCTTGACAAAAGACTATTGTATTTTAACGAATCCATTGACAAATGTCAATGATGTTTTCAAAAATTCTACTCGACAATAGGGCAATGATGGACTTAACCAAGCAGAGATAAATTCATTCATCTTAGGGCGTTGGCCAATCCGGTAAAAGCGCTACTATAATATGCAACCAGTGATTAGTATTCAATGTCTTAATACTAACTGCTGCTCACTGATAACTGAACACTGATCACTGGCAACTGGAGTCAAGTATGCTCAAAAACTACTTCAAACTCACTCTCCGCCATCTGCTGAAATACCGCACGTATTCTTTCATCAACATCGCCGGTCTCGCCGTCGGCATGGCGTGCTGCATTCTCATTTTGCTCTACGTTCGCGACGAGCTGCGCTACGATCGCTTTCATGAGCGCGCCGATCGGATTTATCGCCTCACCCTCAGCACCGAAGAGGACGGCCAACCCTCCAACGCGAATACCAGTTTTGGCCAAGGACCCGCTTTGGCGGCGGCCTTTCCCGAAGTCGAAGCCGTTGTGCGTTTTCGCAAAATGGGGTGGGGCGAGAAGCGCGTGTTTGCGCACAATGACAACCGGTTTTATGAAGAACGCTTCTTTTACGCCGATAAGAACGTGTTCGAAGTTTTCAGCTTTCCTTTTCTGCGCGGCAATCCCCAAACCGCGTTAGCCGAGCCGTTTTCCATCGTCATCACGGAAGCGATGAGCCAAAAATATTTCGGCCACGATAACCCGCTGGGTGAAACCATTGCGCTCGATCCTTACAATAACGGCGAATTTGCCGATTACAAAATCACCGGCGTGGTGAAAAACCTGCCGCATTATTCGCACATTAAATTCGATTTTCTCGCCTCGTTCGCAAGCCAAAAAGATCTTGCTGACATGGAAGGCAGAAGAGGCTGGGGCTTGGAAGCGGCTTTTACTTACGTGCTGCTCAAGCCGAGTGTCTCTGTTGAAAGCGTGCAAACGAAACTGCCGGCCTTTTTGGAGAAGCACGTAGGCAAGGATCATTGGTACTCGTTGCATTTGCAGCCGCTCACGGATATTCGTCTGCATTCCAAATTGCGCGCTGAATTAGAGCCGAACGGCGACATCGCCTACGTGTATATTTTCTCGGCCATCGCGGCTTTTATTCTGCTGATTGCTTGCATCAATTTCATGAACCTAGCAACGGCGCAATCCGCGCAGCGCACCAAAGAAGTGGGCATGCGCAAAGTCGTGGGCGCCGTCCGCGCCGAGCTGGTCAAGCAGTTTTTGATCGAGTCCCTATGCTTGAGTCTGTTCGCGCTCGCCATCGCTTTTATTCTGATCGAAGCGAGCTCGCCATTGCTGAACAGCATTGTCGGCAAGCAAATTGTAATCGACTATGCGACTGATCTGCCATTTGTCATGATGATGCTCGGCCTGGCGCTGGTGACCGGCGTCGTTGCCGGCAGCTATCCAGCATTCTTTCTTTCCGCCAGCCGCCCGATTGATTCTTTGACGGGCAAAACCAGCGGTGGAAGAAAAGTCGCCGTCATTTTGCGCAAAGGCTTGGTGGTTTTTCAATTTGCCATCTCGGTGGTTTTGATCGTCTGCACCACCGTGGTTTATTATCAGATGCAATACGTGCGCACCAAAAACCTCGGCTTCGATCGCGAGGTGATCGTCATCGCGCCGCTCAACGATCCCATTAGAAACAACTATCGCTCGGCCAAGCACGAGTTGTTGCAACATCCCAATCTGCTGGCCATGACCGTGACTGAGCAAGTGCCCGCCAAAGCCGGCAACGGTGCGGGTTATAAGATTGACGGTTGGAATGAATCCGAAGGACTGACACGTTTCTTTGTCGATCAGGACTTTCTCAAAACCTACGGCATCGGTCTGGCTGCCGGCCGTGATTTTGACGAAAAGATTTCCACCGATGCCACCGCCGCGTTCATGGTCAACGAAGCCTTCGTGCGCCTGGTGGCGTGGAAGTCTCCCGCGGAAGTAATCGGCCGCAGCATCCGCATGAGTCATGCCAGACAAGACTATGACGGCAGGATCATCGGCGTGGTGAAGGACTTTCAACTTTCCTCGTTTCGTGAAACGGTTTGGCCGCTCGTCATCAACGTCATGCCCATGAACAAACTGAATTTCATTTCTTTTCGGATCGCGCCGCAGGGTGTAACGGCAACCCTCGAGCACATCAGAAGCGTGTGGAGCAAGTTTGCGCCGAGTTATCCGCTCGACTACTATTTTCTCGATCATGATTTCGCGCGCCTGCACCAGGCCGATCAGCAACTGGGGCGCGTGTTTCAAGCCTTTGCTTTGCTCGCCATCGGCATCGCCTGTTTGGGATTGTTCGGCCTCGCCGCGTTTACCGCCGAGCGCCGCACTAAAGAGATCGGCGTGCGCAAAGTGCTCGGCGCCACGGTGACGAATGTCGTCACACTGCTTTCGAAAGATTTTGTCAAATTGGTATTGTTGGCCAATCTCATTGCCTGGCCGCTCGCGTGGTATGCGATGAACAAATGGCTGCAGAGCTTCGCTTTTCGTGTTGAAATGGAATGGTGGGTGTTCGCCCTCGCCGGCGGACTCGCCTTGCTCATCGCGCTGTTGACCGTGAGCACGCAGGCCATCAAAGCGGCGCTGGCGAATCCGGTGGAGAGTTTGAGATATGAGTAATTTGATATACTCCATTTTATTGACCACGTTGTTTGCTTCAATGAACTGCGCATGCAATGCCAATGTTGATTCATTGAGCGGCAAAATAACCGGGGTGATTTTTGACGGACCGGCGCAACCGCCAATTACCAGGGAGATGGTCGAAAATATCCTGGCTGCGAACGCGAAATGGGTTGCCGCCACCCCGGAGGCTTTCACTTATAGAAATACCCTAACCGTCAAGTCATTTCGCCGCACTGGGCAGTGGTACGGCGAAACCATTGAGGGCAGTCTCAAGGTGGTGCACTTTGCCAAAGAGATGGGATTGAGAGTCATGCTCAAACCACACATCGCATTCATCTGGGACTTGTCCGGATGGAACGAACCAAAGTATCTCAATTTCGACAATGAAGCGGATCGAAAAAAATATTTCGCCATGAGTGAGGAATACATCGCAACGTTGGAAAACAAAACCCGAGGGTCCTGGAGGGGAGACTTTGAAGTCAAAAATCCGGAGGAGTGGAGCGTATGGGAAAAAGGATACGGGGCGTTTATTATGGAATGCGCCCGGCTTGTCGACTCCGCTCGAGTAGATTTGTTCTGCATCGGAACAGAATTGGATAAAGCCGCCACCCAGCGGCCGGATTTCTGGAGAGACTTGATCAAGAAAACTCGAAGCACTTATCGAGGGCCGCTGACCTATTGCGCCAATTGGAGCAGCTATGAAAACATCGGGTTTTGGGATGATTTGGACTACATCGGAATCAGCGCCTACTTTCCCATAAGTGATGAAAGATCATCCTCATTTCAAGATGCGATGAGGGGATGGAAATCTCATGCAGCGATGTTGGAAAGCTTTCAGAAAAAATATCGCAAACCCGTTCTGTTCGTGGAATTGGGTTATAAAAGCACTGAATATGCCGGCAGTCAACCCTGGCTGGACCATACTGTTCACAAACCAGACTACCATGCGCAAGCGAACTTGTACCAAGCGGCGTTTACCACGTTTTGGCAACGAGACTGGTTCAAAGGCATTTTTATATGGAAATGGTATTATGCCGGAAATGGCGGGCCAGGTTCCTACTCACCTCAGAACAAGCCGGCATTAGACGTAATCAGCAGTTGGTATAAGAAACATTGATTTTATTATCAATAATCAAATATAAACTCAAAAAAACACTGTTCGTTCGCGAACATCTGTTGCTATGCCAGCGGACAGTTTTTTTTGTGATCGCCTTTCCACATAGCTGTAATTTATTGAAAAAACATGAGGGCACGATTATTGGATAAATTTTTACGGGAATTCACGGCTTTTATCATGCTATTTCTGCTTTGGTGATAATGATCGTGACCTCGGACTTCGGACAAAAGACCTCGGACTACCATGCTAAAAAACTACCTCAAAATCGCGCTGCGCAATCTGCTGAAGCACAGGCTGTTTACTTTCATGAATATTTTCGGCCTGTCGATGGCGATGGCGTGTTGTATCGTCGTTTTCCTTTTTATGGATTGGCAATACGGCCAGGATGTCAATCATAAAAACGCGGAAAAGATTTTTTTGGCCAATTATTTGCTGGAGATCGAAGGCAACCGGCAAACCTGGGGCGACTCGCCGCTGCCGTTGGGCCCGGCGGTGAAGGCGGATTTCCCGCAAATCGAATACGCCGTGCGAGTTGCCGACGGCAGAGTGACGCTGCGTTATGGCGATCAGGTTTTTGATGAGCATGTTCGCTTTGTTGATCCTGAGTTTTTGAGCATGTTCACTTTTCCGTTGCAGAGCGGATTTGGAAATCCGCTCTCCGATAAAAACGCCGTCGTGCTCAGAAAGGAGGTGGCGGAGAAATATTTTGGGAATGAAAATCCGGTCGGCAAGCAAATCGTAATTACGTTCAAAGACGGCCGCCGCGAAGCCTTTGTGGTAAAAGGCGTTGCCGCAAAATTTGATAAGCGCACCAGCTTCGATTTCGAAGTGTTGTTGCACTATGACAAGCAGTTCGATCTGGGGCTGATTCCGCTCGAGCAGCAGAACGATTGGCGCGTGATGACGCGCGCAACTTTCATTCAATTGCGTGATCCCGCCGCGATTAATGCGATTGCAGAACAGATGGACCGCTACGTGAAAACGCAAAACGCCGCGAACATCGACCGGCCCATTGCGGCATTCACTTTCGATCCGCTGTTGAATATCGCTTTCAATGCGCACAAAGTCCGGCAGAGCATTTCCGGCGCGAGCACGCCGGCCGAGCGAGTGCTACTGCTCGTTTTGGGTGTGCTAATTCTCGCGCTCGCCTGTTTCAATTTCATGAACATCGCGCTCGCTGCCGCCGGCACAAGACTGAATGAGATCGGCATTCGCAAAGTCATCGGCGGCCTGAAACGCCAGCTTGTCATGCAATTCTTGAGTGAAAACCTGCTGGTCACTTTCATGGCGTTGGCTGTCGCCATTGTGCTGGCGGAAATTTTCTTCGTGCCAGCGTTCAACGCGCTCTTCAGCAACGTGCTTGAGCTCGATTTCGAGCCGTGGCGCAACGAACGTTTGTGGGCGTTCTTTCTGGCTACGGTGATCTTAGTCGGCATCGGCGCCGGCGCTTATCCCGCCTTTTACATCTCGGCATTTCAGCCGGCCGCGATTTTAAAGGGCAGGCAGAAGCTGGGCGGCAGAAACGTCTTTACGCGTTTTCTGCTGGCCTTTCAATTTTTGCTCGCGTTCTTTCTCATCGTCGCCGGCGTGGTATTCACGCAAAACCTCGCGCACCAACGCAGCCGCGATTGGGGCTACGAGCAGGAACAAGCCATCGTCATCCCGCTCGAGGGCAAGAAGTATTTTGCGATGTTCAAAAATGCGATCGCGCAGTTCCCGGACGTGGTGAGCACCGCCGGCTCCAAAAGCCATCTCGGCAGCTCCTTCGCGACCGGCGTTGTTGAAATTCCCGCCACCAATCCGCCGCGGCGCGAAAACGTCGTGTGCTTCGATATCGGCTTTGACTATCTGGAAACCATGCAAGCGAGATTGAAACTTGGGCGGTTCTTCGACCGGAATTTTAGCACGGATCTCGATCAAGCCGTTATCGTCAATCAAACCTTTGCGCAGACGATACCATGGGAAAATCCCATCACCGAGCGAATCATTCTTGAGGGCAAAACGTATCACATCATCGGCGTGGTCGAAGACTTTCACTATCGCTCCTTCCGGTACAAAATCGAACCGGCCCTTTTCAAGCTGGCCGCCGAAGATGAATTCGGCTACTTGATCGTGCGCGCAAAAGCCGGCGCGGTGATTCAAACGGCGGAGACGATTTATAAAACGTGGAAACAGTTGATTCCCGAGGCGCCCTACAGCGGTTTTTTTCAGGACGAGGTTTTCGCGGCTTTTTATCAGGAGGGAGAAGGCGTCAAAAAACTTTTCTCATTCATGGCATTCATGGCTCTGATCATCTCCTGCATGGGCTTGTTCGGGCTGGTCTCGATCCACATCACCAGAAGGACGAAAGAAATCGGCATTCGCAAAGTTTTGGGCGCGAGCTTGCTGCAAGTAGCCAATTTGATCAACAGAGAATTTGTGTTCGTCATCATGATCGCTATGCTGATCTCGGCACCTTTGAGTTACTATGCCATTTATGGAATGCTGGGCGCGCTGTATGAATATCGCGTCGACGCCGGCTTGCTGCCTTTCGCCTTCGCCGCCGTTTTGATCTTCCTGACTGCCGGCCTCACGATCTCGACGCAGGTCTACAAAGCCGCAACCGCGAATCCGGCGACAGTATTGAGAAGCGAGTGAGCCGAGGGCGGTGGGCAAAGAAGCTCTTAGCCCTCCGCTCTATGCCCTCAGCCCTCTGCTCCAAGACCTTGGACATCGGACCAAAAGACCTCGGACTATCATGCTCAAAAACTACCTCAAAATCACTCTGCGCAATCTGCGCAAGCACAAAGTTTACGCATTCATTAATATCCTGGGATTGGCGATTGGGATTACGTGCTGCTTGCTGATTTTGCTCTACGTGCAGGATGAGCTGTATTACGACCGCTTTCATCATCGCAGCGATCGCATCTATCGGCTGGTTATATCGGGCCGCGCGCGCGGCGAAGCGCGGGTGTTGAGTACGGCGCAGTCGCCCTCGCCGTGGGGACCGATTTTGGCGCAGGACAATCCCGGTGTGGAAAACTATGTTCGCTTCAAAACGCCGTTGAGCCGCTGGCTCATCAGCATCCCCAATACTGAAAAACGTTTTTACGAAAAGCGCTTTTACTTTGCCGATGCCACTGTCTTCGACGTTTTTGATTACGAGCTGTTGCGGGGTGATACGCGAGAAGCGTTGAAGCGTCCCAATGCCGTCGTGCTTACCGAGTCTTCCGCCAAAAAATATTTCGGCGCGGAAGATCCCATAGGCAAAATTCTCACCGCTGACAACAATTACGAATTTACCGTCACCGGCGTCATGCGCGACGCGACGCAGAGCTCACATTTGCGTTTTGACTTTCTCGCCTCCTTCGCCACGCTCACCGTTCCAGGAAATGCGCGCGGCGATTTTCTCTATGGCGCCAATCTCGACGACATGGCCATTTTCGGATTGACCCCGCTGGTTTATACCTATTTGTTGTTTCGTCCGAATTACACTCCCGAACAGTTCGAGCAAACGACTCCGACTTTTTTGCAAAAATATCTCGGCTCGCAGTTGCAACGCCTCGGGCTGGAGCTTAATCCGATTTTGCAGCCGCTGGCTTCCATTCATTTGCACTCGCATTTGGATGCGGAAGTGTTGGCTAATAGCGACATCAACACCATCTACATTTTTTTCGCTATTTCGGGATTCATTCTGCTCATCGCGTGCATCAACTTCATGAATCTCGCGACCGCACGCTCGGCGAATCGCGCCAAAGAAGTCGGCTTGCGCAAAGTGGTGGGATCGGATCGCGGCGCGCTCATCAAACAATTCCTCGGTGAATCGACTTTTCTGGCGTTGATAGCCACGTTCATCGCCATCGCCTTTCTGCAAATTTTATTGCCCTGGTTCAATGAAACCGCCGGCAAGCAATTGTCTATTCACTGGGGGAATGGCGTCTTTCTCGCCACGCTGCTCGCCATCGTGTTGATTGTGGGCCTGGTCGCGGGCAGTTATCCGGCCTTCTTTCTTTCCGCCTTTCAACCGGCCGTCGTTTTGAAAGGCCAGCTCAAACTCGGAACTGCCGGCGCCAACCTGCGCCGCGTTTTGGTGGTGGCGCAATTTGCCGCCTCCATCATTTTCATCATCGGCACCGTCGTGGTCTATCGCCAATTGCAATACGTGCAAAATCAAAATCTGGGCTTCGACAAAGAGCACGTGTTGGTGATTCCGGTCGTCGATCCGCCGGCGCGCTTTCAGTTCCCGAGCTTCAAAAATGTGCTGCAGCAAAACCCTGGCATCTTGTCCGTTTCCGCCGCGTCCAGCGTGCCCAGCGGTTTGTTCGGCGTCAGCCTTTTGCATCCGGAGGGAATGGCGGAGAACGAAAACATCAGTATGGAAACGATGTTCGTGGAGCACGATTTCATTCCCACGCTCGGCATCGCCATAGCCGCGGGCCGGAATTTTTCATGTGATTACTCGACGGATTCCACCGATGCTTTCATCATCAACGAAGCCGCGGCGGCGCAACTCGGTTGGAAGAACGGCGCTGTCGGCAAAACCCTTGACTGGGCCGGCCAGCGGCGAGGGCGCGTTATTGGCGTGGTGCAAGATTTTCATGTGAAATCGCTGCACCAAAAAATCGAGCCGCTGGCGATTCATCTCGCTTATTCCATGGACCCGTTTATCAACTTTGTGGTGCGCCTCAGTCCGCAAAATATTCCCGAGAAGCTTGCCTTTCTGGAAGAGAAATGGCGCCAAGTCTATCCGCTGCACCCGTTCGAATATTCGTTTCTCGACGAGGATTTTGACCATCTCTATCGCGCCGAACAATTGCGCGGCAAAATTTTCAGCGCGTTTGCCGGCCTCGCCATTTTCATCGCGTGTCTCGGCTTGTTCGGGCTGGCGGCCTTCAGCGCCGAACAGCGCACCAAAGAAATCGGCATTCGCAAAATCCTGGGCGCCGCCGAAGGTCAAATCGTTTTTCTGTTGTCGAAAGAATTTGTTGTGCTGGTGCTGCTTGCCAACCTCGTCGCCTGGCCCATCGCGTATTGGGCCATGCACAACTGGCTGCAAGATTTCGCCTATCGCACCTCCTTGCAATGGGATATTTTTATTTTTGGCGGCATCGTGGCCCTTATGATCAGCTTGCTGACCGTGAGCTTTCAAGCCATCAAAGCGGCGCTGGCGAATCCGGTTGAAGCGCTGCGGTACGAGTAATAAAACGTAAAACGTGATGCGTAAAAAGCATAGCGTACCTACGCTTTACGCCTTACGTTTCACGCATTGGACTTGTAATCAAGGAGAAGAAGATGTACAAAAACTATCTCAAAATCGCCCTGCGAAATTTGTGGAAGCAAAAGGTTTATTCCTTCATCAACATTCTTGGCTTGGCCGTCGGCATGGCTGCCTGTTTGTTGATTTATCTTTTCATTAATAACGAGCTGGGTTTTGACCGTTTCCACCAAAAGGGGGAACGCATTTACCGGCTGAACGAAGTGCAAAGCTTTGAAGGCATCAGCCCGCAGCGCGTCGCGCTTTCCATGTATCCCATGGGCCCGGCGTTGAAGGAAAACTATCCGGAGATCGTCGATTTCGTGCGTTTCGTGGGCGGCGGCACGGTATTGCGCAACGATCCCAAACAAATCATCGTCGAGAAAACTTTTTGGACCGATCCGGCGTTATTTTCGATTTTTGATTTCGCGTTGCGCCACGGCGACCGCGCCACCGCGCTAAACGAGCCGAACAGCGCCGTGCTCACAGCAGAGACCGCGCAAAAGCTTTTCGGCACGGACGACGTGATCGGCAAATCATTTTTGCAGGGCGAGCGGCAGCTTAAAATTACCGGCGTATTGCAAAACCTCCCAAAGACATCTCACTTGCAATTCGATGCGCTCTTTGCTTTGAACACGATCGAAGATGACAACATGCGCAGAAACTGGGGCTCGAATTGGCTTGTCACGTATCTCTTGCTGGCGCCCGGTGCCGATACCGAAAAGCTCGAACGAGCCTTTCCGCAATTTCTCGAAAAAAACATGGGCGAGGGAAAAAAGTTTTATGAATTGTATTTGCAGCCGCTGCACGAAGTGCATCTCGGCTCCATGCAAGTGACGCACGATTACAATAATTGGCAAAAATTCGACGGCAAATATATTTTTGTTTTCTCCCTGCTCGCCGTCTTTGTGCTCGTCATCGCCGCCATCAATTTCATGAATCTCTCCACGGCGCGCTCTTCGAGCCGGTCGAAAGAAGTGGGCGTGCGCAAATCCATCGGCGCGCATCGCACCCAGCTCGCGCGGCAATTCCTGGGTGAGTCGGTGATTCTCGCTTTCATTGCGCTGGCGGTTGCCGTGCTTCTTGCCGAATTGGCGCTGCCGTTGCTGAATGCGATCAGCCGTCGCTCTTTGGAATTGAATTTGTTCAGCGGCCCCGCCCTGTTGCCCGGCATGATCGGCTTTACATTTTTTCTGGGCCTCGTCGCCGGCATTTATCCGGCGCTCTTTCTCTCTTCGTTTCAAGCGGTCGAAGTTTTGAAGGATAAAACGCCCGCGAGCGGCCGCAAGGCAACGCTGCGCAATGTTTTGGTGGTGGCGCAATTCGCCATTGCGATCGCATTGATCGTCGGCACGGCATTGACGGTGCAGCAATTTCGTTTCATGAAAGATCGCGATCCCGGGTTCCAGCGTGATCAAATCGTGCTGCTTAAAATGAATGGCACGAGCAATAAAAAGTATGAGCTATTGAAAGAAGAATTTTTGCGCAATCCCGCCGTGCTCGCCGTTACGGCCTCGGGGCAGCGCTTGGGCAACAACATTCATCAGAACGGCGCGCGCACCAAAGGCGACAGCGCCGAGATCAGGCTTTCGCCTTCACATTTGCACGTGGCGCGAAATTACATCGAATTTTACGGCTTGGAAATCGTCGTGGGCCGCGCGTTTTCTGAAGAGATTCCCACCGACAAACGTTTTGCTTATATCGTCAACGAAGCCTTGGTTAAAGATCTCGGCTGGGATGAGCCGCTCGGCAAACAGTTCGGCGTAAGCTGGGAAGACACGTTGGGCACCGTGATCGGCGTGGTGAAAGATTTCAATTTCAATTCGCTGCACCATAAAATTCAACCGCTTTATATCAGCAGCCAGACTTGGGGATATGATGAAATGTCGGTCAAGATCAACCCGAAAAATTACGCCGCGGCGCTCACGCATCTCGAAAAGACGTGGAACGAACACGTGCCCGACCGGCCGTTCCAATATATTTTTCTCGACGAGCACTTCGCCATGCTTTACCTTTCCGATAAACAAGTAAGTCAAATCGTGGGCGTTATCGCCGGACTGGCGATCTTCACCGCGTGCCTGGGTTTGTTCGGCCTTGCCGCGATCACCACGGAGCAGCGCACGAAAGAAATCGGCATTCGCAAAGTACTGGGCGCCTCTTTGCCCAGCTTGATCACGCTGCTCGCCAAAAATTTTGCGCGGCTGGTGTTGCTCGCTTTTCTCATCGCCGCGCCCGTGGCTTATTTCATCATGCAAAATTGGCTACAAAATTTCGTTTATCGCATCGACATTGGCGGGTGGGTGTTTCTGTTGGCCGGCGGAACCGCGCTGATGATTGCGTTGGCAACCGTAAGCGCGCACGCCATCAAGGCCGCGCTGGCAAATCCAGTCGAGGCGTTGCGGTATGAGTAAAGGCAAATGATCGGTGATCAGTCAATGTCATTAAGTTGGCAGAAAAGGATTCCGTCCCGCAGGGACAGCGTGAGAATAGCCCAGAGATTTTATCTCTGGGAAATTTGAAAAAACAGCGTTTCTCAGTCCCGCAAGGGACGATTGAAAAGAACGGTTTTAATTGTCACGACCACCTTGTCCTCATTCGTCCCTTGCGGGACTGGTGAGGCAATGATGGGTGATGTTTCCCAACAATAAATTGTTGGGCTATTATCGCCCGGCCCTTCGGGACAAGATTTTCGTCAAATCATTCGATTAACTTAATGGCACGGAGTGTTCAGTATTCAGTTTTATGCCTTACATTTTGTGAAAGGAGAAAGAACCATGAAACGAAACATTATTCGCACCCTCGCCGCTGCTGCATTGGCTTTGATGCCGGCACTGATCTTCACCTCGGCTCACGCGCAAGATAATCTTGTCGTGATCGACCGTATTTATCCTAAAGAACTGCAAGTCGAAGGCTTTATACTCGACCGCGATCAGGAAATCAAAGTCGAAGCGGTCGGGGCTTATCTCAAGCAAAGACGGGACGAGATGATACTCGGCACGGCGTGGATACTCAATGCGCAGTCTCGGGAAGTGGTGTGGGAGTTCGCCGCCGAGGAGCCTCGCGATGAGCGCAGAGCCCAAGCCCAGTCGCAAGCTGCCAGGCTCGATCTGGCGGCCGGCGCTTACGAAGTGTATTATGCCTCTTTCCAATATTTTCACAACGAGGGTGATTGGAGCTACTCCTCGGGTGTTGAAAAGTTTTTGTTCGGAAAATCCAGGAGTTTTTTCGATCGCGGCTTCAACGATGATGATTACTATGATTTATGCCGGGAATTTAAAGTCATCGTAAAGGGCCAAGGCCGCAGGATGAGCCAGGAGGAGATTTTGAAAAACCAGGAAGCCGGGCGCGCCGATGCCGTGATTGCACTGGCAGCCGATGACGACGATTTCTACGGCAAGCAGGGCTTTGAGCTGGAAAGGCCGCTCAAATTGCAAATCGAAGCTTTGGGCGAAGCGCGAAAAGGTGATGAGAGCGAATTCGACTACGGCTGGATCGTCAACGTC
Source organism: Candidatus Zhuqueibacterota bacterium (assembly GCA_022616415.1). Lineage (GTDB taxonomy): Bacteria > Zhuqueibacterota > Zhuqueibacteria > Zhuqueibacterales > Zhuqueibacteraceae > Zhuqueibacter. The sequence goes on along the minus strand of JAKEEU010000298.1, from coordinate 6,207 downwards.
GATACGCGCGAGAAAGCTTGGAAATTTTTGTATCGCGACTCCGAGCATGCCGGCGGCGCGGATAAAAACCGTTGGGTGAGCGAAACGATTTCCCTTCCGGCCGGGAAATACGCCGCCATTTTCGTCACCGACGATTCGCATTCGCCGTACAAATGGAACTCGCCGCCGCCGTATGATCCCTCGGCGTGGGGCATGTTCATACGCGTTGCCGAACCCGACAAACGCTACGTGAAAAAATTCGAGTACAAAGTTTTTGAAGAACAAAACACCGTTCTTTCCTTGACGCCGATGCGCGACGACGATTTTCGCTCGCAAGGCTTCACGTTGAAGCGGCCGATGAAGCTGCGCATTTATGCCATCGGCGAAGGCACGGGAAAGGACATGGCGGACTACGGCTGGATCGTCGACGCCAAAACCCAGAAAAAAGTTTGGGAGATGCGCTACTATGACACCGAGCACGCCGGCGGCGCTCATAAAAATCGCATGCAGGATGAAATCGTGCAACTCGCGGCCGGCAGCTACATGGCCTATTTCGTCACCGATGATTCACACGCCCACCGCGAATGGAATTCCTCGCCGCCGTATGATCCAGAACACTGGGGCCTGACGATTGTCGCCGCCGAGGCGAATTTTTCACGCAGCGACGTTGCCAATTACGAGCCCAGCGCCGATCCCTCGATACTCGCGAGCATCGTGGGCGTGCGCGATCATGCCAACAAACGCGTGTCTTTCACTTTGAAAAAAGACACCGAAGTGCGCATCTATGCCCTCGGTGAGGGAAGCGGCGGCGACATGTATGATTACGGCTGGATCGAAAACGCCGAGACCGGCCGCGTGGTTTGGGAGATGGGCTACCGCATGACCGACCACGCCGGCGGTGCGAGCAAAAATCGCATGTTCAACGGCACGATTCTTTTGAAGGCTGGCAATTACAATGTGTATTACGAATCCGACGATTCGCATTCGTTCAATTCCTGGAATTCCTCGCCGCCGCACGATCCGATGAATTGGGGCATTACGGTGTCTGTGGCAGAGTAGCGCAGAGGGCGTAGAGCGGAGGGCATAGCGTATCGAGTAAAATGTATTGCTGAGAGGATGACGCGCAAGGCTCTCTACGCCATGCGTTTCTAAGGAGGTTTGCATTCGCTACGAATAATCAATTTATGTCAACAAGTCAAGGAAAAGCCCGTTGAATATTTTGTCCCGTAGAAACATAATTCATATTTCCGTAATCCCTGCTTCACTTGTTTGCGGCTGCCCGCGGGCCTTACGGAAGAGGGATTCGAGCAGCGCCTGCCGGCGTTTACGGACAAGTATTATCCGGTTTCGTTCAAAGGCATGATTTCGCATTATCTGCAGCCGGTGATTGACATCCATCTCCAATCGCACATCGACAATGAATTACAGCCGAACAGCAATGGCCTTTACGTTTACGTTTTCTCCGCCGTGGCGATTTTCATCCTGCTCATCGCCTGCATCAATTACATGAATCTGGCGACCGCGCGCTCGGCCAATCGCGCCAGAGAAATCGGCATCAGAAAAGTCGCCGGCTCTCATCGCCGCCAGCTCGTCATGCAATTCCTCGGCGAATCCATGCTCATCAGCGTTTTCGCGCTTTTGATCGCGGTCGGATTGATCGAGTTGTTGCTGCCCGCATTCAATATGTTGTCCGGCAAAGCCATTTCTTTGACGTCACATGCCGATGGGTTGACTGTTCTGAGTTGGCTGGGAGTTGCATTGCTTGTCGGCATCGTCGCGGGAAGTTATCCGGCGTTTTATCTTTCGCGCTTCCGTCCCACCCAGGTGCTCAAAGGCCAGTTCAAATCCTCCACCGCGGGAATTTTTCTCAGAAGAGCGCTCGTGGTTTTGCAATTCACGATCTCCACGATTTTGATCGTCGGTACCGCGGTGGTCAACGACCAGTTGAATTACATCCGGAAAAAAGATTTGGGCTTCAACAAAGATCAGGTGGCCGTCCTGCCGATGCGCGGCACGGATTTGCGGCAACAGTACGAAGCCTTCAAAAACGAATTGTTGCGCGGCCCGAACGTCGTGGAGGTCACTGCCACCTCGGATTTGTTCGGCAAAAGCGGCGGCACGCTGGTCAAACCCTTCCGAGCGGAAGGGCTTCCTGAAAATGAATTTTTGAACTGGCCGGGATTTGCGGTCGATTATAATTTTCTGCAAGTCATGGACATGAAAATCGCCGCAGGCAGAAATTTTTCCAAAGAATTTTCGACCGATGCCACCGAAGCTTATATTCTCAACGAAGCGGCGGCCAAACTGCTTGAGTGGAAAGATCCGCTCGGCAAGCAGTTTTCGGGGCGGCGGCAAAAGGGCGTGGTGATCGGCGTCGTCAAGGACTTCAATCTTTTTTTCCTTGCACCGCGCCATCGAGCCGGCGGCGTTGTTTGTCCGGCCTGATTGGTATGATTACGTGCTGGTGCGGATCACGCCGGATAACGTGCAAGCCTCACTTGATTTTCTGCAAGCGAAGTGGCAGGCGTTCTCGCCGGAGCGGCTTTTTGAATATTCCTTTCTCGATGAGAATTTCGAGATTTTATATAATTCCGAAAAAAACCTGGGCCGGCTCTTTTCTTATTTTACCGGCCTCGCCATTTTCATCGCGTGCCTGGGCTTGTTGGGGCTGGCATCGTTCAGCGCCGGGCAGCGCACCAAAGAAATCGGCATTCGCAAAGTTCTCGGCGCTTCGGTTGCGAACGTTCTCGCGCTGCTCTCGAAGGAGTTTCTCAAGCTCGTGCTGGTTGCCAATCTCATCGCCTGGCCGCTGGCGCGGTATGCGATGAACCGTTGGCTGCAAAATTTTGCTTATCGTGTGGACACGAGCTGGTGGGTTTTCGCGCTGGTCCCGCTTTGCGGGACACTCGTCATCGCACTGGTGACGGTGAGCACGCAGGCAATTCGAGCGGCGCTGGCGAATCCCGTTGACGTGCTGAGATACGAATAAGCTTCTCAGTGCAGAAAATTTGTTTCGCAGGATTGAGGTCTTAATCTTTTACAAGTTCAATCGTTGCAAAAAAAGCAAAAACTTTCACGCAAAGACGCAGAGCCGCAAAGGTACCGCAAAGAAAAGCTTTGCGGGCTCTTTGCGTCTTTGCGTGAGGCTTTTTCTTTTTGGTTTCGGCTCGTCCGGCTTATGGGGTAAAGCTGCCAAAACCCCGGTATAGCTTTGAAATGCGAATATTTCATGAATATATGCGTTTCAAATAAAAATATTCATAAAATATTTTGCAATTCAAATGAATGTGATTTCGTCATCAAATCAGGCAAAAAAGCAGCCTCGCTTTATCAGGTTTGTTTTGGATTGACTTGGGACATCGGACAAATGACTTCGGACTTTGATAACTTTGGACTTTATTATGCTCAAAAACTACCTCAAAATTGCGCTGCGAAATCTCTTAAAGCGTCGCGGCTACACATTGATAAACGTTATGGGGTTGGCGGTCGGCATCGCCTGTTGCTGGTTGATTTTGGTTTTCGTGCAGGACGAGCTGCGTTACGATCGCTTTCACGAAAAGGCCGATCGCATCTATCGCGTAACGGTTCACGGTCACATGGCGGAAAATGACGTCACGGCCGCAAACAGTCCGGCGCCGATGGCGGCAACTCTGGCGGCGGAATATCCCGAAGTCGTCGTCGCCGCAAGAATCAAACAACCTGACAACACCGTGTTGGTCAGCCATGGCGAGAGCAAATTCAACGAGCAGAAAGTTTATTTTGCCGATTCGACTTTCTTCGAGGTCTTTACCTTTCCGCTCGTTATGGGCGATCCCAAAGCCGCCTTGCGCAAGCCGTTTTCCATCGTGGTGACCGAAGACGTGGCGCGAAAATATTTTGACCGGGAAAACCCGCTTGGAAAAGTTTTGGTGCTCAACAACGACGAAAGTTACAAAGTGACCGGCGTTGTTCGCAATCTCCCTTATCAAACGCATTTTCGTTTTGATTTTCTGGCTTCCTTCAACTCTTGGGACATCAGCCGCAGCACCGCTTGGACGAGCAACCATCTCTACACGTATCTGGTGTTGCAAGAAAATTATCCTGCCGAACGGTTGGCTGCGAAGTTTCCCAGCTTGGTCAGAAAATATCTTGGCCCACAAATGGAAGAGGGCATGGGCGTTACGTATGACCAGTTTGTGGCTTCCGGCGGAATTATCGAATACTCCCGGCAACCGCTGACGGAGATTCATCTTCATTCGCATTTGGCGGGAGAGCTTGGGCCGAACAGCGACGTCAATTACGTTACGATTTTTTCGCTGATCGCGTTTTTCATTCTTTTGCTCGCGTGTATCAACTTTATGAATCTGGCGACGGCGCGCTCGGCCAATCGCGCCAAAGAAGTCGGCCTGCGCAAGGTTGTGGGCTCGAGCCGGCTGCAGCTCGTCCGGCAATTTCTGCTGGAATCTCTCATCGTCAGCAGCGTCGCGCTGCTTTTGGCCATCGGTTTGATTGAGCTTTTTCTCCCCGCTTTTAATGATCTGGCAGGCAAACAAATGGAATCCGCGTTTGTGGGCGGTTGGACGGTTTGGCCGCTATTGTTTGGCGCGGCGCTCGGTGTGGGATTGCTGGCTGGAAGCTATCCCGCATTTTGCCATCGCTTGGTGGATGTTTGCGCTGGCGGGGGTGTTGGCGCTCTTCATCGCGCTGCTGACAGTGAGCATGCAAGCGGTGAAAGCGGCGCTGGCGAATCCAGTGAATTCTCTGCGCTACGAATAAGCCGCATTCGATGTGACAAATTCTGCTTCGGGCAAAGAGAAAGATATCGTCGTGCTCGGATTTCCCCCGCTAAGAGCGGGGGATGTCGCTGCGCTCCAGAACGGATTGGGATAATTTTGTTCGAGCGCGGTCACGCGGGGCACGTTTTTGTTTTCATCGACGCCGGTTGCCGTCAGCGTGGCGCTCCAAACGCCGCGCGCGGCGGAGAGTGCGGCAAATATTTTTCGTGTCATCAGTATTTACTCCTTGCTGATATGAAAGTTAAAATTTTGCTCTACAAAAGCAAATGCCGTCTCCGATTAAATGCTTACACTTCTATAGACGGCGAACTTGCGTGTGGTTACACCTGAATATCCAACTTTTCTAAGAAGGGCATTTTACTTCGGAAAATGTGTGGGCGGGAGCAATGGAGCAAAAGCAATGCAGCGAACGGTAATTTCAATTTATCCGTGTCGGCAACTGCAATCCAAACACCCGTGCTTGGCACAGACACGGCAGGTCTCTTCCAGCCGTTCGCGCAAGGCTTGACGCGCGCGGTGCCGGCGCACTTTGAGATTGTTGCGATTGATGCCGAGTTGTTCGGCCACCAATGCGGGATCGCCGTCAGAGAGTTCCATCTTTTCAATCAACTCTGCATACTCCGGCTTCAGCGTCGGAATCAGCTCGCGAAAGCAGGTACACAAAGTGGCCTCGTCCTCCGGTTCCGGCTCGGCAGGCGGTTCGTGAAATTCGGTGGGCCTCTCCATGTATTTCGCTTCAACGTGCCGGCGGCGGTAGGCATCGGTGATGGCGTTGTTCAGGATGCGGTAAAACCAGGGCACGAGCTTGTCCTCGTCGCGCAAATCCGGTGCAGCGCGGAGCGCCTTGAGCAGGCTGTCTTGCAGGATATCCTCGGCTAAATCCGGATCGGAAATTTTTTTCCGGACGTAAGCGAGCAGCTTCTCGCGGTGGTTGAGCAGTGGGGAGGTTATCGTATCGTTCATAACCGTAGTGAAAATGAAAAAATTCATTCGGTAAATGTCGTCGTTCCGTGATCGAGGGCAATATAAACTCGTTTTCAGTTAAATGCAAATAAAATTATTTTTCACCGATAATCATGATATGGCAAAAAATTTGAAGAAAACAAGTGGGCGAAGCTCGACTTGGGCGCCACGATGCTTCAGAATGGAACGATCCAGTTGCCCAAGTCGGCCTGTAGTCTAGTGCACTGTTATTTTATTGAGTTTTGCATTTTCAATCGGAAACCTGTCTCTACAACGTAACGCAACATTCATGTTGCGGTGCATCTGATTTCGATTCTCATTACTTATGCAAAACTCAATAATTTCGTAGTCTTGCCCCCTTGTGGGGCACTGTTGCAACCGCGAATTTATTGGCTTTGACAGCGGCCCACAAGAGGCCGGGACTATAAAAACTATGGTAACAGTGTACTAATTCACAAAGATAAAAAGCTCACAAAGAAAAAATCAAAGC
>JAKEEU010000297.1 GCA_022616415.1 Candidatus Zhuqueibacterota bacterium | reverse complement strand
TTCACTCGCTGATTCTAAAGATTTTTTTATCCGTTGGCCGCTTTTATCCGTTGGGAAATATTTTTGAAAATACTGCTGCCCGAAAGGGCTCCGGTTTTCAGTCTGTCTGAAAACCTGGCGTATTCTGTTACAAGTGACATCTTTGCAAAAAAAGCAAAGACATCTGGCTCACGGAAAGAGAACTCTCACGGAAATGAATTCATGAAAATCTCTTCCGTGAGTTCCATTCCGTGAGCGATCTTTTTGGTTGCGGCTTGCGTTGGCCAATAGATCTCGGATTTAGGACTTTCGACCTCGGACTTTAACTATGATCGAGCGCGACTACCTCATGCGGCTGATGTCGCAGCTGGCCGCGGCCATGGCGAAAATTATCGGCGCAAAAAACGCCCAAAACTACGCCGAGGCCCGGCTCCTGGCGCAGAATGCCTGCGAGCAGCTTTTCGGCTTGAACGGTGAGCTGGTCAAAACAATGGACGCCGGCACGCTGGCGCTCTTGCTCGGTGAAAAGGAAAAAATCAAAGCGCTTGCGGCCTTGCTGCGCGAAGAAGGCGAGATTCTACTTTTGCTGGATAACCCGGCGGAAGGCGTGGTGCAATTCGAAAAGGCTATGGCCCTGTATCAGGAAGCTTTGCGCGCCTCCCCTGATGGAGACGCGGACTGCGAAGCCGCTATTGCCGCGTTGGAAGAGAGGCTGGCGGATCTGGCAGGTTGAATGGCATGCTTAAAAATACGTGATTTCATGTCTGTTACGTAGAAGCATGCTTCACTGCTTCTGCCATCGTCATCTTCATGCCCTCGCTCCATGCGGCCGCAAATGCTTCCTCTCCAAGCTGAGCACGCGCGAGCGCAACTTCGCGCTCGAATCGCATTTTTTGATACGGCGGCATCGGCGCGCCAATGTCTTGGTGCAGCGCCTCGGCAGCGGCAAAGAGGCGAGCGCTGCGCGCGGGATTGTTTTTAGCCAAAGCCAAATCTCCGAATCCAGCCAGCACGTTTGCAAGGCCCAGCCTGTTTCCCAAATCTCTATTCAACCCCATGCTCTCCTGAAAGCAAGCGGCGGCGCGCGCGTCGTCATGGCGGTCGAGCGCCTGCCGGCCAATGTGATAGAGCGCGTTTGCTATTCCCCATTTGTACCCCCAGGCGCGAAACTTCGCCAGGCTTTCTTCCAGGAGCGCTTGCGCCTGCTGCTGATCGCCGTCGTGCTGCTTCACGAGGGCCAGCAGCCACAACATTTGCGGATCTCTGTCTTTTATCAGAGCGGAGCTTTCCTCCATAAGCTTGGCTGCACGGTCAAAGTCGCCTTGATCGAGCGCCATTTGCGTAAGAATCCACGCGGAAAATCCCATGATCATGTTGTCGCCTAATTCCCGCAGTTTTGCTCTGGCCGTTTCAAGGAGCGCGGCGGCCTTTTCATAATTGCCCTGTACGACTTCAACCCATCCCAGCAGGGCCGTTGCATACGCCACGCCGCGTTCATCGCCGATTTCCTGCCGCAGGTTGAGATTATTTTCCTGGAGCGAACGCGCCCGGGGAAATTCAGCTTGAACAAAAGCCAAGGTGGCAAGATTGTTGAAAGCAACGGCCATGCCGCGTTTGTCTCCCAATTCCGCATGCAAAGTCAGGCTCTCGCCCGAAAGCTCACCCGCCGTAGTCAACTCCCCGAGCTGGGCTGCTATCCAACCCAGGTTGTTGATGACTGTTGCCATGCCTTTTTTGTCGCCCATCTTTCGCCATATTTCCAGGCTTTCTTCCAGCAGTTGGCGGGCGGTGATAAAATCGCCCAATTCATGTATGATGGTGCCAGCGGCATTGAGCACCTTGGCGCGTTGCCGCGTTCGTTGGGAGGCGCCCGGAAGTGCGAGCAACGCCAGCAAGCGCTGGCGGCCTTCTTGCATGTGGCCGCGTACGATCCAAAATCGCCAAATCGCCGCTCCCAGGCGCAAGCCAAATTCTGCCTGTTCCGTTTCCTCGGTCCACGAAAAAACCGCGCGCAGATTATCGTGTTCACGCTCGAGCGTGTTTAACCAAAAAATTTGCTTCGGTCCGGTCAGCTCCGGCCCGGCTTTTTCCGCCAACGCCAGAAAAAAATCGGCATGACGGCGCCGCGTCGCCTGCCAGTCCGCGCTTGCCTGCAAGCGTTCGAAAGCAAATTCACGAATGGTTTCCAGCATCACGAATCTCGGCTCGCCGTCTTTCATTTGCGCTTGTCGCAAGAGGCTTTTGTCGATTAAAGCCGTCAGTCCGTCGAGGGCTTCGAGCGCGAGCTCGTCCGTCGTATTGCAAATCGCTTCCACGGCTTCCAAAGAGCAGCCGCCGATGAATATTGCCAGCCGTTGAAAGAACGCTTGCTCTGCCGTTGGAAGCAAATCATAGCTCCAGGCAATGGCTTGCCGCAAGGTTTGATGACGGGCAGGCATATCGCGCGGCCCGCCGCGCAAAAGCTCGAGCCGGCTGCCGAGGCGCGCCAGCAAGGCTTGCGGAGAAAGGAGCTTGAGACGCGCCGCGGCCAATTCAATGGCGAGCGGCAAGCCCTCGAGGCGAAAACAAATTTCGGCAACTGCCGGCGCATTGTCATTGTTCACCTCGAAATCCGGTTTGACGGCCAGGGCGCGCTGAATAAAAAGCGCCACCGCGGCATATTGTGAAAGAGCATCTTTCGAGACCGCCGCCTGCGGATCCGGCGCCGGCAGAGGCGCCACCGGAAACTCTCGTTCTCCCTTGAGGTGCAGCACAATGCGGCTCGTGACTAAAATTTTCAAATGCGGGCAGGCGGCCAATAAATCTGACACGACTGGCGCGGCTGCCACCACTTGTTCAAAATTGTCCAGCACCAACAAAAAATGTTTATCGCGCAAATGGTCGATCACGCTCTCTCGCCAGGGCTTGTTCCGATTTTCACGAATGCCAAGGGTCTGGGCAATGGTGGGGAGAACCAATTCCGGGTCCGAGATCGCTGCCAGACTGAGAAAAAATATCCCGTGCTCGAACTGGTCGAGCAGGCTTGTCGCCACTTGCAGGCTGAGGCTGGTCTTGCCAATGCCGCCCGGACCGGTCAATGTCACCAGGCGCGCCTCGGCATTGAGCAAGAGCTGCCTTAAAGCTTCGCTCTCATTTTCACGGCCAATGAGCTGGGTTGTTGGCGCCGGCAAATTGTTGGGCCGGCTGCTGAGAGTTTTTAGAGAGGGAAAATCGGCTTGCAAATCCGCAGCAATGATCTGGTAGATGTGTTCCGCCTGCTGCAAATCTTTGAGGCGATGCTCGCCGAGATCGCGCCAGCTCACGCCGTCGGGCAGGTTGCCCGCCACCAGTTGGCGTGTGGTTTCCGAGATGAGAATCTGGCCTCCGTGCCCGGCCGAGCACAAGCGCGCGGCGCGATGGACGTCTATTCCCACGTAACCGGTTGCCGTTGCTGTCGGTTCGCCGGTATGCAAAGCCATACGCACGCGCAGCGTTTCATCTTCCGGCCAGTGATGTGCTGCCAGCCGGCGTTGCGCTGCAATGGCCGCCGCCACACCGTCCTGGGCGCGACTAAAGGCAACGAAGAATCCATCTCCGGCAGTGTCGATCTCATAACCCTGGAATTGCTGAAAGGCAGCGCGCATGATCGCACGCTGCTCTTCCAGCGCTTGGGGATATTTATCGCCCAGCCGGTGCAGCAATTGGGTGGAGCCTTCGATGTCACTGAACAAAAAGGTAACGGTGCCGCTTGGCGCTTTTGACGACGAAGATTTCGAAGCGGTTTGCGATTTCATCATACTTATCGACAACGGTTTCATTTATGGGCTAAAACGCGGCCGGCGAGGGTTTTATCATGGAGAGGGTTTGCTTGATCATCATTTGTTCAAATTATAGGCGTCATCAAAAACTATGGCAATTTTTACAAAAAAGCAAGGTTCTATTATCTTCTTCCCTCGCCCCAGCCTGAAGGCGTGGGGCTAAATTATGGAATACCGCTAAAGCGGCATGAGGCTTCCTAAATTATCCAATTAGCGTAATGCCAATCAGATAAAAATAACGGGTTCGAATAAGAAATCAAAGCAATTTTTAATCGTATTCCAAAACGAATGGCGGCGTGCGTCCGCTTTGCCGCGCGATGGCGATGAGGGAATCGGCGGCTTCGCATTCACCGTGCTTTTCTAAAATGCGCTAATGTAAAACAGTTTTGCCGATCATTTGATTTCCTCGCCTTCACGAAAAACTCTCGGCAGCAGCGGATTCATGCCAATCAGAATTTTGTACACCGAAACGCCGGCCCAAGCTGCGAGCTCTTCGGCGTTGATTTCGTTCCCGCCCTGCTTGCCGAATATGACGGCCTCGTCGCCGATTTTTATTCCCTCGGCGCCGGTCACATTGATGGTCGTATGATTTGAAGTTATCAAAGCGATCGTTGGCCAGCGCCGGCCTTGCACCAAAATTTCCGCCTTGCCTGCCGCCTGGGCAGGATAACCGTCCGAATAACCGAGGGGCAGCGTCGCCACCTGCGTTTCTTGCTGCGCCACGAAGGCGCGATGATAGGAAACCGAATCTCCCGGCCGCAACGTTTTGACGTACATCACTCTCGCCTTCAGCGACATGACCGGGCGCAGATCGATCTGCCGCGCCTGATATTCGCGCACCGAAGGATACTGCCCGTAAATTGCAATGCCGGGCCGCACCATATCAAGATGCGATTGTGGGAAAGCGAGAATGCCGGCGCTGCTGGCCGCGTGGCGCAGGCCGGTGGCAATTCCGCGCCGCTTCGCCGCGCCGCAAACTTCGAGAAACCGTTCGAGCTGGATTCTGTCAAATTCGTCGTCCTCGGTCAACGGCGTGAAAATGCCTTCGATCTGAATTTCCGAGCTTGCTGCGACTTTCTCGACGAACGCGAGCGCCTGTCCGTGCGGCACGCCGACGCGGCCGAGGCCGGTATCGATTTTGAGATGAGCTTTGGCCTGGCGTTTCAGCTTGCGCGCGGCCTCGGCGAGGAGCATAAAGTCATCCGTATAAACCGACTGAGAAATGTTCCGCCGGACGATCTCTTCCGCCTCGTGCTGCGAAAACGGTCCCAAATTCAAGATGGGCGTTTTCACCCCGCTCTCACGAAGCTGCAACGCCTCGTGAAATTTGCCGACGGCGAGAAAATCGATCTTTTGCTTTTCGAGAAACTTGCCGATGGCGACGAGGCCGTGGCCGTAAGCATTGGCCTTGATCACCGCCATGACCGGGCGATTGCCGGCGTGCCGGCGAATTTGCGCCAGGTTCCAGCCCATATTTTTGAGATCGATCTCGAGCCAGGGATCGACTGCAGCCTCTCCGGACGTAACCCAGTCGGCTCGACTGGCAGTTTGACCCAAAGACTCGCTCCCGGCAACTGCTGCACCAAGCGAAGCCGCGCCTGCCAATTTGAGAAATTTTCTGCGATCAAAATTCTGCATGCGTCGCTCACCTCGTTGAAATGAAATATTGTTTGTCGTAACGTCTTATGATCTTTGACGTTCAAGTTTGGCAATGTTCTTCAGCCTGAACTCATCCCCCTGCCCCCTTCTCTTGGGAAGAGAAGGGGGAGAAGCTGCCGGAGCTATGAAATTCGCGGTTGCA
>JAKEEU010000296.1 GCA_022616415.1 Candidatus Zhuqueibacterota bacterium | reverse complement strand
AGCGGGAGTAACTCAGGTGGCAGAGTCATCCCGTTTCAAGACGGGATTGGTCGCGGGTTCAAACTAAGTAAAAAGCGGGAGTAACTCAGGTGGCAGAGTCACAGCCTTCCAAGCTGTTGGTCGCGGGTTCAAGTCCCGTCTCCCGCTCATGGAATGGCAAAAAGAAAAAGGCAAAGAGCAAAAAGCAATTTTAGTTTTGCCATTTGCGACTTGCCGTTTGCTCCGGCTCACGTAGCTCAGTCGGTAGAGCACTTCCTTGGTAAGGAAGAGGTCACCGGTTCAATCCCGGTCGTGAGCTCTTAAAAATAGCCGGCAATGCAATCATTTTTCCAAATAGGTTATGTATAAATGAGAGAAATTATCACCCTGGAATGCGGCGAGTGCAAGCGGCGCAATTATTCGATGACGAAAAATAAAAAGAAGCATACGGCGAGAGTGGAATTTAAAAAGCACTGCCGTTTCTGCAGAAAGCACACGATACACAAGGAAACCCGTTAAAAGCAAAAAAGAAAAAGTGAAGGTTTTTTTATCTTTTTTGCTTTATTCAGGCCTGTAGCTCGAACTGGCTAGAGCGCCGGTCTCCAAAACCGGATGTTGGGGGTTCGAATCCCTCCAGGCCTGCTGATAAGTAACGGTAGTAATTTTAAATTGAAAAATTTCAATTTAAAATTGTCAATTCTTTGAGTGCAGGGAATTTTACAGGCGTATTTGAGGACCAAGAATGGCTCTCTTTAATAAGCTCAAGCAATTCGTTCTGGACGTCCGTCAGGAGATGTCGAAAGTTAGTTGGCCTACCCGTGAACAGTTGAGGGGTTCGACCGGCGTGGTCATCGCCTTTTCTCTCATCTTTGCCGCTTACACTTTCGGGGCCGACCAGATTCTGCAATATTTGGTCACCATGCTTTTAACGGCCAATTAGAGCGCTGATTATTCGAACCGTGGAAGATACGACTCAACAAAAAGAGCAGCCGGAACTGAAGTGGTATGCCATTCACGTTCTGTCCGGCCACGAACGCAAAGTCAAGGCTTTTATCGAGAATGAAGCCAAAGCCCTTGGTCTGGCCGAACGCATCACCAGCGTTTTGATTCCGGCGGAGGAAGTGACGGAAATGCGCGAAGGGAAAAAGCGCGTGCGCAGCAAGACGTTCTTCCCCGGATACATGTTGGTGCAAATGGTGTTGGATAAAGAGACGCAGTATCTCATCATCAACACTCCCGGCGTGACCAATTTCGTCGGCCCCAAAAACACGCCCCAGGCGCTGCGCCAGGATGAGATTGACCGTATCATCGGCCGCGTGCAGGAAAGCCGCGGGCGCGAAGTTATATCGGTGCCGTTCCGCGTCGGCGATCCCATTCGCGTAATCGACGGCCCGTTTACCGACTTTACCGGCTTTATCGAAGAGCTGAACGAAGAGAAGAAAAAAGTCAAAGTCATGGTCAGCATCTTCGGGCGCTCGACGCCGGTGGAACTGGACTTTTTGCAGGTTGAGTTGGAAAAATAATTTGGCGTTAGCTTGTGGGCGGATGTCGAAAGTACTGGATTCAGTCTTTTAAGAATGCCCCACAAGGGGGCAGGACTACGATTACGATAAAGTGAGACAATATGGCAAAAAAAGTTGTTACCCAAATCAAATTGCAAATTACGGCCGGCCAGGCCAATCCTTCGCCGCCGGTTGGGCCGGCGTTGGGTCAGCACGGCGTGAACATTATGGAATTTTGCAAGCAGTTCAACGCTAAAACCGCGGACCGGCAGGGTCTCGTCATTCCCGTGATTATCACGGTTTATTCCGACCGGTCGTTTACATTTATTCTGAAAACGCCGCCAGCCTCGGTTCTTCTCGCCAAAGCCGCCGCTGTGGAAAAAGGTTCGGGCGAGCCCAATCGGAATAAGGTTGGCAAGGTCACCCATGCACAAGTCCGGCAAATTGCCGAGACAAAGATGAGCGATCTCAACGCCAACGACGTTGAAGCGGCTATTCGTATGGTTGAAGGAACCGCCCGCAGCATGGGTATCGAGGTCGCATAGGGCGGAGGGCAGAGAGCCTAGGGCGAAGGGCAAAGCGCGAAACAATTTGCGACGTACTACGCTCTTTGCGCTAAGCCCTCAGCCCTCTGTTCAATAAGGAAAGGTCAATTTATGAAGCACAGTCGCCGTTATCAGGAACTTTTAAAAAATATCGAGCCGGGAAAAGAGTACGCGCTGGAAGATGCGGTGAAATTGCTCAAGAAAACCGCGACGGCAAAATTCGACGAAACGGTGGAAGTATCGGTGCGTTTGGGCGTCGATCCGCGTCACGCCGATCAGGCCGTGCGCGGCACCGTAGCTTTGCCGCACGGCCTCGGCAAAACCGTGCGCGTGCTGGTGCTGTGCAAGAGCGTCAAAGAAAAAGAAGCGAAAGACGCCGGCGCCGATTACGTCGGTTTTGAAGAGTATATCAAGAAGATCAATGAAAACTGGTTTGATTTCGACGTCATGATCGCGACGCCGGACGTGATGGGTGAAGTCGGCAAGCTCGGAAAGATTCTGGGTCCGCGCGGCCTGATGCCGAACCCCAAGAGCGGCACGGTGACGCTGGACGTCGGCAAAGCCGTGAAGGAAGTGAAGGCCGGCAAGATCGAATTTCGCGTCGATAAAACCGGCATTCTGCACGTGAACGTCGGCAAGTCGTCGTTTTCCGAGCCGCAATTGGTTGACAATATTCGCGCGTTTATGGATACGGTGGTGCGTTTGAAGCCGGCTTCGGCCAAGGGCCAATATGTTCGCAGTGTGACGGTTTCGAGCACGATGGGTCCGGGGATTGCAATCGACCGCAATGCGATTGCGGTGGAAGCGAAGAGTTAGTTCGTAGTGATGCCTTCAGGCATTTTAGTTATTTTGTATGAGTTTGGTGGTCTGAACCGGAGTGCAATGCTTTAGCATTGCAAAACTGCAGCTTTGCACTCTGAGTTCACTTGGCTAAATGCATAAGTTATTTTACAATTCGACCCCTGAAGGGGTTACTACTAACGTTATGTGAGAAATTCATCATGGAGCAAACCAGAACGGTCCGGCCAGATAAAGCCGAAGCGGTGGTCAAGCTGAGTGAAAAACTTTCGTCGGCCAAGAGCGTTTTCCTGACCGATTATTCGGGACTGACCGTGGAAGCCATGACCAATTTGCGGCGCAATTTCCGCAAGTCAAACGTCGAGTATTTGGTCGGCAAGAACACGCTGGTTCGTCTCGCGGCGGAAAAGGCCGGTTATCAAACTCTCGTGCCATATCTCGAAGGCCCGACGGCGTTGGCCTTCGGCATGAAAGATGCCGGCGCTCCGGCCAAGGTTATTTTGGATTTTCTGAAAACCAATCCCAAGCCGGCGATCAAGGCGATTATTTTTGAAGGCCAATTTTTCGACGCGAAACAAACCGAGCAAATTTCCAAGCTGCCGAGCCGCGAAGACGTGCTGGCGCAATTGGTCGGCACCTTGAATGCGCCGCTTTATGGCTTGGTCAACAGTCTGCAAGGAATTGTCAGAAACTTTGTTTATGCGCTGCAAGCAGTTGCGGAGAAAAAAGAAAAAGCCGCAACGCAATAAAACTTGCAACAAAAAGAGAACGGCAACAAAAGTTAATTATTTTTAAGGAGGATTCGCAGTGTCTACAGCAGTGGCTTCCCCCGCAAAGCAGGACGAGCTCCTGCAAGCAATCGAGAACATGACGGTTCTCGAGCTAGCGAATTTGGTCAAGGCGATTGAAGATCGATTTGGCGTCAAAGCGGCCGCGCCGATGGCGGCGGTTCCGCAAGCCGGAGCAGGTGCCGGTCCGGCGCAAGCCGTTCCGGCAGCCGAAGAGCAAACGGAGTTCAACGTCATTTTGACCAACGCCGGCGCCAATAAGATCAACGTCATCAAGGTCGTGCGCACGCTGACCAATCTCGGCTTGAAAGAGGCGAAGGATTTGGTCGACAACGCGCCTAAGCCGATCAAGGAAGGCGTCAGCAAAGAAGAAGCGCAGCAAGTCAAAGCCAAACTGGAAGAAGCGGGCGCAACGGTCGAGATTAAGTAATACCGTGCTTGTTATCTGTCATTCCGCAGGAATCTTTTTGCCATCCAGGATTATTGCCTGACACAAAAAGGATTCTTCCAAAATGACAATTCAATGTTTAGGGACGAAACGCCAGATTGCGGCACTGAGTCGCACAAGTTATTCAAACGCGAGCTTTCAATGAATCTTGGAAATTTAGAGCGCCGTTCGTTTTCAAGGCTGAGCGCGATCATCGATTTGCCCGACTTGCTGGATATTCAGCTCAAGTCGTTCACGGAGTTCGTGCAAGCCGAGGTCGATCCCGCGAAGCGCGCCAATAAAGGGCTGCAGGCGGTATTCACGAGCATTTTCCCGATTTACGACAGCCGGGAAAATTTCTGCCTCGAGTTCGTCGAGTATTACGTCGAAAAGCCCAAATACGACGTGGATGAATGCCAGGAGCGCGGCGTCACCTATTCGGTTCCGCTGAAGGCCAAGCTGCGCCTGTCGGTGAAAGACGAAGCCACCGGCGCGTATGGCGAAACCACCGAACAGGTGGTTTATCTCGGCAACATTCCGTTTATGACCAACCGTGGCACGTTCATCATCAACGGCGCCGAGCGCATCGTGGTGAGCCAATTGCATCGCTCGCCGGGCGTGTTCTTCGACGAGCTGAAGCATCCGAACGGCACCAAGATGTTCGCGGCGCGGATCATTCCGTTGCGCGGCTCGTGGGTCGAGTTCACCACCGACATCAACGACGTCATGTACGTTTACATCGACCGCCGGAAAAAATTTCCGGTGACGACGTTGTTGCGCGCGTTGGGCTACTCCACCGACCGCGATCTGCTCCAGCTCTTCGATCTCGTCGAAGAGGTGGAGCTTTCGGGCTCGCAAAGCAAAAAGTACATCGGCCGGCAGTCGATTGCGGACGTCGTCGACCGCGACACCGGCGAAGTGCTTTTGGAAAAGGACGTCGAGCTGACCGAAGAAACGCTCGACCGCTTGAAGAAAGCCAAGGTTGAAACGCTCAAATTGTTGCGGACGGCGGAGGGCACGTTTGGCCCCGAAGTCATCTCGAACACGCTACGTCGTGACAACGCCAAATCGCAAGAAGACGCCTTGGAGACGATTTACCGGCAATTGCGCGCGGGCGATGCGCCGGATTTGGACACCGCCAAGCAGCTTTTAGAGCGGCTGTTTTTTAATCCTAAGCGCTACGATCTCGGCGACGTGGGCCGTTATCGCCTCGACAAAAAGCTCGGCTTGAATATTCCGCAAGAAACCACGGTATTGACGAAGGAAGATATTATTGCGATCATCAAGCATCTTTTGGATATGCGCGCCGGCCATCGCACCGCCGACGACATCGATCATCTCGGCAACCGCCGCATTCGCACCGTTGGCGAGCAATTGGCGCAGCAGATGAGCCTCGGCCTATCGCGCATGGCGCGCACCATCAAAGAACGCATGAACCTACGCGACAGCGAGAAGCTCACCCCGCAGGATCTCGTCAATGCCCGCACGATTATCTCCGTGATCAACACCTTCTTCGGCACCAGCCAGCTCTCCCAGTTCATGGATCAAACCAACCCGTTGGCCGAGTTGACGCACAAGCGCCGTCTCTCCGCGCTCGGTCCCGGCGGTTTGACACGCGAGCGCGCCGGCTTCGAAGTGCGCGACGTGCATTACACGCATTATGGGCGCCTGTGTCCGATTGAAACGCCGGAAGGTCCGAACATCGGCTTGATATCTTCGCTGACGACGTTTGCGCGCATCAACGATTTCGGCTTCATCGAAAGTCCCTATCGCAAAGTCGTCAATGGCCGCGTATTGGATGACATTGAATATCTTTCCGCGGATGATGAAGACCAATATGTGATTGCGCAGGCCAACGCCCCTCTGGACAACAAGGGTCATTTCGAAAGTGATCGTGTGAAAGCGCGGATCAAGGGCGAGTTTCCGGTGGTGCATCCGGATGAGGTGCATTACATGGACGTTTCGCCGAATCAGATCGTTTCGGCGGCGGCGGCGCTGATTCCGTTTCTGGAGCACGATGACGCCAACCGCGCGCTCATGGGCTCGAATATGCAACGCCAGGCCGTGCCGCTGCTCACTCCGGAAGCGCCGTTGGTCGGCACCGGCATGGAAGGAAAAGTGGCGCGTGATTCCCGCGCGATGATCATTTCGGATTTCGACGGCGTGGTCGAGCACGTCGAGGCGGGCCGCATCATCATCCGCCGCGATTCGCCGGCCGGGCGCGGCAAGAAGCTCGATCTCGAGAGTCTGCTGAATTTTGATGAGAACGATTTGGTGACGTATCGCTGCACCAAGTTTTTGCGCACCAACCAGGGCACCTGTATCAACCAGCGCCCGATCGTCA
Organism: Candidatus Zhuqueibacterota bacterium; assembly: GCA_022616415.1. Taxonomy (GTDB): domain Bacteria; phylum Zhuqueibacterota; class Zhuqueibacteria; order Zhuqueibacterales; family Zhuqueibacteraceae; genus Zhuqueibacter. Next base: position 77,495 of record JAKEEU010000296.1, on the reverse strand, counting down.
AAGTCGGCGATCGCATCACCAAAGGCCAGGTGCTGGCCGATGGCTGCTCGACGGAAGGCGGCCGTCTGGCGTTGGGCCGCAACGTCCTCGTCGCGTTCATGCCGTGGCGCGGCTATAATTTTGAAGACGCGATCGTCATTTCCGAGAGGGTGGTGCAAAAAGATATTTACACCTCGATTCACATTGAAGAATTTGAGCTGCAAGTGCGCGACACCAAGCGCGGCGAAGAAGAGCTGACGCGCGAAATTCCCAACGTTTCGGAAGAGTCCACCAAAGATCTCGACGAAAACGGCATCATTCGCATCGGCGCGGAAGTGCAGTCCGGCGATATTTTGGTCGGCAAGGTGACGCCCAAAGGCGAGACCGACCCGACGCCGGAAGAGAAATTGCTCAAAGCCATTTTCGGCGAAAAGGCCGGCGACGTGAAAGACGCCTCGCTGAAAGCGCCGCCCGGATTGAAGGGCATCGTGATCGACGCCAAGCTGTTCTCGCGCAAGAAGAAAGACGCGAAGTCGAAGCGCCAGGACAAGAAAAAGCTCGATGAGATTGAAGAATGGATCGTTGTCGAGCGCAAGCGGGTGCTGAAGCTGCGCAATGAAAAGCTCGTGCAGGTTTTGACCGGCGAAACTTCGGCAACGATTCGCCATATTAAAGACGGCAAAGTGGTTTTGCGCGCGGGCGCCGAGTTGACGCCGGAGCGTTTGGATGAGCTTGATTTCGACAAGCTCGAACGCGGCGAGGAAGGCTGGACGGAAAAGAAGAAGGTCAACGAGACCGTCGAGGTGATTTTCAGCGCTTATGAGAAGACGGTCAAAGACATCAACGAAGAATACGAGCGCCGCAAGCTGAAGATCACGGTCGGCGACGAATTGCCGCCGGGCATCGTGCAGCTCGCGAAAGTGTACGTCGCCAAACGGCGCAAACTCATGGTCGGCGACAAAATGGCGGGCCGCCACGGCAACAAGGGCGTGGTTGCGAAGATCGTTCCGAGCGAAGACATGCCGTATTTGCCGGATGGTACGCCGGTTGACATTGTGCTGAACCCGCTCGGCGTGCCCTCGCGTATGAATCTCGGACAAATTTTTGAGACGAATCTCGGCTGGGCCGCAGCGAAACTCGGTGTGGCTTATTCAACCTCGGTCTTTGACGGCGCGACGCACAATGAAATTATCGAAGAGCTGCGCAAAGCCGGATTGCCGGAGAACGCCAAAATTCAGCTTTACGACGGCCGCACCGGCGAACCGTTTGCTGAGAAGGTGAGCGTCGGACAAATTTATATCATGAAATTGTCGCATTTGGTCGAAGACAAGATTCACGCGCGCTCGATCGGGCCGTACTCGCTGATCACGCAGCAGCCGCTCGGCGGCAAAGCGCAGTTCGGCGGCCAGCGCTTCGGCGAAATGGAAGTGTGGGCGCTGGAAGCTTACGGCGCGGCGCACACGCTGCAAGAAATTTTGACGGTGAAATCCGACGACGTGCGCGGCCGCTCGAAAGTTTACGAAGCGATCGTCAAAGGCGACAATCTGCCTGAGCCGGGCCTGCCGGAATCGTTCAACGTGCTCATTCGTGAATTGCAAGGCCTCGGTCTCGACGTCGAATTGCTCGACGAAAGCGAGAATGGCAAGTCGTGACGTAACCCAGACGACTCGTCTGGGAATGAGCCCATGAAATTTTTTTCAGAAAAAGAAAAAATTCTAACGGATGAAATATGACCAGCTTTTGATATCCCGCGTGCAAGACATCCGTTAGTTTTGGAAGTAAAAGTTTGTAGTGATGCTATCAGGCACATCATGCCAAGCATCCGACCCCTGAAGGGGTTACTACGAACGTAGCTGCGAATCATAACTCTCATTTGAAGCCTATGAATGTTTTCGCCAAACAGGACACGGCCGCGCGCCGCAACTTCGGTTCGATTGCGATTCGGCTGGCGTCGCCGGACAAAATTCTGGAGCGGTCGCACGGTGAGGTGACCAAGCCGGAAACGATCAATTATCGTTCGTTCAAGCCGGAGAAAGACGGCCTGTTCTGCGAAAAAATTTTCGGCCCGGTTCGCGACTGGGAATGCCATTGCGGCAAATACAAGCGCATTCGTTATAAGGGCATTGTCTGCGACCGTTGCGGCGTCGAGGTGACCACCAAATCGGTCCGGCGCGAACGCATGGGACATATTTCTCTCGCAGTGCCGGTCGTGCATATTTGGTATTGGAAGTCGCTGCCCACCAAGATCGGTTATTTGCTGGGAATCGGCGTCAAGGATCTCGAGCGCATCGTCTATTACGAATCGTATGTGGTGATTCAGCCGGGCAACACCGGCCTAAAACCGAAAAGCCTGCTCAGCGAAGAAGATTATTTCAAAATCACCAGCGAATACCCTGAGATGGCCGAAGGCAATGATGACGATCCCAATCGCTTTCTTGCCATGATCGGCGGCGACGCGGTTCTTGAGTTGTTACGCCGCACCGACGTGGACAGGCTGTCGATGGAATTGCGCGCGCAGGTGAAGACAGAAACCTCTTTCCAGCGCAAGGCCGACGCGCTCAAGCGCCTGAAAGTCATCGAAGCTTTGAAAAAGAGCGGCAACCGGCCGGAGTGGATGATCATGTCCGTAATTCCAGTCATTCCGCCGGAATTGCGCCCGCTGGTGCCGCTGGAAGGCGGCCGCTTTGCCACCTCGGATTTGAACGATTTGTACCGGCGCGTCATCATTCGCAACAACCGCCTCAAGAAACTGAAAGAGATCAAAGCGCCGGAAGTTATTTTGCGCAATGAGAAGCGCATGTTGCAAGAGGCGGTCGATGCGCTCTTCGATAACGGCCGGAAAACCGCGGCGGTGCGCGGCGACGGCAATCGCCCACTGAAATCGCTCTCCGACATGCTGCGCGGCAAGCAGGGCCGTTTCCGCCAGAATCTGCTGGGCAAGCGCATCGATTATTCCGGCCGCTCGGTGATCGTCGTCGGCCCGGAATTGAAGCTGCACCAGTGCGGTTTGCCGAAGGACATGGCGCTTGAGTTGTTCAAGCCGTTCGTCATTCGCAAGCTGGTTGAGCGCGGCATTGCGAAGACGGTCAAGAGCGCGAAGAAATTGGTGGATCGCCGCGACACGGCGGTGTGGGATATTCTTGAAGAGATCATCGAAGATCATACGATTCTGCTCAACCGCGCGCCGACGCTGCACCGGCTCGGCATCCAAGGTTTTCAGCCGTCGCTGATCGAAGGCAAGGCGATTCAAATTCATCCGCTCGTGTGCGCCGCGTTCAATGCCGATTTCGACGGCGATCAGATGGCGGTGCATGTGCCACTGTCGTATTATGCGCAGGTGGAAACGCGCTTGTTGATGTTGTCGAGCCACAACATCCTGTCGCCGGCCAGCGGCCGCCCGTTGGCGATTCCGAGCCAGGACATGGTGTTGGGCATTTATTTTTTAACCAAGGCGAAGAACGGCGATGTCGGCGAAGGCAAAATCTTCGCAAATTCCGATGAGGTGAATATTGCCTGGAACGACGGCAAAATCGGCTTGCACGCGCGCATCAAGGTCCGTGTCGACGGCAAGCTGCTTGAGACGACGGTCGGCCGGGTTATTTTCAACCGCACCATCCCCAAAGAGATCGGCTACGTCAACGAGCTGCTCACCAAAAAACGCCTGGAAGAATTGGTGTCGCAGATTTACAAGCAGCTCGGCAACTACCGCACCGCGAACTTTCTCGACGAGCTGAAGGAGATCGGCTTTCTTTTTGCGATGCGCGCCGGCATAACCGTCGGCATCGAAGACGTGATTATTCCGGAAGAAAAGCAAACGTATCTGGATTCCGCGTTCAAGAAAACGCAGACCATTCAGTCGCAATACGAAAAAGGCGTCATCACCGACGGCGAGCGGTACAACAAGATAATCGACATCTGGACGCATACGACGAGCGACGTGGCCGACAAGATGTTCCAGCGCTTGAAGAACGATCGCCAGGGCTTCAATCCGATTTTCATGATGGCAGACTCCGGCGCGCGCGGCTCCAAAGAGCAAATCCGCCAGCTTGCCGGCATGCGCGGTTTGATGGCCAAGCCGCAAAAGAAGATGACCGGCCAAATGGGTGAAATTATCGAAAACCCGATTACGGCGAATTTCCGCGAAGGCTTGTCCGTGTTGGAGTATTTCATCTCCACCCACGGGGCACGCAAAGGTCTGGCCGACACTGCGTTGAAGACCGCAGACGCCGGTTACCTGACGCGCCGTTTGGTCGACGTAGCGCAAGACATGATCGTTTCCTTGGAAGATTGCGGCACCATTCTCGGTTTGCGCATCGGCGACTTGAAGGAAGGCGAAGAGGTGATCGAGCCGTTGCGCGATCGCATTCTCGGCCGCGTCGCCGCGGAAGACGTGTATGATCCGGATAGCGGTGACGTGATTATCGAGTCCGGCCATTTGATTGACGAGGACGTCGCAGATAAAATCGCCGCGGTCGGCATCGAGACGGTTTATATTCGCTCGGTGTTGACGTGCGGGGCGGAGCGCGGTGTTTGTGCAGCGTGCTACGGACGCAATCTGGCTTCCGGCAAAATTGCCGACCTCGGCGAAGCGATCGGCGTAATGGCGGCGCAATCGATTGGCGAGCCGGGCACGCAGCTTACCCTGCGCACTTTCCACATCGGCGGCACGGCGTCGCGCATCGCCGCGCAATCACAAGTTGCGGCCAAAATGGAAGGCCGCGCCAATTTTGAGAACATCAAGTTCATTCAGCAGGAGGACGACGGCACGACCATCGCGGTCGGCCGCAACGGCAAGCTGAAAGTCATCGACGAGAACAACCGCGTTACGGCGCAATACATCATTCCTTACGGCGCGACCGTGCGGGTGGCGGAAGGTGACCGCGTGCAACAGGGCCAGGTGATGTTCAGTTGGGATCCGTATACCGCCAGCATTCTCTCGAACCACGAGGGTGTGGCGAAGTTTGTCGATATCAAAGAGAACGTCACCATGCGCGAAGAACTGGACGAGACCACCGGCTTGAAGCAGCGGGTCATCATCGATACGCGCTTGCGCAACTTAAGCCCGCAGGTTCAAATCGTCGATGAGAGCGGAAAGAAGTTGAGCAGCTATATTTTGCCGACGCGTTCGTATCTGCAAGTACACGACAACGAGCGCGTTAAAGCCGGCACCGTGCTGGTGAAAATTCCGCGCGAAATCGCCAAGACACGTGACATCACCGGCGGCCTGCCGCGCGTAGCGGAATTGTTCGAGGCGCGCCGGCCCAAAGAGCCGGCCATCGTCAGCGAAATCGACGGCCAGGTCAAGTTCGGCGAAATCCGCCGCGGCATTCGCAAGGTTTCCATTATTTCGCATGACGGCAAGGAAGAAAAAGTTTATCAGATTCCCTACGGCAAGCACGTACTGGTTCACGACGGCGATTACGTGCAAGCCGGCGAGAAGCTCTCAGAAGGTTCCGTGGCGCCACAGGATATTCTCAACATCATGGGTCCGAACCGAGTGCAGGAATATCTGGTGAACGAGATTCAGGAAGTTTATCGTCTGCAAGGCGTGCGCATCAACGACAAGCACATCGAAGTGATCGTGCGCCAGATGCTGCAGAAGGTCAAGATCGAAGGCCCCGGCGACACCGAATATCTCGAGGGCGAGCAGGTCGATAAAATCCGTTTCCTGCAGCGCAACGAGGAAATTCGCAATAAAGTCGTGGTCGCCGATCCCGGCGACTCGAAGCTCAAAATCGAGGCCTTGATGGATCGCAGCGAAGTCGACAAAGTCAACGAAAAACTGGCGAAAAACAACAAAGCGCAGGTGCAAGTGCGTCCGGCGCAGCCGGCCACGTTCCAGCCATTGCTTTTGGGCATCACGAAGGCTTCGTTGACGACCGACAGCTTCATTTCGGCGGCGTCGTTCCAGGAGACAACGCGCGTGCTGACCGAAGCCTCAGTAGAAGGCAAAGTCGACAATCTGCTCGGCCTGAAGGAAAACGTCATTATGGGCAACTTGATCCCGGCCGGCACCGGCTTGAACAAATTCAAGCGCATGCGCATTTCGGTGGACGGCCAGGTTGATGAGATGGAAGAAGTGCTGCAAACCGCGGCGGGGTAAGATGTTCATAGTAGCGCCTTCTCCGCCCCGCATCCTTATAAAAACTAATTTAATTTAAGGAAAGGCGGAGCGGGGCAGGCGCAAAACGTTGGCATTTAGGGAATGCTTCAACTATGGAGCGAACTTTTTTGTTAGCTCGAAGCTTTTACGCCTAAAGGCGTTACACGAGCGTGTTTGCAAAGATTGTGCAAAATGTGAAAAAAAAAGTTGCTTTTCGCACAAAAGTTAGTTATATTTTTTATTTGTGTATTTGAAGGAGGCGATTTGCCGACGATAAATCAGTTGGTTCGTTTAGGGCGAGAGAAGCTGAAGCGGAAGACCTCCGCTCCGGCGCTTACGGGATCGCCGCAAAGGCGAGGCGTTTGTACACGTGTTTATACGACCACCCCGAAAAAGCCCAACTCGGCGTTGCGCAAGGTGGCGCGGGTGCGTCTGACGAATCAGTACGAAGTGACCGCCTACATCCCCGGCGAAGGGCATAATTTGCAGGAACACTCGATCGTGCTCATTCGCGGCGGCCGTGTGAAGGATCTCCCCGGCGTGCGTTATCATATTGTGCGCGGCGTCTACGACACCGGCGGCGTGAATGACCGCAATCAGGGACGCTCGAAGTACGGCACCAAGCGCAAAAAAGCGGCAGCGTAATATCACCATTTTTACGTAGTCCCGGCCTCTTGTGGGCCGATCTAAAAAACGATGATTTCAAGGTAGTAAAAGCGCCCCATAAGCCCCGACTTTCCTTAATTACGGTTAAAATGAAAATCGGGCCAAGGGGGCAGGACTACAATAAATATTCTTATGCGAAGAAAAAGAGCTGATAAGCGTGAAGTACTGCCCGATCCGAAGTTCAACAGTATTTTGGTGACCAAGTTCATCAACAGCTTGATGCGGGAAGGCAAGCGCAGCGTGGCGGAGCACATTTTTTACAAGGCCATCGACGTGATCGGCCAACGCACCAACAAAGAGGGCGTGGGCATTTTTCAAAAAGCTGTTGAGAACGTGAAGCCGATTCTGCAAGTCAAGTCTCGGCGCGTCGGCGGCGCCAACTATCAGGTGCCGGTCGAAGTCTCGTCGGAGCGCCGCCAGGCGTTGGCGATTCGCTGGCTGATTACTTATGCCCGTGAGCGCGGCGAAAAAACCATGTCGGACAAGCTGGCCTCGGAACTCATCGCCGCTTCCAATAACGAAGGCAACGCGATCAAGAAGCGTGAAGATACCCACAAAATGGCCGAAGCTAACAAGGCATTTGCCCATTTTCGTTGGTAAGGCTGGACGCGACTTTCGGATATAATTAAAGAAATTGAAAGTTTTAAATTGAAAATTTTCAGTTTGCAATTTTCAATATATTTTTTGGAGAAGTAGCCTCGAAGTGATAAATCATTTTCTCCATACCTCAGGAGAAGGTCGCTTCATGGTGTTCTCTTGATGAGTTATGGAGTTTTTTTATGCCTAAGAATAACGACAATTACGATCTAAGCAAAACGCGCAACATCGGCATCATGGCGCACATTGATGCCGGCAAGACGACGACGACGGAGCGCATTCTTTATTACACGGGCAAAATCCATCGTATTGGCAACGTGGACGACGGCAATACCGCGACCGATTGGATGGAGCAGGAGAAAGAGCGCGGCATTACGATTACTTCCGCCGCCATTTCCTGCGTATGGAAAGACCACAATATCAATATCATTGACACGCCCGGACACGTTGATTTTACCATCGAAGTCGAGCGGTCGTTGCGCGTTTTGGACGGCGCGATCGCTTTGTTCTGCGCCGTCGGCGGCGTGGAGCCGCAATCTGAAACGGTTTGGCGCCAAGCCGATCGTTATCACGTGCCGCGCATCGCTTTCATTAATAAGATGGATCGCGTCGGCGCCGATTTTTACAGCGCTCTAAAAATGATCCGCGAGCGTCTCGGCGCGCACGCCGTGCCGCTGCAGATTCCGATGGGTGATGGCGATCTTTTTACCGGTCTCATCGATCTGATCAAGATGAAGGCCGTGGTTTATAAAGATGATACGCTCGGCGTCGAGTGGGAAGAGATCGATATTCCTCACGAGCTGCAAGCGAAGGCCAAAGAACATCGCACGCACCTGCTCGAAGCCGTCTCCGAATACAACGATTCTTTATTAGAGAAGTATCTGCACGACCAGCCGATTACGGAGGAGGAAATCCGTGCAGCCATTCGCAAGGCCACCATTGACGTGAGCATGGTTCCCGTTTTATGTGGCGCGTCGTACAAAAACAAAGGCGTGCAGCGTCTGCTCGACGCGGTGAATTATTATTTGCCCTCGCCGCTGGATATGCCGGAGACGAAGGGAACTCACCCCAAGACCGGCGAAGAAATCGTCCGCAAACCCGACCCGGCGGCGCCGCTGGCGGCTTTGGCTTTCAAAATTATGACCGATCCTTACGTCGGCAAGTTGACGTATTTTCGCGTCTATTCCGGCACGGTTGAAGCGGGAAGTTACGTTTATAACAGCACCACCGGCAAAAAAGAGCGCATCGGCCGCATCCTCTTGATGCATGCGGACAAACGCGAGGATATTAAGGAAGCGCGCGCCGGCGACATCGTGGCGGCGGTGGGCTTGAAAGAGACAAAAACCGGACACACGTTATGCACGGAGAACAAGCAAATCGTGCTCGAATCGATGCACTTTCCCGAGCCGGTCATTTCCGTGGCCATCGAGCCGAAGACCAAAGCCGATCAGGACAAACTGGGCGAGTCTTTGAACAAGCTTGCGGATGAGGACCCGACCTTCCGAATTCGCACCGACGAAGAGACCGGCCAAACGCTGATCTCCGGCATGGGCGAGTTGCACCTGGAAATTCTTGTCGATCGCTTGCTGCGCGAGTTCAAAGTGCATGCGCACGTCGGCAAGCCGCAGGTGGCATACAAAGAAACGATTCGCAAGAAGGTTGAGGCGGAAGGCAAATTCGTGCATCAATCCGGCGGCCGCGGCCAATTCGGACATGTGGTTATCGAAATGGAGCCGAACGAACCGGGAAAAGGATTCGAGTTTGAGAGCAAGATTATTGGCGGCGTCGTTCCAAAAGAATACGTCAAGCCGGCGATGGAAGGCATCCGGCAAGCGATGCATACGGGTGTAATCGCGGGCTATCCGATGGTCGATATCAAAGTGGCGCTGATTGACGGCTCTTACCACGAGGTCGACTCTTCGGAAATGGCCTTCAAAATTGCCGGCTCGATGGCATTCAAGGATGCGGCGAAACGGGCCAGCCCGGTGTTGTTGGAGCCAATGATGGATGTGGAAGTGGTGGTTCCGGAGGAATACTTGGGCCAGGTGATGGGCGATTTAAATTCCCGGCGGGGACGCATTCGTGGGTTCGTGCCGCGACGCGACGCGCAGGTGATTGCAGCCTCGGTGCCATTGGGTGAGATGTTCGGCTATGCCACGACGCTGCGTTCGCTGACGCAGGGGCGCGCGATTTACACCATGCAATTTTCACATTACGAGCCGGTGCCGCAATCCTTGGCAGAAAGTTTGACGGAAAGCAAAGCCCAAGCCGTCAGATGAGCGGATGCGTCACGGCCAATGACCTAAAATTTTGAAAACGAGCTAATAACGCACAAAGTTTTTTCGGGAGGCTGATTCATGGCTAAACAGAAATTCGAGCGCAACAAGCCGCACATCAACATCGGCACGATCGGTCACGTTGACCACGGCAAAACGACGTTGACGGCGGCTATTACGTTGGTGCTTTCCAAACGCGGCCTTGCTCAGTACCGCAGCTACGACTCCATTGACAACGCTCCGGAAGAGAAGGCGCGCGGCATTACGATCAATACGGCCCATGTCGAGTACGAGACCAGCAAGCGTCACTACGCGCACGTGGACTGCCCCGGTCATGCGGACTACGTCAAGAACATGATCACCGGCGCGGCCCAAATGGACGGCGCGATTTTGGTGGTGAGCGCGGCCGACGGCCCCATGCCGCAAACCCGTGAGCACATCTTGCTGGCGCGGCAAGTGGGTGTGCCCAAAATCGTCGTGTACCTCAATAAAGTCGACATGGTCGACGATCCGGAGTTGCTGGATCTCGTCGAGCTGGAGATGCGCGATTTGTTGAAAGAATACCAGTTCCCCGGCGATGAAATTCCCATCGTTCGTGGCAGCGCCCTCGAAGCTTTGACGCATCCGGACGATGCGGTCAAAAACAAGAGCGTCATCGAGTTGATGACCGCGGTCGATGATTATTTCCCGATACCGCAGCGCGAAGTTGACAAGCCGTTCCTGATGCCGGTGGAAGACGTGTTCTCGATCACCGGTCGCGGCACGGTTGGCACGGGCCGTATCGAACGCGGCCGCATCAAGGTTAGTGAAAAAGTCGAAATCGTCGGCTTGACCGCTACGCGCGAGAGCGTCGTGACCGGCGTTGAAATGTTCCGCAAGCTGCTCGATTTCGGCGAAGCGGGCGACAATGTCGGTTTGCTGTTGCGCGGTGTTGAAAAAGAACAACTGGAGCGCGGCATGGTCATCGCCGCTCCCGGCTCGATTACGCCGCACACCAAGTTTATGGGCGAAGTCTACATTCTCAAGAAAGAAGAAGGCGGTCGTCACACGCCCTTCTTCAACGGCTATCGCCCGCAGTTCTATTTTCGCACCACCGACGTGACCGGTGTGGCGAATTTGCCGACCGGCGTGGAAATGGTGATGCCGGGCGACAATATCACGATGGAGATTCAGTTAATCTCGCCGATCGCCATGGAAGAAGGCTTGCGCTTCGCTATTCGCGAAGGCGGCCGCACCGTTGGCGCCGGCGTGGTGACCAAGGTGATTGAATAAGCTAACCCCGCACCGCGGGGTCGGCCCAAAAAAAGATTGGGCATTGCCAACAGCAATGCCCATTGTTTTGTTAAATCATCAGTAAAGTCGGACTTGCGGTCAAATAGTTTTTGAGGCGCAGAATTTTGCAGCGCAAGTCCGACTTTGCCGAAGCTTGGAGCGCATATCCGTGGTAGGGCAAAAAATTCGCATCAAACTCAAAGCGTATGATCATCGGTTGATCGACAAGTCGACCGACAAGATCATTCGCACCGCCAAGCAAACCGGCGCGGCGATTGCCGGCCCCATTCCGTTGCCGACGAATCGTTCCGTTTATACGGTGCTGCGATCGCCACACGCGGATAAAAAATCGCGCGAGCAATTTGAGACCCGCATCCACAAACGGCTGATCGACATTCTCAACTCCACCCCCAAGACTGTCGACGCCTTGATGAAGCTCGAATTGCCGGCCGGTGTCGATGTGGAAATTAAGGTCTGAACATGAGTGGATTGATCGGCAAAAAATTGGGCATGACCCGCATCTTTGACGAGAAGGGCAATGATGTGCAGGTCAGCGTCATTCAAACCGGCCCCTGCTACGTCACCGAAATCCGCACCCAGGATCGGCACGGCTACGATGCCTTGCAGCTTGGTTTCGAGGAGAAGCGTGACAAAAGCGTGAAGCAGCCGGAGCGTGGCCATTTCAAAAAATCCGGCGTCAAGCCGATGCGCTATCTGCGCGAGGTCCGCACGTTCGACGTCAGCCAATTCAAGCTCGGCGATGTGATCAAGGCCGACATTTTTCAGGTTGGCGAAGAGGTGAAGGTGATCGGCATCTCGAAGGGCAAAGGCTTTCAGGGCGTGGTCAAGCGCCATCACTTCGGCGGCGGTCCTGTCTCTCACGGGCAAAGTGACCGCAGGCGCGCGCCAGGCTCGGTGGGCGGCAGTTCGTATCCCTCCCGCGTGTACAAAGGCACGCGGATGGCGGGCCAAATGGGCAATGCGCGTGTCACCGTGCGCAATTTGAAGGTCGTGCGCGTTGATGCGGAAAATAACATTGTGATGGTGCGCGGCGGCGTCCCCGGCGCACGCAATGGCATGGTGTTGATTTCAAAGTAACGAATGCAAAGCGCAAAGGGCATAGCACAAGGCGTACAACAACGCTCTGCGCTTGGCGCCATGCGCTATGCGAGGATAAATCATGCAAGTCGACGTTTATACTAAAGACGGCCAAAAATCAGGCCGAACCATCGAGCTGCCGGATAGTGTTTTCGGCATCGAGCCGAACGAGCATGTGGTTTACTTGGCGGTTAAAGCGCATCGGGCCAATCAACACCAGGGCACACACATGACGAAAAATCGCAAGCTCGTGCGCGGCGGCGGCAAGAAGCCGTGGAAGCAAAAAGGACGCGGCGTGGCGCGTGCCGGAACGACACGTTCACCGCTCTGGGTCGGCGGCGGCCGCGTCTTTGGCCCGGTTCCGCATGATTACGACGAAAAGATCAACAAAAAAACCAGCCGTTTGGCGAGAAAATCGGTGCTCTCCAGCAAAGCCAAAGACGGGCAGTTGACCGTCGTCGAAGATTTTACGGTGGAGAGCGGCAGAACCAAAGACATGCTCGCCGTTCTCAAGAATTTTGCCGCCGATAACGTGAAAGCGCTTTTTCTGTTGCCCAAGCAAGACGCGATGCTGTTGCGCGCGGGCCGCAACCTGCCAAAGCTCAACGTGCAAATTGCGCCCTCGGCTTCGGTTTATGAGTTGCTGGACTGCAAAAAGTTGTTCATTCAAGAAAGCGCGATTGCCGGCATCGCGGGAGTTTTAGCAGCATGAGACCTACGGAAGAAATTTTGCTCAAACCGGTGTTGACGGAAAAGATGCTGAATCTTTCTGAAAAGCTCGGCAAGTACGGCTTCGAGGTGCACCGCGAGGCCAACAAGCTTGAGATCAAGCGCGCGGTTGAGAAAAAATTCAACGTGACCGTCGAAGCGGTGCGCGTGGTCAATCTCAAGGGCAAGACCAAGCGCATGAGCACGCGCCGTGGCATGACGTTCGGCCGGCGCAGCGACCGCAAGAAGGCGGTGGTGACGCTGAAAAAAGGACAGAAGATCGATTTCTTTGCCGGGAAATAATTTCTGTTGGCCGGTTTGCCGGTTAGCTCGTTAACGGGTTAACCAGCGAACCAGCTAACGGGCTAACATTTTTGTTATGGGCATAAAGACGTTCAAACCTACGACGCCGAGCCTGCGTTTTACCTCGACGCCGACATTTGAAGAGATTACCAAGACGACGCCGGAGCGGTCGTTGCTCGCGCCGCTATCGAAAAGCGGCGGGCGGAACAATCTCGGCAGAACGACCTCGCGCTTTCGCGGCGGCGGCCACAAACGAAAATATCGCCTGATCGATTTCAAGCGCAACAAGCGCGACGTTCCGGCGAAAGTGGCCGCGATCGAATACGATCCCAATCGCACGGCGCGGATCGCGCTGTTGCACTATGTTGACGGCGAGAAGCGGTATATTTTGGCGCCGGCCGGTTTGCAGGTCGGCGATACGGTGGTGGCCGGCGAGAACGCGGAGTTTCGTGTGGGCAATGCCATGCCGTTGCGCAATATGCCGGTCGGCACGACCGTACACAATGTCGAGTTGCGGCTTGGACGCGGCGGCCAGCTCGGGCGCAGCGCCGGCACCGCGATACAACTCATGGCGCGTGAAGGCGATCAAGCGCAATTGCGCCTGCCTTCCGGTGAAGTGCGTGTGGTGCGTTCCGAATGTTATGCCACGATCGGCCAGGTCGGCAATTTGGATCACGAAAATATCTCGGTCGGCAAGGCCGGGCGCAATCGTTGGCTGGGCTGGCGTCCGCACGTGCGCGGCGTCGCAATGAACCCGGTCGATCATCCCATGGGCGGTGGCGAAGGCAAAAGTTCCGGCGGCCGGCACCCGACTTCGCCATGGGGACAGAAGGCCAAAGGTTTGAAGACACGCAAAAAACGCAAGCCGTCGAGCAAATACATTGTCAAGAGACGCGGTAAATAATTTAGGGAAAGTTCATGCCTCGCAGCGTTAAAAAAGGCCCGTATGTGGATGCCAATCTGTCGAAGCGAATCGAACAGATGAACAACCGCAACGAGAAAAAAGTGGTGAAAACCTGGGCGCGGCGTTCGATGATCATTCCGGATTTTGTCGGACACACGCTGGCGATTCACAACGGGAACAAGTTCGTCCCGGTTTACATCAGCGAGAATATGGTTGGCCACAAGCTGGGCGAGTTTGCGCCGACCCGCATCTTCCGCGGCCACGCTGGCAAAGGCGGGTCGGAAAAGACGACCAAAGTGGCAGGCACCCCGGCGGCTGCGCCGCAAAAATAGTTCGTAGCAGCGCCTTCAGGCGCTGATGTTGGGATGAAGATGATGCTCCAAAACGGCAACTGAATTTTAAGTTTCAGACATCATCCGCCTGAAGGCGTTACTACAAACTCAATTTTGGAGTCATTTTAGAAAATGGAAGCAAGAGCGATAGCGCGATATATTCGGATGTCCCCTCGCAAAGTTCGCCGCGTCATTGATTTGGTGCGCGGCCAGGAGGTGGATGCGGCACTCAATGCGCTGCATTTTTTGCGCAAGCGGGCGGCGCTGCCGATCGAGAAGACGTTGCGCTCGGCGGTGGCCAACATGATGAACAACCCCGGCGCCAAAAAAATCGATCCGGAGAATCTTTACGTCAAAACCGCCTATGTCGACAGCGGTTTTACCATGAAGCGGTTTCGCGCCGGCTCGATGGGCCGCGCTTCGCGCATTCGCAAGCGCTCTTGTCATATTACGATTGTCGTTTCCGAATACGAACCAACGATTAAAGCTTAGGAGGTTGCTTGGGCCAGAAAACACATCCCATCGGTTTCCGTCTCGGCGTCGTTCGCGATTGGGAATCCAACTGGTTCGGCGGACGCAAGTTCGGCGAAAAGTTGAAAGACGATCTGCGTCTGCGGCGTTACATTCGCAGCCGCTTGCAGCGCGCCAGCATCTCGATGATTCAAATCGAGCGCGATCCTTCCGACAAGCGCATCACCGTGACGATTCACACGGCGCGTCCGGGCATCGTCATCGGCCGCAAAGGCGCGGAAGTGGACAAGCTGAAAGAAGAGCTGAAGCGCGTGACCGGCAAGGAGATTCAGCTCAACGTCAACGAGATCAAGCGTCCGGAATTGGATGCCTATTTGGTCGCTGAAAGTGTGGCGGGCCAACTCGAGTCGAAAATCTCGTTTCGGCGCGCGATGAAGAAGGCGATCATGAGCACGATGCGGATGGGCGCGGAGGGCGTGCGCATTCTTTGCTCGGGCCGTCTGGGCGGCGCGGAAATGGCGCGCCGCGAGCAATATAAAGAAGGCCGCATTCCACTGCACACGCTGCGGGCGGATATTGATTTTGCGAGAGCCACGGCGAAGACCACGTATGGCGCTATCGGCGTCAAAGTCTGGATTTGCAAAGGCGAGATTTTGGGCGACGGGCGAAATTTGGGCGTCGGCATGTAGGCTAGGCATCATCTGAATAATATGTTATAGAGAGGGTTTTTGTTTTATGTTAATGCCAAAACGCGTCAAGTTCCGCAAGCAGCAGCGTGGCCGCATGAAAGGCAAAGCCCAGCGCGGTTCGACCATTGCGTTCGGAGAATATGGGTTGAAGGCATTGGAGCCGGCTTGGGTCACCGCCCGGCAAATCGAGGCCGCGCGTATTGCCATCACCCGTTCGATCAAGCGCGGCGGCCGGGTTTGGATTCGCATCTTTCCGGACAAGCCGTTCACGGAAAAGCCGGCGGAAACGCGCATGGGAAAAGGCAAAGGCAATCCTGAATACTGGGTTGCCGTCGTCAAGCCCGGACGCATTTTGTTCGAGCTGGGCGGTGTGGACGAGGAAGTGGCGCGCCAAGCGATGCGGCTGGCGGCGCACAAGCTGCCGATCAAAACACGTTTTGTGAGCTTAACGGGTTTTGGCGAATAAAATGTTAGCCCCGTTAACCAGTTGGCCGGTTAATAGGGTTGATATGCCAACTATAATAAACGGGCAAACAGGCTAACCGGCAAACAGCGAAGCAATATGAAGATGCACGAAATCAAAGAGCTTCCTCCTGCGGAGTTGGAGCATCGTTTGAAAGATCTGATTGAAGAATATCAGAATTTTCGCTTTCAACATGCGACGCGGCAATTGGACAATCCCTTGCGGCTGCGTTTTGTCCGCCGCGACATTGCGCGCGTCAAAACGGTTTTGCAAGAATATAAAACCGGCCGGCGCAAACCACGCCAAGCCACGGTTTGATTTGATGATGACGGAAAATAATTTATGACTGAAATGACCAGTGTAGCTCCACGGGAAAGCGGCATGAATCTTTTGACGAGTCGAGCGAATCGCAAGACCAAGACCGGAAAAGTGGTTAGCCACAAAATGCACAAGAGCATGGTGGTCAGCGTTGAGCGGCAGGTCAAGCACGCCCTCTACGGAAAATACATCAGGAAAACCTCCACCTTCATGGTTCACGACGAAAACAACGACGCGAAGGAAGGCGATACCGTGCTGATTATGGAAACCCGCCCGTTGAGCAAGAGAAAGCGCTGGCGGCTGATCGAAATATTGGAGCGCGCCAAGTAATACTTAAAACGTAATGCGTAAAACGTGAAGCGTAACTCAGGCCGTTGGCTGGTGTTGTTAGCGCCTTGTGCAAAAGCCATAAATAATTAGCAACATTTTGAAACGCTGCAAGACAAAACGATTGCAACCCGAAGAATGGAATTGACGGGAGATAGAGAAGAATGATTCAGGAATATACACGATTGAACGTGGCAGACAACACCGGCGCGAAAAAAGTGATGTGCATACGCGTTCTTGGCGGCAGCCGGCGCCGTTACGGCACGGTAGGTGACGTGGTGGTAGTGGCTGTCAAAACGGCGTTGGCCGGCGGTGCGATCAAAAAGGGCGAACTTAGCCACGCCGTGATTGTGCGGACACAAAGGGCGGTGCGGCGTGCGGACGGCTCGTATATCCGTTTTGACGATAATGCGGCGGTTTTGATTAATGAAGCCAAGGAGCCGAAAGGCACGCGCATTTTCGGTCCGGTGGCGCGAGAGCTGCGTGACAAGCAGTATATGAAGATTGTCTCGCTCGCTCCGGAAGTGCTGTAGGTGTAGGTTTGTAGTTACGCCTTCAGGCGTCGTTGTTAGCGGCACTTTTTGACGCCTAAAGGTTAAACTACAATCGGTATTTTCATAGAAATCTTAAAAGCAAACGTCTGATCCCTAAAGGGGATTACTACGAACGTTGCAGTTAGAGAAAACGACATGCATATCCGCAAGGACGATCAGGTTTTAGTTATATCGGGCAATCATCGCGGCAAGAAAGGGCGGGTGCTGAAAATTTTTCCGGAGCGCGATCGCGTTATCGTGGAAGGCGTGCATTTGATCAAGCGCCATACCCGCCCGACCCAGCGCAATCCGCAAGGCGGCATCGTCGAGAAAGAAGGGCCGGTTCACGTTTCCAACCTCATGTTGGTCTGCCCTAAGTGCAACACACCGACGCGCGTCAACTCCCGGATCAGTTCGAGCGAAGGCAAGGCCTCGCGTCATCGCGCGCGGATTTGCAAGAATTGCGGTGAAATGATTTTGGCGGCGAAGACGTAAAAAGCGTTAGCCTGTTTGCCCGTTAGCCAGTTAGCTTGTTAGAAATAAACTGGCCAACCCTACGGGCGTAGCCAGTTAACCAATAAACAGCCATGAGCGAAGAGAAATCCAAAGACCAGGAAAAGAGCAAAGCCAAGTCTCCCGCAGGAGAAGCCCCAAAGGGCGACAAAGCCGCCAAGACGGAAGCCAAAGGCGAAGGCAAACCTAAAGGTGAAGGCAAAGAATCGGCCAAAGGCCAAAAAGGCGGGAAGGGCAAGGGCGCCGCGGGCAAGGCGCAAGAAAAAGAAGGCGGCAAGCAGCTTGTCGAGCGTCCATTGGATGGGTACGTTCCGCGCATGCTGACGATGTACAGGCAGGAAATCGTGCCGGCGTTGACAAAGCGCTTTGGCTACAAGAATGTCATGCAAGTGCCGCGGCTCGATCGCATCGTGTTGAATATGGGCGTCGGCGAGGCGGTGGAAGATCAAAAGCATCTGGACCACGCGGTGGAAGATTTGCAAACGATCAGTGGCCAAAAGCCGGCGATTCGGCGCTCGAAAAAATCGATCTCGAATTTCAAGCTGCGCCAGGGCATGCCGATCGGCTGCATGGTGACGCTGCGGCGCTGGCGCATGTTCGAGTTTCTCGACCGGTTTGTCAGCATGGCGGTGCCGCGCGTGCGTGATTTTCGCGGCTTGCCGGACAATTCTTTCGATGGCCGCGGCAACTATTCCGCCGGCATCAAAGAGCAAATTATTTTTCCGGAAATCAATTACGACAAGGTGGCGAAGATTCGCGGCATGAACATCACGTTCGTGACCACTGCCGGAACCGACGAAGAAGCTTACGAGCTGCTCGCGGCTTTTGGCATGCCCTTCCGGAAACGCCAATAATCACGGCGGATTGCATGGGCGGAAGCGGAAGGGTTTGGCGTTATCCGCCTGTCGAACGATTATGAAGAAATAAAGGATCGAAAGTGGCAAGAAAAGCTTTGCGTGAAAAACAGCAGCGACCACCCAAATTCACCGTGCGTCAGTATAATCGCTGCATGCAATGCGGCCGCCGCCGCGCGTACTTGCGCCGGTTCGGTGTCTGTCGTATTTGTTTTCGGAACCTCGCGCTCGACGGCAAAATTCCCGGCGTGACCAAGGCGAGCTGGTAGAGAAAAGCGTTAGCCGGTTAGCTTGTTCGCCCGTTTGCCGGTTAATCATTTAACGGGCCCAACTGGCAAACAGGCTAACGGGCCAATTTATAGATTTCGCATAGGAAAACAACAACATGCAAACTGATCCAATTGCCGATTTTCTGACGTCGATTCGCAATGCCGGAACAGCGGGACACCGCAAAGTTGATGTGCCGGCGTCGCGGCTGAAAACGGAAATCGCCAAACTTTTGCATTTCTACGGATACATTCAGGATTATTTGATCATCAAGGATGACAAACAAAACTTGCTGCGCCTTTACCTGAAGTACGACGAAAATGAAAAGCCCGTCATCAACGGCTTGAAGCGGGTGAGCACGCCGGGCGTTCGGCGTTACGTCGGCGTCAAGGCATTGCCGCGTGTATTCAATAATCTTGGCATCGCCATCATTTCGACGCCGAAGGGACTTTTGGCGGAGCGCGATGCCCGCAAGCTGCACGTCGGCGGCGAAGTTTTGTGCTACGTCTGGTAGAAATGCTGAATTAAACTGCAAAAAACTGAGAAGGACCTATCGTGTCGCGCGTAGGCAAAAAACCAATAATGATTCCCTCCGGCGTGCAGGTTGGCGTCGATGGTTCCCGCATCAAGGTTAAGGGTCCCAAAGGCGAGCTGCAGCGGGAGATTGATGCGAGCATGAGTGTCAAGGTGTCTGATGGCACCCTGGTGGTGGACCGGAGCAGTGACAGCAAGTATTTCAAGGCCATGCACGGGCTTTATCGCAGCCTGCTCAACAACATGGTTGTCGGCGTCGCCCGGGGTTTCGAGAAAAAATTGGAAATCGTCGGCGTCGGCTTCAAGGCTGAGATGAAGAATAAACGTTTGACGCTGCAAATCGGTTACTCCCATCCGATCATCTTTGTGCCGCCGCCGGATATCAACATCGCTTGCGAAACTCCGACGATGATCGCCGTGAGCGGCGTCGATAAAGAGTTGGTGGGACAAATCGCGGCCAAGATTCGCAGTTTCCGGCCGCCGGAACCTTACAAGGGCAAGGGCATCAAATACACCGACGAAGTGATTCGTCGCAAAGCCGGTAAAACGGCAGGGAGCTAAAACATTAGGGTAGGATTGTGAGAGGCAAACCATATTTCAAAGATTTCAGAGAGAAGAGAACCCTGGGAGAGCCAAAGTCTATGGGATTCAAGCGTGTGGATAAGCGACAGCGGCGCTTCAAGAAAAAGCGGATGATCCGCAAAAAGGTTTATGGCACCACGGAACGCCCGCGTTTGGTCGTGTTCCGAAGCCTGAAAAACATTTATGGCCAACTGGTCGACGATACGATCAAAAAGACGATAACGACGGTTTCGTCGCGCAGCAAAGAGTTGCAGGACCAGTTGGCGAGCCTTCCGGACAAAAGCCAGTCCGCCCGTATCGTCGGCAAGGCCTTGGCGACTAAAGCATTGTCGCTGAATATCAAGAGAGTCGTATTTGACCGGAACGGCTATTTGTATCATGGCCGGGTGAAGGCGTTGGCTGAAGGCGCGCGCGAAGGCGGCTTAATGTTCTAAGTGGAGAACGATTGTGCGTAAAGATAGGATCAGCTCGAGCGAACTGGAACTGAAGGAACGGGTCGTCGCGATCAACCGTACTGCCAAAGTCGTGAAAGGCGGCCGGCGTTTCGGTTTTAACGCCATCGTCGTCGTCGGTGACGGCAAAGGCCACGTCGGCTGCGGACTCGGCAAAGCCAAGGAAGTCAGCGATGCGATTGCCAAAGGCTCGGACAATGCCAAGAAAAATCTCGTGCGCGTGCCCATTCTCAAACAAACGCTGCCGCACGAGGTGAAAGCCAAATACGGTGCTGCCAAGGTTTTTCTGAAGCCGGCTTCCCCGGGCACGGGTGTGATTGCCGGCGGCCCGGTGCGGGCGATCATGGAAGCCGCAGGCGTGCAGGACGTGCTGTCAAAATCGATCGGCTCCTCCAACCCCCACAACGTCGTGAAAGCGACCATGGCGGCGTTGCTGCAGTTGATGGAGGCGGCGGCGATTGCGCGCCGGCGAGGCATGACGACGCAGGAACTCTTCAGCCGCGCCTTGACTGAAGGGTAAAGGAAGACAGCGGTTTTTCAGATTGCGTCTTCATGGCCATTTGCGAGCAAAAAAAATTCTCTCAACGGATGAATTAAGACCAATCCCGCCGCGGCGGGATTTTTATCCGTTGGTCTTAATTCATCCGTCGGGGCGAGAATATTTCAGATTCACACATCATGAGTGAAACTAAGAAACTGAGAATCACCCAGACCCGCAGCTATATCGGCCGTCCGGAAGATCAGCGCCAAACGCTCAAAGCTCTTGGCCTGCGCCGAATCCGCCATACGGTCGTGCACAACGACACGCCGCAGATTCGCGGCATGGTCAGGAAGGTCATTCATCTGATTCGCGTCGAAGAGGTTTGAGATGGATTTATCGAATTTACGCTATGCGCCGCGCTCTCGCAAGCCGCGCAAGCGCCTCGGCATCGGTGAAGGTTCCGGACACGGCGGCACTTCGACGAAGGGCCACAAAGGGCAGCTTTCGCGCGCCGGCACCAAAACCAACCCATGGTTCGAGGGCGGGCAGATGCCGCTGCAGCGCCGTTTGCCCAAGCGCGGCTTTACCAACATCTTTCGCGTCGAGTATCAAGTCGTCAACGTCGAAAGCCTAACGCGTTTGCAGGACGTTGCGGAGGTGACGCCGGCGGTGCTCTTTGAGCGCGGGCTGATCGGCAAGAAAAACCAGCGCGTCAAAATTCTTGGCGACGGCAGCCTCGAAAAGGCTTTGGTGGTGCATGCTCACGCTTTCAGCAAAGCCGCACAAGAAAAGATTGAAAAGGCCGGCGGAAAAATTCAGCTCGTGTCATAGCGAAAAATCATGCTCGAAAGCATTAAAAATATATTCAAGATTCCGGAGCTGAAAAAGCGCGTCGTGTTTACGCTCCTGGTGCTGTTGGTCGAGCGCATCGGCACGCACATCCCGGTTCCCGGAATCGACAGCCGCGTTCTTATCGAGTTTTTCAGCAGCGCCCAGGGCGGCGGCTTGCTCAGTTTGTACGATTTGTTCGCCGGCGGCGCGTTCAGCCGCGCGACCGTTTTCGCGCTGGGCATCATGCCCTACATCTCCGCCTCGATCATCATACAACTGCTCGGCGCGGTGGTGCCCTTTTTTCAACGCCTGCAAAAGGACGGCGGCGAAGAAGGGCGCAAAAAGATCAACCAGTACACGCGTTACGGCACGGTTCTCATCGCCGCGTTGCAAGCTTATGGCGTGAGCATCTTTTTGGAAAGCATTATCGTTTCAAACGGCGCCCGTGCCGTGCCCGATCCCGGTTGGGGTTTTCGCCTTTTGACCATGATCACGCTGACCTCCGGCACCGTGCTCATCATGTGGTTTGGCGAGCAAATCACCGAGCGCGGCATCGGCAACGGCGTATCATTGATTATTTTTATCGGCATCATTGCGCGGCTGCCCGCGGCGTTCTTTGATGAGTTCCAGCAAATCCAAAGCGGCAACCGCGATATTTTGGCGGAGATTTTCCTCCTCGCCATTATGGTTGCCATCGTTGCCGTGGTGGTGGCATTGACGCAAGGGACGCGCAAAATTCCGGTGCAGTATCCCAAGCGCGTCATCGGCCGCAAGATCGTGGGCGGACAGAACACCCACATTCCACTGCGCGTGAACACCGCCGGCGTGATGCCGATCATTTTCGCGCAGTCGATCATGTTCATTCCGCAAACGATCAGCCAGTTCTTTCCCAAAAGCGAATTTATGCAGGGCGTCGCTTCGTTCTTTGATATCGAGTCGGCATTTTATTGGACCATCTATGGCTTGTTGATCGTCTTCTTCACCTATTTCTACACGGCCATCGCTTTCAATCCGATCGATGTGGCGGACAACATGAAGAAGCACGGAGGTTTCATTCCCGGGGTGCCGCCCGGCAAAAAAACCTCCAAATATATCGACAATATCTTGACGCGGATTACGTTGCCGGGCTCCATTTTCCTGGCACTGATTGCGATTTTCCCTCACTTCATCACCAAGCTGATGAACGTGTCCTATAATTTCGCCTCGTTTTTCGGCGGCACCTCGCTGCTCATCATCGTCGGCGTGGCGCTGGACACGATTCAGCAGTTGGAGTCCCATTTGCTGACGCGGTATTACGACGGTTTTATCAAGGGAGGTCGTGTCAAGGGAAGACGAGTATCATAAGGCGGCGCGTGCGCCGCGTCTCGAGGTTCGCTTGCTCCGGCCGAAGGCCATGCCGATTGGAGATTCAGGCTCGACTGGACTTCGCCTGTAGGGCTGCTTCTGAAAGGCTACGCCCGGAGGGCTAACGCACATCGAACAGTTCATGGAGCTTATCTTTATTGGCTATCCTGGCTCTGGCAAAGGCACGCAGGCTGCCTTGTTGAGCCAGCATTTGAACAATATTCCGAGAATTTCGACCGGCGATATTCTGCGCGCTGCCGTGGCGGCGAAGAAGGAGTTGGGATTAAAAGCAAAGAAATACATGGATGCGGGTGAGTTGGTGCCGGACGAGGTGATGATCGACTTGGTGATCCAGCGCGTCAGCGAGCCCGACTCGGTTAAAGGCTATATTCTCGACGGTTTTCCGCGCACGATCCATCAGGCCCAGGAGTTGGATCGCGTTTTGTTGAACTACGACCGCAAAATTTCGGCGGTCATCAGCCTCGAAATCGAGAAGAGAAAGGTCGTCGAGCGGCTTACGAGCCGGAGAGTGTGCGGCCGGTGCGGGCATCTTTACAACCTGCTCGCCGACCTGCCGCCGGAAAACAATATCTGCTCGGCGTGCGGCGGGGAGGTTTACCAGCGCTCGGACGACAAGCCGGAAACCGTCTTGCACCGGATGGATGTTTACGAAGAAGCAACGCGCCCTTTAAAAGCCTATTACGGCTCTCAAGGCAAATTGGTTCAGATCGACGGCAGCTTGAGCATCGAAAAGGTTCATGCCGAAGTGGTGCATCGCTTGGTCAAAAAGTTGATTGAATTGGAAACGGCGGCCAAGCTTTTATCGGCCCCAGGCCATGCGTGACCGTCGTGATAGAAAAAGTTTTACGTGTAAATGACTCCTATTAAAAGTGAGCGGGAAATCGGTCTCATTCGCGAAAGCTGCCGGCTCGTTGTCGAGACGTTTAAATTTATTGAAAAGACTATCGCCGAGGGGATGACCACCGGGGAGTTGAATCAGGAAATCGATCAATTCATTCGAAAGTTCGGTGGCCGTCCGGCGTTTAAAGATTACAAAGTTGGCGATAAAGTTTTTCCGGCCAGCAGTTGCATCTCGGTGGAATCCGAAGTGGTTCACGGCATTCCCGGCGACCGCAAACTTAGGGCCGGCGAGATTGTGAGCGTGGACGTCGGCGTTGAGTACAACGGCTTCTTTGGCGACGCGGCGAAAACTTTTGCAATCGGCGAGATCGACGCCACGCGCCGGCGCCTGATGCAAGTAACGTGG
The DNA here is from genome assembly GCA_022616415.1 of Candidatus Zhuqueibacterota bacterium. Lineage (GTDB taxonomy): Bacteria > Zhuqueibacterota > Zhuqueibacteria > Zhuqueibacterales > Zhuqueibacteraceae > Zhuqueibacter. The sequence goes on along the minus strand of JAKEEU010000296.1, from coordinate 53,331 downwards.
GAAGCGCTGTATTGCGGCATTGCGCAAGCGCGCGCCCGCAAAAGAGTCAACGACGTCGCGCACGCGGTTCAACGGTGCGTGGAAGCAGCCGGCTTCAGCGTGGTTCGCGATTTGGTCGGCCACGGCGTTGGCCGGCACCTGCACGAAGAGCCGCAAATACCGAATTTTGGCAAGCCCAACGAAGGGCCGAAGCTGAAATCGGGCATGGTACTCGCCATCGAGCCGATGGTCAATGCCGGACGGCCCGATGTGGTTACTGCTGTGGACGAGTGGACCGTCGTCACAGCCGATAAACAACCGTCGGCTCATTTCGAGCATACGGTCGTCATCAGGGAAGGAGAAGCGGAAATCCTAACTCAAGGTTTATAACGTTGTATGCCGAAAGAAGAATCGATCAAAGTTGACGGCACCATTATCGAAACCCTCCCCAACGCGACGTTTCGCGTCGAGTTGGAAAACGGGCACAAGGTTCTGGCTCATATCTCCGGAAAAATGCGCATGCACTTCATCAAGATTCTTCCCGGCGACAAGGTGACGGTCGAGCTTTCGCCGTATGATCTCTCGCGCGGCAGGATCACGTACCGCTATAAGTAACGCAGACCGCCGGTCTGCAGCCTGGACAGCTTGTGTATTAAAGCGTTTTTCATTTGGATAAAGAGGCTGTCATTTCGAGCGTAGCGAGGAATCTGCTGCTAAACAGATTCCTCGTCGCTGCGCTCCTCGGAATGACATACTCACTCAATCGAAAAATGCTGTAATAAACAAAGCAGAGTATCCGTCGGCAAAGGTGACGCCTCAGATTTGCAAATAATGCCGGCGGCTCGTTTACCGAGGCTAAAACAAAACGGTAGTTGAAAATTTGAGTGACAGGCTGGCAGCCCTGCGGGCGTAGCCTGTGCTACGACGAGGCCGAATATGAAAGTTCGTTCATCCATAAAAAAGATTTGCGACAAGTGCAAAATCATCCGCCGCAAAGGCAAGATGATGGTGATTTGCTCGAACCCCAAGCACAAGCAGCGGCAAGGATAAATGCGCATGGGGCAGAGAGCATAGCGCCAAGCGCATAAATTGCGCATGCGCTCTGCGCCATGCATTATTTGATGGAGACAAAGAGTGGCTCGTATCTCAGGCGTCGACCTCCCGCGCGAAAAGCGCATCGAAGTGGCGTTGACCTACATTTACGGCATCGGCCGCAATAATTCCAAAGAAATTTTGCGGCAAGCAGAGATCAGTCCGGATCTTCGCGTGAAGAACCTTTCCAACGAAGACGTGGCGAAGATTCGTTCGATCATCGCCGCAGACTACAAAGTTGAAGGCGCGTTGCGGGCCGAAACCGGCATGAACATCAAGCGTCTGATGGACATCGGCTGTTACCGCGGCTTGCGGCATCGTCGCGGCCTGCCGGTGCGCGGCCAGCGCACCCACACCAATGCCCGCACCCGTCGCGGCCGCCGCAAGACGATCGGCGGCATGAAGAAAGTGGTCGGCAAACAATAAAACAGTTGCAGTTGCAGTAGCAGAAGCAGTTGCAGCAAGAGTTTTCGTGCTTCTGCCAACTGCCATTGCCATCTTTATCTACGAGGAGAAAATTCCTTGGCAGCAAACGTCAAGAAAAAGCGCGGCAAGAAAAAAGAGCGGGTCGAAGCGATCGGCTTGGCTCACATTCAATCGACGTTCAACAACACCATCGTGACGTTGACCGATAACTACGGCAACGTCATTACCTGGGCTTCGGCGGGCAAAGTCGGATTCAAAGGCTCGCGCAAGAGCACGCCCTTTGCGGCGCAGGTGGCAGCCGAGACCGCGGCCAAAGGCGCGATGGATATGGGCCTGCGAAAAGTCGAAGTGCTTCTCAGAGGCCCGGGCTCGGGCCGCGAAGCCGCGGTGCGTTCGTTGCAAGCCGCCGGCCTCGAAATTACCGCCATCAAAGATATTACCCCGATTCCGCACAACGGCTGCCGGCCCCCGAAACGCCGGCGCGTGTGAGGAATTTGCTTTTAATACAAATGTCATCTGAAATGACATTTTTAAGGAGGTCTTGACACTCAAATATGGCACGTTATATTGGGCCGGTTTGCAAGCTTTGTCGCCGCGAAGAGAAAAAACTTTTTCTCAAAGGCGCCAAATGTTTTTCGCCAAAGTGCCCGGTGGAGAAACGCCAGTTTCCGCCCGGCCAGCACGGACGAACCCGCCGCATGAAATTGTCGGAGTACGGCGTTCAATTGCGCGAGAAACAAAAGATCCGCCGAATCTACGGCTTGCTGGAGCGGCAATTCCGTAATTATTACGAAAAGGCGCTGAAGATCAAGGGCATTACCGGCGAGAACCTGCTGCGGCTGTTGGAGCGGCGTTTGGATAACGTCGTTTATCGCCTCGGCTTTGCGCCCTCGCGTGCGGCGGCACGGCAACTGGTTCGGCACCGTCATTTTCTTGTCAATAACCGTCCGGTCGACGTTCCCTCTTTTTCACTGCGCCCCGGCGACATGATCAAAGTCCGCGACAAGAGCCGCAAAATGGAATTGATCCACGCCAGCATGCGCAGAATGAAGGAAGGCCGGCTTTTGCCCTGGCTTGAATTAGACAAAGCCAATATGACCGGCACGGTTCTCGAGATTCCAGGAAGGGCGGATATTCCCATCGAGGCCAATGAAAACCTCGTGGTTGAATTGTACTCGAAGTAATTTGAATCCCAGTGACGGGATTTACCTAAGTTTGGAGATGCTTGCTATGACTTGGCCCAATCTACAAATGCCGGAGAGCGTCGAGCTTGAGGAATCGAGCTATTCGAGCACGTTCGGCAGATTCATCGTGCAGCCTTTGGAGCGCGGTTTCGGCACGACGATCGGCAATGCGCTGCGCCGCGTTCTGTTGTCGTCGCTGCCGGGTGCGGCCATCACCATAATCAAAATTGACGGCGTTCATCACGAATTCTCGACGATCCCCAGCGTCGTGGAAGACGTGGCAGAGATTATTTTGAATCTCAAAGAAGTTCGTTTTAAGCTCATTAATAAAAAGCCGGATCGGGTGATGTTGGAGCTGAAGGGGCCGCACGAATTTAAGGCCGGCGATATCCAGAACGGCACGACCGATTTCGAGATTCTCAATCCGGATCATCACATCGCGACGTTGAACAAGGGCGCCGATTTAAAGGTCGAGCTGCGCATTGGCCGCGGCCACGGCTACGTCCCGGCGGAAGAGAACAAATTGCCGGATATGCCGATCGGCTCGATTCCCATCGACGCAATTTATACGCCGATCAAAAACGTCAGCTACCGCGTTGAAAATATGCGCGTGCAGCAGCGCATTGATTACGAGAAATTGATCATGGAGATCACCACCGACGGCAGCGTCACGCCCGACGATGCGCTGACGTATGCCGGCAAGATTCTCCGTGATCATATCAATCTTTTCATTAATTTCGACATCAAGCCGGAAATTGAAGATGAGCCGGTCGAGGTCGACGAAGAAGCGCTGCGCATCCGCAAGCTGCTGAAAATGTCGGTGGACGAGCTCGAACTTTCGGTGCGCTCTTACAACTGCCTGATGGCGGCCAACATCAAAACCATCGGCGATTTGGTGCGCCGCGACGAGCAGGAGATGCTGAAGTTCCGCAACTTCGGCCGCAAGTCCCTGCAAGAGCTGACGCAAATTCTCGAAGAAAAAGGCCTGCGCTTCGGCATGGACGTTGAAAAATATTTGGGCAACGGCCGCGAGTAACGCCGACGCCCTCGTCGGCCAAAGAGTCGTTAAAGCCTCTGTCCCACAGGGAGAGAAATGTCATCCCGAAGGGATCTTGTTTAATATCGAGCACTGTGCTTGAGATAAACAAGATGCTTCCAGCATGACATGTGTGGCAGTTCACCAATCTGGGGGATTACAAAGAGTCTCTTTCAATAAGGCAAAATAACGAATGCGACACTTAAAAGACGTCAAAAAGTTGGGCCGCACCGCGAGCCATCGCCGCGCCACGCTGGCCAGCTTGGCCATAGCGATCATCGAGCACAAGCAAATTCGCACCACGACGGCCAAAGCGAAAGCGGCGCGCGGCTTGGTGGAGCGCCTGATTACGCACGCCAAGAAAAATAGCGTGGCGGCCAGGCGGCTGGTGTTCGACACCTTGCGCCGCCGCACCGCAGTCAAGACACTTTTTGACGACATCGCGCCGAAATTTGCAACCCGCAACGGTGGCTATACACGCGTCATCAAGCTGGGCCGCCGGCAAGGCGACGGTGCCGAGCTTTCGGTTCTCGAATTAGTCGGCTACGAAGGCGTGCAAGTGGAAAAACAGCAGAAGTCCCTCGAAAAACGCGCCGAGCGCAAAAAACGTGAAAAAAAATCTGCCTCCGAGCGCGAGAAGGAAAAAGCCAAGCAGGAAGAAGAAAAGGAAGAATAAAACCTGCAAGCGGATCGATGCCTAAATTGCAAGCCAGAGCGAATTCCGGCGTTCCCTCAGATGAGACGAATGAAGGTCGGAGGCCGCGCTGGCTTTTTTTGTTTGGTTTCTATCTTGCAGATGCTTATTTTATTGTAGCATAGACTGCCAGTCTGTTGGTGCGAATTTGAAGAAACGACTTACCAAAAGTGCTTCATGCTTTGCCGTCTGCCTTGATAACTCTGGATATTCGGCTTCGCTGGAGTTGTACAAAATTTATCGTGTGATGCCCGCCGAAGGTGCCGCAGCAGACGGTGATTTGCGAGTTATTGATGAAAGTGGTAAGGTAATCCGTCAAAAACATGCTGGTTGAGTTGGGACTTTGATTTGGTGGCGCTAAATGGATTTGAATTTTGAATGGGATGAGGAAAAGGCTAAAAAGAATCTCAGAAATCATCAAGTTGGTTTTGAGGATGCAAAAGCCGTTTTCAATGATCCATTTTTGATAACGTTTCCCGACCCAGAACACGCGATTGGCGAACAACGCTATCTCAACATCGGCCTTTCCGCAAAAGGACGGGTTTTGATTGTCGTTCATACTGAACGCGGCGGGAATATTCGCATCATCAGTTGCCGTAAAGCAACCACAAGTGAACGGAGAGATTATGAAGAAGGCAATTTTTAGAAAAATAGATGTCGAAAATGATGACGATATGCTGCCAGAATATGATTTTAAAAATATGAAAGGCGGCGTTCGCGGCAAGTATTATAAAGCGTATCGTGCCGGACATACGGTCAAAATTCATAAAGCTGATGGCACAACCGAAACCCGTTATTTCAAGCTGGAAGATGGTGCGGTTATGTTGGAGCCGGATGTTCGAAGATATTTTCCCGATTCGGAAGCCGTTAACAACGCCCTTCGATGTTTGATTCCGTTGGTGGACAGAAAGCAAGGTGGCAAGCAAAAGAGAAGTTTGCCTGTGCAACGTAAACAAATGGCCTGATAACTATTCTGCGTTTGTGATGGATTTGACCATGTCCTCATCCGAACCTCGCCAAATTCGCGCGCCGCGCGGCAGCGCCATCACCTGCAAAGGCTGGGCGCAGGAAGCCGCGATGCGCATGCTCATGAACAACCTCGATCCGGAGGTTGGAGAAAACCCGGCCGCGTTGGTGGTTTATGGCGGTCGCGGCAAAGCGGCTCGTAACTGGGCGTGTTTCGACGCCATCGTTCGCAGCTTGCGCGAGCTGGAAAATGACGAGACCCTGCTCGTGCAATCCGGCAAGCCCGTTGGCATTTTTCGCACGCACAACGATGCTCCGCGCGTGCTCATCGCCAACTCGCTGTTGGTGCCGGCGTGGGCCAATGCCGCTTATTTTCGCGAGCTGGAAGATCGCGGCCTCATCATGTACGGCCAAATGACCGCCGGCAGTTGGATCTACATTGGCACGCAGGGCATTTTGCAGGGCACTTATGAAACCTTTGCGGCCGCGGCGAAAAAACATTTTGGCGGCTCGCTCCAAGGCAAGCTTGTCGTCACCGGCGGCATGGGCGGCATGGGCGGCGCGCAGCCGCTTGCGGCAACGATGAACGGCGCCGCGTGCCTCGTCATCGAAGTAGATCGCCGGCGCATCGAGCGCCGCGTGCAAACCCGCTACTGTGACCGGCTCTCCGAAAATCTCGATGAAGCACTGCAACTGGTTTTGGCCGCAAAACAAAAAGGCGAAGCGCTCTCGGTCGGCTTGGTTGGTAATTGCGCCGACGTTTTGCTGGAGTTGATTCGCCGCAATATTGTTCCTGATATTTTGACCGATCAGACTTCGGCGCACGACGAGTTGAATGGCTACGTGCCGTATGGCCTGCCGTATGAGAAAGCCCTCGAATTGCGCCAAGCCAATCCGCAGGAATATATCAAGCGGGCCTACGAGTCGATGGCTGTGCACGTGCGCGCCATGTTGGAGCTGCAAAAACGCGGCGCAGTGACGTTTGATTACGGCAACAACATTCGGGCGCAAGCCCAAAAAGCCGGCGTCGAAAATGCGTTTGATTTTCCCGGCTTCGTGCCGGCTTATGTTCGCCCGCTTTTCTGCGAGGGCAAAGGCCCGTTCCGCTGGGCTGCGCTCTCCGGCGACCCCGAAGATATTCGCGCCACCGACAAGCTCGTGCTCGAGCTGTTTCCCGAAAACGAATCGCTGCGCCGCTGGATTCAATTGGCTGGCGAGCAGGTGAAATTTCAAGGACTGCCGGCGCGAATTTGCTGGCTCAGTTACGGCGAGCGCGCAAAGTTCGGCGTCGCCTTGAATGAGTTGGTTGCCAAAGGGAAAATCAAAGCGCCGGTGGTGATTGGCCGCGACCATCTCGATACCGGCTCGGTGGCTTCGCCCAACCGCGAGACCGAGAGCATGCTCGACGGCTCGGATGCGATTGCCGACTGGCCGATTCTCAACGCGCTGCTCAACACGGCCTCCGGCGCCTCGTGGGTTTCCGTGCATCACGGCGGCGGCGTCGGCATCGGCTACTCGATCCACGCCGGTCAGGTGATCGTCGCCGACGGCACCAAAGAAGCCTCGGCCCGCCTCGAGCGTGTGTTAACGAATGACCCCGGCATCGGCGTCGCACGGCATGCGGACGCGGGATATGATTTGGCGAAGAAAGTGGCGAAGGAGATGGGGGTGAGGGTGCCGATGATGGGGGAGTGAGGAGATTGTGACAATGAAGATAATTCCAAGTTATGCGTATGCTGGCGCGCCGGAACGTTTTTCAAATCTTGCAAGGGTTCGAGGTTTGCTGGCTTTGTTTAACTTCGGTGGAAGCGCGCCAGCGCCGCACACGCGCACGTTAGTGCGCCGCGAGATTGGAAAAAAGTTTATTGTAAATATAAAAGGCGGATGTAAAATTGGCAAACGTCCGTTGCAAAGATGAAGTTTCGTGCGTGATCTATAAAGTGAAATAAAATTTAAGGTATATCCAGATTGGAGAGAAAACCCACATGCGAATCGAAGCCGCCGACTATGTTGATGCAGCAAAAGAAAGACTGATCAATGCTAATTTACTTTACGAATCGGCACAATATTCATTTGCCTTGTATGCCGCTGGAGTGGCAGTGGAATCTTTACTGCGGGCATATATCGCGCGTTTGGATCCGATACTCGAGGCAGCACATAATCTACCGATGCTATTGGATGCAAGTAAACTCGGACTCATTGTTACCCCAACTGAAAATGAACAAATTTATCAATCTCTTGGCTTGCTGGCCAGACGATGGAAAAATGATTTACACTACACCTCCAATAATCGACTGCGTCGCCGTTTGAAAAGGCAGAAACTCGATCGGGGCATTCGTGGAGATTTCTTGAAAGAAAATTGTCGTATCGCGATTGATATGGCTGCAACTATTTTACGAATTGGAGTTAAAAAATGGAAACCATAATTACCCGTGTTCAAAAAGCCCTACAGAAGGAATTTTCGCCGCGCGAAATTCGCTTAAATTCTGTCGGTCGGGGAAAGTTCAGCGGCTGGATCATTTCAAAAGCCTTTGATGAACTGACGGATGAAGAACGTCATCAAAAGGTTTGGAAGTTGATTAAGGCGAATTTAACTGAGAAAGATCGTAATCGTATCTTAGGATTCTTCACATTCACGCCGCTGGAAGAAAAGATGCTCTTTGATGATAATTTCGATATATTGAAGGCGTCCTCGAAAAAAAATCACCTTCCGCAAGAAAGAAGACGATGATCGCTGGACGCAAAGATGGCGGCTTGGGGAAAAACGTCGTTAGAAATCCTTAAAAGGTTGTGGAGAAAGAATTCAACTGATTTTGAAAAAGCCAAAAAAACAAAAACGTTTTGTCATCTGCATAACCGATTCCGAGCCGGACTTGGTGTTGCGGAAGGTTTACCAGGTTTTGCCAGATGAGTCGGCTGCTAAGGATGATTACATTCGGGTTGTTGATGAATCCGGTGAAGACTATTTGTATCCGTCGAGCTATTTTGTGTTTGTCGAAATCCCGCAAGCAGCAGAACGCACTCTAAAAGCTGCTCTGAAAATGGGCAAACGGACTGTTCACGTAGCTGCTTAATAATTGGAATTATTGTAGTGATATAATTTCGTAAGTGGGCAGCATATGATCGCTAAAGCGATTACTACGAACACAGAATCGCTTCTCATCTACAACGCCCGACTCGCTACGCCCGTTGCTTCGACCGACGGCGCGCCGAATTGGCAGCTCAGCGAGATTTTTCCGGCGGCGCTGTATTGCGAGAACGGGCATATCGTGCGCGTTGGCAAAGAGCAAGAAGTCGTTGAAGGGCTGCCGGCGTGTGAGCAGTTGGATGCGGGCAAGCGTTTGCTCACACCAGGTTTGGTTGATTGCCACACGCATCCGGTGTTTTTCAACCTACGCGCGCACGAGTTTGTGCAACGGGTGCAGGGCAAAACCTATAAAGAAATTTCTGCTGCGGGTGGCGGCATTCGCTACAGCGTGCGCGATCTGCGGCAGGCTGATACTGATGCGGTATTGAGCCGTGTGATGCGGCGGCTCGATACGTTCCTCGAATACGGCACGACAACAATAGAGGCCAAGAGCGGATACGGTCTTTCTCTCGAACATGAGCTGATGTCGCTCGAGATTTTGCAACAAGCCGCCGCGCGGCATGCGGTGGAAATCGTGCCGACTTTTCTCGGCGCCCATGAAGTGCCGGACGAGTTTCGCGAACGCCGCTACGACTATATCGATTTGGTCATTCATGAGATGATCCCGGTCGTGGCGCAACGGCAGTTGGCGCAATTTGCCGATGTGTTTTGCGAAGACCATGTTTTCAACGCGGCAGAATCGCGACGGATTTTGCACGCGGCGTTGGCGGCCGGCTTGCGGCCCAAAATTCATGCGGATCAGCTCACCGCGAGTGGCGGCGCGGAAGTGGCGATCGAGCTTGGCGCCGTCTCGGCGGACCACCTCGAATTTACGCCGCCTGCGCTTTTTGACCGCTTGCGAAAAAGCGGCGTGGTGCCGGTGCTGCTGCCCGGCGCGGATTTTTTTATCCGCGCGGCGAAATATGCCGAGGCGCGCGCGATGATCGCCGCCGGTTTGCCGGTGGCGATTGCCACCGATTTCAACCCTGGCACGTGTATGACCGAGAGCTTGCCGATGATCATGACGCTGGCTTGCTTGCAGTTGCGCATGACGCCGGCGGAGGCTTTGACAACGGCAACACTGCACGCCGCGCACGCTTTGGCGATGGGGAACCGGATCGGCTCGCTTGAAGTTGGCAAACAAGCAGACGCGGTGATTTGGGACGCCGAAAGCGTTGAAGAAATTCCATACCATTTCGCCGTGAATCGCGTTCAACAGATGATTAAAAAAGGCCGCGTGGTTTGGCGACGCGGCCTTGATAAAATGAATTAAACTATCTCAGGGAGTTTGGTTTTGCGCATGCATAATATGAAAAAAACGGCTGTGCCGCTGTTTGGCTTTTTACTGTTTGGTATGTTGTTCTCACTCGCTTGCAGCAAGGATACGCCGATTTCCGGCAATACGGATTTGATCGACCGTGATGACCTCGGCAACGTTTTACAATCCTCGATAAAAGCGAGAATGGATTCAAGCGCCGGCAAGACGCTCAATACTGCCGGAAGCTCGTTCCTGTTTCTCGGCAGCTTAAAAGACGTGGAGAGCCGGGTTCTGCTCCGCTTCGATCCCCTGCCGGACTCCGGGACGGTTGTCGCTGCGAGATTGCACTTGCCCGCCGAGGAGGCCACGGGCCAATCCGGCAGTTTTGATGCCGCCGTTCATCAAGTCACGACGCCGTGGAACGCGTCTGAAGTCATTTGGGGCGAGAATGATTTTCCCGTGCAGTTCAATCCGGCGATGGATATGCAGCAAATCGTTGCGACAGTAGCCGATACCACGGATACGATTGCTTTCAATCTCGATCCGCAAGTCGTTGCGGGGTGGTTTTCTTCCCTGAGCGATGACACCAGAGACACGAACGGCGTGTTGCTGCAAGCTCCAACTGCAACCTTTATCAAAACTTTTCCGTCACGATTTAACTCGTCGAGACAGCCGTTTTTGGAATTGACGACGCGCACGAGGATTAACAATCGGGATTCGACGATAACGACCCGACGTTCGGCTACGGCTTCGGGTTTCGTTTTTAAACGTTTGGCGCCGCTGCCGGCTCAACGTTTGTACGTGGGCAACGGCGAAAGCTTGCAAAGCGTATTGTCGTTCGACCTGAGAAAATTTATCCCCGACACCATCCCCAAGAGTGCGACGATCAGCCGCGCCACATTATCGTTGCAATTCGATGCCGCCAATTCCGTCTTTGTCGATAGCGAGGATATATTCTCGTTGACGCTTTATGTGGATTTGCGAAAATTCGGCTTGGATACGCTGAAATCGGCTGATTTATTCCAAGCGCCTCTGGATAGCCTGCTCTCCTTTCAGTCCATCTCGGTTGGCGCCTCAAGCACCTCGGTCCAGCTTAATATAACCAGTTTGGTGCAGCGCTGGGTATTGCTGCCACCCGAAGAACGCACCCCGCCGCAAAGTTATGGATATTTTTATCTGGTGCCTGATTTCCCTGCGCTTTTGCTTTCCCGCGCCGCGTTTTATTCGCGCGAAAATAGCGAATCGCTCGCGCCGAAACTGAAGATTGAGTATACCACGCCGCCTAAGGCGAGATGAGGCCGGTTGCTGGCAGCCGGCCGTTTGTTGCCGGTTTGGGTTCTTGGTTTTAACATTATCGCATAACCAATTATGAAATTGAAAATTCTTTCCCGTCTTGTATGCTGCCTGATTCTTTTGCTGGTGATGTTCTCCGGCTCTGCCTTTGCCCAATCCATTTATTCCCGGCACGGCATCGGTTTGTTGCGCTACCGGGATGGCGTCAGGTCGATCGGCATGGGCGGCATCGGCCTGGCAGGGACTGACACGGTTTATGCCTATTTTCTCAACCCAGCGACGATGGGCAAGTTGAATCTCACCCGCATTCAAGGCGATTTTCTTTACGAGCGCGCCAGCGTTGATCTGCGCGGTACCAACGGCCTGTTTCGCGAGGCGAACATAAACAGCCTCAGTCTCGCTTTTCCGGTGAAACGCGGTTACGTCTTCGCGTTCGGCATCCAGCCTTATAGCCGCAGCGAATTCGAGTTCAACCAAAGCAAGGGTGACAGCGCCGTCTCGTATGTTGAAATCTTGCGCGGCACCGGCGGCCTGAATGAATTCTATTTGGCTTTTGCGGGAACTTTCAGCGCGGTGCGCGCGGGCCTGACGGCTGATTTCTATTTTGGCCGCATCAATCGCGTCTGGAGAGTCAATTTCACCTCCGACGCGCTGCGCAACACCGAAGATGTGACGAATAATCACGTGACCGGCGTTGGCTTGCATTTGGGGGCGCAAACCCAGCTTGGCAAATGGATGCTCGGCGCTGCGACCGGCTTGCCAACCCGGCTGAGCGTCGGAACCGAGTTGACGGCCATTACCGGATTCACCAGCGATACAAGCGAGAGCAAGCTGAAACTGCCTCTGTGGTGGGGCCTCGGTGTGGGTTACGCGCCAAATCGCCATTGGCTGTTCGGTGCGGATTGGCGCACGCAACGCTGGAGCACGGTCAAGCCGGAGGAATTTTTCGGCGAGCGCGGCGTCGATAGTTTCGATCTCGGCTTCGGCATCGAAGCCACGCCCAGCTTTGACGCACTCGCGGGTTATTTCAAGCGCTTGAGCTATCGGGTGGGCGGCGCCTTTCGGCAATTGCCTTATGAAGAACCGGCGGGAAAGAAAATCAACGAGTGGACGGTGACGCTCGGATTGGGGTTGCCGTTCACCAGTGGCTATAATCGTATCGATCTGGCTTTAGAGATCGGCAAACGCGGCAGCTTGTCGAGTAACGTCGCCGAAGAGAAAATCGTGATGATCCGCGCCGCGATCGTCGGCAGCGAGCGCTGGTTTCAGCGCGGGCCGAGAAGATAATGAAGGCCGGCCACTTTTCTTACGGCACCAAAAAAAGGCAAAACGATTTTGGGCAAAACTATTCCAGAAACTGAATAATTGTCGAGCCCATTTTATAAAATTTTTCTCATGCGGAAATTATTTTCGTATTTTTATTTTGTCGGACTCGCGCTGATTTTTTTGCTCGCGTGTTCGATGCGATTTGCTGACGCGGCGCACGGCCAGGATAAGAATAAAAAAATGAAAAAGGGGGGAGAACACGCGCAAGCCGTGCAAGATTCTCTGGCGCGCGCGGCTTATGAAGTCGAGCTTAACAGGAATTGGAGCTTCGGCTTTCAGCATTATCGCCATCGGCGCTATGCCCATGTGCCGCGTTATTTCTGGAAAGTTGTCGAAATGGATACGGTTCAATCGTCATCATCGACGACCAATCACAACGGCACGAGCACGGCGACTGAAACCGCAGAAAAGCCAAAAGCAAAGCAGCCGACGGCAAGCCGAAGATTTCCGCAGGTGTTTGATTATCTCGGCCAAACTTATCTGCAGCTCAACCAGCCGGATAGCGCGCAGCTCGTGTATGAGCTTGGCGTAAAAATCCTTCCCGACGACGCGAGCTTGCGCCGCAATCTGGCGCAACTGCTGGCGGCGCGCGCGCAGCTCGATCTGGCGCTGGTGGAATACGAGCGCATTATACCGCTCGGCGCCGCGACCGAAGACGACTACCGGCGCATGGCGAATTTGTACGTGCGCAACAATCAATACGACAAGGCCATTGCCGCGTGCGAAAAGATTCTCTCGTTGAATCCGGCAGACGCGGAAGTTCGCAAGACTTTGTCCACGCTCTACAAAGCCACCGGCAAGGAAGACGCGGCATTGGAGAGCATGGAGAAAGCTCTGACGCAAAATCCCAACGATACGCGCATCATCTTCGATCTGGCGCAGGCCCATTTCAACCGCCAGGCTTATGAGAAAGTCGTCGAACTGCTGCCGCGTTTCAACAAGCTAGTTCCCGGCGATCTGCTGGCGCTCGAGATGTTGGGTGATGCGCAGGTGCGCCTAAGCCATTATCGCGACGCCCTCAAAACCTACGAGCAAATCGTCGCCGCGAAAGCGGATGACAAAAAAGTTTTGGTGAAAATCGCCAACTGCTATCGCGAGCTTGGCGAAGTCCCGGCGGCGCGGCGCTTCGCAAATAAGGCGCTCGTGGTGGATGGCAAATATGGCGCGGCCTACATGGCCCTCGGCCTGGTTTATGAAACGTGCGCCGACAAATGCGTGGCCCAAAAGGGCAAAATCGAATTTGACGACAAGCTCGTTTACGAGCTGGCTTATTTTCAATATGAGAAAGCTTTGCAGGATTTGGCAACAAGGACGGAAGCTCGCCAACGCCTCAAATTTCTCGAGGCCTCGATCCCCAATAAAGAGGATCGTTTTATGAACAAGGGCAAGGTGAAGGCTGCCGGTCCCTGCTATCAATGGATTTACTGAACCCCGATCTTGCTTCGCACAAAAAAAACAATCGAAGTGGATGAATCGTGGTTCGGTAGATTATAGAAGAAGGAGGAGGAAAAACGTGAGTCGTTTGGCGCAAGTTGATCCGGAAGTGCATCGCGCGATAGTCGGCGAGATCGAGCGGCAAAATCACAAGCTCGAGCTCATCGCCTCGGAAAATCACGTCAGCCGCGCGGTGCTCGAAGCCATGGGGCAGCCCATGACCAACAAATACGCCGAGGGCTATCCTGGCAAACGTTATTACGGCGGCTGCGAGTACGTCGATCAGGTTGAAGACCTGGCGCGCCAAAGGGCCTGCCGGTTGTTCGACGCCGAGCACGCCAACGTGCAGCCGCATTCGGGCAGCCAGGCCAACATCGCGGCGTATTTTGCTTTTCTCAAGCCGGGCGACACCGTGCTCGGCATGAATCTCGCGCACGGCGGCCATCTGACGCATGGCAGTCCGGTCAATTTTTCCGGCAAGTTGTTTCGCATCGTCTCGTATGGGGTCAACCGCGAAACCGGCCGCGTTGATATGAATCAGGTTCGCGAAGTGGCGCGCCGCGAAAAACCCAAGCTCATCATCGTCGGCGCCAGCGCGTATTCGCGCGAATTTGATTATCCGGCGTTTCGCGAGATTGCGGACGAAATCGGCGCCAAAGTTGTGGCGGATATAGCGCACCCGGCAGGATTGATCGCCGTCAAACTGTTGAAAAGCCCGTTGCCGCATTGCCACCTCGTGACCACCACGACGCACAAGACGTTGCGCGGCCCGCGCGGCGGCATGATTCTCATCGGCAACGACGAAGAGAACGATATCGGCATTGCCACGCCGAAAGGCCGCGCGAAGAAATGGTCGGAGATCGTCGACTCGAATGTATTTCCCGGTTTTCAAGGCGGCCCGTTGATGCACGTGATTGCCGCGAAAGCGGTGGCGTTCAAAGAAGCCTTGCGGGACGATTTTGTGGAATACTCCCGGCAGGTCATCAAGAACGCTCAGATGATGGCGAAGAAATTGATCGATCTCGGCTACGACATCGTCTCCGGCGGCACCGACACGCATCTCATGCTGGTTGATCTGCGCAATCGCGAGTTGACCGGCAAAGATGCGGAAGCCGCGCTTGAAGCGGCCGGCATCACCGTGAACAAAAACATGGTGCCCGATGATCCGCAATCGCCGACCGTGACCAGCGGCATTCGCATCGGCACGCCGGCTCTGACCACGCGCGGCATGAAAGAAAACGAAATGCGCGAAGTGGCGTTTTTGATGGACAAGATTTTGTCGGACATCAACAACGAAGCGGTTTTGGAGCGCGTGAGCGATCAGGTGCTCGATCTTTGCAAACGCTTTCCGCTTTACCCTGATTTGGTCTCGGAGTAAAGCGTGGTTTGTAGTAGCTCCCTGCGGGCGTAGCCTTCAGGAGCCGAATGTTCGATACGTGAAAGAGCTTGCAAGCTGCGTTCGCAGGAAACAGTTCATTGATTTTATGTTCAGTTGTAGCGGGCATAAAACGTAAGTTTGAAAGTAAGAAAATTGTCCGCTTGGGCTGATAGCAACGGTCGATAATTTTACAGCAAAGAAATTCCAGGATGGTTTCGCCCGTCGGGTGTTTTTCCGCAACGGCATTTAATTGAAAGAAAAGCTATGCGGTGTCCATTCTGTGAATACGAAGACAGCAAAGTGATCGATTCTCGCTCCAGCAGCGAGGGTCGGGTCGTGCGGCGCCGGCGCGAGTGCCTGAAGTGCGAGCGGCGCTTTACCACCAAAGAGTATGTCGAAGAAACGCCGTTGATGGTCGTCAAAAACGACGGCCGGCGCGAGCCGTTTGATCGCGAAAAAATCCTGCGCGGCGTGCAGGTCGCGTGCAGCAAACGCCCGATTTCGATGGAGACGATCAACCGGCTCGTCGAAAAAATTGAAAGCGATTTGCGCGACAAAAACCGGGACGAGGTCAGCGCGCGGCAAATCGGCCAGCAGATCATGGCGAATTTGCGCGAGATCGACGAAGTCGCATACGTGCGCTTTGCCTCCGTCTACCGTAAATTTCAGGCCAAAGAAGAGTTTCTCGAAGAATTGAAGGGACTTGAAGAAAAGCGGTAAGTGAGCATGCGCCATACGGCCGAGAAAGAAACGAGCAAGAAAAATGAAAAGGAGATGCCGTTTCTCGAGCATCTCGAAGAGCTGCGATCGCGCCTGATTAAAGCGCTGGTGGCCGTGGCTTTTTTTACGATGTTGAGCTGGTTTTTTATCGATCACATCTTCACTTTTCTCGTGGCGCCATACAAGCAAGCCATCGCGCTGGCCAATGAGAAAATTAAAGACCCGGCCCAGGCTCAAGCCCTGCGCTTGATTTACCTGAATCCGACCGGCGGTTTCATGATCTTTTTGAAACTGGCAATCACCGTCGGCATCCTGGCCTCCATTCCGGTGATCGTTTACCAGCTTTGGCAATTCGTGGCCCCGGGCTTGTTGGCTAAAGAAAAGCGCATTGTGCCGTGGATTGTTTTTTTCACGACGCTCTGCTTTTTGGCTGGCGCGGCGTTTTGCTATTTCGTCGTCCTGAAATATGGCTTGGGTTTTCTGCTGACGTTTCAATCCGAAACGCTGGCGCCGATGGTTTCCATCGATGAATATTTTGGCTTCGTCACCATTCTGCTGGTGGTGTTTGGCCTCGTGTTTGAAATGCCGGTGATCGCTTATTTCCTGACACGCATCGGTTTGTTGACGCCGGAATTTCTCCGCCAAAAGCGGCGCTACGGCATCGTCACAATGGTCGTTGCCGCGGCGGTATTGACGCCCTCGACCGATGCGTTCACCATGATGCTTCTCGCCTTGCCGTTGCTGATGCTTTACGAAGTCAGCATTTGGGTTTCCAAGGTAGCCTTGCCGAAGGAAATGAAACAAGCGTTGGGAGAGGTGGCGACGAACTAGATCCTGGATGCTTGATGCTGGATTCTGGCCGCTTAATTCAGCATCAAGGATCGAGCATCCAGCATCAAGAATTTAGCAACCAGTTTAGGAGTTTTCATGAGCATAAAAGCCGACCGGTGGATAAAGCAAATGGCGCTCGAACAGCAGATGATTGTGCCGTTCGAGGAAAAGCAGGTTCGCCAGGGCGTGATTTCTTATGGATTATCTTCGTACGGTTACGACGTTCGTATCGCCGACGAGTTCAAAATTTTTACCAACGTTTTCGGCGCGGTGGTCGATCCCAAAGGCTTCGATCCCAAATCGTTTGTTGACTTTAAAGGCGAGGTTTGCATCATTCCTCCCAACAGCTTTGCGCTCGGGCGCACGGTGGAATATTTTCGCATTCCGCGCAAAGCGATGACGATCTGCGTCGGCAAATCGACTTATGCCCGCTGCGGCATCATCACAAACGTTACGCCACTCGAGCCGGGTTGGGAAGGCCACGTGACGCTCGAAATTTCCAACACCACGCCGCTGCCGGCCAAAATTTACGCCAACGAAGGCATCGCGCAAATTCTCTTTTTTGAAAGCGACGAAGAGTGCATGGTCTCTTATGCCGACAAAAAAGGAAAATACCAGGCGCAGCAAGGCGTGACGCTGCCAAAGGTGTAAGCCGTTTGTAGTAACACCTTCAGGCGTCTGCGGCTATTAAGCATTCAACATTCAGCCCCTAAAGGGGGCCACTACAAACTTTATTTTATTTGATGAAATTAATTAAAGAAAAGGACACCGCCGCATGACCGCCACCGGCATGGTTGATCTCCATACCCACACCAACCAGTCCGACGGCTTGTTGCCGCCTGAGCGGCTGGTGCAATTGGCTGCTGAGGCGGGATTGCGCGCGATCGCGATTACCGATCACGACGAAGTTGGCGGGGTCGAGACGGCTGTGATCATGGGCAATCAGCTCGGCGTCGAAGTCATTTCCGGGGTGGAATTGAGCGTGTCGCATCAAGGCTATGACATTCACATTCTTGGTTACTTTATTGATTTTCGTCATCCGCGCTTGTTGGAGTTTCTGCATTTTTTTTGCGAAGAGCGGCTGCGCCGGGTGCATCGCATTCTCGAAAAATTGGAGGCGCTCGGCTGTCCGGTGCCGTTGGAAATCGTGATGCGCAAGGCTGGCGCCGGCAGCATCGGGCGGCCGCACATTGCGGATGCGCTGGTGGAAGCCGGGCACGTGCCTTTTTATCAGGAGGCGTTCAATCGCTTTATCGCCGATGGCAAGCCGGCCTTCGTGCCCAAAGTTCGCATCTCCGCGGAGCAAGCTGTTGCCATCATTCACGAAGCGCAGGGGTTGGCGTGCCTCGCGCATCCGGGGCAAAATCTTACCGAGCCGATCATTCTCGACGTGATCAAGGCCGGCGTCGATGGCATTGAAGTGATACACCCCAAGCACGGCCATCATCAACGCGAGTTGTATCGCCGGCTCGCACAACAGTTCGGCCTGCTCGAAACCGGCGGCTCGGATTTTCACGGCGGCCGCAAGAGCGAAGAAAAGTTTGGCAATTACGTGATTGAGTACGCGAAGGTTGAAAAGATGAAAGAGCGCAACGAAGCAAGAATTCTTGCAATGAAAACAGGAACTGCAACGAACGTAACCCAGACAGCCTGTCTGGGAAAATGACTTGCAACGAAAAGAGAACTGCAACAAAATGTTATTTGATATTACTTTGAACAGCTTTTTTCGTTGCGGTTCCCTTTTCGTTGCAAGGTTAAAGATGATTTATATTGAATTAGCGACATGGCATTGAAGTGGAAAATGTTGCCTGTTGGGCCGTTTGGGATGAACGCCTACATTCTTTGGTGCGGCCAGACTCTTTCCGGTATTCTTGTTGATCCAGGGGATGAAGTTGACCTCGTCCTGCAAACAGTCACTGCTTTGCAAGTCCAACCCGAGCGCATCATCCTCACTCACGCGCACATCGACCATGTTTGGCATGCGAAGACCGTGCAAGAACGTTTGAATCTGCCCCTGTTGCTGCACCGCGATGACTTGCCGTTGTTGGAGCGGCTGCCGTATCAAGCCCAGATGTTCGGGTTGCCTGCTCCCGTGCCGCCGCGTGTGGATGGTTATCTCGCCGAAGGCGATGAAGTGAGTTTTGGCCAAGTAACGATGAAAGTTTTGCATGCACCGGGCCACTCGCCGGGGAGCATCATTCTTTACGGCGAAGATACGGCCTTAGTCGGCGATGTGCTCTTTCAAGGCTCCATCGGCCGCACTGATCTGCCCTTTGGCTCGCATGAAACGCTGATACGCTCGATCCGTGAGAAATTGATGACGCTGCCGGATCATGTGCGCGTTTTACCTGGACATGGTGAAGAAACGACTATCGGCATTGAGCGGCGCAGCAATCCGTTTTTGCAGATGGATGATAGTTTTGGGTTGAACTGAATGCCACACAGTGTTAGCCTATATAAAAATAAGGACTGATTAGCACATGGCTCGCCCTCGTATTTTTGTTAGCTCCACTTACTATGATTTGAAGTATGTTCGAGCATCTTTGGGGTTGTTTATAGAGTCATTGGGTTTTGACCCAGTGCTCTCAGAGAAAGGTGATGTGGCTTTTGTTCCAGACAGAGCGCTAGACGAATCGTGCTTTCGTGAACTTCAGAACTGTGATATTTATGTTCTTATTATAGGAGGACGTTATGGTTCTGAAATAAGTGCAACAAAAACGGGGATGTCGCGAGATTTCTTTGATCGCTATGAAAGCGTAACAAAAATGGAGTACACGACTGCTCTTAAAAAAGATATTCCCATTTACATACTTATAGAACGAGCAGTATATTCCGAATACCAAACTTTTCTGAAGAATCGCGAGAGTCCAAATATAAATTATGCTCACGTTGATTCTGTAAATGTGTATTATTTCATAGATCAAATACTTTCACAACTAAGAAATAATCCATTTTACGCTTTCGACAAGTATTCAGAAATAGAAGAATGGTTACGTCTACAGTGGGCTGGTTTGTTCAGAGATTTGTTATACCGCCTGTCCAGTCAACAGTCAGTTGCGACATTAGTTGGGCAAGTTAATGAATTAGCTGAAATAAATAATACCATGAGACGGTACTTGGAGGAGGTAATTCACAAAGTCTTGCCTTCGGAAGCGGAAAAAATTATTGACTCTGAAGCTAAACGCTTAAAAGAAGCATATGTAGAGAATAGTTTAAAGGTAAACGGATACTTTCGTTGGCTTGAACGATTTGGCATTCCATTTTCATACATTCGTGAAGCATTAGAAAACGCTTCAACTCCTGAGGAATTCAAGAAGATTATTCGCAATTACCCAGGCTTGCCGGAATTCATAATGGGAAAAGTGCCTTTGATGCTTTCAACTTCGATGCTGCAAGATATAAACAACGCTCGAAAGCTGCTTAATCGCCCTGAGTTTTCTCTTTTAGATGCAGACGCTTTTGAGATAACCCTACGCGGCCAATAGTTATCAGATTTGGTCTAAAGTTGAGATTCGAATCTATCATTCTTCCTATGTACTTTATATGCGTGCAAGAAAAGCTAAGAAAAGAATATCATACAGGCATAGTGAAGATTCTATGATATTGAGAAAACTACCTTATTTTAAAACTCTTACGTATCATCTCATTTTTTTAATTATTGGCTGCGGAAATAAGGTTGACCATACTTGGAAAAGCATAGATATTACAGTTGAGAGAGGAGTTATTTCTCCAGAAGGACATTTTTTCTCTGAAGTGTTAAAAAGAAATCCACATGTGCCTGGTAAAGAGAATAAGCTTGCAACAAAGATTATTTATAGTACTCAATCACCGTTTCCTGTAAAAATAATATCAGCACAATGGAAAATTATTGATACTTATACTGATAGTTCTCTACAATGGGGATATCAGCTAGCTTTGACAAATGATTATTTAAAGGATTCGCTTTATGTTGGCATTCGACGAATAGTCATTGAATTACTTGACAAAGATGATTTTTCTGTAAAGGAATATAGCCAATCTTATGATAACGAGCCATTGGGCATAATAAAACGATCTTATCCATTACAGATGAATGAAGCAAAACGAGTGAAAGCATGCAAGATGGATGTGCAATGTGCTATAAAAGATAGATATTGACGGGAAAGCAGAGTGAGAATTAAAGGCAAATTGAAACACGCATCCTGCAAACGCCCATTTTAGATATGGAACTTCAACTATTCGACACCTACACGCGTAGCATTCGCAAGTTTGAGCCTCTGCATCCACCGGAGGTGGGGCTGTACACCTGCGGTCCAACGGTCTACGATTACGCCCACCTCGGCAATCTGCGCACGTATATTTTTGAAGATATTCTGCGCCGTGTGCTTGAGCTTAACGGCTACACCGTCAAGCACGTCATGAATATCACCGACGTGGGGCATCTCGTTTCTGACGCCGACACTGGCGAAGACAAGATGGAGAAAGGCTCGCGGCGCACCGGCAAAACGGCTTGGGAAATTGCCGAGTTTTACACGCAAGCATTTAAAGATGATTTGCGCCGTCTGAATATGAAAGAACCGATGATCTGGTGCCGCGCCACAGATCACATTCCCGAGCAGATTGCGCTCATTCAGTGTATCGAAGCGAAGGGCTATACTTATCGCACTTCGGATGGAATTTATTTTGACACTTCGAAGCTGCCGGACTACGGTTATCTCGCGCGGCTGGATATTGAAGGCTTGCAAGCCGGCGCGCGCGTTGATCTCGGCGAGAAGCGCAACGTGACGGACTTTTCGCTCTGGAAATTCAGCCCGGCCAATGAGCAGCGCCAAATGGAATGGGACAGCCCATGGGGCAAAGGCTTTCCCGGCTGGCACATCGAATGCTCGGCCATGTCGGCCAAATATCTCGGCCAGTTTTTTGACATTCACTGCGGCGGCGAAGATCACATCATGGTTCACCACCCCAATGAGATTGCCCAAACGCAGGCTTGTCACGGTACGCGCCTGGCGAACTTTTGGATGCACGGCTACTTTTTGCAGCTTGACGAAGCCAGAATGGCAAAATCCGCCGGCGCCTTTTTGCGAGTGCAGACGTTGATCGAGCGCGGCATCGACCCGCTGGCGTACCGCTTCTTCTGCCTCGGCGCGCATTATCGCAGCAAGCTGAATTTCACCTGGGAAAGCTTGCAGGGCGCGACGACGGCTTTGGATCGCCTGCGCATGGCGGCGCATGAATGGGGTGAGCCGGGCGCGCCTGATGAAAAATACGTCGGCAAATTTATTGAGCAGGTCAACGATGATTTGAATATGCCGCGAGCACTGGCCGTGACTTGGGAGCTGGTGAAGAGTGACTTGCCCAACGCCAAGAAAAAGGCGACGCTTTTGCACTTTGACAACGTTTTTGGCTTGAAACTGGCGGAATGGAAACCAGTTGAAACCGTGGTGCCGGAAGCGATTTTAGCCCTGGTCGAGCAGCGCCAGCAAGCGCGAAAAGAGAAACGCTGGAAGGACGCCGACGCCCTGCGTGTGCAGGTCCATGCCGCCGGCTATGAGATTGAAGACACGCCGCAAGGGCCGCGGGTGCGGCCACGCAAGGTTTGATACCGAAAACAGCGAAGTGATCTGAAGCTGTTCTCATATAAAAGATTTATCCGTTGGTCGCTTTTTCATCCGTTGGAAAACCATTGGTTGCATGATCTATTGCAGCGAGCGAAGAAGCAAATTTTGATGCGCTTATGTCCGCCGGAGAGACTGCCAGAAAAAATTATGAGTCAGCGCGCAACGAGCTGGTGCAGCGCATTCAGCTTCGAGAGCAAATTTTGCTTTTCTTTGTTGGCGGCGTGGCGACGATTTACAGCGTCGCCCTCAGCGCCGAAAATAAGCTGGAGATCCTTCTGGCCATCCCGTATCTTTCTTTCGGCACGGCGGTGATTCTTTCGCAACACAACTCCGTCATCGGTGCGCTCGGCCATTTTTGCGCTCACGAGATTGGGCAGTTTTTAAAAAAGTTGGAGCCTTCCGAATATGCGCCGCTCTGGGAAAGCTCGGCGTCGTTGCACCGATATTCTTCAAAAGCGCTCGGCCTGCGGACGTTGGCGCACATCGTGCTGATTGTCACACCCGCAGCGCTCGGACTTTTGATGAACTGGCGTTATGTGCAATTCTCCGATATGGCCAACGGCGTTATCTGGTGGATTGGCGCAATGGGGACTGTACTCTCGCTCTGGTTTCTCATGTCGGCCCATTGGTGGCGTCGCAAGCTTTATCGAGAAGTCGAATGGCAAGATATTGCCGGTTAATTTATTAGAAGTAAATTTCACACGGATCAAAAACCCACACGGATTTTTTCAAAACTTTTCCGTGTGAGTTTTTGATTCGCATGGAATTGATAGCATTGGTTTCATCCGCCGGAGGCGAAATTCAACTTGGATATTGCATCATAGAACGAATTGTCAGGAGAAAGATTTATGATCACACTCGAGGAAGTCAAAAAGAATTCTCTGGTCGACGCTTACATTGCACGGGCGGATCAGTATTTGGAGGTCGTCGGCTATACCGAACATGGCCGGCGCCATTGCGGTTTGGTGGCGAAGTCAGCGCGCCTGATCTTGCTCGATCTCGGCCTGCCGGAGCGCGAGGCCGAGCTTTCGGCGATTGCCGGATATTTGCACGACATCGGCAACGTGTTCAATCGCGTGAATCATGCGTTCACCGGCGCGGTGTTGGCGCACACGCTGTTGCTTGGCATGGGGATGGATGCGGATGAAATAACCCAGATCGTTGCGGCCATCGGCAGCCACGACGAAGTGAGCTGCGAGCCGGTGAGCAACGTCGCTTCCGGCTTGATCATCGCGGACAAATCGGATGTGCATCGCTCGCGCGTCCGCAATCCCGCGATGATCAAATTCGATATTCACGACCGCGTTAATTATGCCGTGGAAAACAGCAAGCTGCAAGTGGACCGCGAGAAGCGCCTGATCGTGCTGGATTTGAGCATCGACACAAAAATTTCCTCGGTGATGGAATATTTTGAAATTTTTCTTTCGCGCATGCTGTACTGCCGCCGGGCGGCGACTTTTTTGGGGTGTGAATTCAATCTCGTCGCCAACGGCAATCGGCTGTTGTGACAGGAGAGAACCATGGATGAGCAATTTGTAGCAATCGTTGTCGTCAATAAATCGATTCATTTAAGTTTGCGATTGACTTTTTGAAATAGAAGTTTTAAACTCTATCAAAGGCATCTTTTTTGACTGAGGAGATACCTGGCGATCTGATCATGGGCACTGCATCCATAAGACCTCAATATATCTGCTACAGAAAACCATCTGCTCGTGCCTCATCTCTGCCATCATTTCAAACATTGCGATACGCCTTGCAATTCAGGCAGCCGCGGATAGCGGGTTTGCAATGCCGCGTTAAACTTGCTGTAGCGTTTTCCAAAAGTTGAAGCGTTGGCCACGTGCAGCCATTTTCCTTCCTGCTTCTCATAAACCGAAAGCCAGGCGCTTAGATATTCTTCCGGCGATTTTTTGCCGGTGGAATCCGCCCAATCATATTTGACCTTCACGCGCACGACCATCCACGCCATTTGTCCATCCGGCGAAATATGAATGATCGGCGGCATGAGATCATCCCACTCCACAAATTCGGCGCGGTGAAAATAACGCTCGAAGCGCCGGCGGTTTTCCTCGCGTGTCGCGGTCCACACCTCCCCGGCGCGAACCGAGATCATTTCCGGCGCGAGCGACGCCGCCACGGCCGCGGCATCACGTTTGAAATGGGCCTGGCGATCCTGCCGGTGCAGCTCGAGCAACTCGGCCTTTTCTTTCTCGAAATCGGTCTGTTGCCGGCATCCGATTGCGCAAAAAAGTCCAAGCCATGCCATCACAGCAATACGCCGCTGTTTCATCCCACTTCTCCAACTTTGTTTCAAAAGTCCTTATCTGAGACGTTATTGCCCTCTTAACTTTTTCAGCATTTCGACGGCATTGCCGTTGGCCGGATCCAGCTCCAACGATTTTTCGTAATTCTTAATCGCCAGTGCTTTGTCGCCGTTCAACATGTAAGCCTCACCCAGGCTGTCATAGACATTTGAAGACGAAGGATAAGCTTCGACATTGAGCTGAAACATGGCGATGGCTTCCTTGAATTTCTTCTGGGCAAGCAATTTGTATCCCAAATCATTGAGCTGCGGTTCCCGAAAATCATGGGCATCCGGCTGATTCTTCTTTAGGTCATGGTACAGTTTAATGGCTGCTTCTACATCCTGATTCAAGATGGTTTTATAGATGGTTTTCGCTATGGGAGGCTTGACAACAATTGGCTCAGGCTTGAGGCCTAAAGCTACTGCCAGCGCCGCTCTCGTGACGTCTCCAATACTTGCGCGATCGAAATTGCTCATCATCACCACGGCTATCGATTGGCCAGGCATCATGACCAGGTTGCTAACAAAGCCAACATCGCGGCCGCCGTGAGAGACGGTCGGATATTCTCCATATTTTCCAAGAAACCAACTGATCGCGATATGTGACCATTGTTCGCCGGCCGGTTTCCACATCACGTCATAAGTTAAGGCTTGCAAAATGCGTTTGCCCTCGAGCTCGCCGCGATTCATGTTGGCCATCGCCCAACGCGCCATGTCGAGTACATTCGAGTAGAGGGTTGAACTTGGCGAGTGGGCGCGGTTATAAGGGAAGATCTTGCTCACGGCCACTTCGTAAGCATCATCCAAAACATGCGGGCTTGTCAACAACTGTGGATCGGCTTCTTTCACCAACAGCGTGCTACTCTTCATTCCCAGCGGCGTGAGAATGTGCTGCCCGACATAACCCTCGAACGTTTCTCCGGAAACTTTGGCAATCACGTCGCCAAGAATTTCATACGCCATATTGCTGTATTGCCATTTGGCGCCAGGCGCGGCAATGAGCGATAAATCGCTCAAGCTGCGGACATAACGTTCCAACGCGCCGTTGCATAATGGAAGTGGCAACGAAGGGCTTGGTGATCGACGCCATGTGAAACAAGGATTGCGGCGTTATTTTTTCATTCTTGCCATCAAGATTTTTCACACCGAACCCCTTGGCATAGACCACCTTCTGATTCTCAACAATCGCTATGGCAAGACCTGGAATATTCTGTTGCTGCATCACCTGTTCGATCATCGGCTGCAACTGTTTCTGGAAACGGCCATCCACCTCTTGCGCCAGAACGAAATCGGAACAAAAGGCAACGGTCAAAGTTAAGGCATAAAAAATTTTTACCATCGTTTAAACCTTTCTCTGCGATTGTGATGATAAGATCGAATCATCCTTTTATCTATCTTGACAGCGCAGGAAAGCAGTTTGTTCAATTGCTTCAAGACGAATTGGCCAGTTGAAAAAGACTCGGGTGGGTTGTTATGAGGAGCACGAAGAAGTGGCTTCGCAAGTTGGGCATCAACAAAAATCCCTCTCTCGACCGAGCGAGAGAGGGAAGACATTCCCCTTAAAACGTTTTCGTTGCAAGATCGAGATTGAATCTATGCTCTTTTGCATTCATTACTTTGATGCGGCATTCGATTGCTTGCGCTCACATTTGATCTCCTCCATCCAGTTCTCCTTGCCGTCCTGATACCACGTCCACTGCGAGCTGAAATGATCGTCGTCGGCAAAGCGAAAAACCGCCTTGTCCATGTGGCCCTTGTCGCGCGAGGGGAGATTGGTGGCGTCATGAAACGTAAACGTGATCGTGCGACCATCATCTTCGAACGAAGTTGCTTCGAGACGCGGCTGGTTGCGCGCCACGCAATAATGCGTCAACATCAGGCGGTCACCGTCCAGGTAAAACATCGTCATCATCGTTTCGTTGGGATGGGCATCGAAAGAATTTTCCACCACCACCGAGCCTTTGGCAATCGTCTTGAAATTGACGGTTTCTTCCCAGCCTTTGGTGCTGCGGCCGAGCCATTGCCCCTCGAGCTTTTTGAAGCGCTCGAAACCGGCCTGTGCCAACGCCGGTGTGCTCGCGGATTTGCTGCTGGCATTCACGCTATTGACGGCAGTCAGTAAATTCGATGGCAACTCCATTAGCTTCAGTGGATTGCCGAAGGGGTCGCGTAAGATTGCGGTTTTTCCCGTTGCAGGAGGCTTCGAAATTTTTATCCCTCGTCTTTGTAAAGGCTTCACGGCAGCGTTGAAATCCTCCACTCCCAAAACAATCGTGCCTTGCCGCGTGCCGGATTTGGCCGGAGTTTTCGCGCCGCCGTGCAGCACCAACGCCACGACCCCGTGCCGCTGCAGCGGCAAAGCGGGAAGATATTCGCGGCTAAAAATTTGAAAACCGAGACTCGTGTAGAAGGCCTCAAGCTTCTCCAACTTCTCTCCCAAAACGCCGATATTGAAAACCGCCGGTTTGCTGTCGGCAGTCTTATTGTCGTTGGCAATATCGAGCAGATTGATGGAATTGCCAAACGGATCGTGAATCGTCATCGACTGCCCCAAAGCAAATGGTTGCGGCGACGCATCCTCGAGGGTTCCACCTTTTTGGCGAACGATCTCGGCAGCAACGGCCAAATCACCAACGCGCATATTCAAATGAACGTTGGAGGCATTGGCCGCGGGCATCTTGGCCTCAATACGATTCAACAAGAGCCTGACCGCCCCATTGCGCAAGACGGCCAACGGCGTGCAACAATTGTTTTCCTCCACTTCAAAACCGAGCGCGCCGGTGTAGAAATCGATAGCACGTTGCACATCAGCAACACCGTATTCGAACGCCCAGACATACGGGGTGAAACTGGAAGCGTCGCCATCGTTGCTCGCGGATTTCTGCTGCGATGACGATGTGGCGACGAAGCCGAGACATGCCATACCGATCATTATGAGGGCAAACAGCGTGAGCCATGCGCCCAGGCTGGTTCTGCGTTTTTGAGAAATCATTTTAGGCCTCCGTGAAAATAAATAATGAACGATCGTTAGCGAAGCCGGACTTGCGCCCGCGGAATTTTGCTTCCTCAAAAAAATTGTTGGGCGCAAGTCCGACTTCACTTTCAAATTTGATCGATCTGTCTTAGTTCGATCAAACCGCCATATTTGAGATGCGGGCAACTGGCCGCAACTTTGATGGCTTCCTCGTAATTTTCGGCTTCGATCAAAAAGTAGCCGCCAAGAACGTTCGATTCTCCCGCCTCTCTCACCTCACGAATTTCAAGTTGACCGCGGACGTTGCGCAGAAGCCGCCCGCCGTCCTTTAACTTTTCTCCGGTGATCATCCGCTTCGACATGCTGATGGCACGCGCCCAATTGCCGTACTCCACCACCTTGCTCATATCATCAGGCAGCGTTTCCGGTGAATCATCATAAAGAAACAAAACAAACATGTTGTGATGCGGTTGTTGCGGGAGCACGCCGCCTCGCCACTTTCCCAATCCGAAGCCAAGCGCTAAAAACACCAGCGCTACGGCGAAAGCACCGGCTAAACGCGGCATCGTCCATATTTGAGGTGACGGCGTCAATCGAATGAGGCCTTTGGCTTTGAGCGCGCTGATGATTCTTGCTTCGAGCGAGGCTGCCGGCGAACGCTCGCGTAACAAAGTCGCGAACTTCTCCCTCTCCTCCGGATTCAGCTCGTCATGATTTTTTTCGTGATTCATTTTATATTCTCCGATTGGCGCTTTTTGTCGCCACCACTTGCAAGGCCTCACGCACCGAGCTGCGGGCGCGCGCGAGCTGGCTTTTGGAGGTGCCCACTTCGATTTCGAGCATGCGGCTGATTTCCTCGTGCGTATAGCCTTCGACGTCGTGCAGCACCAAAACTTGCCGATAACCGTTCGGCAGCGCCGCAATCGCCTGCTCCAAATCGAGGCGCTCGAAATTCTCAGTAATGGAAGTTTCTTGCGCAAGCTGCTCTACCATCACTTCGTGACTTTGCCTCGCACGCTGTCGATATAGCTCACGGCAGCGGTTGATCGCGATGCCGGAGAGCCACGTGCGCAAACTCGATTCCCAACGAAATCCGTCAAGCGCTTCGATGGCTCGCATCCACGTGTCCTGTACGATTTCCTCGGCCTCGTGAACGTTCCAGCCGGCCAAACGCAGCACCAGTTGATAAAGCGCAGGCGTGTGGCGATGATAAAGCTCGCGAAAAGACGGCTCATCCCGGCGCGCGAGGAAGTTGCTAACAAGCCGCCGATCCGCGAGATTGGCAAGGTACCTTGAGAGGATTTTCATATCTATTGATGAGTGCCGGAAGCGCCCCAAAAGGTTGCATCGAATTTTAAAAATTTTTATGCCTTACTTTCCCACGCCTCTTGCTCCAGCCACCCGTCGTGATGCAGCACGGCTTCCAAAATCTCACGGCCGGGCGCCTGCGGATGAGTATTGAGATCGCGCTTGATGTTCTCACGCTGCTCCGGTGTGAGCCGAATCAGGCGCGCTTGATGCTTGGCAATATCTTTGGGGCCGCAGCGAAAGAGGGCGGGAACTTCACCCATTGTCGACGCGAGATTTCTCAAGATGCGCACACCGGCCAGATCCGTATCGCCCCAATGCAGAAATTTTAATCCGGTGATCTGTTCGCGGCAGAGCTGCAAAAGCATGCGCACGGCGCGATTGGGGAAGCCTTCGGTGTAGATCATCAACGCGCGCGGCAGCGGCTGCCGTTGCACGGCGTCGATAAACGGCGTCAAGTTTTCAATGGTGAGAATCGTGTCAAAGAGCGGCTCGATTCTCTCGATCCCCATCAACTGGGTGAGCGAGAGCGTTGAAGGCTCGCCCATATCAAAATGCTGCTCGATTCCTGAAAATATTTTCCCCTGCCTGGCATACACCAACGGCCCTCCTGCCATCACCGTGATCGCCGCCCCGCTTGGCTCCACGCCGAGTTGCTCCCATACCCGAGCGCGGCGCGTGACGAGATCTTCGATTTGCACGAGCGGCTCGGACTCATCCAAAAACGGCAGCGCCCAATCCGCCGCCAAGCGATAAAGCTCTCCACCAGGCCGAAAACTTTTGGAGGAGCCGGTCACACGCGCACCCAACTCCGCAAAATTCCACCCTTTCGCATTTGTCGCGACAAGATGCAAAGCATTCAAAACGGCTTCGATTTGCAACAGTGCTGCGGGCCCCTGCCCTTTCAAAACCCCTTCTCGCCAAAGGTAGCCGCGTTGTTGGACGAGATCGTCAATGAGGCGCTGATGGACTTTTTGCGCGAGTGGAGATTGAGCGAGAGGAGCGAGCGCTTGCAATCGCTGGGCAAGGTTCGCATGCGTTCGTTGTTGCTGCAACCGGCGATTTTGGCGCTTCATCACGAGCACCTCGGTGAGCGTTTGCAGCAGCTCCTGTCGGGCATCAAGAGACGCCAACCCGACGGCAGCCAGATCGAAGACCACGTTCTCATCGCGCGCTTTCACGGCGCGCGCGCCGAAGATGAGACGCAAATCCGCGATCACGGACAGATCGACGTTGCGGAAGGTGCAGCGTTTCGGCAGCTCACCGGTTTTGAACGAGCGCGCGCAGAAATCTTTGAGAAACGCGGCCAGCGCCGGATTCTTCTGTATCGCCGCATGCACCCTTTCTTTGAAGTCGGACATATTTACAAACAGAGCACGTTTTTCCAAAACAAATCTTCCTGCACTTTGCCGTCCCTCCTAAAATCCGAGTGCAGCGCCGTCAAATGCACGTCACGATTTTCATCTTTCTGCACGAACACCGTGGTCGCGTGTCGCACCGCCTTGGTGTGCCCGTCCTGATCCGGCGAGGCGACGAACAGTTGCATGCCGAGCCTGGTGGCAAACTCCAAAAGCCGGTCGCGGCGTCCGGCATCGATGCCGTAAAACGCTTCGTCAAACAACATCGGCCGCAAGCGGCCACGGCTGTTTTGAAAAACCAGATGCGCCATCGCCAGCACCAGCAGATAATTCGGCACCGCCTGCTCGCCGCCGGAGCCGAGATTGCGCATCCGCCGCGTCAGCTCGGAGGCTTCGCTTTTGGTGTCGCGAAACGTCAGCTTGTAGTCAAACCACGTGCGATAATCCAGCAGCAGCGGCACCGTTCCCGGCTCGCTTTCGCGCAAATCGAGCAGCCGCGACTCGATAAACGCGCGAAAATTCTGCCGCCGGTTTTCATCGAACAGTGAAAAATTCTCCACGATTTCCACCACTTCGCGGTGTTCGGGCTTGGCAGGGGCCTCAAAGGCGTAAATCGTGCCGCCAAAATCGATTTCACGCAGCAAGCGATTGATGTCCTTGATCATTTTTTTCTGTTGCACCACCTGCTCGGTGAGATGCCGCGCCAGACTTTCCATGATCAACTGGTCGAGCAATTCCTTGTTTTTTTCATTGAGAATGCCTTGCTGCTCGGCGTGGTCTTGTTGCAAGCGATGGTGCACGCCTTGCAACGGTTGGTGCTGGCGATCGATGATTTTATTCTCCTCCGGCAAATAACCGAACCCGAAAATGCCGGCATATTGCCGATAATGAATGCCCTCCTCGCCGTTGTCTTGCAATTTCGTCAGCGCCACGTTGAGCGCATCGTGCGCTTCTTCTTTGCGCCGCGCAATCGCCTCGTCGGATTTGAAGCGATCGCCCCCGCGCGTGCTCAACACGTAATATTCCAAATCCGGCTCACCCTGTTCCGAAACGTATTGGCGCAGACGCAGCGCCTTGGCCTGCAGCGCCGCTTCGATTTGCGCCAGTTGCGCATTTTGAACCGATGCCTCACTTTCCAGCCGAGCCGTTTCATTGCGCCAACGCCCCCGCTCCTCCGCAGCGAGACGAATTTTCTCTTCGAGGTTGCGCTCGCATTTTTCCATGTCCTCGATCTGCCTGGCAAGTTCCTGCAAACCTGCCGCGGCGATGCGCTGCTCGAGTTGTTGGATTTCAGCCGTGAGCGCCTCGTTTTTCTCGCCAGCAGCGGCGTAACTTCGCGCCCACTCATCACGAGAATTTTGCAAAGCGCTCGCCTGTATCGTCGCAACATCATTCGCGTGGAATGCTTGGGACAATGCCTCGCCGCCGATTTGGCGCAAGCCCTCTTCCAGGTCGCGCCATTGCTGCGTTGACGCAAAGTTGCATTGCAACTGCTCTTGCAGCGCGACGATTTGATTCTCCAGCTCGGCCAGCTCCGTTCGTCGTTGCGCCATTTCCTGCGCGAAAGCCAGCCGCCGCGCCTCAGCCCCGATGAGCCGGGCGGGCTTGCCCTCGGCTTTCCAGCGCAAACCGCGCCAAGCGAGCCGCTGCTTCACCTGCTCATACTCCGCTTCCTGCGAAAGGCGCGCCGTCAATGCGGCGCCGATGAGACGCAGCGCCATTCCGTTTGTCCGATCATCCAATGCCGCCGCAATCCAATCTGGACAATCGGCTTCTTCGCTTGACGCCTCGGCCACGGCAATGCCCGGAAAATCTTGCAGCACTGTGGTTTTCACGCGATCAGCTTCGCCGTCATTCAACACCAGCGTGCCAAGCAGTTGCTGGCCGAACAGCTCTTCTATGGACGAGCGTAAATCGGCGTCTTCCGTGCGCCATTCCAACATTTTGTAGAGCGGTTGCGGCGTCAAGCCCTCGGCTTCCAAACGCTGCAGGCACTGATGGTAATTCGGCAATTGCGGCAGCCATTCGCGCTGTCGTTGCAGGTTGTCGATTTCCTGCTGAATTTTCGTTTTGAGATATTCACGCCGCTCGAGATCGTGTTGCAAGCGCAGGCGTTCCTGCGCCAACTGCGCCAGCAGCTCTGCCGTCTCTTGCAATGCCGCATTTGCCTCCGGCCTCGCACCGCGTTCCACCAGCACGGTTGGAGCGGTTTGCACGAAGTCATTGACAAAAGCCGAAATGGCAGCGGGCAGCGGCGTTATCATTAGGCTTTGCAGCGCTTGCGACACCGCGTGTTGTGCGAGCTCGATCTCGGCGATCAAATCAGCGCGCCGCGCCACCAGTTCCTGCTGCGCCCGGCGCAATTGCTCTTCGTTAGCCTGCACTTGCGCATGCTGTTGTTGCAAAAATTCCGCGTGCCAATTTAAGGCTTCTTGTTTGAGCTGCAAGCGCTCCAAAAGCCGGGCCTCGTCTTTATGGCGCAGCTCTGCCAACATTTTCTTGAGTTGATCGTGCTCGGATTGGAATTGCTTTAAAGTTGATTCAACCTTTTCGGCTTCAGCGAGCCCATGCGCCAACTGCTTTTGTGTTTCCGCCAGGCGGGTTTTGCAAGCCGATGACTCGCGATACGAAATGAGCCAATCGTAACGCGCTTCTTCTTCCCGCGCATTGGCGATTTTTTCCTGCAAGGCCATGAGGCGCTCGAGATAGCGCAATTGTTCCGCCAACTGCTCGAGCTTGCCGGCAAATTCCTGAATGCGAATGAGACTGTTGATGATCTCGGAGAAAATTTCGATGTCCGGCTCCGGCAAAAGCGTCATGAACAAGGTTTGAAAATCGCCGGCCCGTGCGCAAATCTCGCGGTAGGCTTTGCCGGTATTCCACAAATGCGCCACCTGCTCGTAAAGCGATTCCGAGGCAAAAAACTCTTCGGCGATTTTTTTGCGAAACTGGCTCGCGCGGGCATACACGTTGCCTTTGCCGATGCGGTCTTCCAATTCTTCGCGGTTTGCCGGCCGTTGTCCTTGCAGCTCGCCGATCAACAGCGGCAAATCTTCCACGCCGCAATTCTTCACGATGAATCCCCAACGCGAGAGGCGCGCCTCCATCGTTGTCGCTTCGATGCCAATGCCGAGGCTGAGGCGCTTGTCGTTATTGATCGCAGCCAGCTCGATCGCCGCGTAGCTGATGCCGCCGCCTTCGTTGAGCGCGCCCAGCTCACGATCGTAACGCAACACCACGCCCTGCAACGTGCGGCCTTCGTCTTTGCGCCCGCCCATGCGCGCCGCCGCATTCAGCTCGAGCTCGTGCGCGCCGGAGAGCACGACGTGAACGGCGTCGATTACCGTACTCTTGCCGGAGCCATTCGGCCCGACCAAAAAAAGATGCCCGCCTTGGCGAATATCGACGGTCTCGTTCACAAAGTTGTGGAAATTAACCAGCCGCAGGCGCACGATTTGGTATTCGAGATAATTCGATCGCGGAGGGTTCATCATTGCAAATAGCGAATTAGTCAAACAAAACAGAAAAAATTTTATGCTCCACCGAATAAAAACATCCGTTGGCCGCTTTTCATCCGGTGGTGAAATTCTCATCAGGTTTTTCCTCACCTGCTGTGGCTTCGTCAACGCTCTCTTTGCCGTTTGGCCCGAAAAACGCGGCGTAAATCGAATTGGCGGCAATGCGGCTGTCGTAATGATAAAGCGCAGGCAGGCATTCGTAAATCCACTTGTCTTCTGCGATGTCCCCATCTTCCAGTGTCGGCCGATGGTCGCGCAAAAAGCGGTAACGCATCAATGCGGGCAAAATTTTTCGCAGAATTTCGCGCGTACCGGCCATGTCCGGCGCTTTTTCGCCCAGCTCTTCCTGCAAGCGGCGATGCGCAAATTCAAGCAGCTCGCCGAAATAAAATTGCGGATTGGGATCTTCGATCGTGAGATTCTGCTCTTCGAGCAGATGCTCGTAAAATTCGAGCACCAGCAAAAAGGCGATGCAATCATTGCGCCTGGTCGGCTGAAAAAGGTCGCGCTGCGACGGCTTGATCGTTTCGTTGTGCCACTCCGGCTTGTACAGCCGCGCGCATTTCTGGTCGACGACGATCTCCCAGCCGTAGAAATGCTGGTAAAATCTTTCGAACTGCAGGCGATTCTGCTTGAGAAACGCGAACAAGTTCGGATTGTCGTCGCGATAAAAATAGGGCGCCTCCTGCAGAATGTTGAGAAGCTGCCGCACTTTGTGAAGATTCAAATGCGAAAAGAATTCAGTAGACATGGTTGGCACTCAAAAATGAATTGCGGAGATTTGATTCAAAAACTGTCGCCGGTTTAATCGCCCAACCCGCGACTTGTGTCGATCACGCGATGATCCGGCGTATAAAGCCCTTCGTCAGTGTTGCCGATCAAAACGCTTGCGGAGTTGTCGATCACCTTGGCGATTTTGACCTTCAACGCCGGCAAATCTTTGGCGGGCGTGATGTAAACGTAATGCATGAGCTTCATCCAAAACTGCGCTGCGCGTGGATCGTCCAATAAGCGCTCGGTCAGCCGAATTTGCGGATCGCCTTTGAGCAAAGCGCTCTCGATCCACCGGCGCAGCTCGGCGCGTTTTTGCGCCTCGAGCTCGAGCAGCTCCTGCCGGCTTTTGGCCTTCGCTTTCAGATAACGCTTGGGAACGGCGCTGCCCTCGCTGCGGCGGTAGATTCGTGGCCGTGGCGGCGCGGCTTGATTGTGCAAATCCCAATGTTGCGCATCGAGAATCGCGTGTGAGGGCATCAGCAAGGCGTTGATGAAATGATACCCCACGAGACATATCGCCTCGCCATTTCGCTCGAACAGTTCGTCTTGAGCAAGGCGTTCAGGCGCGCTCACAAGGTTTGTGCCGGAGGGCGCCGCGGCCAGCTCGCGGATGCGTGCTTTGAGATCGTGAATGCGCGTGTTGCGGCGCTCGAGCTCGCGCAGTTTGGCGTCCATCTTTTTGATCACCTCGCGCGCCGTGCCGTTGATGCGTTCGCACAATTCGTCCAACTTTTGATCGTGAGTGAAAAATTCATGCACGTGGCGCAACAAGCGTCCAGCGCCCAGCGGCTCGGCGGCTGTGTCGCCGCGCAACGCCTGCGGCATTTGGCGGCGCTGCGCCTCCATAATCTCGTGACAATGGTCGAGAAATCTGCGCGTCTCGACGTTGTCAAGCTCGGCAACCAGGCCCAGAATGCGCTCGCGCAGAGCGTAGATGCCTTGCAGATAAACTTCCACGTATCGGCTCAACCAGTGCAGGATCGCCTTGAGCGTCGCCAACTCATAAGCGCGGGTCACAAACTGCACCATCGAAGCGCGGAACTCCAGCAGCTCCGAAGCGAGGCCGTGAATGTGATCCTCGATCGCGTACATCAAATGCAACGCGCGCCGCGCCGCTTCTTCCGGAGAGAAAATCTCGCGTTCGTGCGCTGACGTTCGCAAACGGTTTAGCTCCTGTAATGCGGCCACGATGTCCTGCAGAAAATTGCGGCCATCGCGATCACGGCCGGCGGCGCGCGCTCGCACGCGATGCTCGAGCCATTCCAGAAATTCGACCGTGTTCTCGTTGAGCACGTAACGAAAGTTCTCGCGGCTGTGATCCTTGTAGCTGCGCAGCCGGTAAGGCTCCAGCACTTTGGTGAGATTTCCCCATGCGAGCAGTTGCGCGACGTCCGCAGCAAATTGATTCAAATCGTAATCGCCGCCAAACGCCAATTGGCTCTCTCGCACGGCATAAAACAAATCTTCGTGCAGCGGTTGCAGCTCGTGCTCGCGCCGCAGCAAGAGCATCTTGTAAAGGATATTCAAATAATACGCCGCCCGCTCCGACTCGAAAAACGAGAGACGCTCGTTGCCGAAAACGCGCAACATCATGCCGGCGCGCCTGGCTTCTGAAGTTTCGGCATTGATCGCATCAGACTCGGGGAAACGGGGCGGTGAAGCAGAACGAAGCTGTTCGACTCGTGCGGCTTCGTTGGCGGTTGTATTTGTTTCTGTCAGCATGAATTGCAATTCCCAATTGTGCGCCAATCATAAACTTATTCTACAAAAGGCAAAACATATTTGCAAGCGAAAACTCATGAACAATTAGCCGGCATGACCACAAGCTCGACAATGGCTGCATGGGCCACAACCGCATCGACATTATTATCCATCTTGGGAAGGGCGAAACGAACGGAAGGCCGGCTTTACCTGGCCGACCCGAGGGCTTGAATCTGATCCGATTCAAAAATATTATTTCCCGCCAAATTCCGTTTTGCGACTGCGATCATCGCCGCGGCCACCACGCTCGCTTTGATGGGGCGATATTTCCGCAGCGGCCCCACGAAGAGAAACGAAAAAATTTTTGTCACGCGCTCGGCGAGTTTCTCTCCCAGCCGAAATTCTTGCCGCTCGCCCAACAGCAACGAAGGGCGGAAAATATGCACGGCGCGAAACGCGAGCGGAGCAATCGCCGCTTCGACTTCCCCTTTCACGCGATTATAAAAAATTCGCGAGGCCGGATTGGCGCCCAACGACGTGACGATTAAAAACTGTTCGGCGCCGTTGGCCGCCGCGATTTTTGCGGTTTCAAACGGATAAGTGAAATCGACCTGGCGAAATGCCGCTTGCGAGCCGGCCTTTTTGATCGTCGTTCCCAAACAGCAAAAAACGTCGTGCGCTTTCACCAAAGGCGCATAATTTTGCAAACGGGAGAAATCCACCACCTGCTGCTCTAATTTGGCATGATGGAGCGCCAACGGTTTTCTCACCAATGCTGTGACCTTATCATAAGCCGTGTCATCCAAAAGCCGTTTCAAGCAATGCCCGCCAACAAGCCCGCTAGCGCCGAGCAACAAAGCGGATTTAGCCATAGCTGCCTCATTTTGCCAATACTTAATTTTTGAAACTCAATATATGCCAAAGCTCGACAAGTTGCAAATAAAAAAAAGCAGCGTCAAAATATTGGCACAAGTCAAAATATTGACAGACATGCTACGTAATTGCCTTCCAATACAATTCGACCATAGCCTCGTAACTAATTAGAATGGATATACTTGGACGGCTCTCATCACAAGCTGAAAAAAGCGGCATAGTTTTGGTAGTTGTTAAAAGTGAGCCGAGTGATGACTGGAGAGAAGTAAAGTATCTAACTTCGTGGAGGAGGTTGGAGCCATGTCAGTAGTTGCTTTAGAGTATCCACACAGCTTAACCGAAGCCAAACCCCGCCAACGCCGCGAGCCGGCCCCAGCGCCGAATCCCGCAAGGGCTTTAGAGCCGGAAGCTTGGGTCGACAAGCACGGCGATTATTTGTACAGTTACGCCCTGCTGCGAGTGCGCAACCGCGAGCTGGCCGAAGAGCTGGTGCAGGAAACTTTTCTCGCGGCGTTGAAAAGCTGCAAAAATTTTGCGCAACAATCTTCCGAGCGCACATGGTTGATCGGTATTCTCAAGCACAAAATCGTCGATCATTTTCGCCGCACCAGCCGCGAGCGTCCGGTCGCCGATTTTGAAGCCAACCCGAGCGACGATGATCTTTTTCGCAAATCCGGCGAGTGGCTCGACCATTGGACGCAAGAAGGCGGCCCCAAAGAGTGGACGGACGATCCCAGCCAGTTGGTCGAGCAAAAAGAATTTTGGGAAGTGTTCAACCGCTGTTTGGCGCAA
Organism: Candidatus Zhuqueibacterota bacterium; assembly: GCA_022616415.1. Lineage (GTDB taxonomy): Bacteria > Zhuqueibacterota > Zhuqueibacteria > Zhuqueibacterales > Zhuqueibacteraceae > Zhuqueibacter. Next base: position 15,384 of record JAKEEU010000296.1, on the reverse strand, counting down.
CTGTCGCCGCGCCTTGCCGAGGCTTTTACGCTGCGCGAGATCGACGGTTTGAGCAGCGAAGAAGTCTGCGAGATTCTCAGCATCACTCCCAACAATCTCTGGGTCATGCTGCATCGCGCCCGCGCCCTGTTGCGCCGGAGCTTGGAAATGAATTGGCTCGCGCACCAGGCGTGAGGAGAGTTCAATGTTTTCTCATCGTACAAATAACCATTTTACCCCTGCATAAGCGGCGTAAAACACATATCCGAGCACACCCTTTTTGACGCCTTTGCCCGCTTCAATCGTGATCGTCGCATATTGGGCCAAATGAGACAGGCGCTTGATTTTGCCTTGGAGCAAATCGATTTCTCCATTCAGCCTTTCCAGCTCTTTTTCAATCTTCAAAATCTCATCAATTTTGTCGGCTTTGCTCAAGAGTTCGAGATAACGCTTTCTTGTTTTCTCGGCGCTATCCAGGCGAATTCCCAAATCCCTGAACTCCTCGGTCACGTCCTCGCCGGAAACGTTTTTATCTTTAACTTTTCCAAGTTGCTCGATTTCCAAAATGGCATCCCGAAAATGAGACGCTAATACTCGAATAGATGTTTTGCTTTTTTCCGATGACAATATGTATCCTCGATATTTTTGGGCAATCAACATCAGTTGGTTCTGTGCGCTATCCGGCTCCAAGAACTCCATTTTTATGGTGGCTGATGAAATGACGATTCGCTCATTTTCCTTGAAGGTGACCAACTTCTGAGAATCTTCCGACGTTTTTTCAAATGCCTCTTTTTCTGACTCAATGCCCGCCCCAAGTTTCTCTCTTGCAGAATGCGATGCGCATGCGATGAAAAGAAGAGTAAAACCGAATATGGCGATCGTGGTTTTCATATATCAACTCTTTTTTTGAGGGGAGTGTGGACTTTCTAGTCCACACACGCATCGCGGACAAGAAAGTCCGCGCTCCCTCTTTTCAATAAAACTTTTGACACTACCTTAATATGACAAAGTGATAGCAATTTCTGTCCATGTCTTGTCTTGAAGACTTACAAGACGAAAATTAAACGAAAGCACGTGTTGAAAAGTTCACAACAGTAATGCTAAAAAAGCAGGGTAGAATACGCGATACGTGATACACACCACGAAAAATTTGCATCGTTCTGTGACAGATTTTATCAACCTGATCTCGTCATTTTCTCCGTGCAAATGTTCTCGCCTTGCTCAGTCGAGCACTAAGCTCTTAATAAATCGGCGCTATCAATTCTGCAAGAAATTATCCGTCTAATGAATTCATGGATGACCGGCTCTTGGCATCGGTTTTGCAAAGATACAGACCGTCAAAGGAAATTGACAACGTTCATCAAGGGAGCGATGATGAACAACCTCCTTGGTGAGCGTTTCTTTTTAGGACGACCAGATGGAATCATCAGGAGATGACAACAGGATTATTAACCGATAATGCGGAAAGATCCGCTGGAGAAGCTTATGCTCAAACGTATTTCACTTGCCAATGCGCTCGCCGTGTTCGCTGCCGCGTCCGGAACGTTTTTCTTCATCGCCAGCACCACATCAAGCGATGTTCACAATCTTGCCGCACCCATTGCGCGCGCCTCTGCAGCGCCGCTGAACGCCGCCGCCGAGCCAGACAAAGTCTTTAATGACAAGATCAAAGAATTGGCGCGGAATAATGCGTCCATCGACGATGCCGGCAAAGATGCCATCGACCTCGGCGAGTTTATCATTCACGCGCGCTAACAGAGTTTGTGCAACTTCCCCCACTTTCCCTCGTAAACGCGTCAAGAAACTTACGGGAGGAAAGCCATGATCGAACTTTTAATACTGTGCGCCCTCGTAATCATCGGGATGATCGCCCTAAAGATCATTCTGTTCGTCTTCAAACTCAGTTTCTGGGCGCTGAGTCTGCCACTCCAAATTTTAGCAGCGGCTGTGGCGTTAATCCTCGGCCTTCTGCTGATCGTCCCCGCCGGTCTCGTACTGGGATTGCTGGCGCTGCCGTTTTTGCTCCTTTCGGTGCTGCTGCCATTTATCCTGATTGGGTGGGGGCTTTATCTGCTCCTACGCTCTTGATCTAAAAGAACAAGCCGCGTTTGGGGAACAAGCCGAAAATTCCGCCGGTGTGCCAGAAGAGCACCTTTTCCTGCTTGGCAAAGCGGCCCTTGCGAATTTGATCGCGCAGGCCGAACATGGCTTTGGCGGTGTAAACCGGATCCAGAATAATGCCCTCCGTGCGAGCCACGAGCTTGATCAGCTCGATCTCCTCCTGCCGGCTCAGGCCGTAGCCTTTTCCCACGTAGCCATCAATGATGTCAATATCTTTTTTCTGCAAGCTGGTCTCGAAACCGAACCGGCGCTTCGCTTCGCGCATGATGTTGCTGACGCGCTCTTGAAAATACGGCGCGTCGTCGCAGACGTTGATGCCGTGAATTTGCGCTTTGAGGCCATACGCGCTTTTGCCGAGCAGCATGCCCGCGAGGGTGCCGCCGGATCCGACCGCAGAGATGATGTGGTCAAACTCCATTCGCATCGCCTTCATTTGCCGGCCGGCCTCTTCGATGGCGAGGGCATAGCCGAGCGCGCCAAGCGCCGTGGAGCCACCTTCAGGAATGACGTATGCTTTTATGCCTTGTTTGGCGTAATCATCGGCGAGCCGCTGCATGATGTCATCCACTTGCTCGTACTCTTGCTGCGTAATGAAAGTGACCTCCGCGCCGACCAGACGATCGATGAACAAATTGCCGTCGATATCGCTGCCGGCAGAGTCGCGCAAAACCAGATGGCTCTTGACGCCGACTTTCGCCGCAGCCAGCGCCGTCGCCCGCGCGTGATTGGATTGCAGGCCGCCACAAGTGATGAGAACCTGTGCCTCATCGTGCAAAGCTTCGGCGACCAGAAATTCGAGCTTTCTTACTTTGTTGCCGGTTTTGCCCATGCCAGTCAAATCATCGCGCTTGATGTATATTTCCGGCCCCTCCAAAAGCTGCGAAAGACGCTCCAGCTTTTCGATGGGTGTCGGAAGATGGGCCAAATTATGTCGTTCAGGAAACGCGATAGACATAGAACCTCCAATCGGGTCAAATCAGTTAAGTAGAACGTGCAGAGTAACTATCCAACAAAGTTTCATCTCAAGCGAACGAGAACAATGACTTTAAAAAATTAGTTATGACTATTCAGCGATTGACCCCGATTGTCGGGGTTAGTACTGCAAGCAACATTAAGATGTCGTCGTGGAACGATCTTGTTAAGTTCAAGCACGGTGCTCGGCCTAAACAGGATTCTTCCAGAATAACATGTTACTTGGAAGCTCACACTTTCACAAAAGCAAAAGCTGTAAGCGGATAAAGCGGATTGAACAGATATTGATTCTGACAAACAAACATCTGAAATCCGCTTTATCCGTTCAATCCGCTTACAAAAATATTAGTTGAATAGTTATGATTAGTTTTACCATGAAGTCGCGAAGCTGCAGAGAAACACAGAGCAAGAAAATCAACGAAAAAATATTTGTTCTGTCATCTCCGTGCAGGCTCTGTTTTCTCCGCGACTCCGTGTTAAAAAAACTCCGTTACTGCAAATACCGAAAACTGCCAAGAATATTTTCGAGATCGGGGCGCAAATAGGCGTAGTCGCTTTTCGTCGTTTGGCAAATCACCGCGTAGCCCAATTGATTGCGCACCCAAAAGGTGTTGATCCAAATCGGCCGCGGCGCCGGTTGTGTGGCCTGCGGCATCTCGACGACAAAAAACGCGCCTTGTACTTTCGCGCCGGAGATGGGAGTTATGGATTGAACAACGCGCACCGTGTCGCCGGCGGAGCGAAAATCCCGTTGCATTTCAGTAAGAGTCTGTACCGCCAAACTGTGCGGCGTGCGCGGCTGCCCAAGGCTAATCACTCCGGCTTGCACGAAGGCAATCACGGCTTCGCGATCGCGCCGTTTCATTTCCAGCATTGGATTGATATTTTCCAAAATCGAAACCGACGGCTTCTCCAGTCTTAAACTATCCACCCGCTGATTGTAGGTGATCTCCCAATCGTTGCTCGGCGCGCGAATCGTGAAATGATACGGTCGATTATAGTAAGTCAGTTTATTCACCGAAACGGGTGCCGTGGTGGTTGGCGGCGGTGACGGCTCGCTGGCGCCAAAACGGCGAAAGAGAACCATGGCGCCGGACGCGAGGGCGAGCGCAATCGCCAGCAAGATCAAGTGGCCTTTGCTACGGCGGCCAGGGCTCAACATTCCGAGCACACGCGACTGGTGCGAGGCGGAACGCTCTCCATTTTGCGGCGATTTTACGTGACGTGCATTCACAACGATTCACGAAAATTTTCAAGATCCTGCGTAGTGAAAATCGGCGTGGCGCCGCTTTGGGTGCAGAGAAAAGCGCCGAGCAAATTGGCGTATTCGGCGATCTCGCGCAGCGGCGCGCCGCGCAGCAGCTTGTGAATCAGCCCGGCGGCAAAAGCATCGCCGGCGCCGGTGGTATCAATCTCCTTCACCGATAGGCCATCGATTTTGCACGCCGTTTGGCCATCGAAAATCTCGCACCCGCCTTCGCCGTAAGTGATAGCGACCAGTTTCAAATGATATTTCTTCAGCAGGAAATCGATGAATTTCCGGCGCACCTCCCCTTCCCGGCGCAAAAGCACTTGCATCATGTCCAGCTCGTGGCGATTGACTTTCAGAACGGTGGCGGCTTCCAATGAGGGCGGCACGATTTCTCGCAACGCTTCGGCGCTGGCGCGGGAATTGACGTCGAAGACTCTCACGGCTTTTTTAGCGGACTGCAAAAAGTGCCAGATCGTTTTGCGCGTGGCGGATGAGCGCTGCGCGAGCGTACCAAACAAAACCGCATCACAATTTTTGGCTATCGTTTCGAGCGCGGGGGTGAACTGCAGATAATCGAACGCGACGTCTTGCGAGCAACGAAAGCTCGGCACGCCTTTTACGTTGAGCGAGACCATGACGGTGCCGGTCGGTTTCTTCTCGTCGATCTGAATGGTCTCCACTGGCAACCGCCATTGCCGCAACGCTTGAATCAATTCACGTCCCATGCCGTCGTCGCCGACGCGTGAAACCAGCACGCTCTCGTCGCCGAGCTGGGCGGCGTGAATGGCAAAATTCGCCGGCGCGCCGCCCACGTGCCGGTGGTCGCGATAAATATCCCACAACACCTCGCCGATGCCGGCGATCGTGTATTTTTCTTTCGGCTGCGTCATTTACACTCCCTTGTTTCAGCCAAAACTATATATAAAAAGGAATCGGGGTAAACGACAAAATGAAAACAACGAAAGCGAAATACGCAATCATCCGCCGCTTGGAATCGAGCGGGGTGAAATGGTCCATAGTCGGCGGGTGGCGATAACCAAACCACAAGAGCAACAAGATGAAAGGGAACCAGCCGGGGAACGACGGGAACAAAACGATTCCCATCAAGGCGAACAGGGCCAGAGTAATACGGCAAACCGTCTCGCTGCGTTCGCCGAGCAGGGCATAGAGGATGTGGCCGCCGTCGAGCTGTCCAATGGGCAAGAGATTGAGCGCGGTGACAAACAAGCCGGCCCAACCGGCGTACGCCAACGGGTGCAGAAAAATATCCTGTCCCTCCGGCAACGGTCCTTTGGCCAAAAAACTGAGCCATTTAAAAAGGATGGATTCGCCAAGCGACATCGCGCCCTCGCCGCCGGAGAGCGCGCGCACTTCCGACATTTGCAAGCCGAAATAGATCGCCGGGATGGTCACGGCTAAACCGGCAAGCGGACCGGCGACGCCGATGTCAAAGAGCGCGCGGCGATCGGGCATGCGCGAATCCATGCGAATCACGGCGCCAAGCGTGCCAAAAGGCGACAAGATCGGAAAGGGGATGAAAAAAGGCAACGTCGCCCGCACGCCGTGGCGCAAACACATGAGATAGTGGCCCATTTCGTGGCAAAGCAAAATCATGATGATGCCGCTGCTGTACCACATGCCATCCGCAATGCTTTGCGTCGGAGAGGTGGAATACCCGTGGTAAAACGTCGAAGCGCATGTGAGCACAAACAGCAGCAGATTCAACCCCGGGCGGTCGGAGCGCAGCGCGCGGGCGAACCAGGGCTGGCGCGGCTCCACTTGTTGGCGTTGATAAAATTCTTCCCATCTATCGGAATTTGTGTCAGCCATTTTATTACATTATTGATAATTTGATTCTGATTAGGTTTTGTTTAACAGATCAACCGGCAGTCTATGCCGCCCTGGAGACACAGCCGGCGCTACGATCCAAGCTCGATTGCAATCGGAGTGCCGCGTCGCGCGCCAAAGCGCAACTGTGCGTTGCCGAGATTCACGCCAATTTCGAGAAAACCAAAGCTGCCGATTAGCGCAATCGGGGCGTTGGGTGGAACTTCTGCGTAAGTCTTGTTCAGGCTACCGATCAAATGCCCGGCTAATGTAATTGTAACCGTTTGGTTCTTTGCAAATTCGCGCAACTGCTGCTCGGAAATATTTGAAATTAAATTGCCGAAGCGGTCGGTATATGCAATCTGCCCTTGCAAAACTTTTCCTTTGATTTGGCACAGCAGCGGCGGCAGCTTTCGTTGCAGCACAAAAGACTCACCGAGATGATGCAGCGGCTCACCGCGCGCCAAATGGGCGGCCACTGGCGCAAAAATATCACGGCCGTGAAACGTCGACGAAATCGTCTCGCGCCAAAATTTCTTTTGCGCCAGCCGCACCGCTTGCAAATCAGAAAAGCCGAGGCAGAAATCCAACAAGCCGTTATCCGGCGCGACGAAAAAATGTCCTCCGGCATAACAGGCCAGAGCCGCGCGCGGGCTGCCCACGCCGGGATCGATGACGGCAAGATGTACCGTACCGGCTGGGAAGTAGCGAAAATGTGATTCCAATATAAAAGCCCCAGCGGCTACGTTTTGCGGCTCTACTTCGTGGCTGATGTCGATCAACTTCGCCGCCGGATCGAGGCCAAGCATCACGCCTTTCATCGCGGCGACATAGCCATCCCGCTGGCCGAAATCTGTCAACAAAGTAATAATTCCAGAACGCTGCATGACACCGTCGCGGAATCCATCTTCAATACACGCTATATGAATTATAGCAAATCGTGATCAGAGAGTCAAGGCAATTCTCAGCCAAAAAATTTTTCAAAAAACAAAAAACTCTTGGCTTCGAGGTCTTTTTTTCGCTATATCAATCAAGCTGACACAATCAGAAACAGAAAGAAAATTGCTGAAAGAAAAAGCTGGTGCACTGCTAAAACGGTTTTGAAACGCCTTATCATCTTGCGGTTGTAGTCCTGAGCCTACAAAGGCATTACCTCCTGCCTACTTTTTAATCAGCCTTCTGCCAATTGTTTCACCCCCGCCTGATTTTGTATCTTGATGCTAAGCTAACATGGGGCCGTTTAGGAGATGGGATAAAATAACTTGGACGTTTTGTGCTTTACCGATACCGAGAAACAACTATTTGCCGGAATGGAATGACCAATCTGTTCTATCCCAGCTCCTTACACAATACGAAGAATTCAACCGTGAAACCGATTCAAGTAGCCATTGCTGATGACTCGGCTGTAATAAGGGAGCGCCTAATGCAAAAGCTATCACAACTCGATGGCATTCAAATGGCCTGGCAAGCGCAGAATGCCTCGGAGGCCATTACCGCGTTTCAACAGCTCAAGCCCGAAGTGGCCATTCTCGATATTCAGATGCCGGATGAGTGTGGAATCGCCGTGCTCGCCTATATCAAAAAAGAATCTCCCCAGACGACCGTGATCATGTTGACGAATTACCCGCTGCCGCCGTTCAGAAAACGCTGTTTGGAAGCCGGTGCGGATTACTTCTTCGATAAGTCAACGGAATTTGAAAAAGTCATCGAGGTGCTGAGATTAAAAGCCCGTTAAATTTTTACAAAACCACATTTTCATTCATTTATGGAAAGGAGTTATTCCTATGAAACAGCTCTTCAAAATGTCGTTACTGGTTCTCGCGCTCTTGGCGTTGCTGGTCAATGCCAGCTCCGCGCAGGTGGCGGCGCAGAGGCAGTTAATTCTTCGCCCAGTCTCCGATGCTTTGACCCTCGTGGGCGATAATTCCGATGATTCCAAGTTTGGTCCGTATTTTGGCGGAAGCGTGGGCTATGGCCTTGGGTATGGCGTTACGCTCTTCGCGGAATCCGGGTATGGTTGGACGAACTACGACTCGAACAACGATTTGAAGCTGAGGCAGATACCCATTCTCGGCGGCGCAACGTATAACTTCGGCCCATTGCTAAATTCGGGCATCGTGCAGCCGTATCTTGGCGCTGCCGCCGGCGCGTTCATTTATCGCCAGGAACTGAACGGGAACCTCGTTACGGTCTCCGGCATCGAGCAGAAGACGACGAACTTCGGCTTGGAAGGAATCGCCGGCGTGAGCTTCAAAATCAGTAACAGTTTCGCCTTTGACGTTCGCGCGAAATACGATTATGTCTTCTCAGATGAGAATAAGCCGGGCCTAGAGAGCCAGGATTGGAGCGGCATCGGGATAGGCGGCGGCATATCGTATTTATTCTCGTTCTAAGAATTTCGGTACAAATTTAGACAACTGAACAACCGTCCGGACGCTCACGAAAATAAGATGATAAAGTCCCGTTACTTGAGACATTTTCACATAAAAAGCGTCCGGACGGTGATTTCTTCATTTGGCTAAACCAAGGAGATCACAATGAAAACAAGGAACTTGGCGGACTGGAAAATCCGCGAGGGCTACGCGAAGGATGTCATGCCGTTGTCCCTTCAATCTATTCTCGGGTGGAAGGTTTCGGACGATCATCATGATTCCGGGCTTGGAGAGTTTGAAAACCTGACTTTTCCTTTCATGAATCAGCTTTATCGTACCGCCCTCATCTTAACGGGCAGCCCACGCTTCGCGAAGAATTTGTTGCATGAGACCTGCTTGCACGCCCGGCATGGCTATCGGCGCTTTCACAACGATGGTGATTTCGGCATGTGGATGTTTCGCATTCTGTTTGGCGCTTTTTGGTCAAACCGTCACAGCGTTGATCGCCGGCAGAGAGATTTGTTTAACCTGAACTAGATTGGCGAGCGTTCCTCCGATTTTTTGCGCGCGGTTTCTTAAAAATAACCCCGCAAAATACTCCTTTCGGGAGATGACACTACCCCCGGTTTGCGCTTATATTGAAAAGAGAGCGTCGAACGCAGCTTTTTCAATTTTAGGAGAATTCGTATGACCATGTCAAATACCGCCGATTTGTCCAAGTTACGAATTGATCGTCAGCGCGAATCACCTCCGGACAACGGCCGGGTAAATCGCAAGCATGTCATTTTATTTGCCGGCATCGCTGTCGCCGCCGTGTCTGCCTTCTTGTTTTTTTCCCGTGGTGCGCTCAGCTCGAATATTGAGGTCGAGACCTACACGGTGATGGCGATTTTTCCAGCGCAAGCTGATGCCGTGTTGACCGCCAGCGGCTAGGTGGTGGCGCAGCGACAGGCGGCCGTGGCTTCAAAAGCCACGGGGCGCTTGGAATATCTCGGTGTGGAAGAGGGCGATCGAGTCAAAGCCGGACAAATCATTGCGCGCTTGGAGAGCAATGACGTTGCCGCGGCGCTGGCGCAAGCCCAAGCCAATCTCGCTGCGGCCAAAGCGCATTTGCCGCAATCGCAAGCCGACCGGCAAGAGGCAACCATTCAATACGAACGCTACCAAAAACTCGTGGCGGCGCAGCTTGTTGCCCAAGCGAATTTTGACGCCGCGGAAGCACGCTATAAACGCACCGCGGCGGCAGTGTTGGCAGACTCCGCGGGGATTCGTGCCGCCGAAGCGACAGTTCGTGCGGCAGAAGTCGCGTTGGAAAACACCAACATTCGTGCGCCGTTCGATGGCACGGTGCTCACGAAGAATGCCGATGTCGGCGAAATCGTTGTGCCCTTCGGCTCCGCAAGCAGTGCGCGCGCCGCAGTGGTCTCCATTGCCGACATGTCTTCGCTGGAAGTGGAAGCCGACGTTTCGGAATCCAACATTCAACGAATCAAACCCGGCCAGCCGTGCGAGATTGTTCTCGATGCTTATCCGGATACGCGCTATCCAGGCGCCGTCAGCAAAATCGTGCCGACTGCCGATCGCGCCAAAGCAACGGTACTCACCAAAATCAAATTCGTCGAGCGCGACGAGCGCGTGCTGCCGGAAATGAGCGCGAAGGTTGCGTTTCTCTCGAAAGCGATAGAGAAGAGTGAAACCAGTGCAAAAAAGCCCGCCATTCCGCCGGCAACAATCACCGCGCGAAACAATGCGAAAGTTGTATTTGTTGTTCGCGGCGACCGTGCGGTTGAAACCCTCGTCGAGTTGGGTGGCACGGCCGGCAGCATGCTCGAAGTGTTGAGCGGGTTATCAGTGGGTGATCGCGTCGTGCTCAATCCGTCGCAGAATATGTCGACGGGAATGCAAGTGAAATTAGTATCGAACTAACCAATAAACATTCTTACTCTCACTCATACTCGCTTGTGATCTTCTCGAAACGAGTAAGAGTATGAGTAAGAGAAAAAGTATGATCAAGAACAAAAATCAGGAGAGCAACCATGCCGAAAACATTAGCAGAAGTTGAAAACGTCTCGACAACCAATCATCGGGACATCATTGAAGCACCGGTTCTATCAAACGTGGCTCCAACCAGAAAAGATAGAAAAGGAATCATGCCGAATACCTTAGTAGACGTGGAAAGCGTTTCGAAATCCTATCAGCGTAACGGCCTCCGCATTCCGGTTCTCGAGAATATCAACTTGTCGGTGCCGGAAGGCGAATTTCTGGCATTGATGGGGCCGTCAGGCTCCGGAAAATCGACATTGCTGAATCTCATCGCCGGAATTGACCGGCCCGACGCGGGCAATATTATCGTGGCCAACGATGACGTGACCAAGCTCTCGGAATCGCAAATGGCCGATTGGCGCGCGCATCACATCGGGTTCATTTTTCAATTCTACAATCTCATTCCGGTGTTGACGGCTTATGAGAATGTCGAGCTGCCGTTGCTGTTGACAAAACTTTCGAAGAGAGACCGCGACGAGCATGTGAAAACCGCGCTGAGCGTCGTCGGCCTCAGCGATCGCATGAAACATTATCCCAAACAACTTTCCGGCGGCCAGCAGCAACGCGTGGCCATTGCGCGCGCGATCGTGGCCGATCCCACTTTGATCGTGGCCGACGAGCCGACCGGCGATCTCGACAAAAACTCCGCCGTCGAAATTCTTACGTTGCTGGAACGTTTGAATGAAGAATTCAACAAAACCATCATCATGGTGACGCACGATCAACGCGCCGCAGACAAAGCGCACACGATTCGCCATCTTGATAAAGGAGAGCTGCAGTAAAACCAGTAATCAATGCTCAGGAACCGGTATTCAGTAAGACGCGGATTGCTTGGTTGCTGATGCGAATCATTAACCACTGGCTAACTATGAAAATCTTCAAATTGATTTTTAAAAACGCGCTTCGCCACAAATTGCGGTCATTTCTCACGATGTTCGGCATCGCGATCGCGGTGTTGGCGTTCGGGCTGATTCGCACGGCGATCGACGCGTGGTATGCCGGCGTGGAAGCCTCGGCGCAAAATCGTTTGGTCACGCGCAGCGCGGTGTCGCTCGCGTTTCAATTGCCGCTGGCTTATCGTGAGCAAATCGCCAAAGTTCCCGGCGTTGAAAGCGTCGGCCGCGGCAATTGGTTTGGCGCTTATTATAAAGATCCCAGCAACTGGTTCGCCAATTTCGCGATCGACGAAGGCTATCTGGATATGTATCCGGAGTTCGTGGTGCCGCCGGAACAAAAAGTGCAATATCTCAAAGAGCGCAATGCCTGCATCGTGGGCCGCAAGCTGATGAAACGCTTTGGCTGGAAGCTCGACGACGTCGTACAATTGACCGGCACGTTCATCCCGGGCAATTGGGATTTCGTCATTCGCGGCGTTTACGACGGCCAATTTCCCAACACCGATGAGACCGCTTTCTTTTTTCATTGGGAATACATGAACGAGCGCGTGAAACGGGAGACGCCGCAGATCGCGGACCAAGTCGGTTGGTTCATGGTGAAAATCGCCAATAGCGCCAACGCCGCGCAAATTTCCGAAGCGGTTGATGCGAACTTCAAAAACAGCTACGCGGAAACCAAAACCGAAACCGAGCGCGCGTTTCAGCAAAGCTTTGTGTCGATGTCGGGCACGATTCTCACGGCGCTGCAAGTGGTCTCGATCGTGGTCGTCTTCATCATTCTGCTCGTGCTCGCGAACACCATGGCGATGACCGCGCGCGAGCGCCTCGCCGAATACGCGGTAATGAAGACGCTCGGCTTTCGCCCGTTTCATATTATCGGTTTGATCGGCGGGGAGTCATTGTTCATCGCCATCGGCGGATTCGTGCTCGGCTATCTGCTTTTGGCCGGTCTCGTCACCGGCTTGGAGCCTGTCATCTCCGAATACGTCAGCGGCTTCTTCCCGGTCTTTGAATTGAAAGACAATACGGTTTTGTTCGCCCTTATCGCGGCGTTACTCACCGGCTTGGCCTCTGCTGTGTTCCCGATTTTGCGCGCGGTCAAAATGCGCATCGCCGACGGCTTGCAGCGCGCGATGTTTTCCACCTTGCCTTCAAGCTCGGGAAATCTCTTGAAGAGGATCTCGACGGGTTTGGCCAAATTTGCCGTCGTGACTCTTGCCGTGGTCGTCGTGGCGGGAATCTATTTCACGCTCCATTATGCGTGGGCGAACTTCCTGTGGAAAAATCTTTTCGCAGCGAGCCATCAACAGCTCGGCCCGCTGATGTTGGATTTGATTTTGTTCCTCGGCCTCGTCGCCTTGGCCTGGAGCTTTGCGCGCGGTCCGCGCCAAACCGTGTTGGCAAATTTGTGGACACAGCGCTTGACCACGACGCTCACGCTTTCAGGCGTGGCGCTCGTCGTCTTCGTCTTCGTTGCCGCGCTGATGTTGGCGAACGGCTTGAAAGAAACTTTGGTCGCGACCGGCGTGGATGAAAATGCCATCATCATTCGCCGCTCCTCGCAATCGGAAATAAACAGCTTCATCGACCGCGAGCAGGCGAGCATCATTGAAACCCAGCCCGAAGTCGCCGCCATGAGTGACGGCTCGCCTTTCGCCACGAGCGACGTCGTGGTGGTGATTTCGCTGCCGAAAAAGGTGACTGACGACCCGGCCAACGTCGTGGTGCGTGGAGTCTCACCGCAAGCCGCGGAGCTGCGGCAGCAACAAGTGACGCTGACGCAAGGCCGCATGTTCGGCACCGGCCTGCAAGAAGTGATTGTCGGCAAAGCGCTGTACGAGCGCTTCAAAGGCTGTGAAGTGGGGGGCTCTCTGCGCATGGCCAGCACGCAATGGAAAATCACCGGCGTGTTCGACGGTCATGGCACCGGCTTCGATTCCGAGGTGTGGGGCGACGTCGAAGTCATGGGGCCCGCGTTTCGCCGCCCCGGTTTTTCCTCCGTCACCATGCGGCTGAAAGATGCTGGCCAATTCGAAACGTTGAAAACGCGGTTGGAGAATGAGCAGCGCATGGTGGTGGACGTGAAGCGCGAGAAGGAATATTATGAAGAACAATCGCGCATGATGGCCAATTTCATCGGTATCCTCGGCCGCGCGGTGACGATCATCTTCAGCTTCGGCGCGATGATCGGCGCCATGATCACGATGTACGCGGCCGTCGCCAATCGCACGCAAGAGATCGGCACGTTGCGCGCACTCGGCTTTCGCCGCCGCAGCGTGTTGGCCGCGTTTTTGGTGGAAGCCGTGTTTCTGTCGCTCTTGGGCGGGGCAGCCGGCGTCGTCGCTTCTTCGGCTTTGCATTTCATCACTGTCTCCACCACGAACTGGACCACCTTCTCGGAGCTGGCATTCGGCTTCGATCTTTCGACGGAGATCACCGGGCGAGCGCTGGTGTTCGCCATCGTCATGGGATTGTTCGGCGGATTCCTGCCGGCGGTGCGCGCCTCCAGGTTGAAGATCATCGAGGCGCTAAGGACGGGATGAGCGAGAGCGCCGAGGGCGGAGCGCATAGAGCAGAGGGCCAAGCGTGTCACGCCATGCGCTTCGCTCTACGCGCGTTTAATTGGAGGCTTTTGAAAATTGCAAAAAGGAGCATTGCCGAAAATTATGTCACAACTATCATTCAACGCAACGGGCGATTTGGAAATTATTCCATCGAAAACCTCCTCTCCCAACGATTTTGATTTTATCATCGGCAGGTGGAAAATCCACAACAAAAAACTCAAGGCCAGACTCAACAATTGCACGGAATGGCTTGAGTTTGAAGCGACCTACGAGTGCCATAAAATTCTGAACGGCTTCGGAAATACCGATCAATTCATCACTGAATTTAACGGGGTCCCGTTTCAAGGCGCAACCTTTCGCCTGTTTAATCCGAAGACCAGACTTTGGAGTCTTTATTGGGCGGACAGCAATGTCGTCGTGCTGGACGTTCCCCAAGTCGGTTCTTTCGATGGCAACATTGGAAGATTTTACGCGAAGGACGTTTTTGCAGGAAAGCCGATCATCGTCGTGTTTCAATGGGACAAAACGAACCCCGAGAATTCGATTTGGAGTCAGGCATTCTCGCCTGACAACGGGAAAACGTGGGAATGGAATTGGTACATGACGTTTTACCGGCAGAGCTAAGAAGTACTGTTCACCTCCAAAGCCTTGGATTGTGTTATGGGACAATTACTGACAAATGGACGGGTGAATGTCTTACAAGAGAAATAGATTTCGTCTGATTGTAAATCTTTGCTGTTGGATTAGCATTAAACATGGATCTTAACAATGCGTTTTTTCAGGTCGCAACTTGACAGGAGATGTCCGTGACTACTCTTCACGTCGCACAAGTCAACATTGCGCGTATAAAAGCGCCTCTCGATGATCCGCTGATGGCTGGCTTCGTCGCACGCCTGGACGAAATCAATGCCCTGGCCGACCGCAGTCCAGGCTTCGTCTGGCGTCTGCAAACCTCCGAAGGCAATGCCACCTCTCTACGTCCCTACGACGACGACCGCATTCTGGTGAATATGTCCGTTTGAGAAACGATTGAGCATCTTCAGCAGTACATGTACCGTACCGCCCACGCCGAGCTTCTTCGGCAGCGGCACTATTGGTTTGAGAAATTCGCTGGACTCTACGTTGCTTTGTGGTGGGTGCCGGCGGGTCATCGTCCAAGTGTAGATGAAGCCAAGAAACGTCTGGCGCATTTGGAGGCACACGGCCCTACCCCCGTCGCCTTCACTTTTCGGCAAAGGTTTTCGGCGGATGAAGCCTTAGTCTCTTTATAGTTGAATCTTTGCAAAAAAAGCAAAGACTTTTGGCTCACAGAATTAGAACTCTCACAGAAAAAAATTCACTTCAGTGAGAGTTCCATT
>JAKEEU010000295.1 GCA_022616415.1 Candidatus Zhuqueibacterota bacterium | reverse complement strand
CAGCCGTTTGTAGAGACGAGAGTTGAGGCCGCCGGCAAGAATGCTCGACAATAAATCCAACTCGCCATCGCCGGGAGCGAGGCTCGGCGCCGAAAGCCAGGCCATATAAAGCCTCGGCAGTTGCACGCGATCTTCCATGACCAGTCTTTTCTCGCCTTCGAGGTATGCCGAAGGCGTGGCTTGCGGTGGAACCGCGGCGCCGCGTTTCACATCGGAGAACCATTTTTCAACCAGGGCCCGGGTTTGGGCGGCATCAATGTCGCCGGCGATCACCAGGCTGGCGTTGTTGGGGGCATAATATTTTTTGAAAAATTCGACCACGTCTTCATAACTCGCGGCGCTCAGGTCATCCATGTAGCCGATCGTCGGCCAATGATAAGGGTGTTCCGGCGGATAAAGATTTTCGCCGAGCGTAACGAAGGCCATGCCATACGGCTGATTTTCAATGCGCTGCCGGCGCTCGTTCATGACGACGTCGCGCTGGCCGTCGACTTTGGCGGGTGACATCGCTTCGAGCAAATAGCCCATGCGATCCGATTCGAGAAAAAGCGCCAGCTCCAACGCGTTGGCGGGAACGGTCTCGTAGTAATTGGTGCGGTCAAAATTGGTCGAGCCATTGTTGTTGCCGCCGGCGGCTTCGAGAAAATTGTCAAAATCGCCCTCGGCGACGTGGCCGGAGCCTTCGAACAAAATATGCTCGAAGAGATGCGCAAAGCCGGTGCGACCGGGCTTTTCGCGCGCTGAGCCGGCGTGATACCAAATGTTGGCGCTCACCGTCGGCGTCGAATGATCTTCGTGCAAAATCACGTTCAAGCCGTTGGGCAGAACGAAGCGTGTATATGGCACGGTGAGCTTGACTTCCTGTGTGAAGGCGGCAGAACTGAAGATGAGTACGATAAACAACAGGGCGCGTTTCATGCGTTTTCCTCGTTAAAATTAGAACTGCTCGTAGTAGCCGCCATGTATTTGGAGTTTAGCACGCGGTTAATTGGGGAAATATCATTTTCGCCACCTCGAGCGCGTGCCTAAAGGCACGACTACGAACCTTGAAAACTAAGACAGGCCCCAACCCCAAAAGGTTGCAAGCCTGTCATGCTTATGCAACGAGATTTTTGTTCTTCCCAACAGTCTTGAACACATGATTGGCGCGGCTATTTTTTCAAGTTCTGCTCGAAAAACGCGAAGGTTTTCTCCCAGGCGCTTTTGGCATCGGCGGCGTTGTAACTGCGCTGGTTTTCTTCGTTGATAAAGGCGTGGCCGGAATTAGAGTAAATCTTCACCTCGAGGCTTTTGCCGGCTTTGGTACACGCCGCTTTGAAGGCCTCGACGTTTTTCACCGGAATGCCGCGATCTTTGCCGCCGAAAATGCCGAGGACGGGGCAATTGATCTTGTCGATCATTTCCGCATCGGTGACCAGGCGGCCGTAATTGATGACGCACGCCGCCAGCTCGGGAACGTTCAGCGCCGCTTGCAGCGAATAGCCGCCTCCCATGCACCAGCCGATGCTGCCGATCTTGTCGTGCTGCACGTCGTTGCGCGAAACGAGATACGAAAACGCGGCTTGCAAATCCCGCGTCGCTTGATCCTCCGGCAAGCCGCGCATCAATTCGTGCGCCGTTTCGGAATCGGTGGCGACCTGTCCGCGATAAAGGTCGATCGCCAAGGCGATGTAGCCTTTGTCGGCAAATTTTTTGGCGTTCTCTTTCACCCAATCATTCAAGCCCCACCACTCGTGAATCACGATGATCGCCGGAAAAGGGCCTTTGCCCTCCGGAAAAGCCAGGAATCCGCTGACGGTCTCGTCGCCGCTTTTATATTGCACCATCTGGGTTTTGACCGAGGGGCTGGCGCGATGATAAATCAGCGCCGCCGACGTCAGCGTGATCAGGCCGGTTAGCACAAAACCAGATGCACGCATATTCTCTCTTCACTCCTCCCTGCAATTTGATTGACTTTTGCCTCTTCGCAATCCTCCTCACGTGGCAAACCGGCAACTTAGGCGTCCACCTTCGTCGCCCGTGCGCCATTTCCTCAAATAGACGAGCTGAAACAGCTTATGTTAAAAAAATAGCCTCAATGCCTTTACAACACTCGCATTGTTATTGTCGGTTTAAAAATAAAAAGCGCAGAATTACTCGGAGGCTTTTTTCCCGAGCGCCAGAATGCGGGCCTGTTTTTGGGGCTCATTGGCGGTGTTTGCAGAAAGCGCCGGCTCGGGTGCGGGCTCGAGGTCTTCCAGAGAAGCTTCAGCCGGTGGGGTGACTTTTTCAATGCGTACCGGCATACCGCCCATGGTAAAATCCGCGCCGCGGATTTGTTCGTCGTCGATGATCCATGTAATCACCTGCATCGGCAAAGCGAGGATGAACAACTTCACATGCCACCAGCCCCGCTTGTAATCCGGATCGATCCGCTCGACACGGGCGAAAAATGCCGGCTTATTTTCAAAGTGAACGAGAACGACATCGTTAGGCGCAATCGCTTCAACCTTCAAGGACATAAAGTCTCCGAATTGAGTAATTCCACAGTTGCGGAGAAAGAGAAAAGTTATTCTCGGAAGGAATATTTCTTCAATCCGAGCACAATGCCAATCGAAAAAATATTCCCGCACATCCTGTACGAATGTCCACCATTCTAGGGAATTACCGAATTAACTTTTAAAGATAAGCATACCGCCGGAGAATGTCAAAGGTTTTTTCTGCCTGGTTGCTGGCCGCACGTTGCTGGTCAGTGAGATTGGCTATTCGAGACTCCAAAAACAAACCGATAAAAACTGTAGCTTGCTTTTATGTGAGGAAACTTGTAACTTGATTTCGTCAATAACCAGCAACAAGCAACCAGTTACCAGCGCCAAGCCCATGGAAGGAAAACTAAAAGAACTCTTTCAAGCCCATTTCGGCGAGCCGGTCGATGGCATCGCCCCGCTCAAAGGCGGCGGCTCGGATCGCAAGCTTTATCGCCTCGCCAATGCCCAACGCACCGTAATCGGCGTCACCAATGCCGATCGCTTGGAGAATATAGCCTTTCTCGAATTTTCCAAGCACTTTCGCCGAGCCGGCCTGCCGGCGCCGGAGATATATATGGAAGATTTGGATCAAGGCCTCTATCTGGAAGAAGATCTCGGCGACACCGCCCTTTTCCAACTTTTAACGGACATTCGCAGTCGCGAAGGTTTCTCACCGCGTCTCATCGGAATTTACACGCAAGTCGCGCAGTTGTTGCCGCAATTTCAAATTGTCGCCGGCAAGACGCTGGATTATTCGCTTTGCTATCCGCGCAGCAGCTTTGACCGGCAATCAATGATGTGGGATTTGAATTATTTCAAATACTATTTTCTCAAGCTGGCGCAAATCCCCTTCAACGAACAGGCGTTGGAGGATGATTTCAACCGCTTCACCGATTATCTGCTGCAAGCCGAGCGCGATTTTTTTCTGTATCGTGATTTTCAGTCGCGCAATATCATGCTCAAAAACGGCTCGCCTTATTTCATCGATTATCAGGGCGGCCGCAAAGGCGCGCTGCAATACGATATCGCCTCGCTCCTGTTCGATGCCAAAGCCGACATTCCGTTCGAGGTGCGCGACGAGCTGCTCAACCGCTATCTCGAAGCCGCGGCCAAGCTGACGCGCATCGACCGCGATGAGTTTCTGCGCTATTATTACGGCTACGTCTACATTCGCATCGTGCAGGCGCTCGGCGCGTACGGCTTTCGCGGCTTCTACGAGCGCAAGAGCCATTTCCTGCAAAGCGTGCCTTATGCCATCCGCAATCTCGAAGTGCTGCTGCGCTCGATTGAGCTGCCGGTGGAATTGCCGGCTTTGATGCAGGTTTTCAAGCGCCTCGTCACCTCCTCGATTCTGCGGCAATTCGGCGAAGTCGAGCTGAAAATGACGGTGCGCCTTCAGAGCTTTTCGTATCGCCACGGCATGCCGGTTGACGAAAAAGGGCACGGCGGCGGCTTTGTGTTCGACTGCCGGTCGCTCCCGAATCCGGGCAAATACGAACAGTATGCCAAGCTCACCGGCAAAGATCCGGAGGTCATCCAGTTTCTTGAAAAAGAGCCGGCGGTGGAACGATTCATGAATAACATCTACACGATGATCGACGAGGTTGTGGAAAATTATCAAAGCCGCAATTTCACTGATTTGATGGTCGCCTTCGGCTGCACCGGCGGCCAGCATCGCTCGGTTTATTGCGCCGGGCTGTTGGCGAAGCATTTGCGGGAAAAATACGACGTTAATGTGGAAGTGCGGCACCGGGAGCAAGAGAAAGTGGCCAGTGGCCGGTAAACAGTGATCAGTCTTCAGTGATCATTGATCTCCAGCAAAGAATTTAAAACAGGAGAAATATGCTTGCTTTTTTAAGAGAATATGCTAATTTTTTATAGATATAAAGCTTCATTATTTTTGCAAAACCACAAGGCTATGCTGACAAGATAATTGTTATTGCAGCCCGGAAAGGAGCTGGAGGTGGCCACTGACAAATTGTTTCTTGAGTACTCGGCATATTTCCCAAATGCTTTGGCCAAGTTCGTTCATGCCGAGGCAGACGACTACGAGGCAAAGAGCCTGACGTTCAAGGAAATCGAGAAGCGGGCGGATATTTTTCTGATTGGCCGCTCCGGCCGGCACGTGGTTTTGGTGGAAACGCAGGGTTACGACGATGCCGAACTGTATTACAGCATGGTGAAAAAGATCATGCTGTTTTGCACGCAAAACAAGTATTGGGGGAGCATGGAGGCCACGGCCATCTTTTTAGATGAATCGCATTATCGCGCGGCCGGGCTATTTGAGCGGCAATTTGGGCAATCTTCGCTGCTCAGATTTACACCCAAAGTTCTTGTGTTCAGCCGCATAAAAGTGGAAGAATTAAGCCAGCTTAATGATATTCATCTGATGCCGCTTTATCCGTTATGCGATATTTCACCACAGGAGATTGAACAGCAGGCTCCAAACTGGGCAGCGCAGATCAAAAGAGCGCCCGACCTGACGGAAGATGAACGAAAGAATCTGCTGAGCTTTCTCGGTGGCGCTATTTCCCATCGCATTAAAACTACCTCAGAAGAAGTAATCAACAAATTATTCGGAGGTTTTGTTATGGAAGATACCCCGGTTGTTCAGCAAATCGTCCAGAGAGTGGAGAAGCGAGGAATTGAAAAGGGAATTGAAAAGGGAATCCCCTTGGGAATTCAACAAATTCTTCTCGAACAAATGGCCGCCCGTTTCGGCGTAGTTCCGGAGGAAATTCGGCAAAAAATCCAGACGATCAACGATACCGACAACCTGAAACGGATAGCGACGTTGCTATTGACGATTCAAAGCGTGGACGAGCTAAAAGATCTGGTCAACTGATTGCGGTGACCACTGAATGAAAGCCATGATTCTCGCCGCCGGCGTGGGGAGCCGGCTCCGGCCATTGACGGACACCTGTCCAAAAGCGCTGATCGACATCAACGGCGTGCCGATGCTGGAAATCGTTCTGCGCCGGCTCATCAAAGCCGGCTGCAACGAAGCCGTCATCAATGTCTTTCACCTGGCGGACATGGTCGTGGATTTTCTCCGCGCCAGGAACAATTTCGGCATTCGCATCGAAATCTCGCGCGAGGCCGAGCTTTTGGATACCGGCGGCGGCTTGAAGAAAGTGGCTGGCTTTTTCAATGATCGCCAGCCCTTTTTCGTACACAACGTCGATGTGCTCAGCAACATCGACCTGAATAAAATGTATCGTTTTCACGTTGAGAATGACGGTTTGGCGACTTTGGCGGTGCAGAATCGCGTAACCGGCCGCTATTTTCTGTTTGATGAAAAGGGCGTGCTGCGCGGCTGGGAGTCAGTTAAAGAGAATCGCGTTGAATGGGCTACAGAGCCGCTTGCCAGCTTTCAGCGCCTGGCTTTTAACGGTATTCACATCATCTCGCCGGAAATCTTTTCAAAGATGCGCGAGGAGGGGAGCTTTTCGATCATCCAAACCTATCTGCGGCTCGCCGGCGAAGGAGAAAAAATTCTCGCTTTCCGCATGGACGATTATTATTGGCGCGACCTCGGCCGGTCAGAGAAATTGGAGGAAACGCGGCGGGAGTTGCGAGAGGGGAGAATGGAGTTTTAGCAACAAGTTGAAAATTTCTCTCTATGGCGCGGTTTCAGCGTTTGCTGAAACAAAACCATTTGCTGAAAGTTATTTGTTTTCTGTTCAGCATAATAATATGACGCTGTTGTTTCTGGCAGCGCTATGAATGACACTTCACCAACCCAATTTCCCTCCACTCCCTTTTTTTTGCAACAAAAAAATCGTATATTCCCAGCATGACCACGCCTTTTGCCCTGTTTGAAAGTTACGACGGTGGCCGCTCATTTTATTTCGCCGATTGCGTCGAGGAAATCTCGGCTACCACGCACGAGCAGATTGTTCCCGCGTTGCGCCGCATCGAAGCGGCGGTACAAACCGGTTTGCACGCTGCCGGATTTTTGTCTTACGAAGCTGCGCCGGCTTTCGAGCCCAATTTGCGCGTGAAAGGCGCGGCGGAATTTCCTTTGCTATGGTTCGGCCTTTTCAAAGAACGCCGCGAAATCACCGCGGGAAAATTCTTTCGCGGCGGCAAGTTTGAGCTGCCGGATTGGGAGTCCAGCATTGACGAAACCGGCTATTGCCAAACGGTCGAGCAAATTCGCGAGCACATTGCGGCGGGGGACACCTATCAAGTCAATTTCACGTTTCGCTTGCGCGCTCATTTTCATGGCGACGATTTGGCTTTGTATCATCGTTTGTGCCGCAGCCAGCGGGCCGGATATTGCGCGTATATCAATCTCGGGCGCTATCGCTTGCTTTCCGCCTCGCCGGAGCTGTTTTTTAAATGGCAAAATCGCAATCTCATCACGCGACCGATGAAAGGCACGCGACCGCGTGGCCGCACGACAGCCGAGGATCGGCGCTACGCCGAGGAACTCCAAACTTCCGCCAAAGAACGCGCGGAAAATTTGATGATCGTCGATCTGTTGCGCAACGACGTGGGAAGGATTTCAGAATTTGGCTCGGTGCAAGTGCCCAAGCTTTTCGAGATCGAGCGCTACGAAACCGTGCTGCAAATGACTTCGACGATCAACTCGCGTTTGTTGCCGCAAGTTAGTTTCACAGAAATTCTGCAAGCGCTGTTCCCGAGCGGCTCGGTCACCGGCGCGCCGAAAATCCGTACAATGAAAATTATCAACGCGCTTGAAGATTCACCGCGGCAAATTTACACCGGCAGCATCGGTTTTGTTTCGCCCGGCCCGGAAGCCGTGTTCAACGTCGCGATTCGCACGCTGCTCATCGACACGCACACCGGCATTGCCGAACTCGGCGTTGGCAGCGGCATCACTTATGATTCCTCGCCGGAAGCCGAGTATCACGAGTGTTTGCTGAAAGCCCAATTTCTCTCGCAACGCCGGCCGGATTTCGCCTTGCTGGAAACCATGCTTTACGATAGCGATGCCGGCTATTTTCTTCTCGACCGCCATCTGGCACGCCTCGCGGATTCTGCCGATTACTTCGGTTTTCAATTTGATGAGAATCAAATACGCGCGATGTTGCGGAAAACCGTTGAAAATCTAAAAAATGGAAAATTCAGAATTCGCTTGTTGCTCAATCGTGATGGCAGCCTGCAAGTTGCCCATACAGCTTTGGCGGAATTATCGCGGCGATCATCGTTGCGCGTGGCCATCGCTCGCGAGCCGGTCAATAGCCGCGACGTTTTTTTATTTCACAAAACGACGCATCGCAAAGTTTATAAAATTCGCAAAGCTTCGCGGCCTGATTGTGACGAGGTACTGCTGGTGAATGAGCGCGGCGAAGTGACGGAATCCACCCTCGCCAATCTCGTGGTGCGATTGGATGGCAACGACTACACGCCGCCAGTGGAATGCGGTTTATTGGCAGGAACGTTTCGCGCCGAGCTTTTGGCGCTGGGCAAACTCAACGAGCGTGTCCTTCGACCGGAGGATTCACGTCGCGCTGAAGCCATCTTTCTCATCAATTCCGTGCGAAAATTGTTGCCCGCCCATCTCGTCGATTGATCGCGGCGTTGTTTTTACGCTTTGGTGCGGCGTCCCACCAGCGTCACCAGCGTGCTTTCAGCAAGATTCAGCACGGACATGCACGCATCGCACTCGGCGCGGCCATCGGCCAAGGTCTTGGCCTTGCCGCCGCAGCTTGGACAAAGAATCTGCGTGCGCTGGTACGCCTGTTGCACATAAACATATTCGATAAATAAAGCAAATGGGACGGGAAAACATTGCCGAACGCAAACGTCAAAACTTATCGGACGGCGCTGCGAGCTAACCTTCTTCCTCCTGCAACAAGGCAAAAAACTTTTTCCATAACCCGCGTTTGGTGGCCTCTTGCATGGCAGCGACGGCGGTGCTGACTTCATCCGCCTCAGCGGCGCGCAGAGTGAGTGTCAGCTCGTTGCCCTCAAAAAAGCGCGGCGGGCGGACGCTGATTTTGTGCTTCGCCAAAGGCTCGGCGAGCTGGGCAAACTTCTCTTCGGTTTCAGAGAGGCGCGGAAAGCGTTCGTGTTGGAGATACGTGCGCAATTGGCTGGCGCGCTGCCGCGGCGTCCAATCTTCTTTGACGAAAATTTCCTTGATGGCCGGTCGCTCAAATACCTCTGCCACGGGCATGCCGTCCCGCGCCGCCAAGCTCGAGATATTATCGACCATTTCTCGCGTCTGCGGTAATGAAACGCGATAGTCGCCAAAGAGCTTTTCCGCCGCCACCGGCCGGTCTTCCGGACGCAGGGGCCGCAACAATTCGACGTGTTGTGGGGTCAAGCGTCCGGTGGCGAGATCGTCTTGGCGGTTTTCAGGAAATTCTTTGAAGAAAAGATAAGTTTCGACCGCTTCGCTGGTGGGCGGAATGTCGAGCAGCGGGCAGATTTCTTTTTGCATTCGATCGAGGTCGCCGTGCCACAAAATCGCAAAGCGCTGCAGCACGCGCGATTTTTCCATCGCGTTTAACGGCCGGCCGCCGGCTTTCTCCTGCAAGCTCAGCCAGAGCAATTGCTCGCGCGACTCGTTGCGGCGCACGAGCGCGGGGATTTTTTTCCAGCCCAGCTCTTTGCAGGCGAGCAAGCGCCGCACGCCGATGACGATTTTGTATTTCTCATCCAGCTCCGCCACAACGATCGGCTGTTGCAGCTCGACGGCGCGGATGGATTCCACCAGCGGGCCCGGATCGAGCGGATAAGTGAAAACAAAGTCATCCCACACTGGCGAGGTGAGATCGATCTCGGCAATGGCAATATTTTCGATTCGCATAAGCCTCCTACGGACGCAGTCCGGTAATTTATCATTCAATTTAAAAAAATTTGACAAATTACCAAGAGACAAACGCATTTTTTCCTGCAGCAACGCCAAAAATTTTTAACTAAAGTTTAGAGACGGAGGAAAGAGGCCTATATGTATTCCGCAATCTCAATCCGGTCCTGGGTGATCCCGATAAAATGAGCCGGTGAATCGGTCCAGCTTCCCGGATTCAGATAACGAACGCCACCAATGATGGCATCTTCCACGTGGTGGGTATGGCCACAAATGACATATTGGGCTTTTATATGGCGAGCGTAATGAATGGCCCCGATGCGGACTTTTTCAGTGTTGCGAATGAAGGTTTTTGAATTCCGCTTCAACCAGCGCCCTATTTTTTTGCTGGCGGGATCGACATAGATAATGCTTCGATAAATAGCGTCTGCCAGGCTGGAGACCAGCGGATAGCGGGTGATGAACTTATCAAAAATGTCCCCGTGAAGGATCAAAATTTTCTGCCCCTGCCATTCGAGCAGATACTGGTTGCGAAATTCGATCCCTAATAATTGGGAGATCAAATCCGCGTAGCCGTCGTGATTGCCGCGTATCCAGATGACTTCGTGGTGGGTCTCTTTATCCGTTAATTTGCGCAGCAAGCTGAGCACCTTCCAATGGTGGCGGTTCAGGCGTTTCATATTGATGGAGTCGAACACGTCACCGTTAATGATGAGCCGCTTAAAATGTACGGTGCTCAAGAATTCCAGCAGTTCTTCCGCCCGGCAGACTTTGCTCCCCAGGTGCAAATCGCTAATAATGATCGTATCGAATGCCTCCACCGGTTTGCCGAAATATTCCGAAAAATCCGAATGAAAAGATCGTTCGTAATCCGGCCAGGCGAATGAAGTTTTATCTTCATTCGTCGGCGTCAGAAAACCGGAATAAAAATGTTGTTGCAGATGTGTTTCCATTTTAGTTCGACTTTTATAACCAACGGATAAAAAGCTGCCAACGGATTTTAAATTTTTTGGCAAAATAATTGTGGCAAGATAATTGACCATGAACCGATGGACGCAGCCAATAATTTTGCCCTAATTTCAGGCCTGCGGCAGGGCAGGCATTTTGCGAATAGTTGCTTTTATCCGTTGGTCGTTTTTTTATCCGTTGGAAAAATTGTTTTTAAATTTTTTTGGTGCGCTTTTACACCTATAAAAGTCAAACCCCGATCTTCCTTGCAAAATCGGGATTTCAACTCAACCGGGGGCGATGAAACAGCGTGTTGCAAATGCTTTCGACACCGTAAACCGTCAAAACCAGGAGTAAAATCGCTCGAACCGCCCATTTTTTCAAAAAGGGCGAATGGCAGCTCAAGAGTTTTGCAGCCATCTGGTTCAAGACAAAATTGTTGATGATATATTTTTCCATTTACGTTGCCTCCATTAAGGGTACAAGCCGGGTATCCTTGATAATTTTGAAATGATTTCCCCGCCAATTTATATGGCTATTGACAAAGGGAACACACCACAGCAATGCAACGACCACCTCCTTGATCGGGATGAGCAGATATTGATGCCACCTTAAATCCGAACCGACGATTTTACCCAGCGCTGCATCCATCACGATTTTCAAACCAACGACCAGGCACAACTGGTATATTCCCGCCAGATTCCATAGATAAAAAGCATAGATGAGGCTTAGCGCAATCGGGTAAGAGAATATTTCGATCAAATAATATAACCGGTTGGTGGTTTTCCGCATTTGGGCCCAGCGAGTGTGCCGGTTCATAAAATATCGCCATGACCAATTCTCATTGACGTTCTCGATGAAGTAGGCGGAATTGACGATCTGCAATCCCAGCTTCTCGATGGCCTTGCTCATGAAATAATCTTCCGCCAAATAATTCCGGAAGATTGTTGATCTTGGGATTCAAACCGATGCGGCGCTGGTTGACAATCAGGCATGATTTGATATGCGGATGTTTGGCGCAAAGTTCTGAAACCACCGAATAAGCCGGATCATTCGCCTGCTGCAATCCAAAGATCAGCTCATATTCCGGATAATCCAATTGAAAGAAGGATTGCAGGTTTTTTTCCAATTGATCATCCAGCCCTTTAAGCGGCTTTAAGATGGAGACGGGCGGGCAAAAGTGACCGGCAGGGGCTTGCTTGCTAGATTTATTAATCTCGTGAAAAGAGATCAATAATTGAATGAAGGTATGCAGCATCCCAATGACGATGCCGCATATCAACAACATCTCAATGGGTTGTTCCAGCATATTTTGCCTCCGCTATTGGAAAATCGCATTCCAACATTCTGAGGATAAGATACGCCGGTTACATTATTACAAAATTACCGGAGCGTGATAAAATCGTTACGGGTTTATGACAAAAACAATTTCCCAACGGATAGAAACAACGCAACGGATGAAAAGCAAAAGTATTAGACAAAATAATTTTGGACAAAATAATTAACTT
>JAKEEU010000294.1 GCA_022616415.1 Candidatus Zhuqueibacterota bacterium | reverse complement strand
TAAAATCGTCCAATTTTGCACTGACTCTAGCCCGGAACCAGAGAAACCACACCGTATCGTTACCGAGCGTAACCTCCGCCGGTGCGTTGGCGACATATTCTTTGATCTCGCCGGAGAGTCGAGCGCGTAGCAAGTAAAACCATTTGGGCTCAAACAAGATCGAGACTTTATCCGGGAGATACAACGCGCTGACTTCAGCGTCGTTCATTCGTGCGTAATGTGTTGAGTGATACAACGATAGCCAATAGGTTTCGAGTCCCCGGATCATCGCGGTTTCGGCATCCGAAAATAGAATCCGGCGCTGAATGAAATACACGATCCGAGTCGCAATTTCTGCGCCGCGCTCCGGGTGTCGTCTTCCCTCTATGCCGTCCATATTCGGCGAACCGAAGTAGCCAATGTCATGGCAAAAAATCGCGACCCATTCCCGCCACTTCGGCCAACGACGATGACATTTGCGCCATGCAAGGCCAACTGTCAGCGGGTGCCAAAGAAACTGGTGCACGCCGAACAGCAAGCTTTTAGTGCCTACGTTCATTCGGCAGCAGCGATGTTGGCCGGGGCCTGCGGCGCGTTGTAGCTCGCCAGAAATTCAGTAACAGTGAACAGCCGGGGCGAGGGGCATGATGCGGCGTCGTCATTCCAGATGCAACGGATTTTCCCGCCGGGCTGTTTAATTTGATGCGTGATGCCCCGGTCCATCTTGATCGCCATTTGCTCGCTGTAGTCAGCAACCTCTTTCGACTGCGGCGTAAGTTTTTTGGCCTCCAATCTTTTCGCCCATGTCGCCGGAGAGCACATAACGTGAAAATGCGTCCAGCCTTCACTTGAAAGTCGATTAAACTCAACCTCAAAACGCACATTCGACGCCGCCTTGTGGCCCTCGAATTCGGCTGCCCGTGCGCATAAGGCGTCCGTCCATATCGAGTCCTTACGACCGAAATCTTCCCAATTGACGGAGTAGCCTTGAAAAAAACCATGCCCGGCCAGTGAGCGAATCATCGTCCCAAATGCGGCCCGAGCAGGCGTCACCGGATATTCATCCGAAATAATGTTCTTGCCCCATTGGCCAACAGTTTGCAGGAATGCCCGCATACCGGGCAAGTCTTTGTTCTGCGTAGATGTAACCTCTACGCCGAAGAAATGACTGGCAATAGCGTAAAGCGGGTCCGAAAATCCGAAAATCTTCGCTCTAGTCTTCGCCGCTATAAAATCCTTTCCG
>JAKEEU010000293.1 GCA_022616415.1 Candidatus Zhuqueibacterota bacterium | reverse complement strand
GGCGCCGCTGGCGCTCTGATTTTATTGACCGTGCCATAGATGCGTTCTAAAGCGTGTTTCAAAAAATTGATAAAGCGCGCTTGGCGAAACAAAGATGGCGCAAAGGCGCGTCTTCCTCGACGCGCCACTTGCGTGTAAATCCAACACAGATGCACCCACAGGTTGAGCAACAAAAATCCCAGGCCGATCAGCACAAAGCGATAGGCCGGATTGGGCGAGGTCGTCCAACCCAACAATTTATTGCCCAGCCGATAACTTGTCTCAACGCCAAACCTCTTTCTGTATCTTTGCCGACACTTCTCCGGCGTCCAATCCAGAGCAATCATGATAAACAACAACCACTCCGCCCGGCGCTTGCCACGTTTGGTGCGCCGAGATGTGGTGAAGACACGACAGACGGCCAATTGCGCCGTGAACTCCTCCTCCTTGCCTTCGTTGAAGGTGTAGTCGGTGCGATAACTCGCTCGCCCTTGACACAAAGCCCTGGTCCCGCCTTTTTTGCCTCGGATCGGGCAGGCGATCAAAGAAGGTTGTTGGCAACGGCGCAAATACTTGAGCACTGGGACGCCGGAAAAACCTTTATCGAGATAGAGGACGCCGATCCGCAGCGCCCGCAGCAGCAGCATTTGCCGCAATTCTCTGACCGCGTCTACAGTTTGATCCCCTGGCAGTACGAATCGAATCGCCAAAGTCACTCGCTGCCCGCGGAGAATTGCATAAGCCGTCGCCACCCGATAAAAACGAGTCGTTCCGTCTTTGGCTTCGCCACGTACAAACAAGGCTTTCTCTTGTTCCTGCTTGCCGTAGTAAGGGCGGTCGTGAAAATCGAAGGCGACTTCAATCGGGCCACTGCGTCGCAACTTCTTCGGCCAGTTGGCAGCCAAACCATCATTGATCGAGCGTTGCAATTCCGGCAACTGTTCAACCGTAAATTGCTCTCTGAAATAGCAGCGAATGGTCTCAGGATCAGGAGATCCAGCCAGTTCCGCGCAGACCGACTCGGTCGTTCCACGGTTAGCCGCAGTTCCAATCAAGATGTCATAGAGCGTGTCGCTCCTCACGCAATACCCGTCGGCTTCCAGTGGCAAGTATATTTCCAAGGTTTTTTTCGCTTGACCCAGGACTTTTTCATCATTGAGTTTAGGCTTATCATTATTCGTAGGCTTATTATTATTCCTATACATGGCTTGTTCCTCCTTCCTTGTGAAATTTAAAAGGAATCGAACAAGCCATTTTATTTCAAATCTTACGGGTCGTCCCGGCCAATTTTGGGACTACTGAG